>NZ_CP040018.1:1854584-2472779 GCF_005280255.1 Arthrobacter sp. 24S4-2 | reverse complement strand
CCGAGGAAGCTGCCCAGCTGGAGGAGCTGTACCGGGATTTTGACCGGGAGAACCTGATCCCTTTGTGGACGGAGATCGCGGATTTGATGCCGATGGTCCCTTCCCCGAAGGCCGTGCCGCATGTGTGGCGGTGGAGCGATCTGTACCCGCTGGCGGCCCGTGCCGGTGACCTGGTCCCGGTGGGCCGCGGCGGTGAACGCCGGGCCATCGCTTTGGCGAACCCGGGCCTGGCGGGCACACCGTATGCCACGCCCACGTTGTGGGCAGCGATCCAGTACCTGGGTGCCCGCGAGACCGCCCCGGAACACCGCCACTCCCAGAACGCGTTCCGCTTCGTCGTTGAGGGCGAGGGTGTCTGGACGGTGGTGAACGGGGACCCGGTGCGGATGTCCCGCGGGGACTTCCTGCTGACTCCGGGCTGGAACTTCCACGGCCACCATAACGACACCGATGAGCCGATGGCCTGGATCGACGGCCTGGACATCCCGTTTGTGCATTACGCCGACGCCGGGTTCTTCGAGTTCGGCACCGAACGCGTCACCGACGAGGCCACCCCGGACATCTCCCGCTCCGAACGGCTCTGGGCCCACCCCGGCCTGCGCCCGCTCTCGGGCCTGGATGACACCACCAGCTCCCCCATCGCGGCGTACCGGTGGGAACACACCGACCGGGCCCTGGCCGAACAGCTGCTCCTGGAGGACGAGGGCCACCCGGCCACCGTCTCCCAGGGCCACGCCGCCGTCCGGTATTCGAACCCCACCACGGGCGGGGACGTGATGCCCACCATCCGGGCCGAGTTCCACCGCCTCCGGCCCGGCGCCACCACCGAAGCCGTCCGGGAGGTTGGCTCCAGCGTGTGGCAGGTCTTCGAAGGCACCGGCACTGTGGTGCTGAACGGCGAAACCAGGACCCTGGCCAAGGGCGACCTCTTCGTCGTCCCGTCCTGGCAGCAATGGTCGCTCCAGGCGGACCCGCAGACCGGAACCGGGTTTGATCTGTTCCGGTTCAGCGATGCCCCCATTTTCGAACGGCTGAACTTCAGCCGCACCTACACCGAAGGACGCAACAAGTAATGAGACTCCTCACCCTCCGCACGGGAAACGGCACGACGAAGGCTGTCCGCCAGGACGGGACCGCCCTGACTGAGATCGATGGCTTCGCCGACGTCGGCTCACTGCTGCAGGACTCCGCCTGGGAAGAGAAGGCGAAGGCGGCGGCCGGCGCGACGCACCCGATCGAGGGCGCGGACCTCGCCCCGGTGGTGCCCTTCCCGGGCAAGATCATCTGCGTGGGCCACAACTACCGCAACCACATCAAGGAAATGGGCCGGGACGTCCCCGAGTACCCCACCCTGTTCGCCAAGTACCAGGAATCCCTGATCGGCCCCAACGATGACCTGGCCCTCCCGCAGGAATCCGACACCGTCGACTGGGAAGCAGAACTCGCCGTCATCATCGGCAAGAAGGGCCGCCGGATCAGCGAAGCCGACGCCCCGGCCCACATCGCCGGGTACGCCGTCCTGAACGATGTGTCCATGCGCGACTACCAGTTCCGCACCATCCAGTGGCTCCAAGGCAAAACCTGGGAAAAATCCACCCCGTTCGGCCCGGCCCTGGTCACCACCGATGAATTCACCGCCGGCCCGCTGATGACCTCCGCGGTCGACGGCGAAATCCAGCAGCAGACCCCCACCGGCGACCTCGTCTTCACGCCCGAGTTCCTGGTCTCCTACATCTCCACCATCATCACCCTGAACCCCGGAGATGTGATCGCCACCGGCACCCCGGGAGGGGTGGGCCACGCCCAGGACCCCAAACGCTACCTGCAGGAAGGCCAGATCCTGGTCACCACCATCGAGGGCCTGGGCCAGCTGAAGAACCGCGTCATCAAGGAAGCCTGATGGTTGCCCGCCACGACCGGACCACGGACCCGGAACTCCTCGCGGCACTGCTGCAGGCGCGCCGGGGCACGGCGTTCTTCGCCCGCAAGCTCAACGAACTCAGTGACGCGGACCTCGACGGCGCGTCGCTGCTGCCCGGCTGGACCCGCCGCCACATCACCGCGCACATCGGCTACAACGCCCGGGCGATCGCGCGGCTGGTGGAGTGGGCGGGCACCGGCGTGGAGACACCCATGTACGCCTCCACGTCGGTGCGGGACCACGAAATCAGCTTCGGCGCGACCCTGAGCCCGATTGCGCTGCGGCACCTCTTCGACCATTCCGCCGTGCACCTGAACGTCGAATGGCGGGACCTGCCCGGGGATGCCTGGCACCACAAAGTCCGGACCATCCAGGGCCGCGAAGTGCCCGCCACCGAAACGGTCTGGATGCGTACCCGCGAAGTCTGGATGCACGCCGTCGACCTCGACAACGGCGCAACCTTCGCCGACATCCCCGCACCCGTCCTGGAACGGCTCCTTCGCGACATCACCGTCGCCTGGAAGACCCGCGGCACCGACACGGGCCTCCTTATTAACGTGACGGGCACGGACCCGACGTTCGGCGACACCACCGCGAAGAACCCGACCGTCATCACCGGACCCCTGCCCGCCATCGTCGAATGGGCCGCAGGCCGCGGCCACGGTGGCGTCACCGCGGCCGACGGCGCGGCTGCGCCAGTGGCGGTTCCGGCCGCCCCGAAATGGATTTGAACCGTAGGCGCCCCACGAGGTAACGGTGGAGGCGGCGACTCTCCTGGAAATTTGAAGGCTATAGGGGGCCAAGGCTTGCTATGAGGGTATCCGCGGCCGTCCGCGAGGCTTTGCAGGAGCGCCGAATGCTCCCGCCACGAGTTCGGGTTCGATGAAACGGGTTTCGGCTCAGAGGAGCCTGATTCAGCGGGACCGTGCACACCCGTAGCAACCTATGCGCACGCTTCGCCGGATCCTCCGACGTAGCAAGTCGATGTAGCTAACGGCGTCCCGGCTGCGGCTTCGCAGCCGGGACGGCGCGCGGCATAAAGTCGTGGATGCCATGCCGTCGTGGTGGTCTGTGATCCCCGGCTACCGACACCCGTGCTGGATGCCGCTGCGAATCGGCAACTGAATGACTTCAGCCATGTGATGTTCGGCGGCCTCACGCACACCCGGCGGTAATATACACGTTGGCCAGACAGCACGAGCTGACGCATAGCCCATATAGTTCGTCCGGCGTCAGGCCTTCTTCAGTGGTTTCGTGGGTGATGATGCAGCCTGGAGGAAGCCGTTGTCCACCAGCTGTCCTTGAATCCGGATCTCGACGAATCCGCCTGCAAGGGGGGTCCAGTCTTTGACGTAGCGGGGTTTCAACACAAGCGGACTTTCGTGAACAGGTCGACGGCGGACGACGGACGGGGCGGGATTGTGGGTGCCAGAAGGAATCCAGATGGTGTTCGCAGCATTGAGAGGGGCCCTGCGGTTTACTACGGCTCGCTGGTGGTGCCAGCCAGGTAGTCGAGGCAGGCGTTGTAGTCGGCTATGGCTTCTTCGAAGTTCCGCAGTCGGGACTGGGCGCCGGTGGTTCCGGCGGTGTCCGGTTGGGTTAGTTGCTGTTGGCAGTTGCATTTGCCGGTGCTCAGGGTTGCGATGCCCCAGTCGGTGGTGGCGGGGGCGGTGGTGATGCCGACTCCTTCGAAGGGGTCGGTGAGAATGTTCCGGGCGACGGATGCCCAGGCGATGAGGTGGAATTTTCGGGCAGTGTCGAGCTGGTGTTCGTCGCCGCTGACCCAGGCCTGATGGACCTTTTCGGGTCTTAGTGTTGCGTCAGGCCCTGGCGCGGTGCCTGTGGCGGGGGTGCGGACGACTTGGCCGGTGTGGAGAATCCTCCACCGAATCCGAACAGCAGTAACGGGCTGCCGGGTGGGCCCAGGCGGATGAATACATCCGAAGCTTCAGAGGGCATGGCTGAACTGGGTATTCCATCCGCAACCGCCAGGTGCAGGGGGCCGTATGTGACCCGGCCCTCGTCTCTTACTCCTGTGCGTCCTCCTGGGTGTCGATGGGCCGGCGCCGGCCGGTGATCCCGGTGGGGGCAATCTCCACGTAGGACCCTTTCGCGGTCGGCGTCCAGGGGCGCTGGGCTTTCTGCTGAGCGGCGTCGATTTCCGACCAGTCCTGCAGTTCGCGGGCCGTTCCTTGAACGACAACGATCCGGGCGGACGTTTCCGACCTGCCGTTCGCTTCAAAGGCCACCTAAGGGTTGATGGCCAGTTCCACGAGCATCTCGCCCTGCGGCGTTCGCACAAACATTTTTCCGTTCTGGGCGTGGAATTCCACGGGAAAAATATCAGGCTTGTTATCAGAGAGCATGATCGTCCTTCCACGGCCCCGGACATGCCGTTGGCCTTGTCAACTGCCTCATCCGACGCTCTTGCGCCGATGATATACCGCCCAGAATAACGCCGGGTTTGACCGGTTGGCCCTTCACGCCCCGCCCCGGACCCGGCCCCGGAGGCGGCCGGTCGGATCAAGCTCGAGCTGCACCCCCCGTTCGGTGTTTCCCCGAGCGGGCGGCTGGATCTCCAGGAACGGTCAGTCTGGGGGACTATCCCAGGCGTGCCTTGAGGTTGTCGTCCAGTGCCGCGAGGAACTCCTCTGTGCTCAGCCATTCCTGGTCCGGTCCCACCAGAAGCGCCAGGTCCTTGGTCATCTGCCCGGATTCAACCGTCTTGATGACGACATCTTCGAGAGTGACGGCAAAGTCAATGACGGCAATGGTGTTGTCCAGTTTGCCGCGGTGCATGATGCCGCGGGTCCACGCGAAGATCGAGGCGATCGGGTTGGTGGAGGTCGGCTTGCCCTGCTGGTGCTGGCGGTAGTGGCGCGTCACGGTGCCGTGTGCGGCTTCGGCCTCGACGGTCTTGCCGTCCGGGGTCATCAGCACGGAGGTCATGAGACCGAGCGAGCCGTAGCCCTGGGCGATGGTGTCGGACTGGACGTCGCCGTCGTAGTTCTTGCAGGCCCAGACGTAGCCGCCGTCCCACTTCATCGCCGATGCGACCATGTCATCGATCAGCCGGTGCTCGTAGGTCAGGCCTGCTGCCTCAAAGAGGTCTTTGAACTCGGCATCGAATACTTCCTGGAAGAGATCCTTGAACTGCCCGTCGTAGGCCTTCAGGATGGTGTTCTTGGTGGAGAGGTACACCGGGTAGTTCCGCTGCAGCCCGTACGCGAAGGAGGCGCGGGCGAAATCCCGGATGGAGTCGTTGAAGTTATACATGCCCATGGCGACCCCTCCCCCGTCGGGGTAGGTGACCACCGTCTGCTTGATCTCTTCGCCTCCGTTGGTGGGGGTGAAGGTCATGGTCAGCGTGCCAGGACCCGGGATCTTGAAGTTGGTCGCCATGTATTGGTCGCCGAAAGCGTGGCGGCCGATGATGATCGGCTTGTTCCAGCCCGGAACCAGGCGCGGGATGTTGGAAATGATGATGGGCTCGCGGAAAACGACGCCGCCCAGGATGTTGCGGACCGTTCCGTTCGGGGACGGCCACATCTTCTTCAGGCCGAATTCCTCTACCCGGGACTCGTCAGGGGTTATCGTTGCGCACTTAACGCCGACGTTGTATTCCTTGATGGCGTTCGCGGCGTCGATCGTGACCTGGTCATCGGTCGCGTCACGGTTCTGGATGGACAAATCGAAGTATTTCAGGTCCACATCCAGATACGGGACGATCAGGCGGTCCTTGATGAACTGCCAGATGATGCGGGTCATCTCGTCGCCGTCAAGTTCCACAATGGAGCCAACGACCTTGATCTTTTCGTTCATACGGTCCTCTTTGATTTCATGGGCCCAATGACCCACCCCGATGGTGGTCTCTGACATCTGCGAACATGGGCGTGGCGCCCGGTGCCCGGACGGTTCCGGGCACCGGGCGCCACGCCTGGCACCTATCGGGAGCTGACGCGCGGCGTGCCCCGGCGGGCAGCGAAGCGGTTCTTGAGATGTTGCAGCTCGGCCGGCAGTTCGGGGGGCAGCGAGTCACCGAACCGGGCGTACCACTGATCGATGCTGTCGATTTCCTGGGCCCATTCCTGTGAATCGACCGCCAGGGCGGCATTGAGGTGTCCGGGGGCGACGTCGAGGCCTTCGATGTCGAGGGATTCCGGTGCTGGGACGAAGCCGATGGGGGTTTCGATGGCAGCCGCTGTCCCCTCGAGCCGTTCGATGGCCCATTTCAGGACGCGGGAGTTGTCTCCGAACCCGGGCCAGAGGAAACGCCCGTCGGCGCCGCGGCGGAACCAGTTCACCAGGAAGATCCGGGGCAGTCGGGCGGGATTGGCCGTCCGGCCGGTCTCCAGCCAGTGGTTGAGGTAGTCCCCTGCGTCGTAGCCGATGAAGGGAAGCATGGCCATCGGATCGCGGCGGACGACCCCGACCTGACCGGCGGCTGCCGCTGTAGTCTCGGAAGACAGCGTCGATCCCATGAAGACGCCCCCTGTCCAGTCCCTGGACTCGGTGACCAGGGGGATGGTTGTCTTCCGGCGGCCTCCGAAGAAAATGGCCGAGAGCGGCACGCCCTCGGGTTGGTAGTATTCCTCGGCCAGGATACTGACCTGGCTGATGGGGGTGCAGAACCGTGAGTTGGGATGGGCCGCGGGCCGGCCGGAGGCCGGGGTCCAGTCCTGGCCTGTCCAGTCGGTCAGGTGCTCCGGGGTGTCCCGGGTCATCCCTTCCCACCAGACGCCGCCGTCATCGGTAAGGGCCACGTTGGTGAAAATGGTGTTGCCCTTGGCGATGGCGTCCATCGCGTTGGGGTTGGTCTGCCATCCGGTGCCCGGTGCCACGCCGAAGAGGCCCGCCTCCGGGTTGGTGGCCCGCAGTTCCCCGTCCTTGCCCGGACGTATCCAGGCGATGTCATCCCCGAGGGTTTCCACCGTCCAGCCCTCAACGGTGGGGTTGAGCAGGGCGAGGTTGGTTTTGCCGCAGGCCGAGGGGAAGGCCGCGGAGATGTAGTAGGACTTCTGTTCCGGGCTGGTGAGTTTGAGGATGAGCATGTGTTCCGCGAGCCAGCCCTCCTGACGGGACATCGCGGACGCAATGCGCAGTGAGTAGCACTTCTTGCCCAGCAGTGCGTTGCCTCCGTAGCCGGAGCCGTAGGACCAGATCGACTTCTCCTCCGGGAAGTGCACGATCCATTTATCGTCGTTGCAGGGCCAGCTGACGTCCTGCTGGCCTGGTTCCAGCGGTGCGCCGACGGAGTGCAGCGCGGGGACGAAGTCCGCGTCCAGCTCGACCATTTTGGCCAGGACATCGGAACCGGTGTGGGCCATGATGCGCATGGAGGCGACGACGTAGGCGCTGTCGGTGATCTCAACCCCGAATTTGGGGTCCTCGGCGTCGAGGTGGCCCATCACGAACGGAATCACGTACATGGTGCGTCCGCGCATGGCGCCGGCGAAGAGCCCGCGCAGTTTTTCCTTCATCTGCGCCGGGTCCATCCAGTTATTGGTGAAGCCTGCGCCCCGCTCATGTTCGGAGCAGATGAAGGTCTGCTCTTCGACGCGGGCGACATCCTTGGGGTCAGAGAAGGCGGCAAAGGAGTTCGGGAACTTGTCCTCGGCCAGGCGCGTCAGCGTGCCGGCTGCGACGAGCCCGTCGGTGAGCGCACGGTATTCGGCTTCGGTTCCGTCGACCCAGTGGATGCGGTCCGGTCCGGTCAGGGCGGCTACCTCCCCGACCCAGTCCAGAAGCCGGTCAGTAGCAACGGGGGCGGTGTCCAGGAGGCTGGAGTGTGTGATGTTGTGCACGGTTCTCTTCCTTCCCCCGCACTGACGGCGGGCGGGGCGGTCGTAGAAAAGTCATGGAAATTGTTCGTAAAGCCTCGGCCAGGGCTGACAGGAATCAGCAACGGCCGGGCCACACCGTCAAAGGAATCGGGCGAAGGCTTTACTATTTGATGGATACATCATCTAATATAACAGTCATTCAATGATGCGGGTCGCCCTGCCGTCACCGTGACCCTTTGGGACCAACAACTTTGCGAGGATGCCTCATGACCGCTCTGCACTCCATTCCACTCACCCTCATCGACGGAACGGACACTGACTTCGGCCGCTTCAAGGGGGAGGTGATGCTGGTGGTGAACGTCGCGTCCCGGTGCGGGTTCACGCCGCAGTACGCGGGGCTTGAGGCGCTGCACAACAAGTTCCGGGAGCAGGGCTTCGCGGTGCTGGGAGTCCCGTGCAACCAGTTTGCCGGGCAGGAGCCGGGGGCCGCCGCCGAGATCGCCGAGTTCTGCGAACGCAACTTCGGCGTGACGTTCCCGCTGACCACCAAGTCAGACGTCCAGGGCGAGAACCAGCATCCGCTCTATGCGGAGCTGACCAAGTTCAGGACCGGCGAACTTCCGGACCTGGTGCAGTGGAACTTCGAGAAGTTCCTGGTGGACCGCGACGGCGCGGTCGTGGCCCGGTTTGCCTCCGCGATCGCGCCGGACTCACCCGAGATCATCGAGGCCGTCCAGGCAGCTCTTGCCTGATCGTGACATAGGGCAAAGGGCCCTATCCCTAAGTATCCCGACCCGTCCAGACCGGCCACATCGTCTACCCCCCGGGCGGGCCCGCTGGCCTGCCCGGGGGTGGTTATGGTGCCCCGAGGCTGGACGGCACCGCTGGCGCATCAGAAGGCGTGGTGAATCACAGCCGGAACCCTTGCAATCCGGCAGCCGGCCGCAATGGAGCACGTCCCCACGCTCGGTTGCCCGGAGCGGAAAGGGAATGCGCACGCCGTTTCCGGTTTCTGCCGGAACAGGGCTGCGGCATTCGTCGAAATCAAGCAGTTCGGGGAGCGCCCGGAGGGGCACTTTTTCATGCGCGTGAACTTTGCCGCGGAGGGAGATGCGTCCATGGGAAGACCGGGGTCGCCTTGACCGGTGTGCCCGCGGATTATTTTTAGTGAAGGCGGCTGTTCCGATGGACCGATTTCCCGACCGGCAAGTGGACCTGTCCGAGGTAGAAGCCGAGCTCTTCAAGGGTCTGGCCCACCCTGTCCGGGTCAGGGTTTTGGAGCTGCTGGCGGCGGCAGAAGGCACGGTGCCCGTCTCGGACCTCCTTGCCAGCACGGGGATGGAGGCCTCCCACCTGTCCCAGCACTTGTCAGTGCTGCGCCACCATCATCTGGTGAGGTCCACCCGGCGGGGTTCACAGGTCTTTTATGAACTGGCTTCCCCGCAGGTCCCGGACCTGCTCGCCGCCGCACGGGAGCTGCTGCTGAACGTCCTGCAGACCAACCAGGAGCAGCTGGCATGGTCCCTGGCTCAGACCGCACCGGCACTGCCGTCACGGTTGGACAGCAGGGACGTCTGAACGCGGCTCAGCCCCGTGACGCGGAGCTGCGGCAAATCACCCGGTGAAGGTCGGAAGCTGACGCGGCAGACGCGGAGGTCCGGCCCCGGCATCCGTGCCGGGGCCGGACCTGCCGTCACCGGCAACGGCAGGGAAGCTGCCGGCAGGTATTTAGGGTGCCGGTGTCAGGCTTTCGGCGTAGGGCAGGACGGTCCTCAGGTCCGGGGCGCCGGTTTCCAGGCGCGTCCGGGCGAGGGCAATGACGTCCAGGTCGGTGTTTTCGGCAAGGTGGACGACGGGGTAGCCGTTGGGCAACAGGCGCCACCGGGCCACGGGGAGGTTCCGGACCAGGACGGTGCCGATGAACAGCCCGGTTTCGACCCTGAGCCGCCATGGCGCGGGCCCGTTCCTGTCCGGCCCGGTGAGGAGCCCTTCGAGAACTTCCACCCCCGACGCGACATCGGCCAGCGTCGCGCCGCGTGCTGCGGTCCATTGACGGAGGCTGCTGCACTGCCCCAGATGGGCATCGAGCTCTTTCTCCACGGCAGCTGCGTTGGCTGCCGGTTCCCTGGTGAAAAAGATTGCATAATCCCGGGGGGTGCCGGTACCCGGGTTGTGCCGGGAAAAATCCGCGGGCTCTCCGCTCATAGCCTGAGGCCTCCCGTTACCGCCCGGGTGAGGGGAATCCCTGTCTGGAGTTCCTGTCCGTTGAGGGAGCTGTAGGCGGTGATGCGGCGGTCCTCCCCCAGCCCGGCCAGGGAGGCCCGCGGGAAGAGTGCAGTGACGGAGGCACCCACGCAGGAGGCGCCGCCGCGGGGATGCACTGTGCGGGTGACCGTCCCGAAATCGTAGGTGGACAGGCCGGTGACGCGCCCGTCCCGCAGGCTGACCGTGAGGTGCCGGATCGTGGTCCGTCCCGCGTCGCCGGCACGGAGCCCGACCAGGTAGCTTCCCCTGCCTGCCGCCCTGTTCAGTTCGAATTCCACGCGCACGTCCGGGCCGGAGGTGTCCACCGATACCTCCGCGATGAGCGGAGCCGGAGGCGCGGGGGCAGGAACGGGCGCTGGCCGTTCGACCCGCGACGCCGTCCGCGGGTCCCTCATGCCGCCGCCCGCCCCGGCCGCTGCACGGACCGGAGGGGCCGGGTCCGGGCAGCGGTTCGGAAGGCCGCGGCGTGCCGCGCCTGGCCCGTCTCGCTGGGGCGGGGTCCCCGGTGCCGGGCCTCTGGCGGGCGGCGGGGCCGTGACGGCCGCCGGGGTCTTTATCGGGCAGGGCATGGGTGCCCCTTTCCCCGGTCGGGCAAAGCTGCCGATGCCCTGGGCCGGTGTGGAGTGTCCGTCGGTCCGCGGAAACCCGGGCCTGACAGGGACGGAATGTTCCGCCCCTGTTATATTGGATGATGGAACTATAAAATAGTCAAGCAAGCACATATTGTGATCGGCCGGGAGGCAGGCATGGAAGAATTCTCGGATTTCCGGGCACCGTTGTACGAGGTGAAGGCCAACCTTTTCAAGGGGTTGGCGCATCCGGTGAGGATCAGGGTGCTGGAACTGTTGTGCGAGGCGCCGGAGGTGTCCGTGACGGAGCTTCTCGCCGCAACGGGCCTGGAGGCCTCGCATCTGTCCCAGCACCTGTCCGTGCTGCGCCGCTACCATCTGGTCAAGGGCGAACGCAGGGCCCTGCAAATGTTCTATTCACTGGCGTACCCGCAGGTCGCTGACCTGCTGTCCGTGGCACGTCTGCTGCTCAACGACATGCTGCACACCACCCGCGAGCAGCTCGAACATTCGGCGGGCACGTCCCCGCTGGCTGCTGCCGCCGGCAGCTCACGATGAAGGCCCTGACCGCGGCACGGGCGCTCCTGCCCGGCCGGAGGGACTATGCGGATCTGCCCCGCACATGGAAAGGGGACCTCATCGCCGGGGTCACCGTCGGCATCGTCGCCCTCCCGCTGGCTCTGGCCTTCGGGGTCAGTTCCGGGGCCGGTGCAGCCAGCGGACTGATCACCGCCGTGATCGCCGGCATCGTCGCCGCCGTCTTCGGTGGTTCCAACATCCAGGTTTCCGGCCCGACCGGGGCGATGGTCGTCGTCCTGGGTCCCGTCATCGCCACACATGGCGCCGGGGCCCTTGCCGCGGTAGCCGTCCTCGCCGGGGTCATCGTCGTCGCCGCCGGTGTCCTCAAGCTCGGCCGGGTCGTGACGCTGCTGCCCTGGCCGGTGATCGAAGGATTCACCCTCGGGATCGCCATGATCATCTTCCTCCAGCAGGTCCCGGCCGCGTTCGGCGTCAAAGCCGGACCGAGCAGCAACGCCGCCGCCTCCGCCGTCCAGGGTCTCGTCACGGCATCCCCCGCCGCTCTCCTGGCCCCGCTGGCACTGGTGGCGCTGGTCGCCGTCATCATGATCGCCGCACCCCGGATCCACGCGCAGATCCCCGGCTCCCTGATCGCCATCATCATCGCCAGCATCGCAGCCCAGGTGCTGGACCTGCCGGTGGCCCGGATCGGCGCCCTGCCCGACACCCTGCCGGCCCCGGTCATCCCCGCCCTGGACTGGGGCACCGTGACTGCCCTGGCCGGGCCGGCCGCGACCATCGCCGCCCTCGCCGCGATCGAGTCACTGCTCTCGGCCCGCGTTGCCGCGTCGATCTCCGATACCGGCCCTTACGACGCCGACCGTGAACTCCTTGGCCAGGGCCTTGCCTCCGTCTGTTCCGGGTTCTTCGGCGGCATGCCCGCCACCGGCGCCATCGCCCGCACCGCCGTGAACATCCGCTCCGGCGGCCGGACCCGGCTCGCCGCCGTCACGCACGCCCTGGTGCTGCTGGGCGTCGTGTACCTGGCCACCGGCCCGGTCTCCCGGATCCCGCTCGCCGCCCTCGCCGGTGTCCTGATGGTCACTGCCACCCGCATGGTCTCCCTGGCCACGCTGCGCAGCGTCATCGGATCAACACGGGCCGACACGGTCGTTTTCTTCGTCACGGCCCTGATCACCGTGTCCTTCGACCTGATCGAGGCGGTGGCCATCGGCATCGCCGTCGCGTCCTTCTTCGCCCTGCGCACCCTGGTCAAGTCCAGCGGCGTGCACCGCGAAGAGATCCCCGGCCCCATTCAGGAAGGCGACGAGCACATCGCCGTGTTCCGGCTCGACGGGGCCCTGTTCTTCGCCGCGGCCGAACGCGTCCTGGACCGGGTCAGTGCGATCCGAAACGTCGATGTCGTCATCATCCGCATGTCCCAGCTCCAGGTCCTGGATGCAACCGGGGCCCGGGTCATCACCGACATCGTCAACGCCCTCGAACGCCGCGGCATCACCGTGCTGATCAAAGGCATCCAGGAACGCCACCTGGCCTTGGTCACCAAGGTCGGTGTGCTGGAATCCCTGCGCCACCACAAACACCTCTTCGATGATCTGCCGCCCGCCGTGGAACACGCCCGCAGCCACGTCGCCCGTGCCAGGGCCGCCCGTACCGCAGAACATCCCTCACAGGACAAGGCGGCCGACACCGGCCAGGACCCCGTCCATGGCCGGGACGCGGCAGCCACTCCCGGCAGTACCACGGTCCGATGAATGATCAGGAGCATCCTTTGCCGCCAACAGCACCCCTGGAACCCCGGACCGAACCGGACCGCATGCCGCAATACCTCCTGGGTTTCGCACTCGCGGCCCTTCTGCTGTTCAACCTCCCTGCACTTTTCGCGGGGCCCACGAACCCGGCCTGGCTGGCCGCGGTGGTACTGACCGGCCCAACCGTCGGCTTCCCCGCCGGAATCGCCGCTTTCCGGCGGCGCAACAACTCACACGGCGGGCCCGCAGGGGCAGCAGCCCTGCGCCCGGGCAGGAGCCGGCCATGAGCGTGGACGGCATGCCGCTGCCGGCATGGAAGCACGCAAGGGGACGGCCCGGCTACCCCGCCGACGCCGCGGTCTGGAACCGCTGGTACGCCGAAGCCGATTACGGCTGGTCCCCGGCCAGCTCGTCCGTGCGCTCGGAACTCAACGGACTGGCCCCCGGACGGGCGCTGGACCTCGGGGCCGGGGACGGCCGCCACGCGGTGTGGCTGGCCGGCCGCGGCTGGCACGTGCAGGCCATGGATTTTTCCACCGAAGCCCTGGCCATCGGACGCGAACGCGCCTTCGCCGAGGGCGTCACGGACCTGATCACCTGGTCGGTAGCCGACGTCACCGCCCACACCCCCGCCCCGGGGAGCCTTGACCTGGTCTTGGCCGCCTTCCTTCACCTGCCCGGCGCGGACCTTGAGGGCACCATAGCCCGCACCTCCCCGGGCCTGGCCCCCGGCGGGCTCTTCCTGCACATCGGCCACGACCCGGCGGACCCCCGCGAAAGCGCCCTCGGACTACGGACCGCAGCCGTGCTGCACGACAGCGCCCGGGTGGCCGCCTGGGCCCGGCGGGCCGGCCTGCACGTTGAATCAGCCGAGACCCGGTCCCGGCCCGTCCCCGGTTCCCGCCGCCCCGCGCTGGACTGCGTCATTCTGGCCCGCAGCCCAGCCGCTCCGGCACCGGCCCCGTCCGCGCCCGCCCAACACTCTCATCGCGAGGTCCCCTCATGACCCCAAGCGCCAGCACGGCCACGGTCCCTCTCCCCGTGGTTCCCAAATCCAAGGGCCGGATTGTCGTGAGCTGGATCACGACCACCGACCACAAGACCATCGGGTACATGTACCTGATTTCTTCCTTCACGTTCTTCTGCTTCGGCGGCGTGATGGCCCTGCTGATCCGGGCCGAACTCTTCGAACCCGGCATGCAGCTCCTGCAGACCAAGGAACAGTACAACCAGCTCTTCACCATGCACGGCACCGTGATGCTCCTGATGTTCGCGACCCCGCTGTTCGCCGGATTCGCCAACGTCATGATGCCGCTGCAGATCGGCGCCCCCGACGTCGCCTTTCCGCGGCTGAACGCCCTGGCTTTCTGGTTCTTCCTCTTCGGTTCCCTCATCGCCGTCTCCGGGTTCCTCACCCCCCAGGGCGCAGCATCATTCGGCTGGACTGCCTACGCGCCGCTGTCGGACACCACCTTCACCCCGGGAATCGGCGGAGACCTGTGGGTCTTCGGCCTGGCCCTGTCCGGTTTCGGCACGATCTTGGGTGCGGTGAACTTCATCACCACCATCATCTGCATGCGTGCCCCCGGCCTGACCATGTGGCGGATGCCGATCTTCACCTGGAACACCCTGGTCACCGGCATCCTCATCCTGATGGCGTTCCCGCCCCTGGCCGCGGCCCTGTTCGCCCTCGGCGCCGACCGCAAGTTCGGTGCCCACATCTTCGACCCGGCAAACGGCGGCCCGATCCTCTGGCAGCACCTGTTCTGGTTCTTCGGCCACCCCGAGGTGTACATCATCGCGCTGCCGTTCTTCGGCATCGTCTCCGAGATCTTCCCGGTCTTCAGCCGCAAACCCATCTTCGGGTACAAGGGCATCGTCTACGCGACCATCTCCATCGCCGCGCTCTCGGTCACCGTGTGGGCGCACCACATGTACGTCACCGGCTCGGTGCTGCTGCCGTTCTTCGCCTTCATGACAATGCTGATCGCCGTCCCCACCGGTGTGAAGTTCTTCAACTGGATCGGCACCATGTGGGGCGGCTCCCTCACCTTCGAAACACCCATGCTCTGGAGCCTGGGCTTCCTGGTCACCTTCCTCTTCGGGGGACTGACCGGCATCATCCTGTCTTCCCCGCCGCTGAACTTCCACGTCTCCGACACCTACTTCGTGGTGGCACACTTCCACTACACCGTCTTCGGCACCGTCGTTTTCGCCATGTTCGCCGGGTTCTACTTCTGGTGGCCGAAATGGACGGGCAAGATGCTCAACGAGCGCCTGGGCAAGGTCCACTTCTGGATGCTCTTCCTTGGCTTCCACGGCACCTTCCTCATCCAGCACTGGCTCGGCGTCGACGGCATGCCCCGCCGGTACGCGGACTACATGCCCCAGGACAACTTCACCTGGATGAACCAGTTCTCCACCTTCTCGTCCTTCCTTCTGGGCGCCTCTTTGATCCCGTTCTTCTGGAACGTCTACATCACTTGGCGCAGCAACGAAAAGGTTGGGGTGGATGACCCGTGGGGCTTCGGGGCCTCCCTGGAATGGGCAACGTCCTGCCCGCCGCCGCGCCACAACTTCACCTCGCTGCCCCGCATCCGTTCCGAACGCCCGGCCCTTGACCTGCACCATCCCGAACTCCGCCGCCAAGACTACGAACCGGACCGCATACCGGCCCCGGCCGCCCCGGCCGCCAGGGAGATCGGAGGACGGGATGTCCACTCCACCAACACCGAGGACTGAGCCTCTCCCGGCATCTGCCGTATCCGCGCCCGGCCCCGCGCACAGGAGGACAGCCATGGACAAACACCTCAGTAACATCTGGTCCGCCTCGGCGGAACTGGAAATGATCCAGTTCCGGAACGACCAGGCCCACGAGCGCCTCGTCCAGGCCCTGTGCGAGGCCATGGCAGCACGGATATCCCCCGCCGCCGCAGCAGCGGCTGCCAACATGAGCCTGAGCGAGCTCTTCGACACGCTGCGCGGGCGCAGAACCACCCCCTCCGCGGAGAACAGCAATGCGGTACACGACTCGTAAGCCCCGTCCCGTCGCGGGGACGGGCAACGACGCCCGCCCCGGTCCCGGCGACCGGGGCGCCGCCCGTGCGCGGCAGCGGCCCGGCCACCCGGCCCTGACCCAACAGGCCTGGCGCCGGGCGTCGGAATGGCCGCTGCTCGCCGCCGCCGTTCTGTTCCTGGCCGCCTACTCGTTCCAGGTCATCGCCAACCTGCCCGAAGCCCGGTCAGGAGCAATCGAGGCCGTAATCTGGGTCACCTGGGCCGCGTTCGGCGTGGACTATGCCATGAATCTTCTGCTGGCCCCCCGCCGGGGCAGATGGTTTCTCCGGAACCTCCACGAACTGCTCATCGTGGTCCTGCCCGTCCTGCGGCCCCTTCGCCTGCTGCGTCTGATCACGCTCCTGCAGTTGATGCACCGCGCCGCCGGGAGCGCCCTGCGGGGCCGGATCATCGCCTATGTCCTCTCTGCCGCGGCCCTGCTCACCTACGCCGGCGCCCTGGCCGCCCTGGACGTGGAACAAAACACCACCGGAGCGAACATCACCACTTTCAGCGACGCCCTCTGGTGGGCCGTGGCCACCATCACCACTGTCGGCTACGGCGACTTCTACCCGGTCACGCAGCTAGGCCGGTTCGTCGCCGCCGGACTCATGATCGGCGGCATCGCAGTCCTGGGGATAGTCACCGCCGCCGTCGCCTCCTGGCTCGTCGAAAACGTCGCCGCTGAAACCGCGGCCGAACTCGGCGCCGTCGAGGCACCCATGCACGAAGAACTCACCCGGCTCACAGTCCGCATCGAAGAACTCACAGCCCGAATCGAAGAACTCACCGCCCCCTCCCGGGAGCATGCCATCGCCGAACACGTTTCCCCTCACCCGCGCTGACGGGCACCGTCATGCCATACCGCACCCAGACCAGGAGCCACCCATGAACCCGTCCCCGCCCCGTAGCATGCCGGACGCGCCTGTCCGCGGATCCCGTGTCGTCGGCGTCGGATCCTACCAACCCGGCAGAATCCTCACGAACAGTGAACTGAGCCTGATTGTGGACACCAGTGACGAATGGATCCGCAGCAGGGTGGGCATCGAATCGCGCCGCATCGCGGACACCGAATCCGTGGCCGACCTGGCCATCCAGGCCGGACTGGACGCCCTTCAGGACGCCGCGCTGGACGCCGTGGACCTGGACCTGATCATCGTTGCCACCGTCACGGCCAAGGACCGTTCCCCAAGCACCGCTGGCCGGGTCTCGGCCAGCATCGGAGCCGGGTCACCGGCCGTTTTCGACGTCAACGCCGCCTGTTCCGGTTTCACCCATGCGATGGCCATCGCCGATCAGGCGATCAGGGCAGGGTCCGCGACCACGGCCCTTGTCATCGGAGCGGAAAAACTCAGCGACTTCACCGACTGGGCCGACCGTAGCACCTGCGTCCTGGTCGGAGACGGAGCCGGCGCGGCAATCCTGACAGCCACCGACGAACCCGGTGTCGGGCCGGTCCACTGGGGCTCAGTACCGGGCCTCGCACAGGCAGTCAGAATAGAAGAGCCCTCCCTGCACCTGGAGCAGGAGGGCCTCACCGTCTACCGCTGGGCCATCACACAGGCAGCGCAACTGGCACGCCGGACCTGCGAACTGGCGGGAATCCGCCCCGAGGATCTCGCCGCGTTCATTCCGCACCAGGCGAATCTGCGCATCATCGAACCCCTCGCCGACCAGCTCGGCATCCCCCGGGAAATCACCGCCCGCGACGTGATCCACTCCGGGAACACCTCATCAGCCAGCATCCCGATCGCCCTGGCTAAACTCGTACGCACCGGGGAAGTACCCCCGGACAGCCCCGCCTTGCTCTTCGGGTTCGGCGGCGGGTTCGCCTTCGCCGGCCAGGTCATCCGCACACCCCGGAACATCGCAGCCATCCTCCCGGCAGGCGCCCCGCCCCTCTTCTGACCGCCCCGCCCACCGACACCGCTGCTGTGGCGGGACCATCGGCACTTACGGGGTCCAAACGAACGAACGAAACTTAAATGCGCACTGCGACGACTCAGGACGAGGAGGAATGGAATCAACAGGCATGAGGCCGGCCCTTCAACGACACCCGGCCCGGGCGTCCTGATTCTGGCCTGCCTGCCTTCGGTCCGGGAGGAGCTACGGATACTTCTGGACAGCGAGGGGTTCAGGCCGGCGCACACAGCCGGTTCCGCAGCTGAAGCCCTGCCGCAGGTCCTGAGCATCCGGCCAAACGTTGCCGTGGTGGACATCCGGCTGGAGGACAGTACCGCAGTCGAATTCTGCCGCGCCGCACGCGGTCTTCTGCCCTCGCTGCAGTTCCTGCTGCTGGCCAGCTACGAGGATGACCTCTCGGTCCGGGAAGCGGTCCCCGCTGGAGCCAGCGGCCTGGTGCTGCGACAGCTCCGACGGGATGTTCTGCTGTCCGCCATCCGGCGCACAGCGGGCGGGAACTCCCCTATCAACGCCACCGTCAGATCCCAGGTCATCCACGACTTCTCCTCAGCTGCCGCCCGGACCGTGGACGGGAAGCCCCGGCCGGTCACGTCGTCCCCCGTCAACCTGGCCCCTGCGGAGCGTGATCTGCTGTCCCTGCTCGCACACGGACGGGACGATGAGTGCATCAGCCAGGCACTCGCCGTTCCCCCTGGAGCGGTCCCTGCGCTTGTGCGTACGGCACTGACGAAACTGGGCATCGACCCGCAACCGCGCCCACGGAACCACAGCCAAATGAACAATGACGCCGGTCAGGAGGTCGCCGGCGACCACCGCGACGTGCCGACGCGAGGTGTGCGCACGGAAGCACTCCCGCACCCCGAAGCGGGTGGCCCGCTCCGGAACCCACTACCCTCGCCGCGTCGGGTCGCACAATGATGCCGGTCCGATTCAGCGCACGGACTGTCACCGAAAAGAAGCAGGAGCACCATAATGAAAAACAAGCTCGTATTCGTATCAGGTATGGCAGTCGGCTTTGTCCTTGGGACCCGGGCAGGCAGGGACAGCTACGGGAAACTCAAAGCAAAAATGGCTCTCCTGACTTATCCGTGGGCTAATTTCGGCCCGGGAGCACCGGTTTGTGACCGCCGAGGCTGAGCATGGCCAGGGCGATGAGGGCCTCGGGTGATTTGAAGCCGAAGGCGATGCGGGTGATGAGTCTGATCTTGGTGTTCATGGATTCGATGCGTCCGTTGGAGAGCCCGTGCTCGATCGCTGCGAGGATGGATTCCCGGTGTTTGACGATGCTCTTTTGCAGTTTCACGAACGATGGAATGCGGCACCGGCGCGCCCAGGCAACCCATTTGTCGAGCGCTTCTCCGGCTTCGTCGTAGGGCAGTTTGAAGACCGTGCGCAGCCCTTCCTTGAGGTAGTACGCCCGGCCGAGTCCGGGGTCGGTCTGCACGATCCAGGCGAGCTTGGCCTGCTGCTTTTCGGTGAGGTTCTCCGGGTTCTTCCACAGCGCATAGCGCGAGTTCTTCACCCCGGCGGCAAGAGTGCTGTGGGGCCTGGCCGGGGCGTCTTTGGACGGGCGTCCCCGGCCTCGTTTGGCCTCTCCGGTCCGGGCCGCCCGGCGGGCGTCGTTCCACGCGCCCCGGCGGACCTCGTCGAGGGCTTCGGTGGCCCATTTGACGACGTGGAACGGGTCGGCACACCTGATGGCGGCGGGACACCGGGCGGCCACGACAGCGGCGATCCAGTCGGCGCCATCCGCGGAAACATGCGTGATCCCGGCGCACCGTTCTTCTCCGAGGGCATCGAAGAACGTGCCCAGGGTGGCCTTGTCCCGGCCAACGGCGGCCCAGACCAGCCTGCCGCTGTCATGGTCCACCACGACGGTCAGGTACTTGTGCCCGCGCTTGTAGGAGATCTCATCGATACCGATCCGGACCAGGTTGGCGAAGGGGTCGTAAGTGGCCGCCGTGTCCTCCCAGACCCGGGTGATGATCGCCCCGACGGTCCGCCAGGCAATGCGCATCAGCGCGGTGATCGCGGTCTTGGATGTCTGGGTGGCAAGCCAGGCGACCTGCGCATCGAAATGATGGGTGTGTCCGGCCTGATGCCTGGCCCACGGGACGGCGGCCACGGTGACGCCGTGTTCACGGCACCGGATCCTCGGGGCGTCGGCCTCCACCTGGACCTGGACCGTGCCGGCATCCAGGGAACGCCAGCGCCGGCGGCCGTGCCCCTGGTCGTATTTCGGACACCTGCGCCGGCAGATGCCGCAGCGGTTCCGGACCGATCCAGTCGGGCGGACCGAGGCGACCAGGACCCCGGCTTCGTCATCAAAATCGATGGCTTCGACGACTGTTTTCTCGACACCGAGCAGAGTTCGCCATAGTCTTGCATTTCGCACGCCGTTTTCCCGCTCTAATAGTTTCTGTTCCTTAGACAGTCAGAAACCTAGACAGGAAACGGCGTGCGGCCGTTAAGGCGCTCCGAAAACACCCACAGTTACGTCAGGAGAGCCGCAAAAATCCGCGGTTTACGGGAAGGCCCAACCCACAGGGACAACGTCTCCGACACCGCCGGGCCCCCGGGAACAAAACACCTGAGGTTCACGAACCGGCAAGCCAGGCCGGGACGAAAGCGAAGGAAGAAATCACCGGCGCACCCCCGCACGACACCACACCGCACAAGAACGAAGCGACATCCGGTACCCCTAAGCACGACACCCCAAAGGCCTATGCCTCGCCCGAAAGCGACTTCTACGGCATAGGCGGACCGGCCTCGCATGAGGCGCCGGACGCTAACACCGCACAGCAGGCGCACCGCGATGAAACCGGCGGCCAGAACCGTACGGACTAGATTTGGAGGGTCAATCCACCGGAGACAGCCGCGACCACCCGGGTGATCACAGCGGTGATCAGTCCACTGGCCGCACCCGCTCCGGGGCTTACGCCGAGGCCAGCGCGAGGGCGGCGCGACGATTCCGACGGTGTCGCCGGCGACGCGGTCCCCTTCCAGCTGCGGGGCAGTTCGGCGTTGTCCTTCCGGGAAGGCAGCAGCGTGCGCGCGGTATTCAGGGCCCTCACAGGGCCCTGCCTGCGGGGCGGCCTCAACTGATGTTTCCCCCGAATATTCCAGCTGTTCGCGGGTGGTGTGGAGCATGTCATTGAGCAGCAATCTGGCCACAGCCAGAAGGTCCGCGACCTGTGGGTAAGCAAGCGAGTAAAACATCTGCAGGGCCCTGCGTTCGCCCTTCACCAGATGGTAGCGTCGCAGCACCGTCAGGTGCTGCGACAGATGGGAGGCTTCCAGCCCAGTCGCGGCAAGCATGTCAGTAACCGACACCTCCGGCGCCGCGGAGAGCAGTTCCAGTACCCTGATCCTCACGGGGTGGGCCAGCCCCTTGAAAAGGTTGGCCTTAACCTCGTATAAGGGTGCCCGGAAATCCGAGATTTCTTCCATACCTGCCTCCCGTCGAATGCAACGCGCTCTGGTTACATTTATAGATCCATCATCCACTAACGCAGGTGGTGGATTTGCTGGCCTGCATGTTGGCAGCTGCCGACTTCTCCCCTTGGAAGCGAAAGACGACGGTCGACGGACCAATGGCAGGATCCGAACCATCGGCCAGGATCTCGCCCACGAACAACCCTTCCTGAGGCCGTTGGCAGCTGAGGCTTTTGATCCTAGTCTGGTCCTTCTCCGGCTGGACCAAGACCTTCAGCGACCCATGCCTCTGCGCCGCCATCGTGGACCGCTTCACCTTTGATGGTGCCATCATCGAGACCGGCACAGACTCTTACCGGCTCGCTCACACCAAAGCCCACAGGCCCGGTAGGTGCCCGCACAAAGAGGCCGGTTTGACCTCGATATTGCCGGAGGACGGGAAACTCCGCTGAGCCTGGTTACCGTTCCAGGGCCTCGAATCACCGCCCCCTGTTGGTGGTGCGTGCCGGGAAGAGGAGTCACTCACGCCCCTCGCAGTGACCTCGTTCTCGAGTTACCACACGGAGACCCTATAACCTCACATCCCAGCAGGCGGAGGGCCCACCAGCCAGGACCCTGAACCCGCCACCCACATAACCGAACAGGCGACCGCGGCGCCAGGCCAAGCAGGGAACAGTGTCAAAGGGACCCGCGGGAGGGTCAATGTCCACACATTAAAGCAAAACCCCTCTGACGAGGGGTTATGCGTGCCCGAGGTGGGACTCGAACCGGGTTCCAGCCCTTGCAAACACTGGGATCCCGCGGAAACATCCGGAATCCGGGCCGATCCGACCCCGGTACGACCGAGCCCGAGGCCCAGGGTGTGCACATTGTGCACACCACTTTTTCCACCTTTTGAACCTCGCTGTACGGGCAAGACGACTGCCGTCGCGGATCGCTCCGAGTCGCTTCGTCAGGCGATCTGGATTCGTTCGTCGCCGAGTTCTACTTCGATCCGACCGCCCGCTCGATCCCGGCCGCAGCTCCTTCATGTTCTTATGCCGTGAACGAACCACTGTGTCGACCAATGGACGACCAAGTTGAGGTCCGCGCTCGGCGAGAAGCTCTAATGCAGCAACAATCTGCTCATACGAGTCTTGGTCAAGACCCAACAGCCGCGGCTCAACTAGTCCCACGTCAACATTCCACATCGAGTCCATAATACAACTCAGGGGTTCTACAACTCAAGTGCTATATTGCGGGCCGCCACTTGTTGGACGTGCAGGAGGGACGAGCCGTCACACCCATGACGGTTGTGGCCGGGCAGTGCGTCGCAGAGAAGATGATCTGCCGAGTCGATCATGTCGTCGTATTCGAGCCGAGAACTCAGGCACCTCAAGGCGCTTCAGCAGTCCGGGCGTCGTGGCTCATAACGAAGTCCCGGCCCGCGCTGATTTCTTGCCTGTGCCGGTGACGCTGGACGTCCGACCCGACAACTTGACCAAGAAGCGCCGACTTGGAGGTCCTTCAGAAAACCGCTGAGACCAAAGCGCGGGCAGCGACGCCTGGCGCGGGTCGTCAAACACCCGGCAGACTGCCTGACTCACTCGGCAGGGCCACCGCCTTCGCTCACTCCAACCCAAATTCGCAAACCGGGAATATGGGTCCCTCGGACGCATTTGGAGCCACACTCCTGAGGCAGCGGCCTCAACCGTAGCGTAGCTGCGTACGTCCTGTCGTCGCGCGGCTTGATTCTTGTTGGGTTCAAACGATTAGGGCATGCAGATCGACGGCGAAGAACGCGACGAGCGGCCAGAGAAGTATGGCAGCCAGACCTTCCAAAACATTACCCGGGATATTCCAGGCCACGAGGTAGCCGTGAGTTCCAGCAACCAGCAGTCCGATGACCAGATAGATCACCCCGATAAGACCTATTCCGCGTCCGCCCAATCTGCGTCTGCCAAATCCGCGCATCATCGCTTCTCTCCCAATGTGGGGTGGGAGCTAAAGTATATTCCGCGCAGTCGGCTTTGTGTATGGTCAGTGGCGACACCTCACGTCGGGTGCATGAACCCTCCGACGAGCCCCCGCAGAGGACCTAAGTGCGGTGACGGATGTTCGAACGGCCGGGTCTTAGCATTGGACGTATGAAGGTTGACAAGGTCCAGGGACGCCCAGCGCGGAAACTGCAATGACTGGTGACAGGGATCGGGACGCTTCAAGGCGCCCGCGACAGGCCCGGCCACGTGACGCTCTTGGGCGGCCGCTGCCGTACGGAAGCGCTGGCGTCGAACCGGTCTCGGAGGAGCCGCTGCCGCCGGCGCAGACTTTAGTCTCGGCCCGGAGTCTCGTGGAAGCTGGCCGGCCCTTCGCCGCCCATGAAGTACTCGAGGCCCGCTGGAAAGCTGGGCCAGCCGAAGAACGCAACCTTTGGCAAGGACTCGCCCAAATCTGCGTCGGGCTTACCCACGCCGCCCGGGGTAACAGCGTTGGCGCGCTCCGGCTTTTCGAGCGCGGCGCCGCCCGACTCGAGGAGTACGGTTCCGGCGAAGGGCCGACCTACGGGCTCGACTTGTCCGCCGTTGTGAAATGCGCACGCGATCGCATGCGCACCGGCCCCTGACCCGGCCGCGGGCCAGTTCGTCTTCGCCGGCTCAGACCGGGCCTGTTTGAGCGTGGGCTCCCGTGAGAAAATAGCGTGTTGCACACCAACGCATTTGCGCGCGCTGGCACTGAGGATCGGAAAATGAAGAAAGAGCTGAAGGACGCCGCGGACGCGGTCGAGGAAGCATCGAACTCCAGGGCTCTCGTGATCGCCGCCAGGGCAGGTTTTGCCGTCAGCGGCGTGTTGCACGTTCTGACCGGGTCCGTCGCTATCCAGTTGGCCTCCGGCAAGGCCGGACAGGCGGACCAGGGCGGGGCCGTCGCCCAGCTCGCCGGCCAGCCCGCGGGACTGCTGCTGCTGTGGACCGGATTCGCTGCCTGTGTGGCGCTGGCGCTCTGGCAAATCGGTAACGCCGTGTTCGCCTACGGTCAGCTGGAAGCCAAGAAGAAGGTGGGGAAGAAACTTTCCGCCTCAGGCAAGGCGGCAGTGTACGCCGTCATCGCGCTCACCTTCGCTGCCTCAGCAAGCGGACACAGCAAGAACAGCGGACAGTCCACGAGCGATTTCACGGTCTCAATCATGAAAGCACCCGGGGGTGCGTTACTGCTGATCGCCATCGGGGCCGCGGTCGCCGTCGTCGGCATTGTCTTCGTGGTCCTCGGATTCAAGGCATCGTTCAAGAAGGATCTGCGGCTGCCGTCCTCGGGCACGGGCCGGTCCGTTGTGACGGGGCTGGGCGTGGTCGGCTACGTAGCCGAGGGCATCGCACTGTTTCTGGTGGGATTGCTGGTCATCATTGCCACCGTTAACGCCCACCCTCAGGAGTCCACCGGCTTGGACGGCGGATTGAAGGCCCTGCGCGAGCAGCCGTACGGAGTTTATATGCTGACCGCCGTCGGCGCCGGTCTGATCTGCTATGGCCTTTACCTGATGGTGAAGGCCAAAGTCGCGCGGATGTAAGCCGCCCGCCGACGCGGCCGGCTCCTGCTCCACTGACTAGGGGGGAACGGCCGGCCCGCCCGGGAGCCGCCAGGAGCGCGTCGACAGGCGAAGAGGCAGCGCAGCGGGAAGGTCACCAGACCTCACCGGTGCCGATCTGCGCGAAGCGGACGCGAGCCCTGCCGATCTTGCGGAAAGCCTCTGTTCACACCCGGATCCAGATCAATGCGGCCGTGGACGATTCCAGGACAAAACGACCCGCAGCACACAGACTCCTGCCGCCCGGGCTATTCAGGTCCTCCTGCGCCCCATGAAGAAACCGACGGCAGCGAGGATCAACAGCACCACGCCAACCCAGATCAGGAAGTTCAAAGAAGGAACCAGTCCGCCTCCGAAGAGGAACAGCGCCGCAAGGACCACTACGACGATCAGAAGGACGTTCATGACCGCTACCCGCCTTTCTTTTTTGAAACGTTCAACAATGACACCGCCACCGGGCCTGGCCCCGGGTGGGTACTCCGCAATCCAGGCCTACCGGCGGCTCTTCACAAGAGCCCGGTTCCGGCCCGACCACCGGGCTCCGGGCCCGGGGCTACTGCGATGGCTGGGGAATGTCACAGGCAATCTTGGGGTTCAGTCCCGTGTAGTTCAGCGGCCCCGCAACGATTGTCAGCGCGACAGTTCCAACCGAGGCGCAGAATGCCGGCTGACCGGCGAAATAACCACGCTGAACGGCTGCGGCGACGCCGATCACAAGCCAGACGACCACTAATATTCCGACGATGATTCTGGCCCGCATTCGTCCTCCGATACCGGATTCTGCTGACGCTGCAGCGTAATTATTCACACGGTGGAGGGAACTGATCCATCGCGGATCAGAGCGGCAGCCTTAGCGGATCTTCTGGCCCGACCTGGTGGCGGCTGCTCTGGCCATCGCCGGAGGTTTCTTATCCTGGCCCGGTTCCTTGAGCAGGCCGGCCGGGCTGACTGGCATCGCCGCCCGGGCCCGGCTGACCATCCCCGGCCTGCGCGTCCCGGCGTCCGCCGGCATCAACATCCGGATCCAGTTAATCAGCTTCCCGGACCCGTTCCTGCGAAGCTTCACGAACACTCCGTGCCTCTTCCTGACCATCGCGGGCCTCCCGACGGAGGCGTTCGGCATCCACGTTGGCCTGCTGTGCGTCCGCTTCCGCCCGGGCCGCCTTCGCTTCACCCTCCCGTGCGCCGAGTTCATCCGTCTCCGCCTTCTCGCGTATCGCGATCGCCCGACGCCGGTCAGCCTTCAGCTTCCCCTTGCGGCCGAAGAAGACCACCAACCCAACAATTACGAGAGCCACTACGACGACGATGATGATCCACAACAGCTGGCCCGAATCCATGATGATCCGCCTCTTTCCGCTTGCGGCAATGGAGAGACCACCAGTAAACAACAAAACTTGCCAACAGACCATGGAATGAGCGGCGGTGTCAAGCGGTCGAAGCAACATCCCCAACCGGACAGCCACAGCCGAACCGGTTTGCTCCCGGTGTCAATGTCCACCCATCCGAATCCCCGACCTGGTGACGGCCACACACGAGTTCTGGCTGGCCAGGTGGACCGTGGCCAGCGCCCGCACCTCCAGAATCATCCGGAGGGTATCGGCTCCGCCGGACCGTCGTGCGGTTTGTTTTTGTGCCGGGCCTCCTGCAGATGCTGCTCAAGCTTCAATTCAGCATCCCGGCGCCGCCGGCCCACGGTGCGCAGCTGCCGGGTGATGGGCGTGCCCCAATCACCTCTGCCCTGCGGCACGTCATGAATCCCCTCATGGGCACGTACCGAACCGCGTCCTCCGCATGGTTCTCGCTCATAATCGGATGATCGCACTGCGTCAGGACATGCGACAGGGTATTGAGGCCTTTTCCTGCAGACCGCCGGGCCTTTGGCTGGCGAGCCGCCACTACATGGGGCACTGAAACGCGTGTAGCGGTCCGGTAGTCCCCCGAATGTTCCACCCGAGAGTCATGTCGAAACCGCATGCGGCAGGCATGGATAAGCGCCGGCGCGAAACCGCCGGCCGCAGGACACAAAATAGGCGAGGCCACCGCGGGTCATGTCGGAAACGACGCCCAGAGCATGAATAGACGCAATGGAACCACAGGACGAGCGGAGAGGACTCACGTGATGGACAACTGGGCGGCCGGCCATCCTAACAACGCGACAGACACCGATTTTCCCGGAGGTCATGTCACTCAGAACGCCAGGACGCATGAACTGACACCGGCCGAAAAGTTTGCAGGAAGGGACCACAATGCAAGCCGAGCGGACGCCCGTCGACGGGGTGTGCACATTGTGCACACCCTCTTGATGCCTTGCAGCAGCACACCGAACGGGACAGAGAACCCTTCGACATGCAACGCCGTCATCGGCGTGGTCCAGGAGTACCGCGCCAAGAGGTTGCTGGACCGGCTGGCCGTTCTTGATGCCCCGCGGGCAAGGGTGCTCCGTGAAGGCCACGTCCAGGAAGTTGCAGTTTCCGATGTCGTCTTGGACGAGGTCACGGTGCTCCAGGCCGGAGACCAGGTCGTGGCAGACGCCGTAATCATCGGCGGAGATCGGCTGGAAATTGACGAAGCCCTCCTTACCGGTGAGTCTGATCCCGCGGGCAAGGCCAGGGGCTCGACCGTGCGGTCGAGGTCCACCATCACCGCCGGGCAAGGCGTGGCGCGGGTAGTTGGCGTGGGATCCGGCTCCTATGCCAGCCAGCTCACGGCTGAAGCCAAACGATTCCCACTGGTTAATTCGGAGATACGCAAACGGGATTGACCGCGTCCTTCGATGGATCAGCTGGGCGCTCCTTCCTGTCGGCGCGATCGTCACCAATGGCCAGATGCAGGCGAAAGACGGCTGGGACGTGGCTTCAGTACCGGGGCCTGGGTGTAGGCGCTCGTTGGAACGGTGGCGGGGGCCATCGCGATGGTTCCCTTGGGCCTGATGCTTATGACCAGTGTTGCATTTGCGGTCGGGGGCGTTCGGCTTGCCCGCCAAGATGTGCTGGTGCAGGAACTGGCGGCTGTGGTGGGCCTGGACCGTGTGGACGTTTTATGCGTCGATAAGACCGGGACCCTGACCGAGGGCAGGATGGTTTTCGACGGTGTGCACGCTGCCGGCAGGTCCTATCCGCCAGGCTGGAGGGAGGCGCTGGGATGGTTCGGCGCCGACCCCCATGCCAACGCCACCGCCCGCTGCCTGGCAGGCACCTTCGCCTTCAACGGCAAGCGGGCCCCAACCGCTGTCGTCCCCTTCTCTTCCGCCCGGAAGGCTATCGGAACCCTGACCCGCAGAAGTTCGACAAGGTAACCATCAAAGTGTTGAACGACGTCACGGCGCGCACTAACGCCCTCGTCTCCGGGCAGGTGGACGCGGCGACGCTGGATCCCAAAACCGGAAAGCAGGCTGAGGCTGCGGGGATGGTGTTGACCCGCAGCGCAGTCAACTGGCAGGGACTTCTGCTATTTGACCGAGACGGAAAGATCCACCCCGAATTGGCCAACACGGCCAAGGTCATCGCTCCCAGCGTTGTCGCCATCGGCGGCCGCCTTGCCCAGGCCGGCCCGCTGCGTTTCGAGAGCGTTCGAGCCTCTGTCGAGATGAGAAGTCTCCGAACGACCGGGCACCGGGTGGAAATTCGACAGGCAATTATCGGTACAGGCAATTATCGGTACCGATGCTGTTTTGCTCGGAGGTATCGCTTTCTCCGGTGACGTGCTTGGAGATGGGCTAAGCGGCCTTCCAGGTTGGATGATGCACACCCCGCTCGCGCAGTCCGCCTGAGTCTGGCCTGTCACACCCCAACCGGCAAAGCTCACCTGCTGCTCGTCGCATCATGTCAACGACGGACGCCGACACTGAAAAGGAAGCACCAATAGATGTCGCGCCACGTCCTGACCGTATAGGGCGGCCTTCACGATGCTTTGTCGGTGGAAACGCCCAACTCGCTGGAGATTGTCCGTGTGGTTTCGAGGAGGGCAGCTGTCACCTTGTCCATCTCGCCTTTGTCCACTTCTTCGGCCGGAAAGACGACGGTGATGGCGAGGGGCAGCGAGTCCACTGAGGAAAAGACGGGGGCCGAGATCGAGGAGATGCCGGGGATGATCCCCCCTGATGTGATCGCGTAGCCTGCGGCAAGGACTTCGCTGCGCTTCCGGCTAATGTCAGCGTCCGAGTATGCCTCGGCCCTGAATCGTGCCCGGTCAGCCGTCAAGGCAGCGGCGGACATGGATTCGGGCAGGTAAGCGAGAAATACAAGTCCGCCGGAGGAAGTCAGCATAGGAAGTTTTGCACCTACCCGGACATTAAACGGGAGTACGTGGGCGCCGTAGTCCCAGCGGACGACCACCGGCCCGTCCTCACCCCAAACTGAGAGGTTGACGGAATGCCCGCACGCGTCCCGCAGCCGCATTGCATAGTCCGAGGCCACGGAGACTTCGTTTGTCCGGCGCAGGGACTCGGCGCCAAGCCGCCGCATGGCCGGCCCGAAGTCGTACCTGCCCGTCTTCGGAGACTGGGAAGCCAGCCCGGAGCGGACGAGGCTGACCAGGTACCGATGGGCCTTGTTGGGCTGGAAGCCGCTGCCCTCGGCAATCTCGGACAACGACATCGGGCCGCCGCCAGCCTCGAGGGCCTGCAGTACCCGCATTGCCAGCTCCACGGACTGTATACCTTGACGCTCGGAGGCTGACTCCTGGTCCAAGTCGCTCAAATCAGGTCACTTCCTTTTGTCTTTTCGCCTCGGCACCCGATGCGCTACTGGCCACACCCCAGTGGGTGATGTCCGAATGGGGTGCAGCCAGTGTACTTGGCGGGGTGTGCCCTTGAGTGGATCCTAGGCTTCCGGCTCCGGGATTCCGGTCCGGGGCGCATTCGTCGCTGCGGGTAGTGTAATGGTCTTCACCCTCACTTGGGGTACGAGCATTGAGGCTATGGCTCCGAGGACTGCCGGGATGGCGAAGGCGTAGAAGTTCCATTCGAGGGAGAGTCCTGAGGTCATGACCCAGGCGCCGAGGGAGGGTCCGACGATGGCGCCGAGGCGTCCGAAGGAGAGCGCCCAGGCAAGTCCGCTTCCGCGGATGTCATCGGGGTAGCGGGTCAGGATGAAGCCGTTGACGAGGATCTGGGAGCCGATGAAGCCCACTCCGCTGAGGAACATGAAGATGAACAGTACGATCACGTTGGGGTTCAGGCTCATGACGATCAGGCTGACGGCACCGGTCAGGAATGCCACGATGACCACCGGTTTGGCTCCTATGGCGTCGGCGATCCGGCCGCCGATCACGACGCCGACGCCGACGCCGACCCACATGGCGGCGGTTTGCAGCAGGGCCGATCCCAGGGAGTAGCCGCTGGCCTGCAGCATCGTTGGAAGCCAGGCGGTGATGCCGAAGACCAGCAGGAGGCCGCAGAATGTCATCACCCAGAAGAGCAGGGTTGCGGTGGCGACTCCGGGAGAAAAGAGCGGGCCGATGCCGGCGAGGTGCCGCTTTCCGGCGACGGTCAGTACCGGCACGGGCAGGCCCATGGACTCGCTGAGTCGGTGTGCGTCCTCAATTTTGCCGGTTCGGAGGAGGTGGACCGGCGGGACCGGCAGCAGTTTCCAGGCGAAGGGCAGGATAATAAGGACCGGGAGCACCCCGATGAGGTAGAGCCAACGGTACGAGACGCCCGGAAGCATGACGGCTCCGAGCAGGGGCGCTGCCAGGCCGCCGGCGGCATAGCCGGCCATGACGATGCCGGTGTTTCGGTTGCGGTGGGTGGGGACGGACAGGTCTGCTACATAGGCAAGCAGCGTGGGCAGGACGACGCCGAGGCCGAGACCGACAAGTGCGCGGCCGGCCCCGAAGAGGGCCACATTCTGTGCCGATGCGGAGATCACCATGCCGGCGGAGAAAATGATGCAGCTGGCCAGGATCAGCCGAAGGGCTCCGATCCGGCGCATCATGGCGCCGGCCAGGCCGGCTCCGATGAGCATGCCTGCCCCGACGACTGAGCCCAGCACTCCTGCGGAGGCTTTGTCTACGTGCAGTGAAGCGTCGGCCAGCAGGGCAGGGACGGACACGCCGTAGACTGCCAGGTCGTAGCCTTCGAGCGCGGCGATCACGAAGGCGATGGCCAGAAGGGACCGTTCCGTGATGGCCCGGACGTGCCGTTGTCCGACCGTCGTGTGTGTTGTTGACATGGGCCTACACTCCAATTGGTGCTGTAGTGCTGCTCACCGTTGAGCAGGCGTTGTGGTAGTCGCGGAGGAGTGAACCGTACTCAAGGCGCGTTCCCGCGGCTCCGTAGACGTAGAAATCGGGACGGACAAGAACAGCGGAACAGCCGTTGTTCCCGAACCAGTTCAGGTAGCTGCCGTTGACATCCGTGAACGAGCCGCTGATCTGTCCGGTCTCTGGATCGACGACGACGACGTCGGCGGAGATGTCGGCGGATGACGGGTGGGTCTCCCGGTACCAGGAGCCGTGGCAGAGCAGTTTGAAGCCGTATCCGAAGATTTCGTCGAACCGCCCGGATGCCGTCCCGGTGCGGACCTCGTCCTGGATGAAGAGGCGGCCGTTGGCCGGATGGGACATGGGGGCGATGAATCCCGGGCCCAGCCCGGGGAATTTCAGTTTCTCGGGCTTCAGGTTGTTCCGGCGGTTTGCGATGTACTGCTCGTCTCGCTGCCGGGCCTTCTCGGGATCGCGCATGGTCTGGACCTTGCCGAGTTCGATGCCCTTGTGCACGACGGCCGCCACATGGGGTTCCCGCTCGCTTTGGTAGGTGTCAAGGATATTCTCCCCCGCCCTGCCTGCGAGTAAGAGCTCGAGTTTGAAGGCCAGGTTCTGCGCGTCGCGGATACCGGAACACATTCCCTGTCCGAGGAACGGCGGCATCTGATGTGCCGCGTCGCCTGCCAGGACGATCCTTCCCTGCCGCCACGGGTGCGCGATCAGGGAACGGAAGGTGTACGTGGCCACGCGGATGAGTTCCGCCTGGTCCGGGGACAGGTAGTCGTTGACGCGTGCCCAGACCCGGTCCGGGTCGCGTTCAGTGAGGAATGCTTCTTCGGAGTCGAGCATGAAGCTGAAGCGGTGGTGTTCAGGGCCGAGTGAAATGATGGACTGCGGCTGCTTCGGATCGCAGACCTGGCGTGCGAGCGGAACGTCGACGTCACCGGTGAGCCGGAAGTCGCAGACCAGCCACGGCTCGGAAAACCCGAAGTCTTCCAACTCCGAGCCCATCCAGCCGCGGGTGAAACCGTTTCCGCCGTCGCAGGCCACCACGTAGGAGGCCCGCACGGCACCGTCCGGGACCTTCACGTCCACGCCGTCAGCGGATTCCTCATAACCCTCGACGGGGGCATTGAACCGCACGGTGACGTTCGACATGGAGCGGCACAGACGGTCCAGCTCCTCTTCGAGGTCAGGCTGATACATCATGTACCACTCCGCCCACCCCGAGGCCCCTTCAGTGCAAACTCGTGCTCAATCAGCAGATCGCCGGCGGCGTTGCGCCACTCGTAGTTCCGCTGGGCATTGATCTTGGGCAGCATTGCCTCAGCGATTCCCAGCCGGGCGAAGGTCCGCATCGTCTCGTCATCGAAAATGGCCGCCCGGGGCAGGTTGTAGAGCCCCGCGTACCTTTCCAACACCACAACCTTGTGGCCGGCCTGGCCCAGCAGCGCTGCCGTGGCCATGCCTACAGGGCCGTAACCCACTACGGCAACATCAAAAGTTTCCATCGTCATCCTCAGGTCTTGAAATGGACCACTCCTGTGATCCTTGACACAATGCCAGCGTAGGATTCATTATTAGTGAAGTCAATGCATATTGGTGAATTGATTTCGCGGCCAAAGGAGATCGTTTTGAAAAAGATTGCCCTCGAAGAACACTTCGTCACCCCGGACCTCGTCGGATACGGAAGCAGCACCAGCTCCATCGCCCAGCCCCAGGCCTGGGCGGACGCCTCCAGGCGCCTGCTCGACTTCACCGAAGAACGGCTTCCGGAGATGGACCTGCACGGAATCGACATGGAAGTCCTTTCCCTGAACTCCCCCGGCATCCAGGCCGAGCAGGACCCGACCACAGCGATCGCCAAGACCAAAACCGTGAACGACTTCCTCGCCGGAATCATGGCCGAACGCCCCACACGATTCTCCGGCTTCGCAGCCCTTCCCCTGCAGGACCCGCAGGCAGCAGCCAAGGAACTCGAACGCGCGGTCACCGAACTCGGCATGAAGGGCGCGCTCGTGAACGCCCACACCAACGGCATGTATCTGGATGACCCGAAGCTCCGCGTCGTCTGGGAGATCGCCGAAGGCCTCGACGTGCCGCTGTATCTGCACCCGGCCAACGGTGTGGACACCGCCCACGTGCTGGACGGTCACCCGGAACTCGTCGGCCCCATGTGGAGCTGGGGCATCGACACCTCAACCCATGCCCTCCGTTTGATATTCGGCGGAGTTTTCGATGACTTCCCCAAGGCCAAGCTCCTCCTGGGCCACATGGGCGAAGGACTCCCCTATGCCCTTTGGCGGCTGGATTCCAGATGGGACTTCCACAACCACCACGGCATCGAACTGGCCAAGGGCAAACCATCCGAATACCTTCGGGACAACCTCTACATCACGACCAGCGGCGTGTGTTCGCCCGCGCCCCTGCTTTGCGCAATCCTCGCCGTCGGCGCTGAACACATCCTCTTCGGAACCGATTACCCGTTCGAGACGATCGAAGAGGCCGCCAAATTCCTCGACAACGCACCCATCAGCGAATCGGACCGGGAGAAGATCAGTTTCCGCAACGCCGAAAAACTGCTGCGCCTAGAAGAACCGGCGGCCGCTGTACCGGGGCTGGCTACGGCTTCACGCTAGCCGGACTGGGCCATCCGGCTGCACTAGCATCAGGGTGCAGCCGGTGCCGGCCTTGCAACCCGGAGGGGACTCGTCGCTAAGGCCCCGTCGATGTCTCCTGGACGTACGACCTAAGAATTCCCCGACAATCACCCTCCCCGCTAACACCCATTCAGGAAGACGAGACCATGGCAACGAACGTTGACGCCGATACCCTCACCTCGGAAGTGCTGCAAAGCTTCTCCACCACCCCGGACGAGAGACTCAAACAGATCCTGGGCAGCCTGACCGCACACCTGCACGCCTTCGTCCAAGACATAGCCCCTTCCATCCAGGAGTGGGAACAGGCCATCGACTTCCTGACCAGGACCGGAAAGACCTGCACCGACGTGCGGCAGGAATTCATCCTTCTCTCCGACGTCCTCGGCGTCTCCATGCTCGTTGAGACCATCAACGGGCAGGAAACCCCCGAGGCGACAGACTCGACCGTCCTCGGCCCCTTCCACATGGTCGAATCCCCGGCCCGTGAACTCGGCGACGACGTCTCCCCCGAAAGTGAAGGTCCGCGCTGCGTAGTCAGCGGCCGCATCATCTCCATCGACGGGACGCCCATCCCGGACGCCAAGATTGACATCTGGCAGGCGGACACCAAGGGCTTCTACGACGTCCAGCAGCCGGGCATCCAAAGCGTCGGCAACGGCCGGGCACTGCTTCGCTCAGACCCAGAGGGCCGCTTCCACTTCCGCAGCGTCGTCCCGATGTACTACCCGATCCCCACCGACGGACCCGTCGGCGAACTGCTGAGGGCGACCGACCGCCATCCCTACCGTCCCGCCCACATCCACTTCCTCGTCACAGCGCCGGGCTACCGGGAACTGACTACTCACATTTTCATCGGCGGCAGCGATTACATCGACTCTGATGCCGTGTTCGCCGTCAAGGGGTCCCTGGTCAAGGACTTCACCGAGAATCCGGACCCGGAAGATGCCGCACGGCACGGCATTCCAAGCCCGTTCCGACACGGCCGCTTCGACATTGTCCTGCACCCCGAGTTTTAGGAGAGACCGCCATGTCCATCCCGTTTTTCTATGAAGCACTGCCGATGCGCGTCAGCTTCGGCGCCGGCTACAGGTCCAAGCTGGCCGATGAAGTCAACAAACTGGGCCTCAAGAGGGTCCTCGTCCTCGCTACCGGATTCCAGACGGATCTCGCCCAGGAGATCTCCGATTCCCTCGGCGATCTCAGCGTCGGTGTCTACGCCAAGGCCGAAATGCACGTCCCCATCGAGACTGCCCGGGACGCCCAGCGCTTCGCCACCGAAGCCGGGGCCGACGGCTGCATCGCCGTCGGCGGCGGCTCCACCACCGGCCTGGGCAAAGCCATCGCCCTTGAATACGGCACCCCGATCATCGCCCTGCCCACCACCTACGCGGGTTCTGAAATGACGCCGGTCTGGGGACTGACAGCCGACGGCGTAAAGAAAACCGGAAAGGACCCGAGGGTCCTGCCCACCAGCGTCATCTACGACCCGGAACTGACCCTCTCCCTGCCGGTCGGCATGTCCGTCACCAGCGGATTCAACGCGATCGCCCACGCCGTCGAGGCCCTCTACGCCCCCGACGGCTCCCCAATCATCTCCCTGATGGCCGAAGAAGGAATCCGCGCCCTCATCACCGCACTGCCCAACATCGTTGATGACCCCCAAAACATCGAACACCGCAGCGACGCGCTCTACGGCGCCTGGCTCTGCGGGGCAACCCTGGGCGCCACGACCATGTCCTTGCACCACAAGCTCTGCCACACGCTGGGCGGCGCATTCAACCTCCCCCACGCCGAAACCCACACCGTCGTCCTCCCGTACGCCCTTGCCTACAACGCCCCGGCAGTCCCTGCCGCCGTTGAAGCGCTCCGGCGGGCCACCGGAGCCGCAGACCCGGCCGCCTACTTGCGCGAACTCAGCCTCGAGCTCGGCGCCCCCGCCTCGCTGCGCGAACTCGGGCTGACCGAAGAGAATGTCGAAACGGCCGTCGATCTCGCAACCCGCAATCCCTACGCCAACCCTCGCGAAATCACGGGCGACAGCATCCGCCGCCTACTCACCGCGGCCCTGAACGGCGACCCCGTCACGTTCTAACTCATCACAATCACACCTGATGGCCAGCGGGGGAAGCCCACGGCGTGCCCCGCTGCCTTTCCCGCCTGAAACACCACGAAGGAGCCCTACACATTGGCGCAGACGATCGGCCCTGACCACGCCCTCATCCGGGGCCTCGAAGACCAGCGGTATGCAGCGGTCCTTAACCAGGACTACGACACTTTCGAAGGCCTGTGCCACGCCGACCTCGTGTACGGGCACACAGGCGGAAACCGCGATTCGCTGGACTCGTACCTGAACAAGCTCCGCACGGGCACCCTCCGCTACCACCGCATCGATCACCCCGTGGACAACATTGTGCTGGTCGGAGACACCGCCCTTGTCTTTGGACAGATGAACGCCCACCTCACCGTCGATGGCAGCAATAGAATCCTCAACAACAGCACCCTCGCGGTGTGGACCAAAGACGGCGGCGACTGGAAATTTACCGCCTACCAGCCGACACCGATGGCATCCTCGGATTGAGCTGAGCCATGCACGGCGGCTGACAGTGGCCGCAAACACCCAATGAGAAGTCACAACCAGGCGTCACTCCCCCGACGGAAGGCAAATTGACAGTGTCTACTGAGAGACCATCACGGTGCAACTGCTGGAGGGTCAGCGTGAGCATGCGCTTTGAGACTCCGGACCCGGCAGTCCGCGGACCGGTCGGGCGGTTCCGCGGACCGACGTGGTACGGCAGTGGTTAAACAGAGGTGCATCCGTACTGGCTGAAGCAGGAGGAAGTTGGAGGACGGGCTATGGCGTGACCGTGAGTTCCCGGATCGTCAAGTTCCGGAACGTGGCCGCTCCTTCGTGGGCGTAGAGGCGGATGCCATTGTCTCCTTCAAGGGGGAACACCCGGTGTGAATGCACCACGCGCCCATCTCCGACAAACATCTCGACGCTCGTGCGATCCACGAGGATGCGGATGGTGAGCTGCCCTGTCGAGGGGTCGATCGGGGTTTGGGTTTCGCCGGCTGTGGGGTTGATCGTGGGGCGCCGGTTGACGTAAGAGAATGGGCCGGGCAGGAATACACCTGCGGCGACATGCCTGCCACCATCAGGGGCGCGGCATACCTCGAGACCAAGATTGGCGGGTGGCGCGGCCGGGTCCCACACCAGCTCGCAGGACAGGTCGTAGGCCAGTGACCGGACCTTCAGGTCCTTTGTACCTGCTACCGCCACATCGCCCAGGCGATGTTCGCACTTCACGTGGTTCCCAAGCGCGGACGTGGGGGCGGAAGCGAGGTAGTAGCCACCGTTTCCATGCTTGAGGCGGATATCGCGGACGATCATGTCGTCGCCGTTGTAGGCGTCGGTTGCGAGGGTAGGTGTGTTGTGGGGGTAGTCCCAGAAGTTCGCCCATCCGATCGCCCGGCGAAGGGTGTCGTCCTCGGTTCCCGATGCTTCGTGATGCGGGTAGGTCACTGCTCCGTAGAAGTCAAAGCCATAATCGAGCCATTCCGGCTCGGGACGGTCGGGCGTGAAGGAACTGCCGTCGAAGGCTCCAGTCCAGTAGGCGTACGTCGCGGGCAGTCCGCGACCCTTGCCGTTCGCACTGGTGCCGAGGACCCAGTGCGAGGTACCGTCGTCGGCTGTTATACGAAAGATGTCGGGGCACTCGAGCACCCCCAAGTCGTTACGCTGAAACTCGCCGACGCGCTGCCAGGACCGCAGGTCCGGTGAGGTGTAGAAACCGAGCTTTTGCCCTTCGGCGTTGACCATGAACCACCGGTCACGGTCAGCGTCCCAGATCACTTTGGGATCGCGGAAATCATTCACTCCCGGGTTGGGTAGCACCGGGGCCGGGCCGCCGGCCTGAAACGACCGCCCGCGGTCTGTGGAATACCAAAGGTACTGGGCCTGGCGGCCTTCCGGCGCTTGGGTGACAAGGGCTATTACCGCCCCCGCTCCGTATCCCGCAGTGTTTCGCTCGTCAACCACGAGGCATCCTGACCAGCAGTCGCCGTTGCTGTTGCTGAACTTCTTGATCGCGACACCCCGGTCACGGAACGTGACGTGATCGGTGGTGGTTGCACGGCGCCACGATGTGCCACCACCGCCATTGAGGTAGTCAGCGTTGTACAAGTAGTAGTAGTGGTACTCCCCGTCAAGGTAGATGGGTCGTTGGGGGTCGTTCTTCCAGTTGTCGGGCACGCTGAAGTGATAGTCCGGTCGCATCCGGGATGTTCCTCTCGAGAGCGAGCCGCCCGTTGCAGTGCCTTGGGCTATTGTCGTAGCTGCCGCGGCGGACCCGACCTGTCCCGACAGCGCAATCGATCCGCCGAGCGCAACCGCACTGGCTCCAGTGAGTAGTACACGGCGCGAGACCGATGGTGATGCTTCCATGAGTTTCACTTTCTTTACGGGCAGCATCGGTGCTGCCGCATAAGTGGGTTCTGATGATCTGTCCAAAGAGGCCCTATGGCAGGGCAACAGGCTCCGAGTAGTCCCAAGGACCCGTCAGCCGGGACCCCACCAAAAACCTGCCTTAGCAGCCGGGGCTCTATGGGTTGTGGCGGTTCCGGCTTAAACCCGCTCCGGGAAAGACTCAACCTTCGCAGGGTCGCGCTCCACGACGTCGCCAAGAGTATCGTCGATCAGTTCAAGCGTTTCGCGCCCTAGAACCAGCTCGGCAGCTTTGACTGTGTCGTTGAGCTGTTCGGGGCGGCTGGCGCCGACAATCGCTGCGGAAACGTTCGGGTTGGCCAACACCCAGGCCACGGCCAGGGTGGCTAACGGCACGCCTAGATCTTGGGCTATCGGCTTGAGCTTCTCCACGCGTTCCAGCACCTCCGGCTGCATGAACTTGTGCTCGGTCTTCAGTCCGCCGTCATCGTCGCTGAAACGGCTGCCGGCTGGAACCGTGGAAGCACCGTATTTGCCGCTCAACACGCCTTGAGCCAGCGGTGACCAGCACACCTGGGTGATCCCGAGCTCTTCGCAGACCGGTACTACCTCAGGCTCGATCACGCGCCACAGCATGTTGTACTGCGGTTGGCTCGACACGAGCCGGATGCCCAGTTCGGCCGCCAGCGCTGCGCCGGCCCGGATCTCTTCCACGGTCCATTCGGACACGCCGATGTAGTGGGCTTTGCCGGCATGGACGATGTCCGCGAAGGCCCCCATGGTTTCCTCCAGCGGGGTTTCGTAGTCGTAGCGGTGAGCCTGGTAAACGTCCACGTAGTCCGTCTGCAGACGCCTCAGCGAACCGTTGATGGATTCCATGACGTGCTTGCGGGACAGGCCGCGGTCGTTCTTGCCCGGTCCCGTGGGAAAGAACGCCTTGGTCATGATCTCTACGCCTTCGCGCCGGACTCCCTTCAGGGCTTCGCCGAGCATGGATTCGGCCTTGGTGCCTGCATAGGCGTCCGCGGTGTCGAAAGTGGTGATGCCCAGATCCAGCGCCTTGCGGACGCATTCCGTGGCGAGGTCCTGGTCCACGGTTTCGCCATGCGTAGCCCAGTTGCCCAGTGCTATGGCGCTGACGTACATGCCGCCGGTGCCGAGTTTGCGGTATTGCATGAAGTTTCCTTTCAGGGGGTGCCGGAGTGTCCGGCGGAATGAGGAGAATCCGGGGTCCTGGCAGTTGAGCGCAGGGCACGGGGAGGTGCGGTGGTCTCCCGCACAACCAGGCGCGCCGGAAACACGAGGGTGGCAGGGGGCCGTCCATTCAGGATGTCCAGGAGGATCCGGGCGGCGTCCTGTCCTTGTTCGGCTACTTCGTGGTCCATGGTTGTCAGGTCCACGACGTCACAGAGCTCATGATTGTCGAACCCCAGCACGGAGAAATCCCGTGGAACGTCCAAGCCTGCCTTGCGGAGGACCTTGAGAACACCGAAGGCCATCTCATCGGAGGCGACAAAAGCCGCTGTCGGGACCTGTTCCGCGACAAGCAGCCGCGACATGGCAGCGGCACCCCCGGCGACACTGTTCTCATCCAACTGTTCAAGCTTGCTGTCCCGGGGCAGTCCGACTTCGGAGAGGGCCTCCCGATAGCCCATGAGCCGTTGCAAGGGAGGTACACCGCCGAGGTTGCTGCCTTCCTCATCACGGATGCCGATGAACGCGATCCGTTCGTGGCCGAGATTTAGCAGATGCCTCACGGCAGCCCGCCCGGCGCCGACGTTGTCCACGGATACTGAACCGATGCCCTGCGCTTCCGCACCCAGCAACGCCACTGCCTGACCCTGCGAAGTGAGCGATTCCAACTCGTCCTTCGTGGGTTGCAGCGCCATGATGATGACCCCGTCAGTCCGGCCATGCAGATGCGCGCCACCGAAGAACCGCTCCCGCTGCGCAAGGGTGGCCAGCTCAAAAAGGAGCACGTCAAACCCGGCTTCGCGGAGGGTCTGCGCAGCTTCACCGATGACCTTTCCGAAAAACCACTTCGCCAGGACCGGCACCACAATGCCCACAGCGTGCGTCCGGCCCGTAGCAAGCCGCGAAGCAGCGGGAGACGCCGAATAGCCCAATTCCCGGGCGGCATTCTGCACGCGCTTGCGAGTCGCGGCTGACACGCCAGGGACGGAACGCAGGGCACGAGAGACCGTCGATACAGAAACTCCAGCCATTTCCGCGACCGATTCCACGCTTACTGTCATGCGTCCATGCTAGGACGATTTCAACAATTAACGCAAGCGCTTGCAAAGCGTCATATCCATCGAGTCCTGCTTGCCTGACGACGAGGGCCGGCCCGCGGTGCCCGGTTTAGCTGCCGTTCTGGTGGTTCAGGGTGTGGACCGGCGGACTTTCAACGGCACCATTATCGAAACCGGCACCGACTCCTACCGCCTCGCCCACACCATGGCTAAACAACCGTCTTAACGCTACTGACTCAACGCTGCTGAGATTTGGTACCAAGCAAGGTTCACTCCGGCCGGGCTGCGGTGAAAGGCCGACTTCCCTTACCTCCAAGGCATCTCTATACGTGTGGCATGCGGGAGGTTCCTTTCGACCTATGCGACATTAGCGGACGGCCCAGCCCCGTGTTTCAAAACGACCGTCTTCTTTAGTCCTCCTCAGTGATGCGAAAGTAGCTTCCGCTGGAATGTGGGAGCTGTGTGCACAAGAAGACGGACCGATATCCCGTGAGCACGCCGTCCACACGGACGAACAGGGCTTCGATAACCAGGTCATCATTGCCGATTGGGACGACGCCGAGGCCTATGGGCGCTGGTTCAAGAAGCACCGCGACGCACTGATCGGGGCTGGTTTGGAGCCCGCAGAGCACGGCCGCTGGATCGAAGCAGTCAACCCGGAAGCACGCGGGTTTGAGGCGCTGTACTCCTCCAACACCTTCCCAGAAGGGGCCGCGCGGGTGGCCGCCGGAGGATACAGCGGTGAAATCCAGGAACACGGGTACTGGGGCTGGTCCAGAGGATCCCCAAGACGGATCTGGTTTGCCTTGTCGGCCAACTTCTGTACGACCTCGTCGTAGATCGTTTCCTGCACAAGGACACGTGGGTCCGGTGTCTCCGGAGCCGCGTGACCGTGCAGCGGGGCCCCGTCTTCTGGTCCGGGCCGCTGCTTTGTAGCGGAACCGATGATTTTTCGCGGTCCTATTGGCCGTTCCTCTTGGCCATGCCGCGGGCCGCTTAAAACTGGCACGGCCAAAGCCCGTTCGGAATCGGCAGCCACAAGCGCTCCCTGCGGCTACTGACCACCATCCGAACCAGCGTCCCCGGCCGCCTCAATATTGGACATCGAACCGGCGGGCTGCGTGCGCCTCGTCGTCCCGAAGGGCGGCCTCAGATCGGGGTCTTGGAGCCATTCCAGCAGGAAGAGGATCCTTTCCATTCTTCCTAAGTTCGCGCGGGGGGCGTGGTTTGGCGAGGACGGCTACCCGGACTAGATGGTGGCATAGGGTCGTTGACGCTCGGCCAGCCTTGTAAGAAGCTCTTTGGAGGTCGGCGGGTTGGCGCCCGGGCGGCTGACCGTGATTGCGGCGGCCATTGACGCGGTTTGTCCGATGTTTTCGAGCGCGATCGGCCCGAATGCTTCCTCGCCCCGGGTCAGCAGTCCAAAGATGAGAGCGGCCATGTAGGAGTCGCCTGCCCCGATGGTGTCGGCAACTTCGGTTTTCACGGACGGGATGCTGAACCGGGCGCCAGGTGTGGCGAGCAGGGCACCGTCGGCGCCCTTGGTGATGACGGCCAGGCGCGCGCCATGTTGCAGCAAGTGGGCGGCCACGTCGTCCGGGGACCATCCGGGGTAGAGCCAGTGTGCATCTTCGTCGCTGAGTTTGACGACGTCCGTGAGCGGAAGCAGGTCCTCGAAGATCGTCGTTGCCTCGGTGTGGCTGCCAAGGAGAGCAGGGCGGATATTGGGGTCGTAAGTGACCAGGCAGGACTGGTGGCACTGCTCGAGAAGAGTGCGGACGGTGCCGGCTCCCGGGGCCAGGAACGTGGCGATCGAGCCCGTGTGCAGAATTTTCGGGATCATGGCCGGCGCCGCAGGTGCCAGCTGCCAGGCGATGTCGAACTCGTAGCTGGCTGAGCCGTCGGCAGCCAATGTCGCGGTGGCGGTTGCCGTCCGTTCAAGAGAAGTGGATCCGGGAAGAAGCTCGACGCCTGCGCTGTGGAGGTGGTTGGTGATGGCGGTGCCGTGTTCGTCGTCGCCGATTGCCGTGAGCAGCCCGGTCCGGACGCCGAGCCGGCCGAGGCCGTAGGCGACGTTGGCCGGGGACCCGCCCGGATAACTGATGGATCCTTCGGGGCCGTTGACGATGTCGATCAGGGCTTCGCCGATGACGACAACGTCTATCAGCTCGTGGTTGGAGCCGTCCGGTTGGGGCTTGTGCATCGGGGTTCTTTCTTCGGGTTAACTGGTGGGAGCCCGGTATGGATCCGTCCGCGGACCTGTTAGCAGGTCCGCGGACGGAGGCGCGGACGGAGGAGGGGGCTCCAGCGGAACTGGAGGGGCGGCCGCGGTCAGGCCTTTGCGGCGCCTGTCATGATGGCGACGGCGTCGGTCATGCTGTGTGACTGCGGGGTGATGGTGGCCGCGCACTTGCCCAGGCGCTGGATGTGGATCCGGTCGGCAACGTCGAACACGTGTGGCATGTTGTGGCTGATCAGGATGACCGGCAGGCCGCGGTCGTGCAGGTCGCGGACGAGTTGGAGGACGTGGTTCGATTCGCGCACGCCCAGGGCGGCCGTCGGCTCGTCAAGGACAACCACTTTGGACCCGAAAGCCGCTGCGCGGGCGACGGCGACGGCCTGGCGCTGGCCGCCGGAAAGGTTTTCCACCGGCACGGTGACGTCCTGCAGGGTGGAAATGCCCAGGCGGGTGAGTTCTTCCTTGGCCTTCCTGCGCATGCCTTTGGTGTCGAGCATCCGGAACAGGCTCCCCAGGGGGCCGGGGAGTCGTTCTTCGCGGCCGAGGAACAGGTTCGAGGCGACATCGAGTGCCGGTGAAACGGCCAGGTTCTGGTAGACCGTTTCGATTCCGTGGACCCGGGCGTCCTGGGGTCGTTTGAAGTGCACCTGTTTCCCCGATACGTAGAGTTCCCCGGTGTCGGGGATTTCGGCGCCGGTGAGGCATTTGATGAGCGTGGACTTGCCGGCACCGTTGTCGCCGATGACGGCCAGGACTTCGCCCGGGTACAGGTCCAGGCTCACGCCGTCGAGACCGACGACCCGGCCGAAGGTCTTGACGAGGTTCCTGGCCTTGAGGATGGGTTCGCGGGTGGCGGTGTGGGAGGCTGCAAATTCTGTCATGGTCATGACTTGACCTTTCGGATCCACTGGTCGATAGACACGGCAACGATGATCAGGATGCCGACGGCGAGAGTCTGGTAGAGAACGTCCAGGCCTGCGAGGGAGAGGCCGTTGCGGAAGATGCCGACGATCAATGCTCCAAGCAAGGAACCCCAGATGGAGCCGCGGCCGCCGAAGAGGCTGGTTCCGCCGATCACGACGGCGGTAATGGAGTCCAGGTTCAGATCGACCCCGGCGTTCGGGCTGGCGGCGTTGGTGCGTCCGATCTGGATCCAGGCGCCCATGGCCAGCACCGCCCCGGCGGCAAGGTAAACGCTCACCGGAGCGTAGACAACGTTGTCAAAACGGGAATCTACGACCTGTCCACCGGACAAGTCAACGGTTTCAACGAAAATCACGGGACAGGATATCCGATGCAGACAACATCAACCCGGGGCCCTTACCGCCTGATCGATGGATCAATCCCAGCACGCGGACCGCAGCAATCGCGGCGATAGCCAAGGCCAATCCAACCAGTCATCTCCCGCTCGGATGCTCCGATCCTCGGATCTGCCGGAGGCGCGTGGCCACACCGGGCCTACGAGGGAGCAGGGCGAACATAACTAAATCGCCGGGCGGTGAGAAGCCGAGCAGGAGGAGACAACGGTGTCGACCTCGGAGATTGGCGATCTTCCTCCAGAGGCAGGGATGTTTCACCTGCGACCAAGCGGGCCTCTTGCGAGGTTGTAGCCATAGGGCAACCGCAAATCGCCTTTTGGTCCCTTCGAATGCTCCAGCCGTGCGGGATGTCCATCTGGGGTACACCCCAACCCGACGTCAGGCAATGACCCAACACCTCCGTCAGAATGAAGTCCATTTTTATTTATTGACACATGTTGCCGCAGGTCCTAAATTCCATCCTGACAGTTTCAATCCTGGAGATGGCGTGAGCGGTCAGCGTCTCGGATACATCAGAGTCAGCAGCCTGGACCAAAACACCCAACGACAGCTGGAGGACATCCAGGTGGGCCGGATGTTCACGGACAAAGCATCCGGCAAAGACACCAAACGTCCTCAGCTGGAGGAACTCCTGAAGTTCGCCCGCGACGGCGACACCGTCATCGTGCACAGCATGGACCGGCTGGCACGCAACCTCGATGACCTGCGCTCCCTGGTGCAGAAACTGACTAACCGCGGCGCCCGCATTGAGTTCGTCAAGGAAAACCTTGTCTTCACCGGCCAAGACTCACCCCTGGCAAACCTCATGCTCTCTGTCATGGGCGCCTTCGCGGAATTCGAGCGTGCCCTCATCGGAGAGCGGCAACGCGAAGGCATTGCCCTGGCCAAAAAACGCGGAGCCTACCGGGGACGCAAAAAAGCCCTCTCAACGGAGCAGGCGGCAGAACTGTCCAGGCGTGCAGCAACGGGCGAGTCGAAAGCGGCACTGGCCCGCGAACACGGCGTCAGCCGGGAAACCGTCTACCAATACATCCGAAACCCTGCCCACTAAAACAAATTTGGCGGCTCACGGCACCTTCAGGAGTACCGGGCCACATGGAACTGGACAAACGCGGAGCCGAGCTGCTCTTCCAGGTCCTCACCGAACGCGAAGAGAAAGCCTCGGTGGCAACGAATCCTTCTCCGGCTGGACGAAAACCTTCACCAACCCGCGCCTCTGCGCGGCCGTCGCGGACCGGCTCACCTTCAACGGAACCATCATCGAAACCGGGACCGACTCCTACCGCCTCGCCCGCACACTGGCCAAACAAGCGGCCAGCTAAGCCGCCACCAGGAAGTTCAATGTGTGCTCGTGCCGGGTGGCATGCCGGTGGAAGCCGTTGACAGCTACGAGGTAACGCGTGTAACCTCAATCACATCGTTGAAGGTAACCCGCGTTACTTGCCAACGATTGCGATACGACCTCAGACCGAACCCTGACACTACACCCAGGATCAACGAAGACACCGGAGCATTCAATGGCGAAAAGCACGACCCCCCAGAAAGCCGCGGCTGTGCGGCAGCGGGGTGTCACCATGAGTGATGTCGCCCAGCACGCCGGTGTCTCCCGTACGGCGGTCTCGTTCGTGCTGAGCAACCGCGAAAACGCCAGCATTTCTGAGGAAACGCGCACCCGCATCAACGACGCCGTGCAGGCATTGGGTTACCGCCCGAACGCCGGAGCACGCGCACTGGCTTCCCAGCGCAGTGATTGGTACGGACTCGTCACCGAGATCGTGACGGCCCCGTTTGCGGTGGACATCATCAAGGGCGCCCAGGATCAAGCCTGGCTTGACCACCGGTTCCTGCTCATCGCGCCTTCCGACCAGGCCGATGCCGTAGGACCCAACCAAGGCCTGGAAGATGCAGCAATTGAAAAGCTGCTGGAACAACGAGTGGAAGGACTTTTGTACGCGGCAACATACCATCGCGGCGTGCATGTTCCGGAAAGCGCCCACGAGGTTCCCACTGTCCTGATCAATTGTTTCGACGCGGACGGGAAGCTGCCCTCGATCGTCCCGGACGAGCGCGCGGGCGGCAGGGTTGCCGTCGATCGTTTGCTCCGGGCCGGCCACAGCAGGATCGGAGTCATCAATCTGGAGCCGCACATTCCCGCGGCCGTCGGGCGTTTGGAGGGTGCACGAGAAGCACTCGCGGGCGCCGGGCTGGAACTGGATCCGGAGCTGGTGGTGTCCGGGCATGCGACGGCGGATGGGGGCTACGAGGCGGCCTGCGAAATCCTGGACCGCTATCCGAAAGATCAAAGGCCAACTGCCCTGTTCTGCCTCAATGACCGCATGGCGATGGGCGCCTACGACGCCATCAAGGAACGGGGACTGACCATCCCGGAGACATCGCCGTGATCGGCTTCGATAACCAGGAACTCATTGCGGCCTACCTCAGGCCAAAGCTGACCACGGTTGCGTTGCCATTCGAAAAAATGGGCGCTCTGGGAGTCCAGACGCTCGCCGCTCTTACAGCAGGACAGCCGATCACTGCCGACCAGCAATTGGTCGACTGTCCGCTGCTAGAACGCTCTTCGGTCTGACAGCGAAATCAAGTTTCGAAGAGCTAACCCTTACCCACCCCTTCACCTTGCTGATGAAGATAGGAAAGAGATAACCATCATGACACAACCCCGATTCCTGAGGTCTGCCCGCATCACCGCGGCCGGGCTGGCGGTAGGCGCACTGCTGCTGACCGGCTGTGCAGCCACCGTCAACAAGTCAGGCACAAGCTCCTCGACTTCGGACAACACGAACGCCATGCTCACCATCCCACGGGAAGACATGAGCACCTTCGACCGCAACTTCAATCCCTTTGCGCCCGCGGTGAATCCCATGGTCAACCAGGCGATCTACGAACCCCTGTTGGTCTTCAACCCGGCCAAGGGAGACACGACGCCGTGGCTCGCCACCGAATGGAAGACTGCTGCTGACGGCAAATCCATCACCTTCACCCTGCGCGACGGTGTGAAGTGGTCCGATGGCAAGCCACTCGTGGCCGACGACGTCGCCTACACGTTCGAGCTGCAGAAGAAGCTCAAGGGCGGCTACGAGTACCTCGTCGGCGCCACCGCCGAGGGAACCAACAAGGTGACCTTCACCTTCAACAAGCCTTGGTCTCCGGCGCTCTACGAAGTGGGCCAGCTACCCATTCTGCCCAAGCACATCTGGTCTGCGATCGCCGACCCGGCGAAGGACGCCAACGCCACGCCCGTGGGAACAGGACCTTACACGGAGGTCGATTCCTTCCAGGCTCAGTCCTACGCACTCAAGAAAAACCCCAACTACTGGCAGCCGGAAAAACAGAAGATTGCTGGCATCAAGATGCTTGCAATGTCCGGCAACGACGCAGCCAATCTGGCCAGCGTCAACGGGGATGTCGACTGGTCCACCCAGTTCATCCCAAACATCGAGAAGACCTTCATCTCCAAAGATAAGGAGCACCGCCACTACTGGTTCCCGCCCACGGGTGCCATGATCAATTGGCAGCTCAACACCACCAAGGCTCCGTTTAACGACCCAAAGGTGCGCAAGGCGCTCAGCATGGCCGTGGACCGCGACCAAGTGACCAAGATCGGGATGAGCGGCTACGCCCAGCCCGCCGACTGCACCGGCCTTTCCGGCAACTACGAGAAGTGGAAGAACCCGGCCGTCAAGGACAACTGCAGCTGGACCAAGCTCAACGTGGACGAAGCCAACAAAGTCTTGGACGAAGCCGGCTACCCCAAGGGGGCCGACGGCAAGCGCGCCTTGAAGGATGGAACGCCTTTCGAGTTCAAGATCTCCGTGGGCGCCAGCTCCTCCGACTGGCTGTCCGTAGCCAACGTGATCTCACAGAACCTCCAAGCAGTGGGAGTCACGGCCAAGGTGGACTCTCCGGACTGGGCCTCCGTGGTGGCCGGATACGAACAGGGCACGTTTGACTCCGGCATTGTCTGGAGCGCCAACGATCCCAGCCCGTTCAAGTACTTCAACAATGCCATGGGCAGCGCCACAGTGAAGCCGGTCGGCACCAAGACGTTCGACAACTACCACCGCTTTGGTGACCCCAAAGCCGATGCGCTCCTGCAGGATTTCGTTGCCGCCGGCGATGAAGCCAAGCAGAAGGACGTCGCGTACAAGCTCCAGGAAGAATACAACGACGCCGCCCCGCTGGTGCCGCTGTTCTCAGGACCTGAATGGGGCGACTACACGGACGTCCACTTCACGGGATGGCCGTCGCAGGACAACCCTTATGCCACACTTTCCGATCGTTCTCCTACCACGGTGCTGATTCTCACCACTTTGGAACCGCGCAAGTAACAGCTGGGCCCCGCAGGGCCCAGCAGCCCGGCATGCCCGGCGCCGGATCACCGCGCCGGGCATGCCGCCCCTCCCCATTACCGCAATACCTGAATGGAGGAAACCGTGCGCTTTATCCTGCGCCGACTGGGTTTCTACCTGATCGCCTTCTGGGCGTCCATCACCCTGAACTTCCTGCTCCCGCGCTTCATGCCCGGTGACCCCGTCTCGCGCATGTTTGCCCGTACCCAGGGCAAGATGCAGCCTGAACAGATCGACGCACTGCGTAAGCTGCTCGGTGTGGACGACCGTCCCATCTGGGAGCAGTACATCGACTATCTGCACAACATTGTCACGGGCAACATGGGCATTTCGATTTCCCGCTTCCCCGCCCCGGTCACCGAGGTCATCGCCGCCCAGATCGGCTGGACCCTCCTGCTCGGCGGCACCGCACTGGTGATTGCCGCCGTCGTAGGTAACTTGCTCGGCATCCTGGCCGCCTGGCGGCGAGGCGGCGCGATCGACTCCGCACTGCCGCCAGTGTTGATCTTCATCGGCTCCTTCCCATACTTCTGGCTCGCCATGGGCGCGCTGTACCTGTTCGGAGTGATCCTAGGCTGGTCGCCGCTGCGCCACGCGTTCAGTGACGGTGTGGAACCCGGCTTCACCTGGGAGTTCCTTTCCGACGTCGGCGCCCACTTGGTGCTTCCGGCGCTGACAATCGTGCTGGTGTCGATCGGCGGGTGGATGCTTGGCATGCGCAACACCATGATCGCAACCAACTCCGAGGACTACATCACCATGGCCGAGGCCAAGGGACTACGGCCGGGACGCATCATGTTCCGCTACGCCGCACGCAACGCCATGCTCCCCTCCGTGACCAGTTTCGGCATGAGCCTAGGCTTCGTGGTGGGCGGTGCCATGCTGACCGAGGTGGTGTTCGCGTATCCCGGCGTCGGCTACCAGCTCCTCAACGCCGTCCAAGGCCTCGACTACCCGCTTATGCAGGGCCTGTTCCTGACCATCACCGCCGCCGTGCTGCTGGCCAACTTCCTGGTGGACATCCTCTACGTCCGCCTCGACCCGCGCGTGCGCAGCAACTGAGGGACCCATCATGACAACCGCAATTCTCAAGCAGCCCACTGAGCCCACAGCTGCCCTCAAGCCCAACCGCAGTTTCGTCCACGGACTTATCACCAACAAGAAGGCCCTGGTGGGCATGATCGTGATGCTCGTGTTCATCGCGCTTGCGTTGCTGGCCCCCGTGCTGTTCCCCGGAGACCCGTCGCGGATCACCGCGATGGCCTCGCTGGAACCGTCTCCCGAGCACTGGCTCGGCACCACGGCCAAAGGTCAGGACGTGCTTGCCCTGACTGTCCACGGCTCCCGCAGTTCCCTGTTCGTCGGGTTGACTGTCGGCTTCGCATCCACCTTCATCGGCATTTTGGTGGGCCTGGCCTCGGCGTACTTTGGCAAGTTCATTGACGAAGCACTGTCCCTGGTGACCAACGTCTTCCTGCTCCTGCCCGGACTGCCCCTCCTTGTCATCCTGGCCGCGTTCCTGCCGCCGGGTTTGGGAACCGTGATCCTGGTCCTCGTGGTCACCGGCTGGGCTGGGTCGGCACGTGTATTGCGATCCCAGGCGCTGTCCATCCGCTCAAAGGACTTTGTGGCCGCGGCCGTGGTGTCCGGCGAACGGGCCGGCCGGATCATGTTCCGCGAAATCCTGCCCAACATGGCATCGATCGTCATGAGTACCCTGCTGGCCTGCGTGATCTACGGCATCGGCGCCCAGGCAGGCCTGGAGTTCCTTGGCCTGGGTGACGTGAGCACCGTTTCCTGGGGCAACAACCTCTTCTGGGCCGGCAACGAGGGCGCCCTACTGACCGGCAGCTGGTGGGTCTTTGTTCCCTCGGGTGTCTGCATCGCGCTGGTCGCGTTCGCACTGGCGCTCATCAACTACGCCGTGGACGAAGTCACTAATCCGCGGCTGCGGAAGATCAAAACCCCAAAAATCACCGAAAGGAGCGCCGCCAAGTGACAGTCTCCCAAGTTTCCTTCGGCTCCCACGAGCCCGTCCTGGAGGTCAAGAACCTCACCGTCAAGTACATCGGCGACACCCGCTCCACTACCGCCGTCGACCGTGTTTCCTTCAGCATCGGCACCGGTGAGGTGTTCGGGCTGGCGGGCGAGTCCGGCTGTGGGAAGTCCACCATCGCCAACTCGATCATGCGGCTCCTTAAGGATCCCGCGAAGATCGCCGGCGGCAGCATCTCCTTCGGCGGCAAGGACGTCCTGGCCATGAGCCCGGAGGAGCTGCGGCGTTTCCGCTGGCAGGACGTGGCCATGGTGTTCCAGTCGGCCATGAACTCGCTCAACCCGGTGCTGACCATCGGCGAGCAGATCGTGGATATTTTCACCACTCATGCGGGCTACTCGCGCAAGGAATCGCTGCGGCGTGCCGGTGAGTTGCTCGAATTGGTGAGGATCGACCCCGCACGCCTCAAGTCCTACCCGCACCAGCTCTCGGGCGGCATGCGGCAGCGCGCCGTGATCGCCATGGCCGTGGCGCTCAAGCCGTCCCTGTTGATCCTCGACGAACCCACCACCGCGCTGGACGTGGTGGTGCAGCAGGAAATCATGGCGCAGATCAAGGAACTCCAACGCGAACTGGGCTTCTCCGTCCTCTTCATCACCCACGACATGTCCCTCATGGTGGAGCTCTCGCACCGCATGGCCGTGATGTACGGCGGCCGGATCGTGGAGACCGCGAAAGCCCAGGACGTCTACACCAACCCCCGCCACCCCTACACGCAGGCCCTCATGGGTGCGTTCCCGCCGCTCACCGGTCCGCGGGTTCCGCTGACCGGACTGCCCGACGGCGTGAAGTTCCGGAACATCCCGGACCTCACCGAAGCGGCACCCGGCCATTTCGTGGCACCTGTCGGTGCCGACGCTTCAGCGGCTGACACCGCCATCATGGAAGGAGCCGCACGATGAGCCACGCTGTACTGTCATCCCAGCGCCCCTCCGCTGACACCGAAGCTCCAGCCCTCGAGGTCCGCGGACTAGGAAAGTCTTTCCCTATAGGTGGTTTGTTCTCCCGGGAGTCCGTCCGGGCCCTGCACGGCGTGGACCTGACCATTGGCCGCGGCGAAATCGTGGCGCTCGTGGGAGAGTCCGGGTCGGGTAAGAGCACCCTGGCCCGCTGCGTTGCCCGGCTGGAAAAGCCGAGCTCCGGCGAGATCCTGATCGACGGCGTCGACGTCCTCAAGCGCGACCGCTTCCAAGCATCGCGAGCCTTCCGCTCCCAACTGCAGATGGTCTTCCAAGATCCCTTCGGCTCGCTGAATCCTGCTCACAGAGTGGAGCACTTCCTGCGGAGGTCGCTAGCGATCCACCGGAAGGGCGGCAGCTCCGAGACAGAGACGCAGCAGCGACTCGAGGAGCTCATGACCACCGTGGGCCTGCAGGCCGACATGCTGAACTCCTACCCGCACGAGCTCTCCGGCGGGCAGCGCCAGCGAGTCGCGATTGCCCGGGCCCTTGCCGTGGAACCACGGGTCATCCTCGCCGACGAACCCACCTCCATGCTGGATGTTTCGGTCCGGATCGGCGTGCTGAACCTGATGCGAAAGCTCCGCGATGAGCAGGGAATCTCCATGCTCTACATCACGCACGACCTCGCCTCGGCCCGATACCTCGCGGACCGGACGGCGGTCATGTTCGCGGGAGAGCTCGTTGAAGAGGGCGAGTCCTTGGATCTCTTGGCCAATCCGGCCCACCCGTACACGCGGCTGCTGGTCTCTGCCGTCCCGGATCCGGCCCGGGCGGGCTCCTACGATCCCGTCCGTCGGGCCGAGCTGCGCCAGGCTGTGATGGCTTCGACCAGCTGCGCTTTCGACGGCGACCCAAACCAGACCTGCTCGGCCGAGGAACCCGTTCGCCACCGCGTGGGCGACCCCGAAAACCGCCACTGGGTGCGCTGCCACCTCTACCGCCCGCAGGCTGGGGCCGGCGGCCACGCGCTGGCAACTGAACCTACGGACAGCAAGGCCTCCGCATGACTGAACCGACGCACCCGCTCGGCACCGTTCCCCAGGACGAACTGATTGCCCGTGCCGATGCGGACCCTCTTCGGCCGCGCTTCCATTTCGTGTCCCCGGCCGGTTGGCTGAACGACCCCAACGGCGTGAGCCAATGGAACGGCACCTACCACCTCTTCTACCAGTACAACCCCGAAGGCGCCTTCCACCACCGCATCCAGTGGGGCCACGCGACCAGCACCGACCTCGTCCACTGGACGGACCAGCCGGTGGCGCTGGAACCTTCCGCAGGTCCGGACGCCGACGGCTGCTGGTCGGGGGTGTTGGTGAACGACGGCGGCACGCCTACCTTGGTGTACTCGGGACGGCTAGGCGAGCAGGAGTTGCCCTGCGTTGCCGTGGGATCCGCAGACCTGCTGAGCTGGAGCAAATTGCCTCAGAACCCGGTTATCGCAGCCCCGCCGGCCGGGGTGGACATCACGGCGTATCGCGATCACTGCGTGTGGCGCGAGGGTTCCACCTGGCGGCAGTTGGTAGGTTCGGGCATTCGTGGTCGCGGCGGCACGGCGTTCCTGTACGAGTCGGCGGATCTGCGCTCCTGGGAATACGTCGGGCCCCTGTTCATCGGCGACGCCTCACAGGGCGATCCTGCCGATTCCGACTGGACCGGGACCATGTGGGAATGCGTGGACCTGTTCCGGGCACGCGGGGGCTCGTTGGGTACGGTTCCTACTTCTGGTGACACGCCCGACGTGCTGGTCTTTTCCGCATGGGACAACGGCGACACCCGCCACCCGCTGTACTGGACCGGCCGCTATTCGGAAAACTCCTTCGAGCCCGCCGGGCTGCATCGGCTCGACTACGGTGGACGGTTCTTCTATGCGCCGCAGTCATTCCAGGATGAGTCCGGCCGACGCATCTTATTTGGTTGGCTTCAGGAGGGCCGCAGCGACGCCGCGATGATCGAGGCCGGGTGGTCGGGCGTCATGAGCCTTCCGCGCGTCACCACCCTGGCCGACGACGGAACCCTGGTGTTCGCGCCCGTGCCCGAAATCGAGAAGCTGCGCCGGGACCATGTGGGCCTGCCCGGACAGGAGCTGGTGGGTACCGGGGCACCTGTGGCTACCGGGGTGTCCGGCAGCCAATTGGACCTCGAACTGGATGTGCAGCTCGAGCCTGGTGCTGTGCTGCGACTGGGCTTGCTGGGATCGGCTGACGGTGGCGTCTCCGGCAAATCCAAGGAGGAAACAGTGATCGAGCTGTGCCGGACCACGGAAGGCGGCGGCCAAGGCACACTCCGCCTCGACCGTACTCAGAGCAGCCTCGATCCAACCGTTGATGTCGAGGACAAGTCCGGACCGCTCCCGATGCCCGACGGCCGGGTGCACCTGCGCGTCCTGGTGGACCGATCCGCCGTCGAAATTTTCGCCAACGGTAAGCCGCTCACCGCCCGCGTTTACCCGACCCTGGCCGGTGAGCACGTGAGCCTGGCCGCCGAGGGTACCGTGAGGCTGCTCTCCTTCGATGCCTGGACCATGGCTGAGATCTTTGGAGGAGCCCGGAACCTCTTCCCCTAACTCAGTCCGACCTCTCCCGCCTTTGGAGTCATTTCCAAATCGCTCTATCACCTAAGACATCCAGCTCATGGCCGGGGCATCCCGCCGCGAAGCGGACGTACGACCGATACAAGAGCAACTGCTAACACCAGCATCCGTCCAACCGCCGAACAGCGACCCGCGCCGTTCGCCGGCTGGAAGGCCGCCCCACCCTTCCTCAGGAAGACGAAATGAAACGAGACTTTGATTCATGACCGCGGTAACCGCGCCCACACGTGAAGCTTTCCGGCCGGCGATGCATTACGCCAGCAAGGACACCTGGCTCAATGACCCCAACGGCCTCATCTACTACGAGGGTAGTTACCACCTCTACTACCAGAACAACCCCTTCGGGAATGTCTGGGGAAACATGTCCTGGGGCACGCCACCTCCACGAACCTCATCACGTGGACAGAACAACCCGTCGCCATTGCCTGCGACGAAAACGAGGACATCTTCTCCGGCAGCGTCGTCTACGACCAGCACAACACCAGCGGACTCGGCGACGGAACTGCTGCACCCCTGGTCGCCATCTACACAAGTGCCTACAAGGAGAACTCACAGCACGCCGGGATCCAGGCCCAGTCACTCGCGTGGAGCACCGACGGCGGCTACACCTGGTCCAAATACCACGGCAACCCCGTCTTGAGCAGGGACTCGGCCGAGTTCCGGGACCCGAAGGTCTTCTGGTACGACGGCACTTCCGGATCCTACTGGGTCATGGTCGCTGTCGAGGCACTGGATTTCACCGTCGTGATGTACCGCTCCGATGACCTCAAGAGCTGGGACTACCTCAGCAGTTTCGGGCCCGCCAACGCCACCGGCGGAGTCTGGGAATGTCCTGACCTGTTCCCGCTTCCACTTGACGGGAACGAGGACCTGATCAGATGGGTCCTGACCGTTAACCTCAATCCCGGCGGGCCAAACGGAGGATCTGCGGGACAGTACTTCGTTGGCGAATTCGACGGCGTGACGTTCAGGTCCGAAACCACGGTCACTGAAGGCGACCAGGATCCGGCGCGCCTGACCGAGTATCACTGGCTCGACTGGGGCCGGGACTACTACGCTGCCGTTTCCTTCAGCAACGTTCCGGACGGCCGCCGGCTCATGATGGCCTGGATGAACAACTGGCAGTACGGCAACGACATTCCAACCTCCCCGTGGCGAAGCCCCATGTCGCTTGTACGCGAAGTCTCGCTGGTCACCTCCGAAGGGGCACCGCACCTCACCCAGCAGGCAGTGAGTGACCCCGCAGCGCTTACCCGCACAGTTGCCTACACAGAGCTCGACGTCGATGGCATCCGTTCCGTGGCAGGAGGGGGCGCCGTGCAACTCATCGAGGTAACGTTTGTGCCCGGTTCCGCAGATGAATTTGGCCTCGTGATCCGCGGCAACGGCAACGAAGGTACAAGGATCGGCATCCGTCCGGGTGACGGCAGACTGCTCGTGGATCGAACGGTCTCAGGCAACACGGCGTTCCACAGCGCCTTTGCATCGATCGACACCGCGCCCCTGCGTGCCGTGGATGGAGCGTATAACCTGCGTATTTTCGTTGATCACTGCTCTGTGGAGATCTTCGCCCAAGACGGAGAAGTCACCCTCACCGAACTGATCTTCCCGGACCCCTCCAGCACCGGTGTATCGCTGTACACCACCGGAGGAACCGCAAAGGTCGCTTCGCTCAGGCTCACCACCCTCGCCTGACCATGGCTACCCAACCGCCGGATGGTTTCAGACCCACCCAATCAACGCGACGGGTGGACGACGGCGGCCCAGCTTGCCTGCCAGGGGACTCGCCTGAGAGCCGCGCTGCCAGGGGCTGGCGGGGTCACAGAAGTAGACCGGGATGAGGGTCCGCCGTGTGAAGTCCTGGTGGCAGGCCATTTCAGTGCCCTGATCCCAAGTCAGGGAACGACGCAGATGGGCCGGGAGCGGGCTCATCGATTCAGCCAACCGGTCGCGTAGGTTCTAAGCACCGCGGTTCCCTGCCAGATGCACCAGGACGAGGACGATGAAGCGTGTCGTCCGTTTGACCAGTGTGGCAATGGCTGAGCGGCCGCCCTTCCAATGATTAAGTCCCCAATGCCCTGGTACTGATCTGCCGGTCACTTCTGCAGGCCGGTCCAGGATCACGGTCCTGGTCCGGTGCTCCTTCCGGCGGCGTGGCCGGCGACCTGTCCGTCCGCTGCGTAGGGAGACGGCGGGATCCACGGCTAATGGCTGTGATCGAGTACGCAGGGCACGGGCGTGCTGGCGGCGGTTCACGAAGCCTTCGGCATCCTTAAGACGGCCATACGGACCGGCGGGACGCCGGGACCCTTGCCGGAACTGTCGCGCTTCCTCCGACAGGAAACCGCGACCCTGAACGATTCACTGCCCCTGTGCGACCCGTTAGGGAGGCGACGGACGGGCCGCATTTCCGGCCGTGGCGGAGGCGGCCCGTGCCGCGGGAGGGGGTGCGAGGCTGAGGCCCCGCGGGAATAAGAACTGCCGTCACCCACGTTGGTTTATGGTGTGAAAAACATCGGATTCCTGTCCTTCGGCCATTGGACCGACCACCCGGAGTCCGGCACGCGCAACGCGTCCGACGCGCTGTTGCAGGCGATCGACCTTGCGGTCGCGGCCGAGGAGTTGGGGGCGGACGGCGCCTACTTCCGCGTCCACCACTTCGCGCAGCAATACGCCTCCCCGTTCCCGCTGCTCGCTGCGATCGGGGCACGGACAAGCCGCATCGAGATCGGTACCGGCGTGATCGACATGCGCTACGAGAACCCGCTCTACATGGCGGAGGACGCCGGCGCGGCCGACCTGATCTCGGGCGGCCGGCTGCAGCTGGGCATCAGCAGGGGTTCACCCGAGCAGGTCATCGACGGGTGGCGTCACTTCGGCTTCGCCCCCGCCGAGGGAGAGTCGGACGCCGACATGGGCCGCAGGCACACCGAGCGTCTGCTCGAGGTGCTCACTGGCGAGGGCTTCGCGGCGCCGAGCCCGCGCCCGATGTTCCCGAACCCTCCGGGCCTGCTGCGCGTGGAGCCGCACTCGGAGGGCCTGCGTGAGCGCATCTGGTGGGGTTCCGGCTCGAACGCCACGGCCGTCTGGGCGGCGAAGCTCGGCATGAACCTGCAGAGCTCCACGCTCAAGGATGACGAGAGCGGCAAGCCGTTCCATATCCAGCACGCCGAGCAGATCGAGCTCTACCGGCAGGCCTGGAAGGAGGCGGGGCACGAGCGGGAGCCGCGCGTCTCGGTCAGCCGCAGCATCTTCGCACTGACGGACGAGCGCGACTGGCAATACTTCGCCCGCGACCGCCACAGCTCCGACCAGGTGGGCAACATTGACGAGAAAACGCGCGCGGTCTTTGGCCGGTCCTACGCGGGTGCCCCCGACGAGCTGGCCGCGAAGCTGGCCGAGGACGAGGCGATCGCCGCGGCAGACACCCTACTGCTCACGGTCCCGAACCAGCTCGGAGTCGACTACAACGCCCACGTCATCGAGTCGATCCTGAAGTATGTGGCTCCGCAGCTCGGCTGGCGCTGACCCCGCGTGGCAGATTCCCCCCTAGGAGCGTGGGGCGGTAGTGGTTTCCGTCATCCAGGAGTGGTCCTGTCTACTGACCGGTGACACGTTGCCATCTTGATGACCGGGCTGTCCGCGGCGGTGGTGGGCCTCCTTCGAGGATTGGCAGCGGCCGCGGGCCGGGCAGCCGTGGCCGCCTTGGCCCGTGGGTCAGGCTCCGGCCGGGGCGTTGAGACCGGCTTTGGCTTTGAAAGTGAACAATTTCAGCAGGTTGTGACAGCCTGCCATCAGTTCCCACTCGTGTTTGGCCTGTTCGAGGCCGCGCAGGAGTACGTGTTTGCCCTGGCGGGTGTGGATTTGCCCGAAGACCGGTTCGATGATCGCCTTGCGCCGCGCGTAAACGGCCCGGCCCTTCTTGGTTTTGAGTTTCCTCGCCATCCGTTCCCGGAGTGTGGCGGTGGCCGGGATCCTGCCCCGGGGCGTCTCGGGAACCTTTTCGCCGTGTTTGAGCCGGCCGGTCGCGATGAAGAACTCGGTCCCGCCGGCGGCCTCGATTTCCTTCACGTGTTCGAGGTTGGCTGCTGAACAATATCCGGCATCAATGGTCCATTGGGCGGGCATCCGGCCCAGGGTTTCGGCGGTGCGTTCGGTCATCGGGACCAGTTGCTGCACGTCCACCGCGGTGTTGTTCAGATCGGTGGCGACGATGACCTGATGGTCCGCGTCGACCACGGCCTGGGCGTTGTAGCAATAGTGGTACGAGCCGTCTGCGGTCTTCATGATCCGGGAGTCGGGGTCCGTGAAATTGCGCTGGGCCCTCGGTCTGACCTCCGCTTTGGCCGCGGCTTCCTCGCCCTTGGCCGCAGCCGCCCCGTCGTCATCGCCGCGGTCCCGGGCTTTCTGCTCCGCCTCTTGGCGTGCTTTGGCTGCCGCGTCCTCTTCGAGCTGTTTGCGGGCCGCGGCCATCTTCGCCAGCCGCGATTGCCGGTCGGCCAGGTCCGGCGGGAGCTCATCGCCGCGCGTATCCGCCCCGAACCGGGCATCCTCCTCCCTGTCCACGGCCTCGGCGTCGGCGAGCATGTCCGAGACCTCCGCGGCGAGGATCCTCTGTTTTTCGGTCAGCCGTCCGTAGCTCATCGCCTTTCGCCGGGACGCGTTGGCCCGGACCTTCGTCCCGTCCAGGGCAACCCGGCCCAAGGAGACCATGCCCGCGGCCCGGCAGAGTTCCAGCGCCTGCAGGAACACGTTCCCCAACGCCGCGAGATGGCGTTTGCGGAACCGGCCGATGGACCGGAAATCCGGTGCCTGCTGCCCGGCCAGCCAACGGAACGCGACCACGTCCACGCACGCCCGCTCCAACTCCCGGGAGGAACGCACCCCGACGCAGTAGCCGTAAAGCAGGACCCGGACCATCAACCGCGGATCATACGGCGGCTGGCCCTTCGTCTTCCCATACGAGCCGTAGAACCGGGACAGATTCAGCTCCCGGGACACCAGATCAGCGATGAACCGGGCCAGATGATTGCCCGGCAACCACTCATCCAGCGACGGCGGGACCAGCATCACCGCGTCCGGCTCAAAGGATTTGAACCGCTTCTTCACACCAGCACCGGCCTCAACGATCCCGTCATCAAAACGCTCCACCCGCTCCACGAGAGCTTCATCAAAAAGGCCATCCTGGGAACCGGAATTCATACTCCCGATTCTTCCAGCCACCCCTCCCGCACCCCGGCAATTCACACGGCGTTTTAAGAACCCGGCCGACTACTGACCCGCGCTCCTAGCGTTCCTTGCTGGTCAGAACTTTGATCTTTGTCTTGAGTTCTAGGCAGTGTTTTTCATCCGGGCGTTGTCGATGTAGCCGTTGACGTGGCGGTCGATGGTTGCCAGGGCTTGGCGCAGTGGTGCCGGTGCGGGGGCTTTGTCTGCTGCGAGGAGGGGGCGCAGGAGCCGGTTGTGGACCTTGGTGTAGAACAGTGCGACACGTAGCCCATCAGCGGTGAGCTTGTAGGTGTGTTGGTGTGTGGGCGTCGTTCGATGAGTCCGTTGCGGCGCAGCCTGGCAAGGTCGTAGCTCATTTGGTTGGCGCTGTGTCCGATGCCCAGCAGATGGTTCACCCGGGCTCGCAGGCTCCTATGGGTGAATCCGAGGGCGGTAAGGCTGACACATAAGGCGCCGAGCAGGGCCATGACCCGGGGGTCACCGAACCGTAAGGCCGGAGCCCTCTTTCCGTCCGCGGTAAGCGTAGGGAGCGCGACCCGCTCAAAGGCTGGGTTCGCAAGGACACGGCCCTGCCCGACGCGTTCAGTATCGAGCAGCCGGGCGTTGATGTCACGGGCTTTGGACTGCAGTTCGGGCAGGTGCTCCAGACGGCGGTGGCAGCGCAGGTCGTCCGGTGAGTTCACGACGGTTTCGATACGCAGTGCCCGGCCGTCCTTGAGGTATTGCTTGATCCTTGAATGCTTGTAGAACGCGTTGACGGTCACGTCGGTGTCCCGGGTGACAATCTTCGTTTAACATACTGTTCCCACTTTGACTGGTCGTCCGGCTCTGCTGTGCGGGGCATGTCCGGTGAAGATGAGTTCGACGCTGTCGGGCCGGCCGATATCGAGATTGTCCGCGACGAGTGCCTCAAAGAAGCCGCGGGCGTGGCGGGGCGCGTCAAAGACGAGGGTCCCGGAGATCTCGACTTGGCGCATGGACAGCTCCCACCAGTACCCGGCGTCCGCATCGTGATCGGTCAGCGGCAAGGGGAGCACGGCGAGCCAGCGCTGGAAGAAAACCTCGATGTTACCGGGGCCGAGTCGGTCACAAATCTCCTGCAGCGACCGGGGATCCTCGCAAGCGGCGAATCCGTTGGAGAGTTCGGTGAAGGCGATCCCCGCGTGTGTGGCTTGGCGCTTGGCCCACTCGTGCCCATTGATCCAGACCTTGATTGGATACGGGAAGTACGCGCAGATCTTGATGAACGCCGGACCGAAGTCGGCATCCCAGAGATAGAAGTAGAAACACGTCACCCGCCGGTCTGCCTTGTGGAAGCCAAAGCACGGGATTCCGTTGGTGCCTTGGCGCTGGGTGGAGGCGAAAACATTCTGGTACTCCTGGGCAACCCCGATCGCGACGACTCCGGACCGGCCAACCCTTTCCTGCGCGCGCATATAGCGTCGCATCACGTCGATCTTGCGGTCGTCCTTGGCGAAGCGGATCAACGGGATGTGGTTGGCCTCGGCAAAGGAATTCACCGAGCGGCGAAAGACGGTTCCGATCTTTTCCAGGATCGCCGGGGAAGGGATTCGATCGCCCAGATGCCTGGTCATGAACGAAACGACCTGACCGCCGACCTGCAGGTTCGGGACGTAGCCATTGAGATAGATCCGGTCCAGGCACTGAACATCCAGGGCCACGTGGCCTTCGAGGACGTCATACCGCAACGCGCACACGATCAACTTCGCCGACCCGACGGCCCGCCCAGAACAAGCAGTCAAAACGAATCCCGTGACATCGGCTGCAGTCAGGCTGGCAAGTTCGAGCACGTCACCGCGCAGACGACTCACAAGGAACGGCCGCACGCAGTCGACGTAGCCGCGCGCCGTGCCCGCGGTCAGGCCCCGCTCACGAAGCAGCCAGACACGGTAGCGGGACAACAGCTCCTCCATCGGTCCCAGCGGAACCTCCGGCGGAACAGGCACCACTCCCAGCCGAACGAGGTAGTCCAGGAGCGGCCGCAAGGCCTTCACTGACCGGTATTCCCGATAACCGGCCGCACGGCGCTCAACCAGATAGACCTCCAGGACCTGACCGCTCAGATCGCCAAGACTGACGCCCGCTGCCTGCATCCAGCGATCCAGATGCGCAATGAAACAGACGTGCTGCTCGGCCGAGGCCCGCGAATACCCCTGTCTAAGCAGTTCCTCGGCGAACCCCTCAACGTGCGGTTCCAACGGCCCGCTCACTAACGACCGCAGCAACTTGACCATGACGCTCTCCTCTCCAGAACGGAAAGGCAAGCATGGATCAACTCACCGGATTATGCCGACCTCGCCAGCACAAAACCCCCGCCCCGAAACGGAACCCGAGGCCACATCGGCATAATCCGGACGTCGGCATAATGCACGTAGTGGGTATCCGGTTAGCTCAGGTAACGGGGTCCGATCCCGGATCGTGGGCAGTGATTTGGCGGTAGGTCGTCGGTGCTTGCGTAGTGCCGAGGCCGAGCAGGGACTGGAAGGCCGCCATGGGCGTGCCGCGCCTGTTGTAGCGGAACGTGAATTCATCCAGGTACACCTGTAGGTGTTCATTGCCTACGGAGCGGTGGGTTCCCCGCAGCCAGGTCTTGAGGTTGCTGATGGCGCGGTGCACGCGGGGAAGGACCGGGTCGGTGTCGCCGGCCTTCTTGGCAGCCCGCTGGGAGCGAGGGCGGTGGGTGTAGCCCTTTTTGGCCAAGGGGGCGTAGCCCATCCACCCGTCAGTATGCACGATGGCCCCAGGGGCCACGGTGTCCATCACGAAACCGGTCAGAGTGTCACCGGAGGCATCGTGGATCACTTTCATTCGCACCCTTCCCGAGCCCTGGCCGCGCACCTCCACTGCGACGACGACCTGCGTGGCCCGGGCTGTGAGGCTCCTGCCGCCGCGTCTGCCGATCTCAGGACCGCCGACCTCGCACTCGTCCACCTCGACCTCACCGGTCAGCAAGGTGCGTTCCGGGTTGACCATAGCCCGGCGCAGCTTGTGCAGCATGGTCCACGCCGTCTCGTACCGGGACAATCCGAGCTGTCGCTGCAGCTGCCGGGCGGAGATCCCCGGGGTACCCGTCGTCATCAGGTAGGCCGCCCAGAACCATAAATGCAGCGCTGTGTGGGTCTTGTGGAGCACAGTACCGGCCGTCAGCGAGACTTGGTAACGGCAGGCGGCGCATTCCCAAAGTCCCCGCGCCGCCAGGGGCCAGGCATACCGACCCTGACACCGCGGACACACGTAGCCGTCCGGCCAGCGGCACTCAGCCAGATAGTCCAGACACGCCTTCTCGTCACCAAACCGTGCCTGGAACTCCAGAATCGTCCGCGGAAAATCCGGTCTCGACATCTAGCCAGACTACCTGAGCTAACCGGATACCCACTATGCACGTTATGCCGACGTCGGCATAACGTGCACCTGATCCGCAACAGCTTCCGCTACGCCGGACGCCAGCACCGTGAGGGCATCGTCAAGGCGCTCAAGCCGGGGCGTTCGTCCCGGTGGCCTGGAACTATGCCTGACCGACGTGAACGATTCCCGTTGCCAGGGCCAGACGGTTATCAACAACAACTTTCCCGTCAACCACGGTCAGGATCACCGGAGTCTGGGCGAACTCGTCCGGCTCTGTTGTCAGTGGATTGTGCCCTACCACCGTCAGGTCGGCGCGGGCCCCCTCCTCAACGATTCCGCCTTCTTCACCAACTGACCGCCAGTATTGGCTGGTGTAGCCTTCGAGCGCGGAACGCGCGGACAGTGCCTGTTGGAGCTGGACGGGTGGGACGTCCGGCCTTCCCGCTGGACGTCGTGTCTGGGCTGAGGCGATGATGGCCCGCGGGTCGAAGGGAGCGATGGGCCAGTCCGAACCGAGGGCAACGACGGCTCCGGCGTCCCGCAGGTCGCGGGTCCGCCAGGCGTGGTTGGCCCGTTCGGTGCCGAGCCTGCGAGACCAGTTGTCTGTGTGGTCGGCGCGGCTGTAGAGGGTGCAGTGGGTCGGTTGCAGGCTCGTGGTGGCGCCGGCGTGGATGATCTCTTCCAGGACTGAATCCGGGATGGACTCGATGTGCTCGATCCGGTGGACCGTGCCGTTCTTGGGAAGGTCTCCGATGGTCCGCGCGACGAAGGAGACGGCTTTGTCGCCAATGGCGTGCGTGGTTGTGGGTATCCGGTGTTCGTGGAAGAACCTCATGGCTGCTGCTAGGGCCTCAGGATCGTGCCAGAGCGGATGGAGGGATTCTCCGTGGGTGTCTGGCTCAAAAAGCCAGGCCGTTCCGTTGTCGATGGTGCCGTCCATCATGAGCTTGATCCCGTGAACGTGCCAGCGCCTGCCGTGCCGGCCCTGCATCGCGAGCATGGCCCGCAGATCCTCATCGGTGGCGCCGGGCATGAGCCACGGGGAGATCCGCAGCCGGATGCCGAGATCCCCTCGGAGCTCGAGGGCCTCCAGCACCTCAATGGTTTCCGGGACGCCGAAGTCAAGCATGTGGCCCGCTACCAGCCCGGACTCGGCCATGGAACGCAGGAGTTTCTCGAGTTCGTCGACGCGTTGCTCGAAGGAGCGCTGGGGCAGGATGCTGCGGACGAGGTCCTGGGCAGCCATTTCGTAGAGCATGCCGTTGGGCTTGCCGAGCTGGTCGACGCCGACATAGCCGGTACTCGGCAGCTCTTCCGCTCCGGTGATGCCGGCGAGGTTGAGGGCGGCGTCGGAAACGAGCGCGGCGTGGCCGTCGAAGAGGGTGATGAACACGAGTTCGTCATCGAGGATTCCGTCGAAGAGGGAGTTGTTGAAGCTTGCCTCCCCGAAGATGATCGGGTCGAGCCCCCAGGCGAAGAGCCACTCGGAACCAACGGTGTGGCCCGTGGAGGCTGCGTGTTTTACAAGGGCGGCGCGAACGGCGTCGAGCTCGGTGATTCCGTTCAGGTCAAGGCCACGTGCGATGTCCGCCCCGGCGATGGGGTGGATGTGGGCGTCAATCAGGCCCGGGCATACTGTTGCATCGCCGACGTCGACCACGTGCTTGGCCAGCGCAGTCCATTCTTCGGCTGCCTCGGCTCGGCCGACGAGGACGATGCGGCCATCGGAGACCGCGACGAAGCCGGCCGTTTCCTTGAGCTCCTCGCCGTAGAGAATACGGGACGAGAGGATGATGAGATCTGTGGGCTCGGGCGTGGTCAAGATATGACTCCTGGTTGTATTCGGGTGTTCGACGCCTGCCCGGGAAGGATCAGGCGTCTCTGATGGCGGCCCGCAATCCTGCCGAAAGGACATCGGCAAGGAAGCTGAAGCGGTCCACGGGGTGCTCTGCCACGGCTCTCTGTGCCGCGGTCAGATGGGGAAAGGTGCCGTGATCCTCTTCCTTGATGCTCCAAGCGGATTCCATGGTTATCGCGTCGAGGCTCGCGCCGATCGCGGCGCTGTCAAGGGTTTCCAAAACGGGAAGGACAAGATGCCTTGGCGTCCCCGCGAGCTCAAACGCTTCGGCAAAACGGTCGTAGGCCTCCAATGCTGCCGGGTGTGACACCGGTTGCGTGAGCAGGAGGGGGAGGAGCGCCGGCGCCAGGCTGTAGGCCGTTCGGAGTGCGTCAAAGGTCTGGCGGATGACATCGTCAAGGCTGCCGGACGTCAGTTCTGGCTTCGGAGCCCGCTCCACCAGGGCGCCACGGGCCAGTTCGATGATCTCCTGCCGGCCCGTAACGTGCTTGTAGAAGGATGACTGCCGGACACCGAGACGTTCCGCGAGCCGCGGGATTGAAAGGCTCTCTTCCTCTTCGAACATCTCAAGTGCCGCGCGGCCGATTGCCTTCCGTGAGAGCCTGGGTGTCCGTGGCCGTCCTAGCTGGCTGGTTTTGCTGGGATTCTGCATCTCTCAAGACTAGGCTCCGGATTCATTCTCCTTTGCCCTGTCCGATGCGCTGGTAAATGTCGGGCCGGACGCGGCGGAGGATGAGGGCTATGACGACGCCGACGATAAAGATGGTCGGCAAGACCATGATAAGGATCGTGTTAAGCGCGCCCCCGGCTGCTGCTCCGGTCATCAGTTCGAGGTTGCTCAGCAAGAGGAATGAGACTGCGAACATGACGAGCGTGGCGATGATGGCCGATGGAATCACGTACCATTTGAGCGTCTTGTCCTTTTGGCGGATAAAGAAGACCACCACGCCGATGCTGGTGAGGGCCTGCAGGAAGAGCACGCCGAGTACTCCTGGGGTATTCATCCAGATCAGAAACTGGGTGAATGGATCCAGTTCGAGTGCCGCGAACACAACCACAGAAGCTACGGCCAGTACGGACTGGACAATTCCGGCGCTCGACGGCGTGCGGTAGCGGGGGTTGATCATGCCGGCCCACGCGGGGAAGACCCCTTCCCTGCTCAAAGACAGCGTGTAGCGGTTGATGGTGTTGTGGAATGCCAACTGAGCAGCGAAGATGCTCGTGACGATCAGTATGCTCATGAGGTTCACGCACCACTCGCCGACGAAGTTGCCCGCCGCGATGTAGGCGGTGTCTCCAGCGTCCAGGTGGCCTGCGGCGAACTCTTGGACAACGTTCGGGCCGAAGGCCTGGACGATGATCCAAACAGCGAAGGCGTAGAACGCGCCGATGAAGGCGATGGAGATGTAGGTTGCACGCGGGACACTCCGGTCGGGGTCCCGCGCCTCCTCGCGATACAGGGCTCCGGATTCGAAACCCATGAATGCCGAGAAACCGAGGGCGAGGACCGCGGCGAACTGCGGGGAGAAGATGGCCTCGGGGCTGAACGATTCGAAGCCGATCCCGTGTGCGCCTCCCTGGGCCAGGACGAACGCGGCGAGGATGGCAACGATCGCGGTTTCGAGAGTGAGCAGGACGGCGACCACCTTGGCGCCGACATCGATCCCGCGCCAGCCCAGGTACCAAACGGCCCCGATGGCCACGATCCCGTAGAGCCACCACGGGACTTCGACGCCGGTGAAGGACTTGACGGCGAGATTGGCCTGGATTCCCAGCAGTCCGTAGAGGCCAATCTGAAGGCCGTTGTAACTCATCCATGCGGTGAGGCCGGAGCCAAGGCCGACGACACGGCCGAGGGTCTTGGAGATATAGCCGTAAAAGCCGCTGTAGGAGTTGACGTGTCGGGTGAGGGCCATGAAACCGATCGCGAAAAGCGCCAGGCTCAGTGCCGCGACGATATAAATGACGGGGGCGCCGACGCCGCCCACAGCGAGGGCTAGCGGGGCAATCCCCACCACGACGGTCAGCGGCGCGGCCGCTGACACCAACAAGAACACGATGTCGCGGGTTCCGACTGCGTTCTTTCTTAATCCGCCGTCAATGCCGACGGTCGCGGGCGGCATGACTGCTGCCTCTTTATTAGTGAAAGCCATTCACTTATTGTGATGGGCGGCACATGTATGAGTCAAGAGGGTGCTTCGGGAAAACTTTCCAGCGATGGGCGGCTAGTGAACGCCCCAAGTGAACCGGTGGGTGTGGGTCCGGTAGTAGGTGTAGGTCTCGACTGAGGCTATGCCGGAGACTAAACGGATCCTTCTGTTGATGACATCGAAGAGGCCTTCGTTATCGGGAGCGATGACTTCTGCGAGAATGTCGATCGAGCCCGCAGCGAGGACCACGTAGATAACTTCCTCCATGCGCCCCAATGCGTCAGCGACTTCCTCGACATCACCCTGGACGCGGATGCCGAGCATTGCCATGCTCCGGTACCCCAGCTTAAGAGGGTCGGTAACGCCCACCACGTCCAAAATTCCACGCTCTTTGAGCCGCTTAACCCGCAAGCGGGCACCCCCGGCAGACAGGCCTGCCGCGGCTGCCAGATCCGAGTACGGCATGCGGCCATCCTTCTGCAGGTGAGTGATCAGCACACGGTCTACAGCGTCCACATGCTCTAATCCTTGGTTCTGGGCTGATGCAGCATCGACCGATGACTCCGTATCAAACTCTTGATCGTCCATAGAACCATCGTATAGGATGATGATTCGTTATTAATTGTTCATCATGAGTGACTTTTCATCATCAATCTTTTCAAGAGAGTAACTATGTCTGCTTCAGTTATTGATCAAGAAGGCCTTCCCCGCCCTGATGTGTCCCCACAGGAAGCCTCCGAGCTGGCGCGCGACCTCTTCGACGTGGATGTAACGTCCATCAAGGAACTGGGTAGCCAGCAAGACCGCAACTTCCTGGTGTCAGATGGCGGCCAGCGATGGTTGCTGAAAGTCAGCAACCCGGCGTTCTCATCGGACGAAATTGCCGCGCAGAACGCAGCGATGGAACGGCTTGCCGCCGCGGGTCTCAATGCCCCGGTCCCGGTGTCTTCCCCTGCCGGGTTCCCCATCCACGTCACCTCAATAGCAGGCAGGGACCACTGCGTCCGGCTCCTCACCTTTGTCGACGGGACGCCGCTCATTGACAGGCAGCACCTCTCCCCCACGGTTCTGGGCGCACTGGGAAGTACCCTCGCCGAAGCCGCCAGCGTCCTTGCCGGCTTCGAGCACCCAGGACTGGAACGGGCCCTCCAGTGGGACCTTAGAGTAGGCGAAGAAGTCGTCGCCGAATTGCTGCACTTCGTCCGGGATCCCCATAAGCGCGACTTGCTTGAGAGCGCCTTGTCCCGCCTGAGGAAACGACTCCGGCCGCTCAGAGACGAGTTGCCTGTCCAGGCGATTCACGGGGACATTACCGACGACAATGTCGTGTTCTGCATAGATGAAACAGGTGGCACGCGGATCGCAGGCATCATCGATTTCAGTGACACGATGTACAGCTGGCGCATCAGCGAGCTCGCGGTAGCCTGTGCGTCCGTATTCCACCATGCCCCGGAGCAACCGCTGGCGCTTCTTCCGCTGGTCAAGGCTTTCAACGACGTACTTCCTCTGACCGAAGCTGAGATTACAGCTTTGTGGCCCCTGATCGTTCTTCGCGGAGCGGTGCTGGCGGTCAGCGGTGAGCAGCAAATCGCCATCGATCCAGACAATGAGTACGCTTCCTCGGCCATTGACCGGGAATGGGAGTGCTTCAACGTTCCGGCAAGCTTCGACTGGGATGTCGCCGAAGCCAGCATCAGGGCCGCCATCGGTCAACCGAAGACTCCAGCCGAACCCTCCCCACAGATGGTGCAACCGATGCTCCGCACTCAAGCCCGGACAGTGAATCTGGGCTGGGACAGCGACTCCTTCAGCGAAGGTTCCTGGCTGGAAGGTCGAGGTCAGGAACAGCGCCTCATTGACGGGGACCTCGTGGACGCCGAGGTCCTACTGACCCGCTACGGTGAAGCCCGCCTTACCCGGGCCCGTCCCCACAGCGAACTTGAACCGATCAACGTCGCTCTTGCCGTCGAGGTGCATGCAAAGGACCGACAGAGCCTCTACGCTCCCTTCGCAGGTTCGGTCACCTTCGACACCCAAACTGCCGTCCTGACACTGACCGGCACGCACGACACCATCACCCTGCAGGGACTATCAGAGGTCCCCCACCCTCCCGGAAGGTCTACCGTCAACGTCGGGGATTCTCTCGGACTCATCGGCGCCGAGGGAATCACGGTCTGGCACACCCGCAGCGCGCTGGAGAACACCCGACCGCATCCGCCCCGTTTCGTCCGCGCTTCCGAGTTCTCTGGCTACTCAGCCCTGTACCAGGACCCATCCCAGCTGCTCACAGGAGCACCTGGATTCCTCGGGTCCGAAATGTCGAAGAATGGAGACACCGACGCAGTGCTGGAGCGCCGCCGGGGAGCCTACAACTCCTTGCAAGGCTATTACTACGACGCACCGCCTCAGATCGAGAGAGGGTGGAAAGAACATCTCATTGACACGAACGGCCGCCACTACCTGGACATGGTAAACAACGTCTCAGTCCTGGGCCACGGAAACCCGGTAATTGCCTCAACGGCCTACCGGCAGTGGAGCAGGCTGAACACCAATTCGCGGTTCAACTTCAACGCCGTGGCCGAATTCTCAGAAAGATTGCTGGCCAAGGTCCCCAAGAACCTGGACACCGTCTTCCTGGTCAACAGCGGCACAGAGGCCGTGGACCTGGCGCTTCGCCTGTCCAAGGCTTTCACCAAGCGCGAGGACGTTCTCTGCTGTGAAGAGTCCTACCACGGCTGGTCGCTTGCAGCCGATGCTGTTTCCACCTCCACCTCGGACAACCCCCAAGCAGCACAGAGCCGGCCAGCCTGGGTCCATGTGGTGGATGCGCCCAACGACTATCGTGGCACGCACCGCGGTGAAGGTGCAGGAGTTCGCTATGCAGAGGACGCCGCAAGGCTGCTGCACCAACTTGAACGAGACGGCAAACCCATCGGCACGTTCATCGCCGAGCCACGCAACGGCAATGCCGGAGCCATCGGAACGCCACGGGGTTACCTGAACGCCGTGTACGCCACTGTCCGGAACCACGGCGGGGTATGCATCGCTGATGAAGTCCAGGTTGGCTACGGGCGGCTGGGCGCCCACTTCTGGGGTTTCGAAGAGCACGGCGCCGAACCGGACATCATTACGATGGCAAAAGCCATGGGCAACGGTCATCCCCTTGGGGCTGTCATTACTCGCCGCGAGATAGCCGATGCCCTCGCAGCTCAAGGCGCCTTCTTCTCCTCATCCGGCGGAAGCACGCTGAGCAGCCGCATCGGTCTGACCGTCCTTGACGTGATCGAATCCGACAAGCTTCAGGCGAACGCAGCCGCAGTCGGCCAGATTCTCACTGACGGTTTCACCGAACTCATGAACAAACACGACATCATCGGAACTGCCCACGGCATGGGCCTGTACCAAGGGCTTGAATTCGTGCGCGACCACGTCACCTTGGAACCGGCCGCGGAAGAAACACGCGCGATCTGCGCCAGGATGCTCCAACTTGGAATCATCGTGCTGCCCACCGGGGACCGTCAGAACATTCTCAAAATCAAGCCGCCGCTTTGCTTCACTGCTGAGAGCGCCCGATTCTTCCTGCGAATGCTGGACAAAGTACTCAGGGAGGGGTGGTGACCTTGCTGGTTCCGACCGCTTCCGAAGACGGAGCTCGGCCTGTGGTCCATGTCCTCACCCACGAAAGGAGCCCTGTGCCCCACCACACCCAGGCCAGTAACACGATGCCGGTTGCATTGATTACGGGAGCCGGCAGCCAGACCGGAATCGGCATGGCGTGCGCCCGCCGTCTGGGCGCAACCCACCGACTCCTCATTACCTCCACCAGCGACAGGATCCATCGGCGAGCCCAGGAGCTGAACTCCCGCGGAATCCACACAGTGTCGGTAACCGCGGACCTGACCGACCCGCGCCACGCCACGGAAATGGTGGCAAACGCGATCGACCTATTCGGCAGGCTTGACGTGCTGGTCAACAACGCAGGAATGGCTGCGGTGGGAGAGACAGCCGAGAGCTCCCCCGTGGCAGGAACCACGGACACCCAATGGCACCGATCCATCGCTCGCAACCTGGACACAACATTCTATATGACCCGCGCGGCGCTGGCGCCTATGCTCGAGGCCGGCTACGGGCGGATCGTGAACATGTCCTCGCTGTCGGGGACGGTCATGGCATACCGCCATGACGCCGGCTATCACGCAGCCAAGGCCGCCGTCGCCGGCTTCACCCGAGCTACGGCACTGGAGGTGGCCAGCTCCGGAGTGACGGTCAATGCTGTTGCTCCAGGATGGATCGCCACTGCTTCCTCTACGGCGCACGAGCTCAGTATGGGCGAAGCTACCCCGCTGGGACGCCCGGGCTGCCCGGACGAGGTAGCGGCCACTATTGCATTCCTGGCTTCACCGGGTGCGTCCTACATCACCGGCCAGGTCATCGTCATCGACGGCGGAAATTCCATTGCCGAAGAACGGCTCAGCCACTAGACCCAACTGGGAGATAGCACGACACAAGCTACGGACCGCAGCCGAGTCAGAGATGCTGGCCGTATCTGGGTGAACTTCTACAACGACTTCTTCAACACCGACAACTTCCTCGGGAACCGCCTCAGCGAGGAAGCACTGCGCAACGCGTGGAACATCGCCTCCGGCTCGCCTGGTACGCATCCTTGCCGTCGTCGACTCATGGTTGACGGACTTCCGCTCCGACGTCGAGAAGGTCACCGTCCCGGCCCTGATCGTCCACGGGACGGATGACCGCATCCTGCCGATCGACTCAACCGGCCGCGAGTTCACCAGGCGCCTCCTCTCCGCCGAGTACGTGGAGATCGAGGACGCACCGCACGGCATGCTCTGGACGCACGGCACCGAGATCAACCAAATCCTGCCACGCTTCCTGGCCAAGTAACAGCGGTCCTCCGAAGGGCGCCGGTCCACCCGGCGCCCTTCGCGCGCCCGCGGCTCCAGGTCATGAGCTTGGTCAGTAAATGCGGTTCTCCGATTCTGGCGAGGCGCGGTCCTCGGCCGCCATCCCAGGCGTCGCAAAGCCAAAGATTGCCCACTTCCTCAATCTGAGGGCCTCGTAACACGAGATCTGCGCACACGTGCAAACTCATCTTGGCCGAAACGGTGCCCGCCGACGCGACATAATTATCGGTGTTCGAAATCCCCGGAATCTCCGGGCAGCACAGTGTTGCGGGCGCCCGTCGAGGTCTCAAACGGCCAGCCCGCGGTCATAGGGGGCTCGAAACAGCCGGAGAAGTGGAGCTCGAGAACAGGGACACCCAACTATGGTGCGGCCAACAGCTGCACGACGGTTAGGCGTGGTTTCACACAGTTAGGCCAGAGTTGCCTCGGTTTGCCAAAGAGGAGTAGGGCACCACTGTCCGACGCCACTGGAACCGAGAGAGGTGATCTGCCGGCGAGCAACCGTGGTCTTCGGTGACGCGCTAATTGACCAAGAGGCGATGCCCCCACCAGCGATGGGGCATCGCCTCCTCAACTGTGCCAGTGTCACCAGGCAGCGAGGTTCCCGTAATCTCCGCAGAGGCTCTCGGTCTCCGGCCTGTCCTCACTCATGGCGCTCCCACGAAATCGGCCTGGTTTTCTTCCAGCAGGGCGTGGCTGTCACCCTTGGCATGGCCGCTTTGTTGAGCCCTAATAAACTTCGCAGCCCGCTCTGCAATCATAATCGTCGGTGCATTCGTGTTGCCCGTGGTCACCAGCGGCATGACAGAGGCGTCCGCGACACGGATCCCCGCCAGGCCCCTCACCCTTAGGGTCCGCGGGTCAACGACGGCGTCGGCGTCGACACCCATTTTGCAGGTTCCGACCTGGTGGTGGTACGTGATCACGGTCCTGCGTACATATTCTTCGAGCTCGTCATCGGACACATTGGGTCCCGGGTAGAGCTCCACGGCGCCCCACTGGGCCAGCGCCGGCGCACGACCAAGCTCACGGCACTGCCGAACCGAGGCAACAAGGGCCTTAAGGTCCTGCTCCTCACGCAAGGCACCCAGGTCAATCAGCAGAGGATCCTCGGGGCCAACGCCGGAGAGTTTGAGGGCTCCGCGGCTCACGGGCCTGACGAGACCGGCCATAAGCGTGAATCCGTTTTCCGGACCTTCCATCCATTCGGGATCGTACATCGGGAAGGAGAAGTGGATGGGCTGGGTGTCCGGTACCGCCAGGTCCGGTTCGCTCTTCCAGAAGAGATGTGTCTCGGCCGGTCCAGTTTCGGGGAAGGGGACTCCCCTCTTGGTGGTCGTGTAAATCACAGGGGAAAGGAAGTGATCCTGAAGATTCCTGCCCACCCCCGGAAGTTCATGGACAGGCTCCACGCCCGCGAGGCGCAGTTCCTCCGCCGGGCCCACGCCGGAGCGCAACAGCAACTCCGGAGAGTTGAGGGCCCCGGCCGTCAGGACGGTCTCGGTCGCCTCCAGCGTGTGCAGCGTCCCATCCTTCTCATACTGGACGCCGGTGACGGTGCCTGCCTCGATTACCAGACGCCGGACGTGTGCGCCAGTAATCAGGTGGAGATTCTCGTGGCCCACTATGGGCTTGAGGTAGGCGTGCCAGGTGTTGAACCGCTTGCCGTCGCGGATGTTCAGCTGCATCTTGGACGCGCCCTCGACGTCGCCGCTGTTGTAATCCTCATTGAATTTGATGCCGATTTCCTGCGCGGCTTCGATAATGGAGTCCTGCACAGGATTCATTGGGAATCCCTTCACCACGTCCAGCAGCCCTGAGCCGCCGCGGGTCTCCGAGGCGCCGCCGTCGTAGTTTTCGATCTCCTTGAACACGGGCAGTACGTCTTCCCAGGACCAACCAGGGTTGCCAAGGTAGGCCCAGTTGTCATAGTCCTGCTTCGCCCCGCGGACCCAGATGGCGGCATTGAGGGCATGGGATCCTCCAAGGACTTTCCCGCGCGGCAGATGGAGTCTACGTCCGGAACAGTGCTCCTGCTCGGTTGTGAAGTAGTCCCAGTCCTCGGGTCCATGCCATAGCCCTGCCAGGGAGGTGAGGTCGGCGATCATCGGGTTGCTGTCTGCTCCTCCGGCCTCAAGCACAGCGACCTTCTTGCCGTCATCCACGAGGCGGCGGGCGAGGACGGATCCGGCAGATCCGGCACCGACCACGATGAAATCAAAGGGAGTGTTCGTCATCATTGACCTTTCACGGTATTCCGCCTTTACAGCAATGGCGCTCCCTTCAAATATGGGTTCGAAACCGCGGCGTTGCCATGGATGCGAGTGCAGTACTAGTAGGAGACGAGCGCACACTTGGAATCAACAGGTCATCGCAAGCCGTGGATTCCTGACTCCGTTCCTACCGCTCACGATAATTGCTTGGTGTCTCTCCAAATGCGGTTCGGAACAGGCGGCTGAAGTGCGCGGCATCGGCAAAGCCCCACTTTGCTGCGATCGAGCTGATTGAGCGATAGGAGTGTACTGGGTCCTTCAGCTCCCTCCGGCATCGTTCGAGCCGTCTGTTACGGATCCAGTTGGCTGCCGATTCGTTCTCCTCATGAAAGAGGTTGTGCAGATAGCGGGTGGAGATGAAATGAGCCGCCGCCACTGTTGCCAGATTCAGGTCCGAATCGCCGAGGTTGGCCTCGATGAAAGCTCGGATACGAAGCATCAGTTCGGCTCGCGGGTTGCTGGCTGGCCCTTTGGACAGATCCAACTCTGAGGAGAACATGGTGGTGACGAGGTCCACGGCGTTGTACGCCAATCTCGTGCCAATGGCATCCGAAAATTGATCGAGGTTGCGCGCTATTTCCACCAGGAACGGACTGATAACCCGGCCTAGCCGTTCGTCTCTGCCCATCCTGACGGCTGTGAGCTGACCCACTGAACTGACTGGCAGGTCCATCAGTTGCGGCGGAAACATCAGCACCAAGCATCGGAACTTATCATCGAAGGCCAGCGTGTAGGGGCGCTGGGTGTCATAAACAGCGATGTCTCCTGGCAGCAGCAGGGCCTCCCTGTTGTCCTGGACCAGAAGTCCGGAGCCGGCGAGCATGATGCTCAACTTGAAGTAATGGCCGTCGGATTCCCGAATCAGGGATGGCTTCCGGAGGACGTGATGGCCGTCGGCTGAAACCTCCACTGCGGACACGTCTCCCATGGAGCGGGAACGCATCCTGCCGTGGAAGTTCTCCTTGCTGTCACACGTAACGTCCAGTGGGACAAACGACTGAGTGACGAGTTGGCGCCAAGTCTCGAAGTCTGGCGCTTCCGCTGTCGCGACTTCTTGCCGCGATGACAGTGTGAGTGCCACTTTGCCCTCTTCTCTTCATCGCCTGACCCTCCCCATTGGGGGCCGATGAGAATATGCCGACGAGATACTGCGTTGTGATCCGGATAACATCTTAGGCGCGTTTCGGGGAAAGTCACCCGAATCTGGATCCCGGCGACGTAACTCCTGCACAGTCCTCGCGGTGACCTGCCCTGGGCGTCCCGGATTCCCCTCGAGGTCCCCGGCCTGAGCCCAGCCGTCCGCTGGTCACCAATCTACATCCAGCTCAGTGGCTCCAAACGAGGTCCTTCGCATTCTGACAAGTGGCATGCCTATTTCGACAATGCGCGGGGATAGCCCGATCCGTAAATTGGCATCAGCAAGGATTCCGGGGAAGTCCGAGTACCAACGAACGGACATCGGCGTCCGTCCGTGACGCGAGAGGGAAGTTCCACATGAGCAAGAAATCACTGGCAGCAACAGCCATCAGCGCCGTCTGCCTGATGGCATTAACAGCCTGCGGAGGCAATGCAACCGGCTCGACCGCCGCGGGGCAGCCGATCGTCGTCGCCTCGGTCAACGCGCTCAGCGGCCCGGTCACGTTCTCGGAAGCGTCGCAGGCAGCCAAGGCGGTTTTCGACAAGTTCAACGCCGACGGCGGCTTGAACGGCAGGCCCATCCAGTACGAGGTACTCGATGACAAGAGCGACCCGGCGGCTGCCACGGCAGCCGCGCGGGATGCAGTAGGCAAAGGGGCCGTGGCCCTGGTTGGCTCGGCCAGCCTGCTGGACTGCGAGGTCAACTCCAAGTACTACGAGCAGGAAGGCTTGGTCTCTATTCAGGGCACCGGCGTAGACCCTAACTGCTTCAGTACCCCGAGCATTTCCCCCGTCAATTCCGGCCCCTATCTTGACAGCCAGCTCACCCTCACCTACGGCAGCGAAAAACTGGGCCTGAAAAAGATCTGCGGCCTTCTGGAGATCGCCGGATCCACCCGGCCGGCCTACCAAAAGGCCTTTGATGCGTGGAGCAAGGCGACTGGTAAAACCTTCGCCATGCTGGATGACACGGTCCCGTATGGAGCGCCGGATTTCACCCCTTACGTTGTCAAAGCCAAGGAAGCCGGCTGCGACGCCATATTCTCCAACGGTGTCGAACCGGACGCCAGCGGCGTGTTGAAGGCTGCAGAAGCCCAGGGCATGAAAGATATGACATTCCTGTTCCTGACCTCCGCCTACTCAGAGCAGTTCGCCCAAGCGGCAAGCTTTGTCGGCAAGGGTGTCTATGTGCCGGCGGAGTTCTCCCCTTACACGGTAGATGGAATCGCAGCGAACGACGACTGGAGGGAACTCATGGAAAAGAACAACATTCCGCTGACCTCTTTCGGTCAGGGCGGCTACCTGGCAGCGACCCACTTTCTCGAAACGCTCAGGACCATCAAGGGGGACGTGACGCATGAGACGGTGGCCGCAGCCTTCAAGGCCCAAACAAGACCATCCGAGAACGCTATGACCGGCACCCCCTTTATCTTTGGTGCCGGTGACAGCCACTCGTCAAATACTGCGGGCTGGCCGATCACCATCCGTCCTGGATCTACGACCTGGGAGAGCGCGGCCAACGACTGGATGACGGTGAAATAATACCCGCCCAGGCGTCCGGCCGGCGGTGCTGCTGCACCGCCCGCCTGTCCGTTGTACCCCTAATCCACATTCATTTTCGAGCTTCCCGAGGAGGCACAGCAATGCTTCAGGGTGCATTCGCAGGCCTTGCCGCCGGCGGCGTTTACGCCGTCATCGCAGTCTGCCTTACGCTCATGGCCCAATTGGTGCGGGTCATCAACTTCTCCCAAGCCGCCGTCGGCATGTTCGGGGCTTTCCTTGCCGTCTCGTTTGCCGGCATGGGGGTTCCCCAAGTGCCCGCGATCGCCTTGGGGATTGTCGTCGGTGCACTGATGTCAGCAGGGCTGGGCATGATTATCGCCACCTGGTTGCCGGAGGCGTCCATCAGCGCCCGTTCCGCAGTGACCGTGGCTGCTCTTCTGCTCCTGATATCCATGTCTTTCATTCTGTTCGGCACTAAACCCAAAACGTTCCGCGCCGTCTTCTCCGGTCCGGCCTTCACCTTCCAGGGCGTGGTTATCAGCCAGGTAACCGTCGTCATGGTCATACTCGCCGTTGTCGTTTCCGTCGCGGCGAAACTGGTACTGGGCAAGACGACTATCGGCGTCAAACTCAGGGCCATCGCCGACCGGCCTGTTGCCGCCGAACTACTGGGTGTGCCGGTCAAGCCACTTGCCATCGGGGTGTGGGCCGTAACGGGCATCATCGTAGGGATAGCCATCGCCGTTGTCGCTCCGACCCAGACCAGCGATGCGGTGTCGCTTTCGATGTTGGTGATTTCCGCGTCGGCAGCGGCCTTGCTTGGTGGTTTCAAACGACTGGACCTCGCCCTGATCGGAGGGCTGTTACTGGGAATGACTCAAGGCGCTGCTGCCCAATTCAGCCAACTGATCCTCTTGAGGGACTGGATACCGCTCGTCGTAATTGTCGTCTTCCTTCTCTGGAACCAGCGCCGGGAGGTGTGGGATGCAGCTCGCTAGAAATGCCGTTTCGTCGCGGCCAGGAACTGCCCTCGCCATTGGTGCTGCAGCACTGGTCGCCGGATGGCTGGTCAGCATGCTGCTTCCCGGCTACCTCGTGTATCTGGCGACGACGGCGATCGTCGCCACCATTTCGCTGATCGGGCTGGGCGTCGTCACGGGGACCGCTGGCATGATTGTCCTGTGCCAACTTACGTTCGCCGCGGTCGGAGCTTGGATCGTATCCTGGCTAAATGTGGTGGGAGCACCGGGCGGTCTGCTTGTCTGGGTGGTGGCAGGCGGCATCGTCGCGGGAGTGGCGGGTACCATCATTGGCTTGCCGGCATTGCGGCTGCGAGGTGTCAATCTTGCCGTTGTCACTCTCGGTTTCGCGGCCGCGGCAGACCTGACCCTGATGAAAACCCAATTCCCAGGGGCAGTGAGCGGCACCAAGATTCAGCGGCCCGAATTGTTCAGTACGGACCGGTCGTACTTTTTTCTGACAATTATCGTGTTGGTTGCCCTCGCTCTGGCCGTGTTCTTCCTACAGAAGAGCCGCTGGGGCAGCAGCTGGCGGGCGGTCGCCTTCTCCGAACGAGGCACAGCTTCGGCGGGCAGCAGTGTACGGATCGCCAAGCTGACCGCCTTCGCGGCCAGTTCAGCGATCGCTGGAATAGCCGGTGGCCTCATGGCCGGCCAGGTGTCCACAGCGTTTCCCTCCGGCTTTACCACGCTCCAGTCTTTGGCTCTCTACGTGCTGTCCATAGTCGCCGGCGCGCACTTAATTGAAATGGCTTTGTTCGGGGGCATCCTGTGGGTGCTGATTCCGGAACTGCTCAAGCGCTGGGGTATCCCCCAGGACTGGGGCCTGGTCGTCTTCGGTGCCATGGGCATCCAGGCGCTGACCAGCAATTCGAATCTTGGCCAAGACATCCGCAACGCCCTCCTTCGCCGCAAGCAGGGCAGATCCGACCCGGCCACGGCCGTCCTGCCGTCTCTGCTTGAGGAAACACCCGAAGCCCCCTTCCATGCCGCAGTTGAGGGAAAGGTCTTGCTCAAAGTCGAGAACCTTACCGTCCAGTTCGGACAAATCAAGGCGCTTCACAACGTGAACATGACTGTCTCCGAAGGGACAATCGTCGGCTTGATCGGCCCGAACGGCGCCGGCAAGTCCACGTTTGTTGATGCCGTATCGGGGTTCCTGCCCCAGCATGCGGGCGAGGTCTGGCTCGGCGAGGACCGGCTTAACGACTTGGCGCCCCACCACAGGGCGCGTACCGGACTGAGGCGCACGTTCCAGCAGGACCGGGTGCCGCCGAGCCTCACGGTTTACGAGTACATGAAGTTCATCACCCGCGGGCAGTCGAGCCGGGACGAGATCACGGGCCTCCTGGACTTCTTCGGTTGTCCGGGGCCCGGAGAAAAAATCTCCAACGTCGATGTCGGCACGCGCCGGATTATCGAGGTCGCTGCCAACATCGCCGCCCGTCCCCGGCTGCTGGTTCTGGACGAACCGGCCGCGGGCCTCTCCCACCAAGAACACATCGCCTTCGGCCAGAGGCTGCGGCAGGTTCCGCAGCGCTACGGGACCGCGATCCTGATCATCGAACATGATCTGGATCTGGTGCGCAGCGTCTGCCAGTACATCACCGTGCTGGATTTCGGTGAAGTGCTGGCAAGCGGTGAACAGGAAGAAGTTCTTTCCGATCCGAAAGTCCTCAAGGCCTACATGGGCGAAACGGAGCTGATATGACAACGCTGACACTCTACGAGGTAGCGATAAGCCGCGGCGCAGGGCCTGTTGTTTCCGGCGTTTCGTTGACGGTTAGACCAGGAACCATAACCGCCCTCGTGGGGCCTAACGGGGCAGGTAAGACCAGCTTGCTGGAAGCAGTGTCCGGAGTTGTCCAGGCCAGCGCCGGCAAGATCGTGGTCGACGGCACGGACATCACCACGATGTCGCGACGGAAACGCGCCAAGCTGGGTATCGCGCATGTGGAGCAGGGCAGGGCGGTTTTTCCGTCGCTGACGGTTCGGGAAAACCTTGAAATCACAGCCAGAACCACGTCGGACTTCGACGGCGCGCTGGCGTTGTTCCCCGAACTGGAGAAACGGCTCACATCTGCAACTGGCCTGCTTTCCGGCGGGGAACAGCAGATGGTGGTCCTGGCACGTGCCTTCGCTGCACAGCCGAAGTTGCTGCTGATAGACGAGATGTCCCTCGGGTTGGCGCCGGTGGTCTTCCTGCGGCTCATGCCCATTGTGAAACATATCGCTGACACGGGCGTGGGCGTTCTGTTGGTGGAACAGTTCGCCCACTTGGCCCTGCAGATTGCCACGGATGCACTGGTGTTCACTGGCGGGCGCGTCACGTATTCCGGCAGTGCCGACGTGCTGCTCAGGAGCCCCGAGACACTGCACAAGGCATATCTTGGCTGACACCGAAGAGTCGGCGCCCCCGCGGCTGCCCGCAGGGCTCCAATACGAAGAGGTACAAAGTCGCAGCGGACTGGCGCGGATCGGACCGGCAGCAGTGAACACAGAACTCGAGGACAAAGCACAGCAGGCCGGGATCATCCTCTCAGGAAGCCTCATCGCCGTCCCTGCGCATCAAAGGCAAAGCCTCGCCGACCGTCTCCTCGGCGCCGGCCACTGGGTCCACGCCGACATGATCGCCGGACGATACCTGGGCCAGGAAGGCGTCCAAGCGGAAGAAATCGATCGATTGGCAACCCAAGCCGGTCTAAGACTTGATGTCCACCTCATGGTGGACGACCTCGCAGAAGCGATCAACGGAATTCCACACGGAATCGGGCGAATCACCATCCAGTATCCCGCCGCAGGAGGGCTCGAAGCGGCCGAGGAACAAGCCCGCGCCAAAGCCCAATCAGTCTGGATAGCCCTCGACAACCCCTCCCCAGCAAGCCTTCAGCAGGCCTTGGACAACCGCCCTGACGGACTCCTGGCCATGCTCACCCCGCCCGGCATGCCCGGCCACTCCGCGGACGTCCGAAGGCTCGACGCGCTCCTGGAATCACCCCGCGGGCTACCACCGCTGGGGGTTGACGGCGGCGTCAACGCGAAGAACTTCGAACTGCTCCGCGATGCAGGAATTGTCTATGCGGTCGCAGGCCGCGCCCTGGTAAGCGGTGGCTGCGCAGCGGCCCCGGCAGGCCACCTCGAACAGAAGAAAGTAACACCATGAAGTCACAGCCCCGGGTCGAACCGACCGCGTGGAAAACAATCGGCGCTGAAGTCAACCGCGTCCTCGACCACATCGATCCGGAAGCTTTCCAGACGTTTGCCGCCTGTTCCAGGACAGCGGGCGGAGGTGGTTTTTCAGCGGTCAGGGCCGTTCCGGTCTCGTGGCGGAGATGGCTGCGATGCGCATCATGCACCTGGGCTTTGAAACCCACGTACTCGGTGAGGCCACGGCACCATCGGTCCGGTCCGGGGACGGACTCTTCATCATCTCCAACTCCGGCACCAGCCCGATCAGCACATCGTTCGCCCGGATTGCGCGCGCCCAAAGCGCAACCGTTGCGCTCCTGACCTCCACACCGAACAGCCCCTAAGCGGTCTTGCCGATCACGTGCTCACGCTCCCCTCGGCAGGGTCGGAGCAATTCGGCGGCAGCCTCTTTGAACAGGCGTCCCTTCTTGCCCTCGACGCACTTGCCCTGAAACTCGCTAGCAGCGATCCCGGATCCTATGAACGCATGGCGCACCGCCACACGAACATGCAATGACCCGACTTCAGGCAGGCCAACAATCAAGGAACTGTACATGCGGGGAAGAACTCCCGGCCGTTGCCAACGGAGCAACGGGAATCATTTGGCGTGCGGCTCATCCTGAACAGATTCTTCGCATACCTCGACGACTCTTGCCGGGATCTGCCCCGGTCGCTCATGATGCAGGCATTCTCCCTGGCCCATCGCCGGATCCTGGCCGTCTTCGACTCGGACTGAACCTTCCGGCCTTTCACGCCGGAATTTTTCGCAACGGCCGTGCCCGCCTGGACATGGGCCCTGAGGGAATTCCGGAACACGGAAGCGTTGCGGCGGAAAGGTAGATTTCATGGGTGATGCCGTCGAGATCGCCCAGCGGAGCCAGATCATGTTCCTCTCAACCCCCATGCCTCCGGCCCGCATCAAACCACCCGGGCAGACAGCATCCGTGAGCAACGCGGGAAGGGCCGGTGGCCGTTGTGGACTGACAGAAGCTGATCTGTATTGGATCGGCTGGTGATGAGGCTCGGCTGCCTATGCCTCCTTCAAATGCACGCGCCCTCGGCAGTCGCTCCCAAGGTTGCTCCTCAAATATCGCACGATTGGGCAGCTGTTTCTGTGAGCGGTTTGGGTACGCGTACAACTCGCGGGTCATCTTGTGGCCACACTTTGTTCCGCGGAGTTGCTCGCCAAAGTGCTCGCAGCCCCGGGTAGGAGGTGCTGGCTGGGACCCTCATGGGGTTCCTTCTTTGACATGGACCCGCGGCATTGAGGTTTGCCTCCGCGTCGAGCTGACCACCCAGGGCTAAACTCAGAGGTCTAAGATCGCTCTGACGCGAAGATTCCCTTCCTCGTCAGGGGACCCGCGTTTTGTTACCCCGTCCGATCGAGGGTGACCTGGTAGCCCATGGCCTCGAGTTGGTGGAGTGCGCGGTTCTTGGCGCGTTCGGGGTGGAGACGGGTGAAGAAGTCTGCACCGGGGTCCTCGTAAAGGGTTCCGTAGCGGCCCATGTGCCAGATCGCGATGAGCATGGTGTGTTGGATCGCAACGTTGGCTTTCATGGGGCCTCGCCGCGACGCAATTCGGCGGTAGCGGGCGCCGAGGTAGGTGGCGGGGTTCTGTGCGCACGCCACCGCGGCAGCGCCGAGCGCTCCTTGGAGATAGGGGGTTTCCGGGCCGGGTCTTGGTCGACTTGACTCGTCCGGCGGACTCGTTGTGACCCGGCGTGGTCCCGGCCCACGAAGCGAGGTTCCCGGCGGTGGCGAACCTGGTCATGTCTGCGCCGGTCTCGGCGACGACGACGTCGGCGACGAGGGGGCCGATGCCGGGGATGGTGGCGATCAGGTCCCGGAATCCCTGAAAGGGTGCGATCACCACCTCGATCCGGGCGGTGATGTCCTCGACCGCCCTCGTGTGCCGGTCGATCAGGTCCAGATGTACCCGCGCCAGGAAACCGTGGTGTTCGGTGAACCGGCCGCTCAGCGCCTCGGTCAACGCCGGGATCTTCGAGCGCAGCCGCCGCTTGGCGAGGTCGGCCAATGCGGCGGGGTCGTCTTGGCCCGCGATCATCGCCTCGAGCATCGCCCGTCCGGAGACGCCAGTGATGTCGGAGGCGACCGAGGACAGTTTGATGCTGGCGTCCTCGAGCAGCTTCTCGAGCCGTTGGATCTCCCGGCCACGTTCCCGGGTGATCGCGGTCCGGGCCCGGGTCAGATCGCGCAACTGGCGGATCGGCTCCGGGGGCACGAACGACCCACGCACCAGGCCGTGTGCGCCAAGCTGGGCCAGCCACGTCGCGTCGGCGACATCGCTCTTGCGGCCAGGCAAGTTCTTGACGTGCCTGGCGTTGACCAGTATGACCTCGAACCCGGCGTCCTCAAGGAGGTAGTAGAACGGCTTCCAGTAGTCCCCGGTGGCCTCCATCACCGCACAGGTGACCTGCTCGGCGATTAGATGCTCACGCAGGGCCAGGACCTGGTTCGTGGTCGAGCCCCACGTCGTGACCGTCTCAACAGTCTTGCGACGACCAACACCGGCGACCCGGACGCAGACCTTGGCGTCCCTCTTGGACACGTCCAGACCAGCACACCGGCCATGCACCACTTCCATCACTGCCACCCGCTTCCCGTCGACGGATCATTCGGTGTCCGTCGCGGGGAGGGCAGGGAGATTCAGAAGTCTGACGCTCGGGCTCGAAGGCACCAATCCACGGTTCCCGTGGAAGCCCTCCACCCCCATGCTGACCTACAGGCTCCCAGGCACTACAGAGGATTCGGGGTCGACCGCAACGAACACGACCAGTCTCACACCGCGGGTCACCGCGTGACCACAGCAGAACGCGACGCCCCCGAATCTTCGCTCACCATGGTGAGCCGGAGGCGCCGCATTGCTGACCTGCGGAAACACTGTGGAATTACCGTGCCGAAATAGGGGCGTGACCAAGGTAGGACCGCGATGTGTCCGGAGCCAACTCCGGTTCGACAAGAGAAGACCGGGCACCTCCTGGATCAACTAGCTGCCGGCATTTTCCTGCAGGAACGAGTGGAGCCTGGTCTCGTCCACGCCGGGGAAGGCGGCGGGCGGCATGGCGGCCAGCAGGTGCGCGTGCGCCCGGGCAGACGGGCCGGGCGGCGCCAGCAGTTCTCGTCCGGAGATGTGGACTCGGACCGCTCAGTAGTTTCACGTCCGCGCAACCACTTCACATGCGCGTGAGGCACGCCGCCGGAGAGGAAACTCGCCGGTGGCGGAGCGTTCCGCCGGCGTTGCACCCGTAGAACTTGTCGGGCACGTCGAACACCACACCAGCCGCGTTGCCGGACCGACATGGGCCCTATCGCCCGGTACACCAAAACCGCGGAACGGCGGCGGCGTGCCAGGGTCTCGTGCGCGGCAGAGCCGAATGGCGTGGGTCATGCCACAGAATCTGTTTGCGTCATGCCGCCCCGCTCCCCCACCTCCATGAACCACCAGAAGCAACGTCGCTGTTTGTCATTCTGATCCCCCATCATCGCTGGGCGGGTCCTCCGCGCAACCAGGGCGCCATGCGCCGGGCCCGGTTCAAAGTTTCGTTCGACGCTCCTTCGTCACTTATTTCCTCCCGAAACTTTGAAACGCTCCCGGTTCCCCAAGTTGCACTCCGGACCCTCAAACCCAGCGGTGGCTCCGTAATCAGAACGACGCACAAATCTGACAGACACATCCTGTGCCCGCCAGCAGCCGAAGGAGAAGGAACATGGAACCGCTCACCATCAAAACCCCAGCCGACGTCCTCAGTTTCGTCGGGCACACCCTCGGGTTCTGGCCGAAATCTTGCCGGGTGTCAACTGCAACTTTAAACTGACCGCTGGCTGCAGTTTGCGTTGACCGGTGGCTTGAGTTCTAGCGATCGTTGCAACACCCCCGAATAATCGGGAGTTGCAACACCCATGGGATCACCATCGAAAAGTAGTCCTTCCTTAAGGAAAAAATCTCCTCTACCGAAAGAACCGGGGTCGAGAGCCGGGGCGCAGGGGAAGCGTTCCCAGCAGTCCCATACCCGTGCGCAAAGACAGGATTTCCTTTCTGCCGTTGAGCGGTTGGGAAGTGTTGCCGCGGCGGCCAAGGAGCTCGGCATTAACCGGAGCACCTGCCAGAAGTGGGCGAACGCTGAAGGGATCAGGCCGCAGCGCCAGTACACCCAGGCGGATAAGGACCACTTCTATGCCGTCTTGGACCGGGCCGGCACCATCACCGCGGCGGCCCAGGAGCTGGGATTGAACATCAGCACCGCGCATAACTGGGCCGGCAAGGTTAATCCTGCTGGGAGAAAACCACGGGCCACGAGAACTGTGAATGCTGATCCGGCGCGGCGCCACCCACCGTCGGTGATTGAGGAGTTCCTGGGCCTGCTGCGGGAAGTCGGCAGCGTCAGCGTTGCCGCCAGAGAACTCGGCCTGAACTACTCCACCTGCTCCAACTGGGCCAAAGCCGCCGGTCTGGTCTCCGTCAGTCCGCGACGGCCATCGGCGAAGCAGCTTCACTACCTGCGCTTGCGCCAAGAAGGAGCCGGCCGGAGGGACGCAGCCCTCGCAGTCGGTGCAAGCAAACCGAGCTCCTACAACTGGGACCGGCAACAGACTGCAAAGGACACGGCCGCGGCCCAAGGTCATGCCGCGGATCTGCCGTATAAACAGGAAGTGACAACTACATTCGCGGAACCTTCGGCCCCTGCAGCGGCACCGGAGTTGACAGCGCCGGTGGCTGAGCCGGCACCCGCGGTGGCGTTGGAAGCGCTGGAGCAGTCCGTCAGCGCCCGCTACCTGTCCCTGTCCGAGCGGGAGAGGATCGCGGACCTGCGGTCCCAAGGAACCTCAATGCAGGCGATCGGCAGGGCGCTGGGCCGGTCCGTGGGCACCATTAGCCGGGAGATCAAACGCAACAGCCACCCGGTGCTGGGTTACCGGCCTTACGGTGCTCACCGGGCGGCCACTGCGGCCCGGGCACGGCCGAAGGACAGTAAGCTGGCAGAACCCGGGGAACTACACGACTACGTGAAAACCAAGCTCCTCACACGCTGGTCCCCACAACAGATTTCCAAGCTCCTGATCAAGGAATTCCCCGATGACGAGCAGATGCGCGTGAGCCCCGAAACGATATACCAGGCCCTCTACTTTCAGGCCCGCGGTGGACTCAAACGCGAGGTCAAAGAAGCCCTGCGCACCGGCCGGACCCGCCGCAAGCAGCACAGGAACCCCGAAGAACGCACCAACCGTTTCCGTGACCCGATGATCAACATTTCCGAACGCCCCGCCGAGGTCGAAGACCGCGCCGTCCCGGGGCATTGGGAGGGGGATTTAGTGACCGGAGCTTACAACCAGTCCGCGATCGCAACGCTGGTTGAACGCACCACGCGATACGTGATGTTGGTGCACCTGCCGGTGGACCACACCGCCGAATCAGTCCGCGACGGGCTGATCAAGACCATGTCCACCCTACCGGCGCACCTGCGCGGATCCCTCACTTGGGACCAAGGCGCCGAAATGGCCAAACATAAGGCTTTCAGCATCGCCACCGACATGGACGTCTACTTCTGCGACCCCGCCAGCCCCTGGCAACGCGGATCCAACGAGAACACCAACGGGCTGCTACGCCAATACTTCCCCAAAGGCGCAGACCTGAACGCCTACGGGCCCGAGGACCTCGAGCACGTCGCCCAAGAACTCAACGCCCGACCACGCAAAACGCTCGACTGGGACACCCCAGCCGAGCGCCTACGTGATTTACTGATAGCCAGCTAAGCACGGGTGTTGCAACGACCCCTGGAATTCAAGTGGCTGCAATGGACTGACCGGTGGCGGCAAGTACTTTTGAACACTGGTCAGGCGCCTGGGGCATGCTGGGGTTGGGGCGCCTGACCAGTGTTGCGGGTTAGTTCATCGGGCGGGTTCCTTTCCCGTTTTGGGCTTGCATGAGCCGGACGGACTCGCCGCTGGTTTGGCATAGGTGCGCGTGGTGCATAAGCCGGTCCACGGTCGCGGTGGCGATGGTTTTGGGCATCAGCTCATCAAAGCCGCTGGGGTGGATATTCGAGCTGATCGCCAGGGATCGCTTCTCGTAGGAGGCCTCCACGACGCGGTAGAAGCCCTCGGCGGCATCGCCGGAAACCGGCAGGAGTCCGATGTCATCGATGCAAATCAAATCCACGCTGGTAACGCGGGTGATGGCTTTGTTCACGCTGTCATCGATGCGGTGCCGGCGCACGAGGGCGCCGAGGTCCTCCAGGCTCAGCCACGACACGGACATGCCTTCGTCGATGGCCTGCTGGCCCAGGGATTCCAGCAGCAGGGTCTTCCCGGTCCCGGAGGGCCCGCACGCGATCAGGTTCTCCCGCCGCCGCACCCACTCCAGGGTCCGCAGGAACGAGGTCGTCGCCGCAGGGAGGGTGGAGAGGGACTCGTCCCAGACATCGAAGGTTTTCCCGGTGGGAAACCCCGCGCGTTTACGCCGGGTGGTTAGCATCGACCGGTTCCTGCCGGTCGCCTCGGCCTCGAGCAGGACGCGAATGACTTCTGTGGGGTCCCAGCGCTGGGCCTTCGCGGTCGCCAACACCTCGGCGACCACGGCGCGGGCGTGCGGCATGCGGGTGGTGCGCATCAAGGCGATGATGTGCTCCACATCCGCCAGCGGGCTGGCGGCAAGGGTTGTCGCGCTCATTCGGTGGCTCCTTCAAGATCAATATCGTCGCTGGTATTTGTGCTGGCGGTGCCGAAGTTGGCCCATGCGCTGGTGCCCTGACTCAGCCACTGGCCTTGATCGGTGACGGTGTGCCGGGTAGTGCTGATGGTGCTTGGCGGCTGGCCGGTGGCGGTGTTGGTGATGATGGAGACCAGGTCCTCGTGGCTGAAGCGGTGGTGCACGGCGGCCGCGCCGAGGCCCTGGTCAACCACGTCATTGCCCATGACCTTGGCCAGGGTGGCGGCGCGTTCCATCTTGTGGCGGATCTTGTTCGTCCCGGCCGCGGCGGCTTCCTTGAGCCAGAGCGCTGCCCCGGCGCCCAAGGCCAGGAACTCCTCCTCGGCCTTGTTCGTGGGGCGAATAACCCGTTCCAGGGCCCCGCCGGAAGCAGGAGGGAAATGGGAATCAATGATCGCCGGCACGCCGGGGCGGGTAAGTTCGTGCCGGGCGACTTCCACCGGCCCCTGCTCGCCGACATGGACAATGATGACCTCGGCGTCGGTGCCGCGCACCCAGAGCCTCTGCCCCATCAGCGTGTGCGGGACGGAGTAGCGGGAGTGCTCGTAGGTGACCATGGGCGTGTTCGGCGGGACCTGCCGGACCTGCCCGAAACTGGCCGTCACCGGCACTGCCGGGACCGGGTGCAGCTTGGGCTGTTCGATCAGTCTCAGCATGTCCCTGGGGATCTCCAGGGTGGCACGGTGCACCTTGGAATTCACATCCTCCATAAACGCCTCGCACGCCGCTTCCAGCTCGGCGAAGGAGGCGTAGTCCGAGCGCAGGTTCGTGTCTTTGGGGACGATGTCGGCTTTGGCGATCTTGACCGCGTTCTCCACCCCGCCCTTCGAGGCCGGGTCCGCCGGCATGCAGGTGTGCACGGCGGTGGAGTAGTGCCGGGCGAACGTGACGATCTGCGGGTTACGGACCGGCACCCCGGCGACGTGCTCGATCGTGACGGTTTTCTCATTGTCGGTCAAAACGTACGTTGGGACGCCCCCGATGAGCCTGAAAGAGCGGTCCAGGGCGGCGAACACGCTCGGCATCGTCTTATCCCGCAAGGGAATCACGATACGGAAGCGTGAATACGCCAGCCAGGCCACGAACAACACCGTTTTGGCGCCGTCAACGACGGGCCCGTCTCCGTAGTCCCATTGGAGCCACAAACCTGGCTCCACAGTCCAGGGGCGGTGAACACGCGTGTTTTGGGCCCGATATTTCGACTTCAGCCCGGCCAGCACGTACCGGGTCGTGCGGATCGATCCGGGATAGCCCAGATCAACGAGTTTTCCGTGCACAACGTCCCCGCGGATCTTCCCGCGGGACTGCTCGACCAGCGACTTCATCTGCGGCAGGAACGGGTCGGTGATCCGGCCCCGCTGGCGGGCGACCGGCGCCTGGACGCCTTCCTGCCGGGCCTTCACATACGAACGGACAGTGTTGTGCGAAACGCCGCAGATCTTCGCGGCATCCCGGTACGACCGGGTCAAATCATAAGCAGCTAAAATTTCCATGAACTCTCCTGGAGACTTCACATCAAGCCCCTTCCTTCCCACGATGGGTGAAACAAAAAACGATTGGCATCGCTATTTCACCGCGGAAGGAAGGGGCTCTCCCCGTAATGACACGGGGGGATGGACAAGGGAATCCCAGCAAGCCCCGGCCACACGCACGGCCAAGAACTGGTCAAAAGTACTTGCAGCCACTGGTCAAAACCACTGCCGCGAACGGTCAATCCAAATTGCCGTCTCTGGTCAGTTTAAAGTTGCAGCTAACACTCTTTCTCTGACTTCCCAGACGTAGGGCTGGGCGAATAGCAAACAAAGAACTCGACTACGTTGGAGTAGGCCAGTTCCGGTTCGGGCTCTACGTGGCCGGCCCGGCCGTTCGAGATGTGGTCCTCGTCGTCAATAAACCCGAACCGGCACGGCATAGCATGTGATCTCCATGGTTGCAGGCCGGCGGCAGCCTGTCCTCGCAAGACGCCCACAACTGCGTGTTTCGCAGGGCACGCTGTGTCACCTACACGATTGAAATTTCCATCGTCATCAGGTGTCAATGCCGAATTGGGTGAAAACTTCCTGACCCATTTTCTGTGAGCTGCCAGTGCGGATTGGGCGTCCGGTTTAGTACACCCCAACCTGACGTCAGCTTCCCACCCGAGTCCTGCCAGAATGGGGTCCATTCTTTCCTGGCAAGGTCACGAGTGGGACCTAGAACTCAACCTGACAAGTGGGGGCGAACGACCTTCTCCCCGTGGAGCGCACCGCCACCCTTGGACCACTTTCGCAATAACCCTGGCATTGGGGCGCCGGCAGCTAACCGCCTGGCTCACCCGGCGTCCTAGCGGTCGGTTCCCAACAAATTGGCCACGATGTCTGCTGCGGTAGCCGCAGACATCCGAGCGATGTAGTCGTCCAGGTCTCAGCTAGGAAAGCCCTCACGGCGATGGTTCCCTGACCGGATCCTGACGGCCAAGCCATTCCGATCGAGCATGTCCTAGAGCCGAATGGGCTTGCGTTGGGGTACGTCTCCCGCAGATGCCTCAGACCCGACCGGCTCAAACCACTTCCGCTAGGATTGCTGGCACCATATCCCCCACGCCTCTCAATGATGCCCACTTTGGGGATTTTCTCTGCCCCAGGGAGCTTCAAGTGAGCCTTGGTCCGACCGGGCTTGATATCAGTCGCTGAGCAACTGCAGGTTCATGGAACTGGATTATGCGCCGACGGTGGGCTCCTCTCCCCCAAGGTTCGACTCACAAGGGCCGCGGCCCGATGCTGGTCAATTCTGAAGTCTCATCGGCGCATCGAGTACCTCAAGGGTGAACATTAGTGGTCACAAACTATCAGCGAGAGGTGGGTGGTTGAAATGGCTTTGTGAGCTGCTGCGGGGATTTCGGACAGCGGAATTAGTGGATTCTTCTACGCTGCCAAGGCTGGCTGTTGATAACCATAGTGGACTTCGTTAGGCCGCCGGTAACCGAGCGCGGAGTGACGGCGCCGGCTGTTGTAAAACCCCTCGATGTACCGGATGACGTCGCTCCGGGCTTGTGATTTTGTCGCGTAAACAGTCCGGTACACACGCTCGTTTTTCAGGGCTGAGAAGAACGATTCGGCCATGCTGTTGTCCCAGCACACGCCGGTGCGTCCCATCGACGATCGCATGCCCAGGCCGATCACCAGGGCCCTGAAATCGGTCGAGGTGTACACGCTGCCCCGATCGGAATGCCAGATCGCGGACGGCTCGATCCGGGTTGTGGCGGCGGCGTTCTTGAGCGCGTCGGCGACGAGCCCGGTGCGCATGTGATCGGCGATGGACCAGCCGACGACTTTCTTCGAGTAGCAGTCAATGACGGTGGCGAGGTAGACGAATCCCTGCCAGGTGTGGATGTAGGTGATGTCGCCGACGAACTTCGCCCCGGGACGGTCCGCGGTGAAGTCCCGCTTGACGAGGTCGGGCATGCCCGCGGCAGCCTCAGCATCAGCCTCGGTGGTGACGCGGAACGGCCGTGGTTGACAGGCCACCAGGCCCTGGCAGCGCATGATCTGCCGCACCAACTCCGAGAACACTCGGTCTGTTCCGCGGCGAGATCGGCGTGGATGCGCCGGTACCCGTACGTGCCCTCGGACTCCTCGAAGTAATGCCGGACCCGCGCCGTCAGGGCCCGGCGGCGCCCCGAGGTGGCCGATTGCGGACGGGTGGCCCAGTGATAGAAACCCGACGTCGAGACGGCCAACCAGCGGCACATTCTCACTACCGAATTCAGATTGGCGGGCTCAGCTTTTTGGGAATCGATGAATTCATACTTGCTCACTACCGCTGCTCCCGCGCGAAGTAAGCGCTGGCTTTTTTCAAAAAGGCAGTCTCCGCCCGCAGCTCTTGAACTTCACGCTCGAGCTCCTTCAGCCGGGCCCGTTCCGACACCGTCAGATCCACCTCCGTGCCGCCGTTGGCCGCCCGGTACTTGACCAGCCAGTTGCGGAGCGTTTCGGGGCCGACACCGTACGCGGTGGCCACGTCCTTGATCGACTTGGACGTGTTGATCACCTCGCGGCACAGCTCGTCCTTGAACTCCTGGGTAAATCGCTTGCGTGATGCGGTCATGCTGATCTCTACTTTCGGTAGACCCCCATTTTAGGAGGGCCCGCTATCCGAAATCTCCGCGGCAGCTCATTGACCTGCAGAAATACGCGGAAGTGCCCTCTTTTGAACCCATATAAAATTGCAGATTTTCTTCCCAGTGAATAATGAAATCGGGGGTGGGTTGGCTTGGATCAGCGTTTTCGCTGGTCAACAGCGTTTTCGTGCTATCCAATAATGGAATTGGCGTGACCATCAAACCCATCGTCCGGTCGTGAGTGGACGGTGATCAGCACCGTGCGGGAGCCCATCTGGTAGGAGATCGACCGACGAACGTTGAATCAGGAGATGTGTGGCCTGGGCCCAGGCCACGTCCTACAGTAATCGGCTAGTTCAGCTGCTTCGAAGCCTCGACAAGAAGCCCGGATCCTGCCCGCAATCAAGGTGCCGCCAACCCGAAACGCGTCTGCTCCGACGACTACGCCACGTTGCTCTGGCCGATACATCACTGCTTCAGCGGTAAGTCGTATGAGCAGAACGCGTGCCGCGTGGCTCATGCTGTTCCCATGGGAAAATCGGTATCGCCTTGGGTCCGCAGCAGAGGTCTTGGCCGTCTTCTGGCCCAGGAGACGGCCGTGTCGGACCTCATCCAGTTCCTGAGTGACCGCGACCCATCGCCATGGATGCACCTTGTCGGATTCGTCCCCGACGACGTTTCCCGCGAGGTGCACACTCGGCCAGTCCGATCCGCCTTATGATGTTTGTGCGCCTGGCGCTAAAAGTGCAGCATTTGATCGTCGATCGTAGACCCGCTGCAGTGGGATGGTTAGCAGAATGATCAACAGCGCGTAGAAGTTGATGGCGGGCACGAGCACTCCCACGATCAGGGCGACGAAGAACCCGATCGTCGAAACGGCGCTGGAGAAGACTTCGCGGCTAGGCATGGGATTCTCTTCCAGCTCGAGCTGCGGATGCTTACGGATCAACAGCGTCAGAGCCGTGAGCGTCAGACTGCTCGCGGCCATCGTCCCGATGTAGACGCCCACCGTGACGGACGAGGTCCTGAACTGAGACACCATTTCCGTCGGCAGCGGCAGCACTACCACCGTGAACGCCCAAAACAAGTTGAGCAAGAGGAGCGGACGGCTGTACGACCCGACATGCTCGAACGTCGAATGGTGGGCGATCCAGAGCCGGGCGATCACCAGGAAACTCAAGGCGAAGCCAGCGATCGCCGCGACATTGTTCCCGATGAATTGCACAGCACTCAACCCAGCGTGCGCCGCCTCAGTGACGGAGTCGACCAGCGGCAGCACGAGCAGAGTGATGGCGATGGCCGTCACGGCATCAGTGAAGAAAACGAGCCTGTCCAAGCCGCGGGTTGTTTGCATGCATTCAGTATGGTCCGACCACTGTCCGAAGCGAACTTGGCGTCCGCCACCGGAACCTCAACGGAGTTCGTTACGGTTGGCGCAGGCGACTCTAGTCGAACACCTTGCGCAACCTGAGAGATCCTCGCCTTCCGACAGGCAGAGTGCTCAGCACCTGACCGTCGGAGGACGGGGACCCCTATGATTCCATCTGGCAAGGAGCGGGGACTGCCCGGGCCAGTTAGCAGCCCTCCCCAGATTGGCTGCGAATACTCCACTGTAGGCAGACGACCAGGGGCGGTCCTGAGCGGCCGCTACGTCAATACCCGCAGTCGCCACTCACCTCGAGGGGCTTCAACGGTGGTCACGGTGCGACTTGAACTCGTAGCCTAGAGAATTCACCGGCGGGACGTTTCAGCAAAACTGGGTATCCAAGTCAAATATAGGCCGATTTAGTCTCGATAAATGAGGGTGCCGTCCGGCCGAATTTCCTCGGGCTCACTCACGGACCTTAGACCTCTGGCGATCATGGATGTTTCCATTTCCGCTGACCTGCGTTCCGCGGGTGCCTTCGTTGATCAACTCACCGTCGATCCGCACTGATCTCAAGGCCACAGCCGACCACATCAGTATTGCGTCAGCCATACGATCGACCACCCGTGCCCCTCCCACACGTCCGTGGAAGACGGCGTGGCCCAAGCCTTCACATGGACAATGCCACTAACGTCAATCTGCGCGCCAAAGGATGCACTGGAGCCGAGCCGACCTCAACCGTGCCCGTAATGATGCCCTGACCGTCGAAAGGTCCTTCAGCCTCTTCAAAATGGTGTCCCATAGCCACCCGCTAGACTAAGTCATCCAGCGGAGCCAATGGGCGCCGTCGATGCGGAGCCGAGGACGAGCTCGATCGGCGCGCCCGGAAAAGATTAGTCGTCCATAGCACGAGACTCCGATCACCCGCCCGCAACCATCGGTCAACCTGTTCGCTCTTAATTGCCCGCATGTACAGCAATTCGGACCTGTACAGCATGAGCAGGTCTGTTGGTTGTGCAGCACGCACGGCCAGCGCGGAGGGTAGGCCATGGGGTTCAGATGAACGTAGCGCCATAATCATCGACATCCTTTCTTTCGTGGGAACCGAACTTCTCATTCACGGAACCTCCTACGTCTTTAGATAGTGATGGCGTCTATGTCCGCCGAATACGAGTCAGGACTGCCCACCTGGATGGTGTTCACACCGGCGTCCAGGTGCACCAGTATTTGTTGTTGCTGGGCCGCGTCCCAGTTGTTGTCGTTGGAGCCCTGGAAGTTCATCTGCGTCGGTTTGCCGTTGATGGTGATGAGGCTCTGGCGGCTGGCGTCACCGTCGACATAGGCCACAGTCATCAGATAGTTTCCAGCGACAGGCACGTTCACCCCGGCAAACGTCAGGGATCCGCTCCCGCCCAGATTGCCGGCTTTTCCGCCCGCCGAGCAACCGGCACAGCCTGAACGGCTGGCTCCGCCACTGAGAGTATTGCCTGCTGCTTCCGCTTCATAGAGCGTCGGTCCCGCGGCTGACGGTAGCGTGAGATCCAGTACGGAGCTCTGGGCCGATTTCTGCGGTCCGGAGTCAGCCCGGACCGTAAAAGTGTGCCGGCTTGAAGGGTTGAGCTGGCCCACGGTCATTGTGGTGGCGTTGGTGTTCCCTACCTCGCGCCCATCCATGAAGACCCGATAGTTCACATTTTTGGAGTCGGCTGAAACTGGTGACGGATACCAGGCTAAGGAAACGCTGTTTGCCTGTGCCTGTGTTGCGCGCACTCCCGTGGGAACGGCTGGCTTGTCGGGAGCGTTGTCGGTCGGGGTGATGGTGAATAGTTTAGAACCGTGCGCCGGAAGGTCGGCGTTGATGCTGTTCTGCCGGACTCCTGTGTCCTTCTTGAGCCAGACGTCTCTGACTTCCGCCGTTCCACCCAGCCCTAGGTCCGTGAAATTGGCTGTCACCGAGGCCGGCTGGTTGTCGAGGTTGAAAAGCGCGACGGTCACGCTGCCGTCGTCGTTGTTTGCGTACCAGACCTGCTGGCCGGTGCTTTGGCTGACGGGACGAGCCGGATGTCCAGCCTGGTTGATGGCGATGGCGTCGCGGTTAGTGAGCAGGGACAGTCCGTAATCGTCCAGCTTCGTCAGGTCGTCACCGGCGAACAGCGGCGCGGACTCGATCGTCCACAGCGTCATATAGCTTTGCCGCTCGGCTTCCGTGAGTCCATCCATGGAACCCACGCCGACGTTGACGGCATCAAGGTTGTTCCAGTGCCCGGGGCCGGCGTCATCGATCCACTGGACCACGTCGTTCCAGCGTTGCTTTACTGACTGATCCCAGGTGACCAGGGTGTTGCAGTAGCATTCGACATCCGTGTCGATTCGCCAGCCGTTGGTGTTGGCCTTCCAGACGTCTGCCTGTTTGTGGCTCAGCGCCCAGGAGACGACATACTGCATGGGGCGGCCGGATTTGTCGATGGCCTTGTGCCAGGCTTGGATGTCCGCGGTGTTGTCGTAGTTGGGGCCTCCCTTGAATGAACCGGGTCCCACTCCGTCCATCTTGATGAAGTCCACCCCCAGCTGGCGAAGAGCGACGTAATGGAATCGGCATACCGTTGCGCGCAGGGGCTCGTGTAGTCGATTTTGTAGGATGTATCCCAGCCGTTTGTCGATCGCAGATCCGGATAGACGATGTTCTTTGTAGTGCAGCCGGGGGCGGCAAAGATGGGCGTGTTGCCGCCGTTGTAGGCGTCTTTACCAAGCCCAACAACCGTGTAAATACCAAATTTCAGTCCGAGGTTGTGCACACGTTCAGCGACCGATGCAACACCGTGCGGGAACCGTACGGAGTTGATCGCCGGCCGGCCGTAGCTGTCCGCGCCGTCCTGCCAGCCGGCGTCCACATTAACGTATTCATAGCCGAAGGGTTTTAGTTTCTCTGCCATGGCTTCGGCCTGCTTGAGAATGTTGGCCTCGCTGATGAAACTTCCGGGGCCGGTAGGATTCACTCCCGGATAGTTTGTGGACTGCTGGCTCCAGCTGCTCCAACCCATGTAGGGTTTCGCCGCTGGTCCTGCCGCCGACGATCCTGATGGTTCTGCGCCGGTCGTGTTCGTCGCGTCTGCTGAGATGGCAGTCGGTTGGGATGTCCGGGGCGCCGCTTCCGCCAGGGCTGCCTGGGGCATAATTCCCAGAGCCAGACAGGCTGCCCCTGCCGCAAGCGCTATGACGCGCACCCGTAGGCGGACGAGGGCCGCTCTGCTGGTGCCGACAATTGTTGGATCTGACATGACTATTAAGCCTCCGTCGTCGTTGACATGAAGGGGCGGAACTCCGCCGCCATTCAGACGACCGGGTTGCTGTCGATGCTCATCGCCGGGCCGTCCTTGGAAGCCTGCCAGAATTAATTACCAGCGTCAAGTAATTGATTTGTGATGCTTTCATCGCCATCACCAGGTGCTTTGTCGGCCTGGACAGGGGGCAGAATGACGCCGGGGAGCGGAAAAGGGCGGCGTGGCCGATGGCCGCGTCGCTGGGCAGGAGCCGTGGCCGGACTAGGTAGCTTTCGCTGTCAACTTCTGTCGGATGGTGGCCCTAATGACTGATGCCGCCGCGCCTCTGGCCCAGTCATCGAATGTATGGGAGCGGGTCACAATTTCGCAGCCTGCTGCTGCGCCGAAGGCATGTTCGGAGTAGCTCTGACGGAGGTGATGTTCGTAGAGATCGTAGTCGGCCACGGCTTCCCCGGACACCAGCACTACGGAGGGGCCGGTCAGGTTTACCATTGTGGCGATCGCTGTACCGATCACGGAACCGGCCCGGTGAAATGCGGCGACCGCGACGGGGTCGCCGCCATGTGCCAGATCCACGGCGTGCTGCATGGTCAACTCATGCGAGCCTGTCCCGGCCCTGATAGCCGCCAGGATGGCGCTGGAGGACGCCACCGCTTCCACGCAGCCATGCCGTCCGCAGGTGCACGTGAACTCTTCCGAGGCCAGTGGCAGGTGGCCTATTTCGCCAGCAACACCGTAAGCGCCGGCCACCACATCGCCGTTCACATACAGCCCGCAGCCAATGCCCGAGCCGATAGTCACGATGGCAAAGGAATCTGCATCGATGCCCACGCCGAACCAATGTTCGGCAATGGTCAGGGCGCGCACGTCATTGTCGATCAGCACCCCGGGCCCCAGTAGTTCGGTGAGCAGCTCGCCCAGCCGAACATCTGTCCACCCGAGCAGCGGTGAGTGCCTCACCACGCCATGCTCCGTGTCGACGTCGCCGGAGACCGTCACGCCGATGCCCATCAGGCGCGCGGACCGAGTTCCTAGGTTTATTTTCAACTCGGAGACGACCTTCAGCACGGCGTCCAGTACGGTGTCCAAGCGATGGTCCGGAATCTGCCGGTGCACAGTGTCCAGGATTCCTGCACGCATATCCGTGGACACGCCGATCACCTCGTTGATGCTGACCTTGATGCCGAGCGCCAGCAGAGCGTCCGGCACCACGTCCAGCGGATACACAGGGCGCCCAGGGGACAGTCCAGGCCGGAGAGTATTACTCTCCACGATAACTCCGCGCTCAATCAGAGGCGCCACCGCTTTAGTCACTGCTGCCTGGGACAGCCCGATCTGCCGGCCAACGTCGATCCGCCCTATCGGCCCGTGGGTCAGGATGCGGCTGAAGACGTCGACGGCGGCCGGGGTGCGCAGCACAAGTACGGGCGATTCGACGGCGGTTTCCGCCGCTACGGTATCCGTCATGGTCTTAGCTCTGCCCATTGTGGGCCTTTCCCTCTTGCCGTCAGCCAGCCAACGACGCTTTTCGGTGCCTTGGGCTGCCGATAATTTTATAACCGGCAGCCCAAGGCGTGAACCAGTGTATTACTTGCCGAGGATCTCTTCGCTTTTCTGGCTCTCCTGACGTAACTGTGGGTGTTTTCGGAGCGCCTTAACGGCCGCACGCCGTTTCCTGTCTAGGTTTCTGACTGTCTAAGGAACAGAAACTATTAGAGCGGGAAAACGGCGTGCGAAATGCAAGACTATGGCGAACTCTGCTCGGTGTCGAGAAAACAGTCGTCGAAGCCATCGATTTTGATGACGAAGCCGGGGTCCTGGTCGCCTCGGTCCGCCCGACTGGATCGGTCCGGAACCGCTGCGGCATCTGCCGGCGCAGGTGTCCGAAATACGACCAGGGGCACGGCCGCCGGCGCTGGCGTTCCCTGGATGCCGGCACGGTCCAGGTCCAGGTGGAGGCCGACGCCCCGAGGATCCGGTGCCGTGAACACGGCGTCACCGTGGCCGCCGTCCCGTGGGCCAGGCATCAGGCCGGACACACCCATCATTTCGATGCGCAGGTCGCCTGGCTTGCCACCCAGACATCCAAGACCGCGATCACCGCGCTGATGCGCATTGCCTGGCGGACCGTCGGGGCGATCATCACCCGGGTCTGGGAGGACACGGCGGCCACTTACGACCCCTTCGCCAACCTGGTCCGGATCGGTATCGATGAGATCTCCTACAAGCGCGGGCACAAGTACCTGACCGTCGTGGTGGACCATGACAGCGGCAGGCTGGTCTGGGCCGCCGTTGGCCGGGACAAGGCCACCCTGGGCACGTTCTTCGATGCCCTCGGAGAAGAACGGTGCGCCGGGATCACGCATGTTTCCGCGGATGGCGCCGACTGGATCGCCGCTGTCGTGGCCGCCCGGTGTCCCGCCGCCATCAGGTGTGCCGACCCGTTCCACGTCGTCAAATGGGCCACCGAAGCCCTCGACGAGGTCCGCCGGGGCGCGTGGAACGACGCCCGCCGGGCGGCCCGGACCGGAGAGGCCAAACGAGGCCGGGGACGCCCGTCCAAAGACGCCCCGGCCAGGCCCCACAGCACTCTTGCCGCCGGGGTGAAGAACTCGCGCTATGCGCTGTGGAAGAACCCGGAGAACCTCACCGAAAAGCAGCAGGCCAAGCTCGCCTGGATCGTGCAGACCGACCCCGGACTCGGCCGGGCGTACTACCTCAAGGAAGGGCTGCGCACGGTCTTCAAACTGCCCTACGACGAAGCCGGAGAAGCGCTCGACAAATGGGTTGCCTGGGCGCGCCGGTGCCGCATTCCATCGTTCGTGAAACTGCAAAAGAGCATCGTCAAACACCGGGAATCCATCCTCGCAGCGATCGAGCACGGGCTCTCCAACGGACGCATCGAATCCATGAACACCAAGATCAGACTCATCACCCGCATCGCCTTCGGCTTCAAATCACCCGAGGCCCTCATCGCCCTGGCCATGCTCAGCCTCGGCGGTCACAAACCGGTGCTCCCGGGCCGAAATTAGCCCACGGATAAGTCAGGAGAGCCGCTTTTCTTCGCCATTTCAGCGAAGACATCGTCGTTGCGTTCGTGGCTGAAGAATGCTTCGAACATGGGCTGGAGCGTGGTGCCCATCTCCGAACCGTTCGCGTACGGACCAGCCGGGTAGATCTCCTTATTCTTTGCTGCATCGACAAAGACCTGCAGATCTACGCCCTGCGTTTTCTGAGACGCTGCAAACGCATCCATCGCCCCGGGAATGGAAGGGAAGAATGAACCGCTGTGAGTGGATGCTTCGGTCTGGCACTTCTCACTGCCCATGAAGGAGATCCACTTCCAGGCAGCCGCTTTGTTCTTGCTGCCGGCGTAGATCTGGTTGCCGTTGGAGTTGCTCATCGCCGAGCGCTTGCCATCTGGGCCCTTGACAGTGGGCGCTATACCTACCGACACTCCGGGAAGCTTGGCGAAGGTCGTCGCGGACCAGGAACCGCCAGTAGTGAGGGCGACCTTGCCCGATGCAAGCTGTTCGGTGTCCCCGATGGTGAATTCACCGGGCTTCGGGGCAAATCCACGGTCAGAAAGGGACCTCACGTAGTCCATCGTCTTGATGAAGTTGGGGTCGTCGTAGTTGAATTTCGTGGGCCACGCATCCTTATCGCCGCGGGTCCAGCCGGCGGTGGTGACAAAGCTATCCCATGTGGTCTGCCCGATGAAGTCGTTGGTGCCCAGAAGACCGGATCCGTAAGTGGCCACATGGGCTTTGTCGAATCCCGGCTGGTCACCGCGGATGCCGTTGCTGTCAATGGTGAGATGAGCCACGACTTTGTCGAAGGTGCCCCCGTCGGCGGTGCTCCAATCCAGGTTCTGGATGTCGGAATCTTTCAGACCGGCTTTCTTCACCAAGTCCTCGTTGTAGTAGATAGCCGATGCGGCCCAGTCCAAGGGAAGACCGTACTGTTTTCCGTCTGTGTACTTCCACGCGCTGACACCGACGTTGAACTCGCCGAGGTCGTAGTTGTCCTGCTTGACGTAGTCATCCAGAGGTTCCAACTGTCCCTGGCGGGCGTACGCATCGAAGAACTGCACGCTGTTCTGGAACGCGTCCGGGGCTGTTCCGGCGACGAAGCCTGCCGTCAGCTTGGTGAAGTAGTCATCGACGGCGTACTGGGAGATCTTGACGGTGACGCCTGGGTTTTGTTTTTCAAACTCGGGAAGGCACTGCTTGTAGGATTCGGCCTGTTTTTCGTCCCAGGTCCACCAGTTGACGGTTCCGCTGGCGCTGGAGCCGGCGACGGCTCCAGCTCCGGATGCCGAGGGGCTGGGTGAGCATGCCGCCATCGGCAAGGCCAGAGAGGCCGCCGCCAGGAGGGGAATGAGCCTTCGGAGTTTCATGCTTCCTCTATCTTCGTGATTGCTTGGTTAGCTGATTGCTTGGTACTGACGGTCGGCCCGGAGAGCGAAAAATGTGACCGCAGAATTTTGATCGCTGCGGATCGGTCGTCCGCACCGCCGGCGTCATGGCCGTTGTACGGCCAGACCGTGATTTCCTTCTTGCCCGCGTAGTTGTTGTACGCGGCAAAAACAGTTGAGGGCGGGCAGATGGTATCCATCAGCCCGACGGAGAAGTAGCCCGGTGCGGTGGCACGTTTCGCAAAATTGACGCCGTCGAAATAGGACAGCGTGCTGTGCACGGTACCGACGTCGTTCCTGCGTGCCCGGAGGTAGTCCGCGATTTCCGGATATGGTGGCGAGTCGGTGATCACTGTGGCCCGAGGGAAGTCGCACAGGAATGGCGCCTGCATCAAGACCGCGGAGAGGTCCGGCACCAGTCCTGCCACGGCCAGGGCAATGCCGCCGCCCTGGCTGTTTCCGATGGCAGCAACCCGGTCCGGATCCACAAAACCCAGAGAACGTACAGCATCGACAGCACGCACCGCGTCGGTGAAGACGCGACGGTAGTAGTACGCGTCGGGCGACGAGATACCTTTGCTAAGAAACCCCCCGCCGGAAGGCCCGCTTCCGGCGGGATCCTCTGTTCTTCCAGATCCCTGGCCCCGTGTGTCCATTAGCAGCTGGACAAATCCGGCGCTGGCCCACGTCAGGTCATCGAGGGCATGGCCTCGCCCGGCGCCGTAACCGTTGAACTGGACCAGGGCCGGCAGCTTCCCGGCCGGCGCCGTACCGCCCTGGGGCACCCGCAGCCAGCCATTGACGCGCTGGCCATCGAATCCACGGTAGGAAATGTCAAAGACTTCCAGGGTTTCAAGTCCCGTGGCATGCGCTTCCAGCCGGACGTCGGGATCATGACAACGGGCCGAGTCGATGGTCTGCGACCAAAACCCGTCGAACCCGGCCGGATCATCCTGCGCGCTTCGATACTCCCGCAACTGGGACTCTGGCATGTCCGCCACATCAGCTGGCTCCACTCTGTACGGCCAGCCGCCCGGTGCGGAAATTCTCGGGGAACAGCTCGACGACGGCACCGGTCGGGACACTGACCAGCATCTCCCGGCCCGAGTAAACTACCCTGACTGGTTCGTTGCCCTCGCCCGCGCCGCGTGAGAGGGCGGCACGAACCAGTTCGCCCTTGTCCCATTCCAGATCAATTTTCAGGCCTCCTCTGGCGCGGACACCGGACACACGGCCTTCCGTCCAAGCCACAGGCAGCGCGGGGAGTAGCCGGACTGTGCCCGGTGCACTCTGCAGCAGCATTTCGATGACGGCACCGACAAAGCCGTAGTTTCCGTCAATCTGGAAGGGCGCGTGGGTGCTGAACAGATTCGGCAGGAGGCCTCCCCACTCCGAACCGTCCACCGCGGCGAAGCGGTGATGGTCCCGGGTGAATGACTCGCTGGCTTCCTGCAGCAGAGACAGCGCTGCATCGCCCTGGCCCAGCCGGGCACGGAGGGCGATTTTCCAGGCCCAGGACCAGCCCATCGCCCCGGGCCCGCGACGATCCAGGAGTTCCGCAGAGGCAGCAGCCAGCTCCGGCGTGGTTTCCGGGTCAATGAGTCCTAGAGGATACAGGGCCAGCATCTGGGACATGTGGCGGTGCTGGGGGTGAACCTCCGTGTAGTCCTGGCTCCACTCCTGCAGCCAGCCGCCGGACGTGACAGCCGGAGGCCGCAGCCGCCCCAGCGCCTGCCTGATCTGGTCAACGAAGTCCGACTCTTCACCCAGTACCGCGGCAGCCGAGACGATGTTGTTGAATAGTTTCCTGATCAGGGCAATGTCCCCGAAGCTCGACTCGTCCAGCGACTCCGGGTGGTTACCCGGGCCGACGAACAGGTTTTCCGGCGATGTCGAGGGGCTGGTACGCAACCAGCCGCCGTCGCCGTCGTCAATCAGCCAGTCCAACGCAAACAAGGCTGCCCCGCTGAGCACCGGCCAGGCGCGCTCCCGCAGAAACCGTCGATCGAGACTGAATTCGTAATGCTGCCACAAATGGTCGCTGAGCCAGGTTCCTCCCAGCATCCATATGGCCCACGACGGGCTCCCCTGGCCGTTACCGACGGGCAATGACCATCCCCAAAGATCGCTGTTGTGGTGTGCCACCCAGCCGCGTGCACCATAGAGCTCCCGGGCCACGGCAGTGCCGTTGGCAGCCAGACGGTCGAGCAGATCGAATAGTGGCATATGGCATTCGCCCAGGCCACTTGTCTCGGCACCCCAGTAGTTCATCTGAGCGTTGATGTTGATGGTGTAGTTGGAGGACCATGCCGGGCGCAGCTGGTCGTTCCAGATGCCCTGGAGATTGGCCGGCGGTCCGCCGGGACGGGAGGCCGCTGCAAGCAGGTATCGCCCATACTGCACCAGCAAGGTGGCCTTGAGCGCATCGTCGGTTCCGAAGAAGTTCCCGGCGACGTCGACCAGCCCGCGTCGCCGGCCGATCTGGACTCGCGTGGATCCGAGCAGAGGGCGGATGTCCGCCAGATGCTCTGCCAGCAGCCTCTGAGCCCCGAGGCCGGCTGCGGAGGCAGAACGCTGGGTGGCTTCCGCGAGCCGGTCGGCCCTGAAACCGCGGCCCAACCCAGTGGTTTCACCTTGCCACCAGTGGGCGGCATTCGTGCTGCTGGCGAAGGTCACTAGGATCCTGCGGGCTCCGCTAGTCTGCAGCCGGCCGTCTGCATAGTGTGCCACGCCATCGCTTTCCACGCTGAGGGCGGCGGCCGCGAATGGATCAAATCCGTCGACATCGCTATCGGAGTAACGAAAGGCGTCGGCCTCTTCTTCGTGCAGCGGGGCGCCATCTGCCGGGATGGCCACTTGTAGGTTCAGCCCGCCGGGACCACCCTCCCGATGGATCAGGCGCAGGGGCGTGCTCAGACTGAGGTCCACATCGACCGGCGCATCGGAGGTCAGCTGTACGCACAGCGCACCGGCAGGGTGGGACGCCCAGCTGCGCCGGCGAAGGGTTGCGGTCCCCACGGTGAAACGCTCGTCCACGACGGCGTCGGCCAGGTCCAGTTCGCGTCCGGCATAGCTTTCGGCGGAGGATCCGTCGCTGGCGCCGATCAACATGTCCAGTTCTGCGAACGGGAGGAATTCCTGTGAGTACGGCCCCTCAAAGCTCATTAGCAGCGCCTCCGCCGTGCGGTAGTCCCGGCGGTTGATCGCCGATCGTACTTCTGCCAACCGCGCCGGTCCCGCGCCGCCGGCCACCAGCTTGGCCAGTTCGGTGGCCGGGCCGGACGGGGTGCCGGACCATACGGTGGCATCGTTGATCTGCCAGCGTGCCTGTCGGGCGCCCCCGAAGACCATGGCCCCCAGCCGGCCGTTGCCGATTGGGATGGCCTCGGTCCAGTCCGCTGCCGGTGCCGGCCAGCGCAGGCGCAATCCTTGTGCTTCTGTCATCACGGTGGTCCTGTCCTTGTCTTATTTGAGGCCGGTAAAGCCGATGGAATTGACGATGCGCTTGCCGAACGCCAGGAAGAGCACCAGCATCGGCAACGCCGCGACCAGGGTCGCTGCCATGAGGCCCGACCAGTCGGGGGCCGCCTGCGGGGAAGATTGCTTGAACACCGCCAGAGCCAGGGTCAGCGGCCGGACGCTCTCGTCGTTGGTAACCAGTAGCGGCCAGAAGTAGTCATTCCAAGCGGTGATGAACCCGAGGATCGAAAGCGTGATGATCGGGCCGGAGGTCATGGGCAGGGTGATCCCAAAGAAGATCCGCAGCCTGCCTGCGCCGTCGATGATGGCTGCCTCTTCGATCTCATTGCTCATTCCCAGCATGAACTGCCTCAGGAAGAAGATGTTGAACGCGGAAAACAGTGCCCCGGGCAGAATCATGCCGGCAAAGGTGTTGAGGAGGCCGAGGTCCTTGATCAGCACAAAGTTGGGCAGCAGGGTAAGGATTCCTGGCACCATCAGCGCCGTCAGGAACAGGCCGAACATCAGTTCCCGACCCCGCCACTGCAGCCGGGAAAAGGCGTAGGCGGCCAGGGCTGAGAAAAACACGATGGAAACGGTGGAGACAGTTGCGTAAATCACTGAGTTGAGAATGTACGGACCAAGCTGGAGCGAGGCGCCGGAGCCGCCCTCCGCGAGAGATTCGCTGGCTGTTGCAAGGCCAATAACCCGGCGGAAAGCACCCAGGGTGAAATCGACTGGCAGAAACGATCCCGGGTTCGTGGCGAGTGCACGGTTGTTGGAGAACGCCGTGCGCAGCATCCAGTAAAACGGGAACACCGTAATAAGCAGGATGAGGGCGACATAGACCCAGGACGTGAAGCGCCCCGCAGAAAAGGGGCGGCGCCGACGAATGGTGCTGGTAATCATGGTGGGTCTCTCCCGGTCAGTTCGTATCGGTTTGGCTGGCCCGCGTCAGGCGCATCTGCAGGAAGGTGATCACTATGAGCATCGCGAACAGGGCCAGCGACATGGTGGAGGCGTAGCCGAAGTCGAACTGTCCGAAGGCCTTCTGGTAGATATACATCTGCAGCACATTCGACGCGTTGGCCGGCCCGCCTTTTGTGGTGACCGCGACGATGTCGAAGACCTGGAAGGATCCGATGACGTTCAGAATCAGCACCATCGCCAGGATCGGACGCAGCAGCGGAAGTGTGAGGTACCGGAACATCTTCACCTCGGAGGCCCCATCGATGCGGCCTGCCTCGTAAACCGTGGACGGAATAGTCTGCAGTCCGGCAAAGATGATGATGGCGTTGTAGCCCATCGATTTCCAGACGCTAATGAGCGCAATCGACGGGATGGCCCAGGACCGTGAGCCAAGGAAAAGTATCGGGCTGCCGGTTAGTTTTTCGATCAGCATGTTGATGATGCCCAGCTGAGAGTCCAGCATCCAGGACCAGGTCGTGGCTGCAACGACGCCGGATATCAGGAAGGGCAGGATGACCATCCCCCGCACCAGAGTCGAAGCGTTCAGGCGGTGCAGGATGACGGCGGTGACCAGGGAGAACGTCATACCTATCACGACAGACAGGACCACAAAATAGACGGTGACGCCCAACGCGCCCCAGAAGACGTCGTCGTGGATCAACCGGACAAAGTTGTCCAGTCCCGTCCAACTGGGCGGGCTGAGCACACGGAAATTCGTGAAGCTCAGGTAGATCCCACGCAGTGTTGGATACACGGCAAAAACGATGAACCCCACCAGGGCCGGTGCAATCAGAATCCAGGCGAGACGACCGTCGTTGCGATGTGCCGGGGAATGCATTCTCGATGTCGATTGACGTCGAATTTTTCGCTTTGGAGGCGGGTCCGAAATGTTCGGCTTGTTTTGTACTGATATCGACATTGATATGACTCTCATCTTGAGAGGAAGCCCGTAAAAGCTTTCCAGTTTTTGCTTCGGGACCGGCCGTTCGGTGCGAATTTGGTGGTGACCATCGCTTGCAACAAGAGCATAATAATGATTAATTGACTCTGTCAAGTAATTAATTTGGAGGTTATCAATGCCGCAAAGCCCCTTGAACATCGCCTATATGAGGGCCGCTGGCGTCTCGCTAGCCATCGACCTGGCCAGCCAGGTTCCCCGCATCCTGCACTGGGGAGCCGACCTGGGCGAGATGGACGGACCGGCACTACAGTCCCTACGGCTCACGGCGGGCACCTCCGTCCTGAACAATGCCCCGGACACTCCGCGGGTCCTCTCGCTCTGGCCGACGGAGCACGAGGGCTGGTCTGGAACCCCGTCCATCGCGGGCCATCGCGGCGGAACCCAGACGACTCCCAGACTGCAGTTGAACCACGTCCACACCGAGGGCGGAGACGCTGGAGGTCGTCTCGAGCTGGGGCTCACGGACCTTGTGAGCGGCGTGGACATCGAGGCGACCTACACGCTGACCGCCGAGGGGCTGTTGGAAGTCGAATCCTCCTCGACATCGCACCTGACAGATGGGCCCGCGTTCGAGCTGAATTCGATCAGAACGATGCTGCCTTTGCCTGCCAGGGCCACCGAGATCCTTGACCTCACGGGAAAATGGTCCAGGGAACGTTCACCCCAGCGGCAACCCGTCCGGGACGGAAGCCACAGCCGGACCGTGCGCCGCGGTAAGCCCGGGGCCGATTCGCCGTATTTGATGCTGGTGGGAACGCCGGGATTTGGCTTCCGCCACGGCGAGGTCTGGGGCATGCACGTCGCCTGGAGCGGGAATCAGCAGTGGTTTGTTGAACGCCTTCCGGAGGGCGCCGGCAGCTACTCCGCGGTGCTCGGCGGCGGCGAACTCCTCCAGCCGGGAGAAATCCGGCTGGAACATGGCGGCACCTACCGGGCGCCGAAGCTGGTGTTCGCTTGGTCCGGCCAGGGCACTGATGGTATCGCAGACCGGTTTCACGAAAATCTGCGCCACCGCCTCCTACATCCCTCATCGGCCCGCCCGCTGGTCCTGAACACCTGGGAAGCGGTGTATTTCGACCATGACCTCGACCGACTGATCGAGCTCACGGACAGAGCCGCGGAGCTGGGAATCGAACGGTTGGTACTGGACGACGGCTGGTTCCACGGGCGGCGCGACGATTCCGCTGGGTTGGGCGACTGGACAGTAGATGCGGGTATCTGGCCCAAGGGTTTGCATCCGCTGGTTGACCGCATCCGCTCGCACGGGATGCAGTTCGGCCTCTGGGTTGAACCGGAAATGGTGAACCTGGATTCGGATATCGCGCGGGAGCATCCGGAATGGCTGCTTGCCCCATCAGAAGGCGTCGGATTGCCATCCCGCCGGCAGTTCGTTCTCAACATTGCCCGCGAGGACAGCTGGCAGTACTTGCTGAAACATCTTGACCAGCTGGTCAATGAGTACTCGATCGATTACCTCAAATGGGACCACAATCGCGACCTGCTGGAGGCAGTCGCGCGCGGTGCAGGCGGGGACCGGCCCGGCGTCCACGCCCAGACGACCGCCTTGTATGCGCTCATCGATGAACTGAAGCGGCGGCACCCCGCCCTGGAGATCGAGAGTTGCTCAGCAGGCGGCGCCCGTGTCGACCTGGGCATACTCGACCGTACAGACCGGGTCTGGGCGTCGGACTGCAACGACCCGCTGGAGCGTCAGAGCATTCAGCAGTGGACTTCGCTACTGCTGCCGCCCGAACTCGTCGGATCGCACGTGGGCGCGCCCCGCTCGCACACGACCGGCAGGGTCGCAGACTTGCCGATCCGGCTGGCAACTTCGCTGTTCGCCCACGCCGGGGTGGAATGGGATATCACTCGCTGTGGTCCGGAGGAAATGACCGCGCTCAAAGCATGGGGGAAGCTCTACAGGGAGTTCCGTGAACTGATCCACACCGGTCGAACGGTCCATGCAGACCTCAGCGACCCGAATACTCTCCTGCACGGCAGCGTAGCGGCCGACGGCAAGCGTGCTCTTTTCAGCTGGGTGCGTCTGGCGACGTCCGGTTTTGGGCAGTCCGGACGCGTGACCTTCCCGGGCCTGGAGCCGGACAAACGATACAGGGTGCGGGTTCGCGACGAGCTCGGACCGGCCTCACTCCACCAGGGCGCCGGGCCCGCCTGGGTGGAGCAGGCTCTCGAGGGGTGGGTCGATATTCCCGGCACTGTGTTGGCAAACGTCGGTGTGCCATTGCCGACCCTGAACCCGGGGCACGTGATGCTCTTTGAGGTTCGTTCCGCAGAATAGCTCTGCCGCCGCGGTCTCCGGGTCACAACCCGGTAGGCCGCACCGCCGGGAGCGGCGCGAACGGTCATGCCTTGGTCCCCAGCCGTTGGTTTTGCGGAGCCGCTCCGTGCTCACCGGTCGCTCTGGCTGCTGCACGTCTCGCTCGCGCCCTCGACGCATTGAGGGTGTCGTGAGCGGCCAAGAAAGTTGACGGGCATTCTCCAAGCGGCGAAGTCGGAGCAGTTTCCGTGCCGCGCGATTTGTTCGACAGACCATCGCCAGCCCTCATCAATCCGCACCGAACACGGCCCGCCAGGGCCAGGGCAGGCACATGGAAATAAGCGTCGCTATCCGGCGACGTTGAATGTTCTGTAATGGGAGGAACACGTGACGAAGAAGTCAGCAAGACAGACGCTATGGGCTATGGCGGCAATCGCCGGGCTCGCGTCGTTCGGGCTCTCTCTGCCGATGCCGGATCCAGCGGTGGCTGCGGAGAAAATAGTTCAAGACACACCTCAAGACACACCTCAAGACACTCTCGCGCTGAAGCCATATATGGGCTGGAGCAGCTACAGCATGCAGGTCTACTCCGGGAACGGGCAATGGATCACCGGGGAACAAATCATTGCACAATCAGACGCGATGCACGTCAAGCTGCAATCGTCCGGGTACGAGTACATTAACGTGGACGCCGGTTGGAACGGCGGCATGGACGAGTACGCACGTCCAGTACCGAGCCAGACGCTCTATCCGAACGGCCTGCAGGAGGTCATCGATCATGTGCACGGCAACGGGCAGAAGTTCGGGTTGTATCTGATCCCCGGCATGTCACCGCAGGCGTATGAACAGGACCTGCCCATCTTCGGGGCACCCGGCTGCTCAATGCGGAATATCGCGGTTCAGCCCGTGCATCAGGCGGACTATTGGAATCTCGGATATCGGATAGATTTCTCGAACCCGTGTGCGCAGAAGTACGTCGACTCGATCGCGGACCTGATAGCGGGCTGGGGCGTCGACTTCCTCAAATTCGACAGCGTGACGCCCGGCTCCGGGGTGCAAGATCTGTCCCTGGACGCCCGGGATGATGTCAAAGCGTGGTCGCAGGCGCTTTCGCGGCACAATATCTGGCTGGAGTTGTCGTGGGCGCTCGACATCAAATACGCGGACTATTGGAAGGAGTACGCGAACGGGTGGCGGGTCGATTGGGACGTGGAGTGCTATTGCGCCAATGAAGCGTTGACGACTTGGAACAACATTTCCCGGTTGTTCCCGAAGGCAGCCGAATGGTGGCGGCATGCTGGTCCGGGCGGGTGGAATGACTTCGATTCCTTGAACGTGGGCAACGGCGCCATGGACGGCCTGACCCCCGACGAACGGCGTACCGCAATGACGTTCTGGGCGGTGTCAGCAGTGCCCATCTACCTAGGCAACGATCTGACGAAACTCGATGATCTGGGGCTCGAACTCCTGACCAATAAGGACGTCATCGCCGTGAACCAAGCCGGGCGGGCGGCACGGCCAGTGTCGATCGAGACGAACCAGCAGACGTGGTACGCCTTGAACGAGGACGGCAGCTACACGGTCGCGCTGTTCAACCTCGGCCGGACGGACGCCGACGTCGAAACGCGTTGGTCCGATCTCGGGCTCGACGGCGCCGCGAACGTGCAGGATATGTGGACCGGGGCAAACCTTGGAAAGAGCGATTCCGGCTTCACCGCGGAGAGCGTGCCGACGCACGGTTCCCGGCTGCTGAAGGTGACCCCTGCCAAGGACGCTTTGATCACGGTTAACGACGACAACATCCAGGTCGGTTACGACGGCTCATGGGCGAGGAACGGCGATAAGGCGGTTGCTGCGGAATCACAGCCGCTGACGATCGCGGTGACAGATTCGGCGTCGGCGCAGGGTCAGCCACAGCCGGCGGGCATCCCGTCCACACGGACCACGACCCTCAATGACAACGATCCCGCCGTCGTCTACGTCGGGTCATGGAGCCAAGGCACAAACCGCGGACTCGGAGACTACATGGACGATGTCCATTACAGCGAACGGGACGGAGACGCGATCGAGCACCAGTTTGTGGGCACGGGCATCGACTATGTGACTGAGACTCACGAATCCCAGGGTGACGTGGACATCTACATCGACGGGCAACTGAAGCAGACCGTCAGCGCGCACAGAGATCCGAGCGACGGGAGAGGAGTGCAACAAGTGGTGTACAGCGTGGACGGTCTCCCGAGCGGCACGCACACGTTCCGGGCGGTAAAGCGGTCGGGCGCCTACATGCTGGTCGACAAGCTCGTCGTCAGATCCGATGGTTTGCTGACTGCGGATAATACGACGTTCGACAAAGCACCGGCCGGGCAGGCAGACATCAACGTGCAACTGTTGCGTGACCACGGCGAGCTGGCAGCGATCATGCACGCCGGGCAGGCGCTAACCCCAGGGGCCGACTATGACGTCACGGGTAATGCCATCACGATCCGGAAGGCATACCTTGCTGCACTGGCTGTCGGAGACCAGGTGTTCGACTTCCAGTTCCGAGGGACTACCTGGACGACGTGCACTACACGACCGAGAACGGCGCAGCCGTCGAGTTCCCGTTCCGCGGAACCGGCGTCGAATGGCTGACAGCCATGGGCCCGGATCAAGGTGAGGTGGAAATTTATATCGACGGAAAACTCGCCGACAAGGCCAACACCTACAACGAGAGCCGGGTCACCGGCCGCTCGGTCTTCGCGATCAACGGATTGAAGGACCAGGAGCACACGTTCCGTGCGGTCAAGACATCAGGGGACGTCATGCGCACAGATGTGATCCGGTACGCCATAAGGAACATCAAGTAGCGACGCTGCAGGAGTTGGGGCGGCTCGGCCAGGCAGGGCCGCCCCAACCTCCGCTCGCGGAACTCGCTAGGCTACCGGGCTCCCCTGACCCACCAAGGCCTCGACAGTCATCGCGATACGCCAGGACGGGCAGCTGACCACCTCCGGACGCTGCTCATGCACCAGGGGCTCCTCCCACACCACCAGGACCCGTAGCTGAACCGCTTCGAAACCTGGATCGATGACAAGCCCCGTCCCCTGCCGGCCGAAGTCGCCAAACCCGTCGGGCACTTCGCCAAATGGCCCCACATCAGACGCATCCGGGCCATGGCAACGCCGGAAGCAACGGCCCGGGGCCCGGCAACCGTTCCCGTTACCGTGGCACTTGTGGACATACAAGGCCAATTGCTGGCCTCGTGATGCATCGAAGATATAGCCGCCAGCCTGACGGAACTGCTGGAAATGCCTTGCGCCTTCGGCGACAATGCCGACAACCGGATTCCGGTGGCCATCGAAACCACCCGCCGACTGCTCGTTGCGGCGCCAGGCTCCATCGGCCGGGACGTCTTGGCCGTCATCCCGTTGCCGGGACCGGCACATCATCTCGCGCAAAAAACTGATGGCCAGGAGGCCGCGTCGCTGGACCAACATCCAGCCGTCGACTTCTGACGTGGCTAGGAGTGGCGAACCCCGTTGTCTTCGCTTCTCACTGTCGTGGCAAAGCGCCGGCGATACTCGGAAGGTGTCGTTCCGTAGGTTCCGGCGAAAACCCGACGAAGGGTTTCGTCGCTTCCGAGCCCGCTCCCAATGGCCGCACCGGACACCGATGATCCCGCCTCAAGGAAAGTGCGGGCGCGTTCAAGACGCACCTGTTCAACGAAATTGCTGGGTGTAGTCCCCAACTCTGAATTAAAAAGACGTCGAAGGTGGCGTTCGCTCATGTTCGCTCGGCGGGCGAGAGTACCCGCTCGGTGATCCGCGGCGGGCTCCAGAAGGATCCCGTCCAGAATCGTGCGGATGACAGGAGTCCTTGCCGCGGGAACGCCTGTGCGTACGGAAAACTGGGATTGGCCGCCGGGCCGTTGCATGAACATCACAAGTTCGCGGGCAACGTCCCGGGCCAGGTCCGGACCGTGGTCCTCTTCGACCAAAGCCAGAGCGAGATCCAGACCCGCGGAGACACCCGCACTCGTATATATTCGGCCGCTCTTGACGAAAATCGCGTCGGGTTCCACCTCCACACCCGGAAACCGGGACTGGAGTTGTGCCGTGTGGCGCCAGTGTGTCGTTGCGCGCTGATCGTCCAACATCCCCAGCGCGGCGAGCAGAAAAGCACCAGTGCACACGGAAGCGACCCGGCGCGCGCCTCCCGCCAAAATCTGGACTGCCGGTGCCAAATCAGGTACAGACTGGGAGTCAATCACGAGTTGCTCTGACCCTGCGATGACGACCGTGTCCAGGGGCGGGGCATCCCAAGCCACTGAATCGACGCAGAGCCGGACGCCTGCGGATGAGCGAACATCCGTGCCCGTGGGCGAGACCAGCAGCAACTTGTAAGGCGCCCCACGCTTGGCCGCCTCCCCAAAGACTTCGAGGGGACCGCAGACATCCAGAAGCTGAACACCGTCGTAGACGAAGAAACCCACCGTGCGCATCGTCGGCATGCTTTCACCCTATGTCCGATATTGGGGGATACACGTCCAGATTGACATGGCGTTCACAAGCATAACTGAACCAAGCTGGTAGTTGAGCAGAAGGTAACAGCTCCTTAAATGCCACGGAGGACACATGTTGGAAACCATTGCCGGAATCGAGATCCCGGATACAGCCCTCGTCCGGGATGCGACGGACCTCGTCAGGGAAGCCGAAAACGACTTGTTGTTCCACCACTCCCGCCGGGTCTTCCTCTTCGGGGCTCTGCAGGCGCGGCGTCTCGGGCTGAATCCAGACCTTGAGCTTCTGTATGTAGGCGCGCTCTTTCACGATCTTGGACTTATCGAAACTTATTCCACGACCGTTCAGAGGTTCGAGGTGGACGGCGCCAATGCGGCCCGCGCCTTCCTCAAGGGCCACGGCTATTCAGACGCCGAGGCGACTACAGTATGGACGGCCATCGCGCTTCACACAACGCCGGGAGTTCCCGAATTCATGGATCCGGAGATCGCCCTCGTCACGGCAGGCGTCGAGACCGATGTTCTGGGAATCGGCTACCTCGACATCGCTCCCGGCGACGTGAACGCCGTCACTCACGCGCATCCGAGAAAGGACTTCAAGCGCCAAATCCTCGAAGCATTCACGGATGGCAACATAAATCGCCCCCACACCACCTTCGGCAATGTCAATGCCGACGTGTTGTCTCACTTCGTCCCCGGGTTCAAGTACACCAACTTCGTCGACGTCATCCGTAACTCAGCATGGCCGGACTAGACACCGTTCCAGCTTCCAGGACTCCGACTCCATGAAGGAGTCGACGCTTCCTTCAAGGCTGCACAAAGGAACGACCAGGGGCTCACCCGGTGAATCTACCTGGTTCATGAAGGGGCTGGCGGAGAGCTCGCGGTCACCCTACTGCTCAGGGTGTCCCGTCTTCCTGGACCAAGGCTGTCGGGCTCATTCCGGTAACGACGTCACGGCACCGCAGCGGACAACCCAGCCTTGAAACCGGCGGTCCTCACGCGCGGCTGCACTTGTTCCGGTGCGCTGAGAGTCCCGGCGGGCGATTGAGAGCCAAACAGGGCGGTGCAGGGCCCTCTGCTCCTTCTCATCGAAGTAGCTCAGCACTACAGCTGTGGATACACGGGGCATGCCGTACGTTGAACGTCGGACAAGCCAAAACCTGAGAAAAGAGATACCACCCAAGTGGCAACCGATTACGATGAACTTCGTTCCGACTGCAAGGAGTCACGAACAACTCCCTGGAGGCACTGCAGTCAGCCAACGCCCCGGACGCCCGCAGCGTCGTCCGCGACTTGGACGAGGCCGACAACATGGACAGCGTCGGTGTCCCCGGCGGTGAATGCGTCGCCGAAGAACTCATCGTCCAAGTCATCCCGAAAAAGGATGACGAATTCACCTGCTACTCCTGCTCCCTCGTCCGGCACCGCTGCCAGCTCGCCCGCGAGAAGAACGGCCATGCCTACTGTACTGAGTGTGAAGGCTGACCGGCGGGATCATCCAACACCGGATATGTCGGTCCCTTCCCCGGGACGCCGTCGGCTAACGGGAACAGACGAAGCCGGATCCTGTCACGTGTACGTCGTCGTACCGGCAGGATGCCCACTCCGCCCGGGCAGAAGGAGAAAGGTCCGGGCGGGATCACAACAGGTGTCCCTGAATTGTCCGCTGGCGCCCCCGTCAAGGAGATCCGTCATGGCAGCGCCATTGGAGACAACTTGGACCGACCGGTGCCTCCCGCACCGAAGCCGACTACGCGATCCGGCGGTCGTCTATTGCGTCGGTGTTCCAATCGATTCCGATTCCCGGCGCGTCGGGGGCCACGGCGTGGCCGTCGCGCACCTCAATTTCGCTTCGCGTAACCGACCTTAGTTGAGGTATGTGTTCAACGTATTGGCCGTTGGGAACCGCCGCCACGAGGCTTACATGCAGTTCCATCAGGAAGTGGGGGCTGATGGCCACGTTGAAGGCTTCGGCGAGATGCGCAGCCTTAAGCCACGGCGTGATTCCTCCGATCCGTCCGACATCCGCCTGGACGATTTGCGCGGCCCCATGTTCGAGGTACTCGCGAAAATGTCCAAGCGAGTAAATTGACTCCCCAACAGCGATCGGTGAACTCCTCGCCGCGCGCTCTGAGCCAGTCAGCGTAGGCCTTCCCGGACCGTCCCGGCACGAGGTCGAGAAGCCGTGCATGGACAATGCCGTTGGCGTCGCGGGTGTGGTCCACGATGCCGGTGACCATGCCCGATCCGGGCGGGCCAGTGTGGGACCAGACATGCTCGTCGACGCCAAGCGCGTCCACGCCGGCGAGCCGGTCCGTGATTCCGATGCGTCTGGTGGCCTCTGCCTTGACGGCGTCCCAGACGGTGTGCCAGGAGACGCCGAGCTGGTGGGCCAGGGCTGAGACTGAGGTGTCGAACCGGGCCAGCGCGTCGGTCGCCCATGCCACTGCTCGGGCGGTGAGTTTCGCCCGCGGCCCTGCCAGTGGGTGTTCCTCGGTGAAGGTGTTCCCCGGACAGTCTGGGTCCGGGCAGCGCCAGACCCGCTTTGCCCACAGCAGCCGCACCGGCCTGCCGAAACAGGGAATGTCATGAAGCTGGACCTGCCGGCGTCCGTGGCCGATCGCGATGTCGCCGCAGTCCGGGCAGCCGCTGAGGGTTTCCCCGGTTTCGACGCGCAGAACCAGGCCGTTCTCGGTTGCCGTGACGGAGCTGATGTGGATGCCCTCGACACCGAGCAGAGCATCAGCGCGCGTGCACCAGCGGCCACCGGAACAAGACATAGAGTTATTCATGTCAGGGTCTCTTTTGGGTATTGGTTTGCTTGGTCGCTACCAATTCAAAGAGGCCCTGACCTCTTTCCAGCCGCACCACGCCGCACCGCTCCGCACCATGCCACGCGGCGGTGCTCTCAGCCAGCCCTAACCATGCCTAAATGCGAAGGGCCGTTGATCCTTGCGTCGAATGTATTGAAACGCGGAGGTGATCAGCAACTGTCACTGAGTTTCCTTTCGAATTAGGCTTCATGAAGGAGGGATGACGTTGGGTGCAGGTTGCCCGGCTCCGTCGTCCCGTCACGGTAGAGGAGTAGTGCCTCCCCTTGTCCTCCGCCGCCACACAGGCCGACAGCGGCTCGCCCGGTGCCTCTGCGGTTGAGTTCGTGGGCAGCGTGCAAGGCGATTCGGGCACCGGATGCCCCGATCGGATGTCCTAGGGCAATTGCCCCGCCGTGGATGTTGCATCGCTCCAGCGGTATCGCGAGCTCTTTCAGTGATTGGACGGCAACTGCACCGAAGGCTTCGTTGATTTCGATGAAGTCGAGATCGTCGACGCTCCACGAGGCTCGGATGAGTGCATTCTTGATGGCTTCCGCGGGCTGAGAATGGAGCGAATTGTCCGGTCCGGCGACCTGGCCGGCAGAACCCACGACAGCGAGGATACCCAGATTAAGGCGTTCTGCCAGCGACCGCCTGGTCAGGATTAGTACCGTGGCTCCGTCTGAGAGTGGAGAGGAGTTTCCGGCGGTGATGGATCCGTCGGGGGCGAATGCGGGGTGGAGTGCGGCTAGGGAGTCCTCCGAGGTGTCGGGACGGATGCTTTCGTCGGTTTTGACAATGGCGGCCGGGCCCTTCTTGGGCTGGACGGTCACGGAGACGATTTCCTCATCAAAGACACCGTCATCCATAGCGCGGGCGGCACGCCGGTGCGAGGCAGCTGCTACGTCGTCCTGTTGGGTTCTGTCGATGCCAAGTGTCGTGTTTCCGCGTTCGGTGAGCGCTCCCATGCTGATGGCTTCGTAGGCGTCGGTCAAACCATCGTGGGCCACAGAGTCTACGAGCGGTGTATTGCCGAAGTTCCAGCCACCCCGTGAACCGGGTAGGAGATGCGGGCTCTGGCTCATGGACTCCTGTCCTCCGGCCACGACCACATCAGCGTCCCCGCCCCTGATCATTCGTGCGGCGTCGATCACGGCCGCGAGTCCGGATAGGCATACTTTGTTTATGGTCATCGCAGGAACATTCCAACCGAGGCCGGCTTTGATGGCTGTCTGTCGGGCCGGGTTTTGTCCGGTGCCGGCCTGGACCACCTGTCCCATGATGACCGCATCGATCTGGGTGGCGGATACCCCTGACTTCCTTAGGGCGCCGGCCAGCGCTCTAGCCCCGAGATCGGAAGCGCTGAAGGATGCAAACTGTCCGTTGATCCGGCCTTGAGGTGTTCTGGCTCCCCCGACGATGACGACATCGTCGGGGTTAGGGCGAGGGTAGGTACTGTGCGGCATGAAGGTTCCTTGATTGGGCTGGTGCTGATAGCGGGGATCGAGTCTCAAATGCTGTTGAGTTAGCGGGGCTGCATGCGCAGGGCGCCATCCATGCGTATGACTTCACCGTTTAGGTAGTCATGATCGATAATCGCCAGGGCCAGGCTGGCGAATTCTTCGGCTCGGGCCAGACGCTTGGGGAATGGAACACCGGCGGCCAGGCCCGTCCGGACTTCGTCGCTAAGGGTGTCCATCATGGGGGTTTCGACGATGCCGGGAGCAATGGCATTGACACGGATTCCGTACTGCGCCAGGTCGCGGGCGGCCGGTAGCGTCATGCCTACTATGCCGGCCTTCGATGTGGCGTAAGCAACTTGGCCTATTTGACCCTCGAAGGCGGCGATGGAGGCCGTGTTTATGACGACGCCACGCTGGCCGTCGTCATCCGGATCTGTTTTCCGCATTTCCTCAGCAGAGATCGCCATAACGTTGAATGACCCCACAAGGTTTACCTCGAGGACCTTGGCGAAAAGGGAGGAGTCGTGAGGTCCGGTGCGGCCGATGATGCGGGCCATGGGAAGAATGCCGGCGCAGTTGACTGTGATCCGAAGCGGGCGATTGGCGGCGGCGATCTGGACGGCTTTCCTGATGGCCTCGGGGTCGGTCACGTCTGCTTCCAGATAAGTGATTCCATCGGCTCGTTCGGCGTTCTTGAGGGAGCTTCCAAGATCGAGAGCGAACACGTGCACGTTCCGGGCCGCCAGGGCACGGGCAGTGGCAGCACCGAGTCCTGATGCTCCGCCGGTAACAATGGCTGAGGTGTCTTGGAGGTCCATGAGCTTTTCTCCTCTCGGGCCAGGTGTCCCCTGTGGCTGTGGGACTCTGTACCCGTGGCATGTTGTTGGGTGGGGGATGAAATTAGATGAACGCAGAAATTCCGGTGATCGCTCGACCCACGATGAGGGTGTTGATTTCGTGGCTTCCTTCGTACGAGTAGATTGCTTCCGCATCGGCAAAAATCTTTGCCATTTCGAAATCTGTACTGATGCCGTTGCCGCCGAGAATAGATCGGCCCAGAGCGACTGACTCGCGCATTCTTTCAGTGCAGCTAGCTTTTGCGAGGGCGGCTTGATCCATAGTGAGCCGCCCGCTTTCCTGGAGGCGTGACATTTGAATCATCAGTGATAGCGACATGGTGGCGTTTGCCATGATTTGGGCGAGTTGGCTCTGGATGAGCTGGTACGACGCGATGGGTTTGCCGAACTGGTGGCGTTCCAGTGCGTATGACCGGGCAACATCGAACGTAGCGAACTGCTGGCCGACGGCCTGCCAGCTGACCCAGATCCTGGAATTACGAAGCAGGGTGTTGGTGTCGCGGAAGGACTTTGTGCCGGGAAGCCAGTTTGCGAACGGAATGCGCACGTCGGTCAGCGTGATGTTGGCGTTTTGGACTATGCGTGCGGAAGTCTTGTTGATGATTGTTTCGGCATGAAATCCGGCGCGCTCCTTTTCCACGACGAAACCCTTGATCTCGCCGTCAGCTTTGTCTTTTGCCCACACGAGGACGTAGTCGGCGAAGGAACCGTTGCCGATCCACCTCTTCGTGCCGTTGAGTACCCATGCGTCCCCGTCCCGCTCCGCTGTCGTTTCCATCTCTCGGGAGATATCAGAGCCGTGAGCAGGCTCGGTAAGAGCAAAGGCCCCGATTTTTCTCAGTGCCAGCACGTTTGGCAGCAGAGTACGTCGCTGCCAATCAGATCCAAGCTCATGGATTGCCGTGGCAAACAGTTCGTGGTGGACACCGAAAAATGTGGAAATGGATGTGTCGGCGCGAGTGAATTCCATTTGTATGAGTCCGGACAACAAATGGTTGGACGTGCTGAGTCCCGATAACTGCTGAGCTGCCAGTTTAGGTAGAAGCTCAAATGGGAACTCGGCCCGATTCCAGTAGTCGACGGCAATCGGTCTTACTTCCCGCTGGAAGAACGCCCGCGCGGCCTGATACTGATTCAGCTCATGTTCCGTCAGGAGGTCTGTAAGGAACAGGAAGTCAGCTTCCGGATAGGGCGGTCCTGCGGCATGGGCTTCTTCAAGGGCCTGGGGGTCTTCTTTGAGTAGTGTCATGGTCATCTCTTCCTGGCTGGTTCCGGCCTGCAACGGCCGTGGAAACCTGCGGTTCGGCGTTGCCCGAGAGGCGCAAGCAGGTGGGGGTCCAGGAGCACCTGGAATCCTGATCCTTGGTCGATGAGTTGTCTTCCAAAGCCATGTCCGGCTTCTATCCATAAGGCGCTCCCATCGCTGCTGACTTCTTCCACACGCCCGTAGCGCAAGATGCACCGGTTCAGTCTCACGTGCACGCGGAATCCGATGAGGAGGGACCAGTCGTTGACGATGACCGGTCTGTTTTGGGAGGCTTCTCCCGTGCCCTCCCAAGGTTGGACGACGCGGTGATTGGATGCTCGATTCATGTCTTCCTTCGTGCCACACAGGTGTCTTGTCGCAGAGCTGTCCTCCGCTGAGTTGTGGCGGGAGGCGCCGGCTGTTCCCGGACATCTGGTGATTTGGGCATGGGCGGTGCTAGAGCAAGGACAACCCCGGTTCATTAAGAATGGCCGCGGTGTCCGCCAGCAGCTGCGATCCTTGCTGGCCGTCCATCACGCGATGGTCAAACGAGAGTGCAAGCTGCAGGACAGATCGGATTTCAATCCGTTCGCCATGTTCGTCCTCTACCACCCATGGCATCCTCCTGACCGTCCCTACGGCGAGAATTGCGGTCTCTCCAGGATTGAGGATGGGAGTTCCCGTATCTATGCCGAACACGCCTATGTTCGTGACGGTCACTGTTCCGTGAGCCATGGCTGCAGGGTCGGTCTTTCCCGCTCGGGCCGACGCCCCGAGCAAGCTGATTTCCTGCGCCAACTCCTTGAGGGGGAGCTGTTCCGCACCTTTGATGTTCGGTACAATAAGTCCCCGGGGCGTGGCTGCCGCAATGCCCAGATTCACCTTGCGCATCTGGACTATTTCCTGGGCCTGTTCATCCCAGCGGGAGTTTGCCTCCGGGGTACCCTTGATGGCCTTCAGGAATGCCTTGGCGACAAACGTAAGTGGAGTCAATTTAATCTCTTTGAACTCCCGACGGCGGCTTATCTGCTGCTGTAGCTCGATGGTCCGCGAAACATCCACGGTGACAAACTCCGTGACGTGCGGGGCCGTGAAAGCCGATTTCACCATGGCAGCCGCGGTGTGCTTACGGACACCCTTGATGGGTATCCGCAGCTCCCCACCATCACTGCTCGCTGCCTCAACGACTGTTTCCGAAGCACCGGTGATGCCGGCTGCTGAAGATGCCTTCAGGACGTCATTCCGGGTCCTGACCCCACCAGCTCCGGTAGGGGTGATGGAAGCAAGATCGAGGCCAAGATCTTTGGCCAGCTTGCGGACCGGCGGGGTTGATTTGGGCGGTTCCACGGTTTCGCCTGTAGATGCGTGGACGACGGGCACGGCATGGTCTTCCGTCTTCCGCCGTCTGCGGTGGCTGGTTGTTTCGCGGGCACCGTACCCGACCAGGAGCTTGGGATCTTCGTCCAACGGCCCGCGGCCGCTGGTATGGACTGACACTTCCCCCTCTCTGGCTGCCGTGGTCTCGCCCGTGGCGATGCTGATGATGGGTGTACCCACGTCGACGGTGGCGCCCGGTTCCGCGTGTAGTTTGGTAACTTCGCCGGCGAAGGGCGAGGGCAGTTCCACCAGAGATTTAGCTGTTTCGATCTCCACGATGGCCTGATTGACCTCGACAACGTCGCCGCATTTGACGAGCCAAGTTACGATTTCGGCTTCCGTGAGGCCTTCCCCGACGTCAGGCAGGGAGAACTGTTGGATATTCATGGTTGGTCCCATCTCCTAGTAGGTGAAGCTTCTGTCGATACCGTCGAGGATGCGGTCCAGCCCGGGAAGCCAGTCCTCTTCGAGACGGCTGGGGGGATAAGGAGTGTCATAGCCGGTAACCCGTATCACCGGTGAAAGCAGTGAGTGGAACGCCGCGTCTTGAACGCGGGCGGCAACCTCGGCTCCGAGCCCTGCGGTGCGTGATGCCTCGTGGGCTACCACCATCCGGCCGGTGCGCTCTACGGATTCAATGAGCGTTTTGTCATCAATGGGCGACAATGAGCGAAGGTCGATGACTTCAATATTCCTGCCTTCGCTTTGACACACTTCTGCCGCCTTCAGAGCGACAGGCATGAGCGCGCCGTATGCGACCAAGGTCAAGTCCTGGCCGTCCCTGACAACGGTGGCTTTCTGGAGTTCCTCTGGGCTATTGCCGGAGTCAACGTCCCCTTTGAGCCAATACGACCGTTTAGGTTCCAGGAAAATGACAGGATCATCACTTCGAATGGCGAGGCCCATCATGTCGTACGCCTCTTGCGGTGTGGAGGGACTGACAACCTTTAGGCCGGCGGTATGGGCAAAATACGCCTCGGGTGACTCCGAATGGTGTTCGATGGCGCCGATTCCGCCTCCAACCGGGATTCGAATAACTACCGGTACGCTGATCGTGCCCTCGGATCGGTGATGGAACTTCGCCAGCTGGGTAATGATCTGGTTCATCGCGGGAAAAACGAAACCGTCGAACTGGATTTCACATACCGGGCGGTAACCTGCCATGGCGAGGCCGATGGCGCTTCCGGCGATGCCTGCTTCGCCCAGAGGGGAATCGACTACACGGTGATCTCCAAAGGATTTTTGAAGTCCATCTGTAACCCGGAAAACACCTCCGAGCTGCCCGATATCTTCGCCCAAAAGCATGACTTTGTCGTCTGCTTCCATCGCATGCCGCAGGCCGAGGTTCAGCGCGTGTGCAAGAGGCATTCGGGTCGACGTGGCGCTCATTCGCCTGCCTCGACAAATTCCAGGTGTTCATTCATCTGCTGTTCAAGCTCCCAGGGCAGTTCCGCATAGGTGTTCTGAAATGGTGAAGCGGGCCCGGGATTCGGCAGGGCACGGCACCCGGATCGCAGCTGTTCCGCCAGCGACTTCTCCTGGCCTGAGATCTGCTCCAGGATCGCTTCTTCGAGCTGGCCGTTCGACGTCAGGTAGGTGCGCAGCCTGTCGATCGGGTCCAAGGCTGCCCATGCATCGTTTTCTGCCCCGGAGCGGTACCGGCCATCATCATCTGATGTGGTGTGCGGGTTTCTGCGATAGGTGAGGGCCTCGATCAGGGTGGGGCCCTTACCGGCACGCGCAGCTGCCAAGGCTTCTTCTGTGGCGGCCAGGCACGCGAAAGCGTCATTGCCGTCGACCCGGACCCCTGCAAAACCGAAACCCTGTGCGCGTTGGGCGACGGAGACCTTGCTCTGCACGGAGTAGGGTGCCGAGATTGCCCATTGGTTGTTTTGACAGAAGAACACCACAGGCAGGTTCTGGGCTGCCGCCCACACAAATGCTTCGTTGGTTTCGCCCTCGCTTAGAGCGCCGTCGCCAAGAAACACCAGTACGGCACGGTCCCGCGCCGGGTCTCCAGTGCCCACATCCCCGTCTCTCACTATGCCCATGGCATAACCGATGCCATGCAGTGTCTGAGCGCCGATGACGAGTGTGTACAGGTTGAAGTTGTTGGCAGCAGGGTCCCATCCACCCAGCGTTGTTCCCCGGAACAGTCCGAGAAGGTCAACCGGGTTCACACCGCGGCACCAGGCGACGCCGTGTTCCCTGTACGTAGGGAAGACCACGTCCCGGGGCTTCAGGGCGTGGGCAGCGCCAACTTGGGCGGCTTCTTGGCCCAGCAAGGAAGGCCACAATCCAAGTTCACCTTGACGCTGCAGCGCAATGGCCTCGGTGTCTACCCTTCTGGCCATAACCATGTCCCGATACAGCGCAGTAGCATCGACCGCGTCTACGTCCAACGGAAGGGCTTTGTTCGCAGAGTAGATGCCCTCGGCATTGAGCAAAGTGATGGGTTCGGTATTACTGCTCATCCTCGCGCCCCTGTTCCCAGGCGGCCGCGGACCATCGCATCGGCTGCATCGCCGGGTGTCATATTGCGCTCTTCGGAAATGCGGAGCATCTCCATGACTGTCAGGGCGATATGGTCGATTCGACCGGCAACTTCGTCCGGCGTTATGACGTCGATCTCGGAGGCGACCTGGATCAGTCCTCCAGCATTGGCAATGTAGTCCGGAACCCACAGGATGCCGTGCGCTCTCAGCTGGTACTCCATCTCCGGGGTGTGAAGCTGATTGTTGGCAGCACCGCATACGATGCGCGCCCTAACGGTCCTAACAGTGTCTGCGTTGAGCGTGCCTCCCATCGCGCACGGCGCATAAACGTCGACTTCGGCATCTACAACTGAACCTCTGACACGGATATTCGGGTAGGTTTCTGCCGCGCGGCTCATCGTCTCCGCGTGAGGTTCGGCGAGCACAACCTCTGCACCTGCGTCCAGGAGGAGACGGATCAGCTGACTTCCGACTTTCCCTGCTCCCTCCACACCTACAGCCCGGCCGCGGAGCCCGGTGGCGCCCCAGACATAGTTCGCAGCTGCCGTCATGGCGCAAAAAACGCCGCTAGCAGTTGAGTAGCCGCTGTCCCCGGACCCGCCGTGGGTCATGTTTCGTCCCACTACCCGGACTGTGGATTCACCAATGAAATCCATATCGGCGGAGGTGGTGCCGACATCCGCGGCAGTTATATATGAACCGCCAAAGGAGTCCACAAAACGGCCGTAGGCCCGAAGCAGTTCCGGAGTTTTCAATGCTTCAGGATCGCCGATAATCACAGCCTTGCCACCCCCGAGAGGCAAACCGGCCGCTGCCGCTTTAAAGGTCATTCCTTCAGAAAGGCGCAGAACGTCACGCAGCGCGGCCGTTTCATCCTTGTAGGGAAAAAACCGCGTCCCTCCCAACGCCGGCCCCCGCGAAGTGCTGTGGAGGGCAACTATTGCCCGGAGGCCGGTTGCGCTGTCTACGCAAAGTCTGACAGCTTCATGGCTCCCGGAGTTCGCGTCAGAGAGGTCGAAAATGCCGTCCTCCCCCAGCCCCGGCTGTGTAATAAAAGTGGACGGCACGTTGTCTCCTTCATCTGGTGGATACATTCGAAAATGACTGATCTGTTGGAGTAACTGTCAATCTTTGGGTAGATGTGGTCAACTTATTGATCTGCAACTAATCAATTCGCCAAGATGGTGAATCTCATTGAATGGACAGCTTGACGAAATGAGCAGCATAGACCGCCTTGACTCGGAGCTTCTGAAACGGCTGAACACCAACGCGCGCGCCGGCGTGGCTGAACTTGCGGCACAGCTGGGAATTTCGAGAAATACCGTCCTGGCAAGGTTGCAGAGACTGGAGAAGGCAGGGATCCTGAAGGGATTCAGGCCTGTAATCGACCTTGAAGCTGCAGGTGTACCTGTTCAGGCTTTCGTGGGCCTTGAGCTCGATCAGCGGGAACTGGCTCAGGTGATCGAGAGACTGAGCGTGATCCCCGAGGTCCTTGAAGTCACAACGCAAGCCGGACGCGAGGACTTGCTGGTCAAGGTGGCGGCCGTGACATTAGCTGACCTGCAGCAGGCCGTCGGTCGAATGATTGAAATCCGCGGCGTCAGGCACTCAAACACCACACTTTCGGTCTCAACACCGTTGGCCTATCGCACCCAACCCCTGCTTGATCACCTGACGAGCGAAGCTGGCTGGGGCAGATCCACGGCACTGCCAACTTAAAATCCCAACTTTTGGATCCAAAAGTAGCTTTGTTGAATACAATATGTACATGACTCCTATCACGACGGTTCCGTACACGCAGCCCGCGACAGCCTTGACTCGTCCCATGCTGCGAGGCTCGTTCGGCATGACTGCTTCCACACACTGGCTGGCCACCGCCGCTGCTCAGTCCGTATTGGAACGCGGGGGAAACGCGTTCGACGCAGCGGTGGCCGGCGGATTCGTCCTGCATATTGTGGAACCGCATCTGAACGGGCCAGGCGGGGACATGGTGGCACTCATATCTCCGGGAGGCGTTGACCCCTCCGTTCTCATGGGACAGGGACCCGCCCCTGCCGGGGCATCCATCGACCACTTTCGGGCGGAAGGCCTTCAATCCGTGCCTGGTGCGGGCGCCCTGGCCGCTGCAGTCCCCGGCGCCGTGGACGCATGGCTGATGCTCCTCGAAGACCACGGCACGTGGGAACTCACCGACGTTCTGGAATACGCCCTGCACTATGCCGAAACAGGCCATGCACTCGGCGCGCAGGCAGCCGCAGTCATTGGCACCATGGGACAACATTTCTCTGAACATTGGCACAGCTCCGCCGCCCAGTGGATGCCTAATGGACAGATACCGCACGAAGGCGACATGATCAAGAATCCGCCCTACGCCGAGGTACTAAGACGTCTCATTGCCGCCGGCTTCGACGGCGGTACGAGACAGCGCAGGATCCGGCTGGCCCGCGAAGAATGGAAGTCGGGCTTCGTAGCGCAGTCGGCGGTTGCCTTTGCCCGCACTTCCCACCGCCACTCATCGGGCAGCGATCATCGCGGGGTGCTCGACATGGGGGATTTCGCGAACTTTTCGGCATCCTATGAGGAACCACAATCCATAAACTTCCGCGGCACGACTATCGTCAAGGCCGGCTTCTGGTCTCAGGGGCCGGTGCTGCTCCAAGCCCTCGCCATCCTGGATCACTTCGACGACGAGCATTTGGACCCCTCCACAGCGCCCGGAGCCCACACCATTTTGGAAACCCTCAAGCTGGCGATGGCGGACCGCGATGCATACTACGGGGACTCAGCCTCACCGCGCGCCTTGCGCCAGCTTCTGGAGCCGGAGTACGCACATGGACGGGCAGCCGAAATCGAACCCACTGCTTCGCGGGAATTCCGGCCGGGAAGAATTCCCGGCCTGAAACCGTTTTTCCCTATTCTCACAGCCGATCCGGGGGAAAGTTCAGTTTTGGGAGCCGGGGAACCGACGGTGAAGATTTCAGGTGAAACACGGGGTGACACCTGCCACATAGATGTGGTCGACAGACACGGCAACATGGTCAGCGCCACACCGTCGGGCGGCTGGCTGCAGTCGTCCCCGACAATTCCACCCCTGGGATTTGCACTCGGCACCCGGCTGCAGATGACCTGGCTGGACCCGGATTCGCCGTCCGCCCTGAGGCCCGGCACCCGCCCCCGAACCACGCTCAGCCCCACACTACTCATGAAAGATGGTTTCGCCACCGCCGCCCTGGGGACCCCCGGTGGCGACCAGCAGGACCAGTGGCAGCTGCTGTACCTGCTTCGCACCATTGTCGGCGGCTACAACCCCCAGCAGGCTATTGATGCACCGATGTTTCACACCAGCGCGCTGGCTGGTTCCTTCTGGCCCAGGGAGTTCCATCCGGCGGGCGTGGTCATGGAGAACAGGGTCAGCCCGGACGTGCTGGCTGATCTGCGGGACCGGGGCCATGAAATCAGCATTGTGGATGGATGGTCACTGGGCCGGCTTTCAACTGTCATCCGTGATCCTGCATCGGGAAGCATGGGGGCGGCGGCTAACCCGAGGGGAAATCAAGGTTACGCCGGCGGCCGGTAATCAATTTTGGCACTGAATAATCGCTTGCTTCCAAAATCACTAAGATAGGATCCAATAACGCCCTTTGGACGCAATGAGAGGATTCCAGTGGCTGACGCGGAGACAGGTCGGGTTGCGGTTGTACCGAAAGAACGAACGCGCACCGTAGAGTACCTCGTTGCGTCCTTACAGGAGCGCATCAGCGATGGAGAATTCGAGGTCGGTTCCTGGATCCGGCAGGAACGCCTGGCCACGGAATACGGCGTGAGTCGCATGCCAATCCGGGAAGCCCTGCACAGGCTCCAAGCCTTGGGCGTTGTGGAACTGATCGCCAACCGTGGCGCGCAGGTGAAACTTCCTTCCTTCAGGGATATGGCTGAAACCTTCGAGGTTCGGGGTGTGCTTGAAGGCCACGCAGCCTATCTGGCCGCCTCGCACAGCACCCAGAAGGACATCGATAGCCTTCGCGCAGCGTGCGCATCCTTTTTTGAAGCTGTGACTGAAGCCGAAAAAGGAGCCGCCGGATCTCCGCGCCCGCATTGGTACTCAGCTAACTCGCAGTTTCACGGCACGGTCATAAGCGCCGCAGGGAATACGCAACTGAGCCTCAGTATTGAGGCCCTGCATCACCGGATGCCCCGCAATCTGACCTGGGCCGCGCTTGGCGCGGACCCACGACTGTTAGCCGCAAACGCGGCCGAGCACGTTCGGATCGCGGATGCGATAGAAGGGCGGGATGGAGTGCTTGCCCGTGAACTCACCATTGAGCACAGCGTTCATGCACGGGAATTGATCGAACGGCATCTTGCCAAGAGCTAGTACCGATTGGATCCAAATTTATGGAAATTGGATACACTTACCGTATGAGCCTACGTCTACGTGTGTCCTTGAAACCACCTCTTCCCATCAAAACTCCTCTGGCCGATGACATCATTTCGGCCACAGGAGACTTCATTACTTGCCGGATTCACGCCTGTTTCTCGGGGACAAAGCCGTGAGGCGCCGTCGACTGGCGAGGCCCTCATCCGACGATGTTCGTCTGGGGCTGATGCTTGCCCTGACATTTTCGACCGGCGTCGCCGATGCCGTCGGCTATCTGGGTCTGGACAAGGTTTTCACGGGGAACATGACGGGCAATATCGTCATACTCGGGATGGCCGTTGCCGGCGCGAAGGGTCTTCCCGTTCTTGGCCCCGCCGTGGCGCTCCTGGGTTTCATGTTCGGAGCAGCAGTTGCAGGACGGGCTTTGCGCGGCAGGGGATCGGCCTGGACTGGTGTCACTACGCGCATCCTCGTTGCAGCGGGTTGTCTTCTTGCTTTAACAACAATTCTGTTGGCACTCCCACTCGGTCTTGAACCCTCGAGCGTTCACCTTGTGGCTGCCGGCATCCTGGCTACCACCATGGGCGCCCAGGCGGCAGCGGCAAGGCAACTCGCGGTCAAGGACGTCACAACCGTGGTTGTGACGTCAACGATCACTGGCCTCGCGGCCGATTCCTGGCTCGGCGCCCGGGTCTCCCAGCCTTGGATCCGCAGAATTCTAGCCATTGTCCTCATTTCAAGCGGCGCGGTCGTCGGGGCACTCTTGCTCCCCTTTGGGATCTCTTATGGGGTAGGTCTGTCAGCTGGAATCACGCTCGCGTGCGCTTGGATGGGTCATGCCTTTGGCCGCACCCGGACGAAGTCGCCTTCGCCAGTGATCGAGCGGGTTCAGACCATGTCGTAGAACCGGCTGTGTGCATCCAGGTCGGGCGACCATGGTGGAGTAGGTGCACGTACCCCGCCATGGTCTATGACGCCCTGCCTGCGCCAATGCTCCTTTCTGATGGCTATGCTCTGGCCAGGCTGGGTCTCATAGTTGATGAGACCGGAAATTTCACCGAGTATGTTGGCGGCCCGTTTCTCATCGCCACTTCGCCAACTCGCGAGCACTGAGGCAATAACTTCAGGCCGGGTGATGCCGCAAGCCATCCCTGTTGCCCCGGCTCGTAGGTCCTCAATGAGCCCTATTCCGCCGTAACCGCTTAGGAGTCTGACGGATGCGCCCTGTGAGAGTTCCCGAATGCGACTGAATGTAGGCGGTGATTCGCACTTGATGGCGTGTATGAAATCCAGCCCATTAATCGAGGCAAGCAGGTCCCGGCTGCTGATGGTGACCCCTGTTGAACGCGGGAGGTCCTGAATGACGAGCGGCAACCCCGAAGCTGCGTGCAAACCGAGAAGGCGGCGGCGGAACTCTGCGGCGTCGTCAACAGATACAGACACCATCAGGGCTGAAAGGCTATCTCCGAATTCCGCGGAGAATGCAGCGGCCTCTTTTGTTGCTGCCTCATAGTCGACGTCCAAAACGCTCGCGATTATGGGCGCACCCAGCGAAGACTGAAGCAGTACATCGAGCGTCTCCAGCTTCTCGGCAGGTGTGAGACTGGCGGGCTCGGCGATGACCCCCAAGGCAACAAGGTCGGCGCAACCCCGTCCTGTCATCTCTGCGGCCAGGCGCCGCAGTGACGCGGTATCAATCCGCATGAGGTCCTCGTCAAAGGGGGTGGCCACCATCCCCCACATAGGCAGGTCAGGCGTGCCGAGCGATGCCTGGTTCGACTGATTCTTTGGCATGAGGCGAGTCTCCTTTGTATGGGCGTGCCCTTGGCGTCGGCTCTGGCGAAACCCGTCTCGGCCGGTTGTGAGCTGGCGGCAAGCTGACGCTTCATTGAATCCGCGCCACGGGCGTGGCCTGGCGGACGTGCCGACTGATAGCTGACAGTCAAATAAATACATCTTGACGTGGCCCTTAGGACATGAGACTGTCATCACATCAGATCGGATCCAATTCTAGAGATTTGATATCCAATCCAGCTGTCGTACAAAATACTACACTCGCGGGGAAGCCATGACCGAAGAGCCAGCATCATTCCCACCCACGCCGGGAGACAAACTTATATTCGAGAATGACCGGGTGAGGGTCTGGTCCATGACTCTTCCGCCCAATGGGATGTTTGATTTTCATCAACACTTCCACGATCACATCATCCTGTGGCCCGAAGCAGGACACGTACAAGGCCAGGAACTTGGGGATGCTGACTGGTCACTGGACCAGATCGCCCAGCCCGGATATGTGGCTTTCAAGGCCGTAGGCAAATCCGGTCCGATTCCTCCACACCGCGTGCGGAATATGGATGGCCGCCCCTCAACCCACTACATCATCGAACTCATCAGCGAAGAATCCCCGAGCGAGACGGATCTGCCGACAGTATCCAACGATCTGGGCAGCGTCACAGATACACATCTCAGGTACTGACGTCGCTCCCCCGGACAACGAACCTGACTGCTTGTCCAACCGACGTTTGGCTTTCCTAGGAGAACACAATGGCAGTTCAGGTGGCCAATGCGGGCGCCTACTACGCTTTCGTTGGTTATGGCTGCGGGAGTAGAAAAAGCCCGGCGCGGGGCCGCCTGCGTCCCCGGCCCCGCACAGAACCCCACCGCCGCAGCGGCGGCCTCTTTTACTTGGTATGAACAGAATTCGGTTTCCACGGAATAAGGCTGCCCTAGTCAAATAACTCAGGCTGGCGGGTCGACGACCTCCGTACAGACCATCTCCAGACAGGATTCAGTATGCGACCCCTCAACGATTCGACCACCGGCCACGTCGATGAGTGCCGTCCCCATGTGTCCACGCTCATGGCACCCTTCGAATACGATGAGTTGGCTCCGGCAGAGCTAAGGACCCCAATGCCCCAGGAACTGCTGCGGGGCGCCGTCAGCTACATGAACGTCGCCTACGCGGCGCCGCTGGGCTGGCGCCCGCTGACGCTGGATATTCATGTACCCAAGGACGGCGTCGGGCCCCACCCAGTTGTCGTGTACGTTCACGGCGGCAGCTTCCTCGGCGGCATCACGGCTATGGGCCCATGGAGGTCCCTGCCCGCATCCGGGGTAGCCGTTGTTTCGGTTTCATACCGGCTTTCCGGCGAGGCACAGTTCCCTGAGCCCATTGAAGACATCCGAGCGGCAATCCGATGGGCCAGGGCTAGAGCCGCAGAATTCAATCTCAATCCTTCCTCCATCGCCCTCTGGGGAAGCTCTGCAGGGGCCTACTTGGCTGAAATGGCAGGCATAACCGCCGATTTATCCATCGGGCAACCCATCGGCGATAACTTGGCCGAGTCGGCGCGCGTAACAGCAATCATCAATCACTACGGAATCTCCAGCTTCGCAACACTCCGCGAAGACTCGTTCGAGAACAGTCCGGCTGAGAAGGACGCGTTGGATAGAATCGTCCGCCAGTTCCTAGGATTTGATCCGTACCGTGAACCAGGCCGCCTGGAGTCAACCAGCCCGCTTGGACTGGCTGCACAGCGCGATGAGGTACCTCCCTTCATCTTCATGCACGGAGCCAGTGACCGCAGAGTCGGGATAGGGCAAAGCCGGCGTCTCCATGAGGGGCTTATCGCCCTCGGTCACCGCTCCAAATTCGTCGCCGTGCCCGGTGCAGACCACAACGACCCGATTTTCAGCGAGACGGCGGCGCTCAAGCTTGTACTCGACTTTCTCCGCGAGACCTGGGCCCAGCCCGCGCCCAACTTATCCAACGAGGCCGATGCCTAATTTGATGAAAACGCGTTTCTGCAGCGACGCCGCCGCGTGGCTGTGAGGGTCCTCCACAGGGCACACATTAAGACTTCACCACCCATCAGCAATCCATCTCTACCTCATGTTCTTGAGAGGCAACCATGTCCCACGATTCCCCATCTTCCGCCGTCCTTTCAGCCCCGCAGGCGGAAACGGCCTCCCGCAGCGTGCTCGTTGTCGGAGCCAGCATGGCCGGGCTGTCAGCTGCTGCACAATTGTCAGCTATCGGATACCAGATCACCGTTGTCGAACGAGCACCTCAACTACGTTTGATGGGGTCACCGATCGACGTACGCGGAGAGGCTCTGGAAGTCGCCAAGAGGATGGGAATCCTGGATCTCATCCGCGCAAACAAAGTGGCCAGCCATGACCGGCCGGTTTTCACGACGTTCGTTGATGCCTCAGGTGAGGCGGTGGCCCAACTTCCCTTGGAGATGGCCAACGACTCTGTCGCCGACATCGAAGTTTCGCGCGAGGCACTGATCAAGATCCTCAATGAGCAGATCGATCCTTCCGCAGAGTTCATCTATGAGGACTGGCCCACTTCTCTGGATGAGGACGAACTTGGCGTTGCGGTGACGCTTGCGAGTGGGTTGAAGCGAACGTTTGACATTGTTGTCGCTGCCGATGGAATCCATTCTTCCGTTCGTCGGCTCCTCATGGGACCTGAGTCGCTGTTCTGCAAGCATCTCGGCGCCTACTACGCGATCTTTGACCTGCCCATTGGCGCCAAGGGCGTATCAAACGAAAGCCGCACGTACAACTCCCCCCAGGGTATGGCCGGCATCAACGACTACGGGAACAGGTGCTTTGGTGCATTTTCCTTCCGCGCCCCTGAAATCGACTACGACTTCAGGGATCCGTCAGCACAGAAGCAGCTCTTGATCGACGCCTTCGCCGACGAACGCGGATGGCACGTACCCTACCTCCTGGAAGCCGCAAGCTCCTCCACGGAGATCTACTTTGACTCGGTCAGTCAAGTCCACATGCCGCGATGGTCTAAAGGGCGGGTGGTGTTTGTGGGGGACGCCGCCCACGCCGCTTCGCTCTTTTCCGGCCGGGGTACGTCACTTGCCATGCTTGGGACCTCGATCCTGGCCGACGAACTCGTGGCAGCTAGATACGATCACGCTCAAGCCTTCGACCGCTACGAAGCGCGGCTTCGACCGACGGTACACCGCGCCCAAGAGGGGGTCATGGAAACACGTGACTTCATTGTGCCGGTCACTCAGGACGAGATCGACGCTCGCAACCGACAGTTCCCACTCAGGATCCTCGTGTCCTGACCACGGCTCCAGCCTGCTGATCGACGGAGGCTGGGTTGCCACCTAGGCAGCCGCGCGCCCCGCCAGTGGATCCTGTCCACTGGCAGGCCGTTCTCACTGCTGATCTCGGCGAGTTCTTCAGGCTCGTCAGCACCTTTACCACGATACCGACCGAGAAGGACGACACGTTCGTACTCGACGGAACCCAGGCACCATCACAAACAGAATCACCAGCCGTTCAGGAGTTCTAATGTCACTTCCCGACCTCACCAAGGCGCCGGCCACGGAATCAACGACCGGGCATCGCACCAGCCGCCCAACGCTAGCCAAGCTGGGTGGACGTGCTCTCTTCTTCCTCCTCATCCTGGATCTCGCGTACTTCATCAATGCCATGGACCGGCAGGTCTTCGCGGTCCTGCTTCCGGACATCAAGACGGCCTATGGCCTCACCGGCGGCCAGACAGGCATCATTGCGACCATCTTCACCCTCGGCATGGGTCTGGCGGGTATCCCTGCTGGCTACCTCGCGGACCGATTCGGGCGTAAGAAGATCATCCTGATCAGTCTCGTCATATTCTCGGTCAGCTGCGCTCTCCAAGCGACGGCCACCGGGATCACCGACATGACGCTGTGGCGCGTCCTCTCCGGCGTCGGTGAAGGTATGCAGATTGCGGCGCTCTTTGCGGCAGTAGGCGCCTACTTCAGCCGTAACCGCGGGTTCGCGCTCGGCTCCGTCAGCGCAGCATTCGGCCTGGGCGGCTTCACCGGACCACTACTCGGCGGAGCCATCCTGTCAGCGACGGGAGACTGGCGAGCGCCCCTGGTCGTCTTCGGCGGAATCGGACTCGTCATTCTTCTCATGGTTCTCGTCCTTGTACCGAAGTCCGTCACCGAGGTCGGCCGCATGCAAATACCAGACACGTCATCCTCATCGGCGACCACGAACGGTCTGCGTTTCCTGAACCGTCGTGTGGTGTGCAGCGTATTCGTCGCGATCGCCGGCGGTTTCGCGATCTACGGCTATCTGGGGTTGTACCCGACCTATCTTCGTGAAGCGCTTGGATTCACAGCTTCAGAGTCTGGTTTGGCGGCTAGCATGTTCGGCATCGGTGCCCTGGGAGCGCTCGTCGGCGGCGCAATCGCCGACCGTGTCGATCAAAGACTGCTCAACGTGGCAGGTTTGCTCGGAATCATGGCACTGGGGGTGGCCATCTTCGGCTTCTCCACTCCACTTCCCCTCCAGATGATCTTCTCGGCTCTCCTTGGCGCTGCGTTCAGCGGAATCGTCGTCACGAACACCAGCACCCTGATGCAGCGGTCGGTGGACGTCAAGTACGTCGGGCGAGTGAGTGGCCTAATGATCGCAGCGATGTATATTCCCGCCAGCGCTTCCGGTTACTTCGTCACGTCCATGCAAGGCAGCTTTGGGTGGCAGACCGCCGGAATCATCCAGCTGACAGTCATTCCGATCATCGGCTTGGTCGCCATGGCCCTGATGGGCAAGACGCCTGCCCGCACCGACTCATAGACCTCCCTCATCTTCCATCCGACATCATCCGTTTTGTCTGCAAACAAGAGTTCGTCATGACAGAGCGTTACTCATCGAAGAGTGAGCCGCGGGACGGAATCCCGCCCGTAGGCATCCCCGGGTTCTAAAGCCAGGGCACGTGTTGCCGGCTGAGTCCTCCGTTCCTGCATGGAGGATTCAGCCGCCCGCGACACCGAACTCAACGGGGGAGCCTGTCATGGCCGGGGAAGAGATCCTGGTGGAACGGACAGCACCCACCAGAGGTTCTGGAGGGTGCACCGAGGATGGAAGCGACCAGCAGCAGTGGGTGCTTCCTTGTGCGGGGGTCGTGGTGAACCACTCGCCGCCCTGCTTACGATCTGGTCTCTGGTTTTACTTCGAAAATGTGGACTAAACAGCGCAAGGGCGGAGAAAAGGAGACAGTCGATAGCTTTTTTGAGAAGGGGGACACCTACCGCTTGAAGTCACGGCGCGACAAGGTGAGCAGGGTGCTGGAGCCGTCAACCTCCTCGTCTCACCGTCGACCGTCCACCGTTCGTCCAGTCGATGTTCACTGCACGCTGCCGTAGCGTGGCGTGCTGAAGGCCTGCCGGTCCCCCATCGGTGGGCCTTCTTTTTCCCCTCGCTGCGGGGCGCGATAGGCAAATTCTTGGCCGAAGTCGCCCCCTGAAGTCGCTACTAGGCTGACGAAATAACCGCTGGATATCAGTCTCCAAGGGTGCGGAGCTTGGCGGCGCTGAATTCCTCGTCGGAGAGTGCGCCCTTTGCATGGAGCTCTGCAAGGAGAGCCAGTTCTGCTGCCAAGGCCTTCTGCCCCGCGTTTTGCCAACGGGTCAGCAGAAGTACGCGGCCGATTGAAGTCTCATCGGCGCATCGAATACCTCAAATTGAACATTGGTAGCCACAAACTATTAGCCTGAGATGGGTACTAGAAATGGTCTTGACCTGCAGAAATACGCGAAATTGCCCCGTTTTGAACCCATGTAAAATTGGGAATCTTCTTTCCAGTGAATGTTGAGTTAAGAGGTGGGTACTCTTGGGCAGAATCTCCCCTGTTTGCAGAGCCCCTAGACGAGGGTGGCTCAAGGTAGTGTTCCGCGATGTGCTTGTGCTGAGGCGACGCATCTCTTTGCAAAGGCTATTGCCCATCCTTGGAACTATTTGCTCCTTGTTCCGGCGTCAACAAAGGACGATGAGGCTCCCTGCTTGGAATCATCGAATACCCGATCAGCCGACCAACTATGAAGTAGGAGATGAGTCGCCTCATGCCCGAGTCGCGGGCGCTGGGGCACTCCCCTGCGCTCTCGAACCGCTGCGGCGGGCCGCCCAGCGGACGATAGAGGACATATCGCGCGCATCGTAGTAGGGCGCGTCTGCCCACCCCGCGCCGGTCGGCCATCGCGAAAGCTCCCACCGCACAGCGATACCGGGGGATCGAATACCTGCCCAGGGCTGCCTAGTTCCGGAACACCTCATCCTGTAATCCGTGGATGAGATCAGTTGTAACACCCGTCCAACCGAATCGGAGAAGCAGATCGCGAGATGCTTCCGCCGCAACGTTCTTGATGTCGTCCTCGATGAAGCCTGGCGCGAGTACGATGCGTCGCTCCCATCTGTGTCCACCCATTCGGTAACTGCCGTTGAAGCCGCTCCGCCGTGGGTGCGCGACAACGAGTTCCCACCCCTTGGCTCCCTCGACGGCGAACTCCTGTCTGAATATTCGCTCTTGAGGGGTCCATGTGTGGTGCGGGTTAGCGCCGGGGTCCGAGCCCACGATTTGCGCTGGTCAGCGCCAGTGTTGGTGCGGTTGAACGCCACCTGAAAAGCTCCTTCCACCGCGTGACGGCCACGTGGTGGAAGGAGTACCGGTAATGGTACGGAAGATCAAGGCGAAGCTCGTCTTGCAGTTGCGTAACCAGGGCCTGTCCGGCAGAGCGATCTCGCTCGCTCAGGGCATGTCCAGGCACAGCGTTCAGGCGGTGATCGATGCCGCGAATCAGCTCGGGCTCGGTTGGGACGACGTTGCGGAGAAGTCTGAGGGCGAGGTGTATCTGGCGCTGTTTCCCGGTCGCGGGGTGCGGGAGAGCGTGTTCGCGCAGCCGGACTGGGTCCAGGTGCACCGCGAGCTGGCCAGGGTTGGCGTGACGTTGAAGCTGCTGCACCAGGAGTATCTCGACGGGTGCAGTCGGGCCGGGCAAGCGGCGATGAGTTATGACCGGTTCTGCAGGCTTTACGGCGATTACGCCAACGTCACTGGCGCGTCGTCTCGGGTCGGCCATAAGGCCGGCCGCAGCGTCGAGGTCGACTGGTCCGGGCCGACGATGCAGCTCGTTGACCCGGCAACGGGAGAGATCTCGAAGGTGTATTTGTTCGTCGCATGCCTGCCGTTCAGCAGATATGCGTTCGTGGAGGCGACGTTGGATATGCGGCAGGAGTCGTGGCTGCGCGCGCATGCGGCGATGTTCGCATTCTTCAGCGGCACGGTCCCGCGGATCGTCCCCGACAACCTCAAGACCGGGGTGATCTCTCACCCGCGCGAGGGCGAAGTCGTCCTCAACGACGCCTATCGCGAGATGGCGGCGCATTATTCGGCGGCGGTACTTCCGGGCCGGGTGCGGCACCCGAAAGACAAAGCCAGCGTCGAAAACACTGTCTCCCACGTCGCCACCTGGGTGATTGCGGGTCTGAGGCAGGAGCAGTTCACCAGCCTGGTGCAGCTGCGGGCCCGGATTCGGGAGCAGATCGATGCCTACAACCGACAGCCGTTCCAGAAGCGGGAAGGCTCCCGGCTGAGCGTGTTCACGGCCGAGGAGAAGCCGCTGCTGCAACCGTTGCCGGCGGTGACTTTCGAGATCAGCACCTGGACATATGGGCGCAAAGTAGGCCGGAACGGACACGTGGTCTGGGCAAAAAACTTCTACTCCGTCCCGTTCACCCACATCGGCGCGCATGTTGATCTTCGCGTCACGGACACCATGCTCGAGATCTATCGGGGTGATGAGCGCCTGACCAGCCACCTGCTGCTGCCCGTGACGACGACAAACCAGTATCGGACGAACGAAGCCGACCTTCCCGAGGGGCACAGCTGGCAAGCCTGGGACCGAGCCCGGATCGACGCCTGGGCGTTACGGATGGGACCGGCGACCGGGACCGTGATCGAGAAGATCTTCGAGTCAGTCCGCATCGAGGAAGCCGGCTACGACCCAGCACTGGCGGTCCTGCGCCTGTCTCGTAGGTTCTCACCAGCCCGGGTGGAAGCCGCATGCCGGCTCGCGCTGCGCGGTCCGATACGATCGCCCCGTTACGCCCACCTGCGGCCGATCCTGGACACCGGGCAGGACAAAACCGGGCACGTCGAGGAGCCTGATGACGAAGATGGCGGATACGTGCGCGGCAGCTCCTACTACGCAGGAGGGACCCGATGAGCCGCCTGGACACGGAAACCAAACGCAAGCTGCGGGAGATGAACGCGGGCGAGCTGCTGGAGGCCATAGATACTCAAGACGAGACGCTGAGCATCAGCCTGCCGTTCGAAGATCGTCTCCGGCTGGTCGTCGATGACGCCTACGCGTCGTTCACCCATGCCAAAGTCACCGGCCTGATCCGGCGGGCGGGGCTGCGCTACCCGAACGCTGACCTGCGCCGCATCGACCTCCTCGATGAGCGAGGTCTTGACCGGCCGCTGCTGAGCCAGCTCGGCACCTGCTCGTTCGTGGCGCGGCAGCAGAACGTTGTCTTCCAAGGGTTCACCGGGTCGGGGAAGTCCTACCTGGGATGCGCGATCGCTAAACGCGCATGCGAACACCGTATCCGCGCGCATTACGTCCGCATGCCCGACCTCGAGGAAGCCTGGGTCGCCGCCCAAGACACCCTTGGCGGATCCGGCAAGTTCCTGCGCAAGTATGCGGCATTCACCCTGCTGGTCATTGATGAGTGGTTGCTGGATCGGCCCACGGAATCGATGCGCACCATGCTGCTGGAACTGATGGAACGCCGCTACGGGGAGACGTCAACAGTGTTCTGCACCCAGTACTCGCAGAAGGACTGGCACCAGCGGCTCGGCTCCGGCGTTCACGCCGACGCGATCATGGACCGGATCATCCACAACACGATCTGGATCGAGACAGGCAATTACAACATGCGCGAACACACAGCACTCGCAACCGCCTAGCAACCATCACGGAGGGCGTCAGCGGCGCCAAGGCCACGCGACCGCTGGCGCTCTCTCGTACGAACCCCGGCGCTGAACCGCACGAACAGGTGGCGCTCAAAGCTTCAAATACTCACCTGTCAGTTTGGAACGCCAAGATCCTTCTTCGCGTCATCCGTGAAAACGTCGCGTCCTTGCGTCTGCATTTTGGTAAGGGTATCCGAGTAAGTACCCGCGTGAAGCGCTACTGTACCTTTCAGCCGGGCCGTGAGGTCGTCTGAGATCTCGCCTTTGGCGGGACCGTAAATATTGATGGCGTCGCGCGCAGCGCAGACATCGCCTGTCTCCCTACTATGTCCACCATTGCTTGCGATCTTCGTAGGTTATCCAGGTCAAGATCTACCGTACGAATCAGTTCACTGGGGCCGGGAGTTGAAGGCGATGGCGTCTGCTCCTTCGGCAGTTGCAACAACTCGGAGGCTTTTCTGTAGTCGTCCTCAAACACGATCAGATCATGAGTGAACGCGGCGTGGGCACTTATTCGTTGATTTCGAAAGAATTCTCCTTCCGCGTTAGCGGCATCTTCGAGCCCCGTGATCCACGCACCCACCCCTGCAGCAACCACGGCACTTCCGGCTACAGACGCCGCGAATGTGAGAACACCTGGCACCCACCGCCGGGTAACTTGCCCGGCGATACCCTCAGCGTGCCTAGGTCCTTCTACTGGACGCTCCTCCTGGGACGTCATGGCGCAGTCATTACAGCATGACCGCACAAAAGAGGAGGGTTGGTACTCCCCCGAAGTTAAGAACGATGTTCACCCACTTTGAAGTAGTCGCTTTGGTTGGGTCCCCGGAGAGTAGTCCAGTGTTTGTGTGAGTTTCGTGTCCGACAATGGACACAGGAAGAAATTCACGAATTATGGCACGCAGACACACCCCTGAGCAGGTCATCGCCAAGGTCCGGCAGGGCCAGAAGATGCTCAATGACGGACGGCCGATGGTGGAGGTCATCAAGGAGCTCCAGGTCACCGAGGCGACCTGGTACTGACGGAATATCCGATATCGGCTTCCGAAAAAGGGCAGGAGGAGTGGCTCCAGAAGTTGGCCACGCCGACGTCCGGCCCTTGTTTCCCCCCAGTATGCCGTGGAGCTGGTCGGCCACCGCCCGGTTGACTGACATCTCACGGTTCCATTGATGCTTCACAACCTAAGCGACGGCCGTCAACGAATTTGTCACTGACGAACTTCAGGAGAAACATCAGCCACAAGTCACAGTCGTGGGCCAAAAACTCATGTCTTGAGGCTTTTGAGACCTTCAACCATAACGCGCATCGAAAACTCGAAGCTAGCTTTCATGGGGGCCTTCTGTCCTGATTCCCACCGCAATGAGAAGGCCTGGTTCAACAGGTTCTTGCGGTGTCGGTTGATGGTCGGGAGTTGACTGATGCTTTCGGACACGTGCTTTTCAAGATAGCTCTGCCATTCTTCTTCTGCATCTGCTGGCTCGGTGGCGAACTCCGCGGTTATCCAACCGAAAATCGCCGCCGACACTGTGTTGTAGACGAGGGGCAGCTGGACGTCGGAGAATCCTCCCCGGCTTAAAACCTTGAGAACCTGCTCGGCGAACTCCAATCCGCTGGAGGTGACCTGAAGCTGGGAACCCCATCGCGCTGCCAAGTCCGGGTGCTTCCCAAATTCGTCTCGAACCGCGGAGGCCATGGCGAGAACCCATTCGTCCCATTCCAAGGCAGTCGCATCGGGTAGCTGCAGATCCTGCATAAGGCGTTTGTAAATCAGCGATAGCAACTGGGCCTTGTTGCCCGCATGCCAGTAAATCGCCGAAGGGTACACATTCAGTTCTTGTGCCAGGCCTCGCATGCTCAGCGCTTCGATGCCTTGGCTGTCTACGATCCTGATGGCAGCGTCAACTACCTCTCCACGGCTCAACGGCTGACGGGGCGTACTACGTTCGGGCGCCGGAATTGTGGCCGACATATGCCTGTCCTTTCTAGAATTCAATCAGCCTTGCGGGGTTCTCCGTGACTATGCTTGAGAATTCTTCTGCAGCGAGACCCCGGGCAAGTAGCGCATCGCGGAAGGGTCCCAGAATGAAGCCAAAACCGTTTCCTCCACCGGTGCGCAGATGAGAGGTCAGGCAGACATCGTGAGATAACAGGATACGGTCTGTGTAGCCGGCCTGCACGAGTTCCATGACCAAGGCAACCCTGTGCTGGACAACCTCTTTGGTCGCTGAATTGATGGTATCCAGGCCTACATAGGCTCCTCGCTTTGCTACTTCCAGAGCGAAACCTTTGATTGGCACGGTGTCTACGTGGCCCACGGCAACCCGGACAGGGTTCACGTTCTCCTCGGCCAACAGGTCAAGCTGGGCCAATCCCACGTCCCAGCGTGCTGCGTGTGTGTATATGGCCGCGTTCGTTGCCTTATGCGCCCGTGCTGCCGCCCGGAAGGAGCGCTCTTCGGCGGCCGAGATGTACCATTTGTCTGCACCGATCTCACCGATAAGTCCTGCCTTGATACCGGTGTTACCGAACCCAATGGTCAGGTCCCTGACGAGGTCTTCAGCGAGTCGGTTGCTGTCATTTCTATCGAAGAAGTCTCGGTCAAGGAACGGGTCGCGGTAATGTCCGGTGCCCATTACAACGTTTACGCCAGCAGCTTTCGCGATGGCAGCCACGGCGGTTACATTTGCCGGATCCCTGGTTTCTCCCGGTACTGCTCCTGAAAAACGGGAATCTGCTGACGGAAGTGTTCCCCTCGTTAGTTCCGCGGTGGTGAGATCGAAAATCGTGCCGCCTCCCTGTTCTGCGAAGACTTGGAGCTCGGCTGTGAGTAGCTCCGGATCGTTGAGCAGGCCGTCCCCACGTCGTTCGGCCATCAGATTGATCAGGAGATGTTCATGCGCGAGGGTCGGGCCCAAGTCAGACGGAGGAATGGGACCTGCAGCGGTGTTGATGACGCTCATGCCGAAGTGCTGTCGAGGGTAATTTCTCCGGCTTCCTGCATCCGTCTTTCCACGGCGGCCAGTGCTGTGTCCAGTTTCGAGAGAAGATCGGTGATTTCTTCCGAGGAGATAGTAAGAGGTGGGGCAACAAGTATGGATTCGTTGAAACCGCCAGTTGACGGGTACACGACCAGGCCCTGTTCCAGGCAAGCCGAGAATACGCGTGAGCTTATCGTTCCTTGTGGCAGGGCGACTGACTTTTTCGTGCGGTCCTGGACGAATTCGAGAGCGCGGAGCATCCCCAGTCCCCTCGCGTCGCCGACAAGAGTATGGCGCGTCGCGAGCCTGTCGAGGCCTTCTTCCAACTCCTTCGCCATCCTCTGGCCGTGCGCCAATACCTGATCTTTCGTGAAGACGTCCAGCACGGCCAACGCTGTTGCGCAGGAAAGAGGATTTCCCGCGTACGTGTGTCCACCTAGGATCCGTCCGGTGCCGTTTTCGATGGCGGCGAGCACTCGTTCGCCCACCAGGACGGCCGCGATTGGTGCGTACCCGGCGGCCATGCCTTTGCCCATGGCGATCAGGTCCGGTTTTACGTTCCAGTGGTCCACAGCCATCATTGCGCCGGTGCGGCCCACACACGTCATCACCTCATCCACAATCAGCAGGACACCGAACTCGTCGCACAGTTCCCGCATGCCTTGGAGGTAACCGTCGGGCACTGGTGTGGCTCCAAGGGTTGCACCCCCTACTGCTTCGATGACGACGCCAGCCAGATGCCCGGAGTGATTTTCCAGGTGGGTCCGCGCTTCGGTCAGAAGCACCTGACAGTAATTGGCTTCGCTGAGTCCTTCCCCGTCCCGGTACTGGTACGGGGTGCGAAGCGTCGGGAAATCGTAAGCCAGTCCGCCGAGCACAGTTCGGCGGGCGTGTCCGGACAAGGACAAGGCGCCCAGGGTGTTGCCGTGGTAACCGTGTCTGTGCGAGAGAAAGTGCTGTCGTTCCGGCTGACCGATTTCACGGAAGTACTGGAGTGCGAATTGAATCGCCGCTTCTACCGCTTCAGAGCCGCTGCCGACCAGCCAGACCCCAGGGTAGCCGGTCATCTGTGCGATCTTGGCCGCAAGTTTCTCGGACGCTTCCGTGGCGAAAGCGCCTCGATGTGTGAAGGTGACCTTGACGGCTTGTTCATTGATTGCTGCCAGCACATCCGGGTTGCCGTGACCGATGCTTGTCACGACTGCACCTGAGCAGCCGTCGAGGTATTCCTTGCCCTCGGTGTCGATCAGCCAAACACCTTTGGCTCGATCGATCACCGGCAGCCGGGCATCCAGCTGGTTCTGGACAAGATTTCCACGCATTCAGAGCACCGCTTTCAGGAATTCAATGGTTCGTTTGTTTTGTGGATTGTCGATGACCTGTGAGGGTGGTCCACTTTCAATCACAGCGCCATCTGCCATGAAAACCACCCGGTCTGCAACCTGGCGGGCAAACCCCATTTCGTGAGTGACGACCACCATGGTCATTCCCGTTGATGCCAAATCATTCATAACGGCCAGCACCTCTCCCACCAGCTCGGGATCCAGGGCGCTGGTTGGTTCGTCAAAGAGCATCATCTTCGGTTTCATCGCCAGAGCACGGGCGATGGCCACCCGTTGCTTCTGGCCACCGGAGAGATCTCCCGGGTACGAGTGTGCCTTCTCGGCCAGTCCGACGCGCTTCAGTAGTGACAGTGCCTGTTCCTTGGCCGACTTCACGGGAACCTTCATCACTCCAGTTGGAGCTTCGATAAGGTTTTCCAGCACTGTCATGTGCGGGAAAAGGTTGAAGTGCTGGAAAACCATCCCAATCTGCTCCCGGCGCTTGCAGATCTCGCGAGGACCCAGTTCCTGTAAGTGGTCTCCGCTCCGGCGATAGCCGATGTAGTCGCCGTCGATCAGTATTTGTCCGCTATCAATAGTCTCCAGGTGGTTCAGGCAACGCAGAAAAGTGGTCTTTCCGGATCCGGAAGGCCCGATCAGGCACACGACTTCTCCCGGGCGTACCACGAGGTCAATTCCCTTGAGAATCTGGAATGGGCCGTACGATTTTTCCACACCAAGGGCTTCAACCATTGGTGTTATAGATTCGGCAGCCGATTTTTCCGTAGTATTCACGAGCGGACCCCCTTTGAAACCCTTTTTTCCAATAGAGATTGTGCTTGCGTCGCTATGCCAACCAGGATCAGGTACCAGAAGGATGCGACTGCCAGCATTTCGATGACCCTGTAACTTGTTGCAGCGATGTTCTGCGTCTGCGTTAGCAGATCCCCTCCTGCAATGACGGAGACCAGCGAAGTTCCCTTGATCAAGGTGACGAATTGATTGCCCGTTGGGGAATCATGACTCTTAGGGCCTGCGGCAGGACAATTCTTCGCGTGGTTCTTGCCGGGGTCATGCCTAGCGCGGACGCCGCCTCAAGCTGTCCTCTGTCGACAGAGAGAATGCCGCTGCGAACGATCTCGCTTACGTACGCGGCCTCGTGGAGGGCGAGCCCCACTATAGCTGCTGTGAAAGGGTTGATGAGTTGATTGGTGCTCATGGAGAAAAACTCGATGGAAGTCAGCGGAATTCCAAAGGTGATGTTCTTTACGATCAGTCCAATATTTCCCCAGATCAACAGTTGCACCAATACGGGGATTCCACGGAAGAGCATGATGTATCCGTGGGCCATTGAGCTGAGGAGGTTGTTGTGCGACATTCGCGCCAAACCGATAAAGGTACCCAGCACGATGCCGATTGCCATGGAAATCACCGATAAGACAATTGTGGTCCGAAGCCCTGTAAGCACAGGCGGCGCAAAGAGGTAGGTGCCAACTACTGCCCAGCTTATGGTTGGTGCAAGCACCAACGCTTGGACGATTGCGAACACAACAATGATCGCGAGGCCAAAGATGATCCACGGCAACAGCGGACGCCGCTGCCGGATGCTGAGCTTCTCACGCGCCCGCTCCTGGGAAGTCGGTGGCTCAGAGACTATAGATTCCATGGCTGCTCCAGTCACTCTCGTCGGCTCACTTCGCAAACGCTGCGGTACCGGCCCCATTGATAAGAACCTGGTCAGCGTTCAGCGCCCCGTCGGGTGATTCGTACTTATTCAAGATGGCTGCATAGCTGCCGTCCTTGACCATCGTCAGCAGGGCTCCCTGAAGTGCCTCAGCGAATTGACCGCGGTCCTTGCCCAGGCCGATAGCCCACGGGTTCTCTGGGTAGCTGGCAGCGGCCAGCTCGAAGGTCTCACCATTGCCCGCTGTCTTCGCCGTATGATTCAGGATCAGGTACGGGGCGATATAGGCAGCTACCCTCCCGGATGCGACTTGAGCCTGGCCATCTGGAGTTGAAGGGTATTCGTTTATTTGTATAGAGCTTTTCCCTGCTGCGGTACACGCATCAGAGGCTTGCTTGACCTTGGGTATCTGGAGACTTCCGGCCAAAACGCCAATTGACTTGCCGCAGGCGCTCTCCAGGTCAGTGATGCCGTCAGGGTTGTTTTTCTGAACCAGCAGGACTGATTTGTTGACCATCAGGTCCACGAAGTCCAAAACTTTCTGCCGCTCCGGGGTGTCACCGATGACCCCCATGGAGACGTCAAACTTTCCGGACTGAAGGCCTGGGATGACCCCCGCGAATGCTGACTCGGTGAATTCGAACTTGACGCCCAAGACGTTTCCCATGCCGGCTGCCACCTCTGCCGCGATGCCGGTGGCGTGCCCCGAAGCATCGGCCATGACGGCCGGTGGATTGTTCAGCGGTGTCGCCACAGAGATGACGCCTGATTTCCTGATCTCCTCGGGCAGCATCGCCTTTAGGTCCTCGTGGACAGTGGCGGACGCCGTCGGCGATTCCGTGGCAGAAGTTGATCCAGCGCACCCGGTCAAGACCGCAGATGCAGCAAGTGCCACCATCCCAATAGCCAGGGTGCGTTGGCGGGTTTTTACGAAGAACATGAGGGTTCCTTCTATGAATGTGATAACGATCACTTGTACGATGTACCATGAATTGTACGATGTACAACGATTCTTGAGAAGAGCGTCAGTACTATTTCCTTCCGTTCCCTTGCTGCAAGGGCCCACCACGAGGTCGGGCGATGGCCGGCCATCCTGCACGTTTACTGGCCGGGGGAATGGCCGAGGCCAGACTGGCCCCTAACGCTCATGTCGTATAACGGCGCCAGGCCGAGCAGCCGGGCTGCGTTGTCCTTGAGGATCGCCTTTCGTACGTCATCCGTATAAGGCAACGCTTCGAAGGCCTGTAACCACTTGTCCGGAGTGATCAACGGGAAATCGGTTCCAAACAGCAGCTTGGGCGAAAGGATCCTTCTGCCTGCCTGGACGAGTGATTCAGGGAAGTACTTCGGGCTCCATCCGGAGAGGTCAATGTACACATTCGCCTTGTGGGTGGCGATGGAAATCGCTTCCTCCTGCCAGGGAACGGACGGATGCGCCATGACGATCGTTAGGTCAGGGAAATCCGCGGCAACGTCGTCCAGGAGAAGCGGGTTCGAATGGCGGAGTTTGATACCGCGGCCGCCGGGGAGGCCCGCCCCCATGCCGTTCTGTCCCGTGTGGAAGATCGTAGGGAGCCCGAGCTCCTCGAGGACTGCCCATAGAGGATAGTAGGCCTCCTCGTTGGGGTCGAAGGCCTGCAGTGAGGGGTGGAATTTGAAGCCCCGCACTCCCAGATCGCCCGCTTGGCGCTTGGCGTTTTCTACAGCTTCGGGCCCGGTTCGAGGGTCGACTGAGCCGAAGGGAATCAGGACGTCGTTGTTGCGCGCCGCACCGGCTACCAGGTCTTCAATCGAGTTCGGCATGTGCCCAAGTGCTGTACGGGCGTCTACGGTGAACACGACTGCAGCCATGCCGCGTTCCCGATAGACCGCCGCGATCCGGTCCACGGACGGGGTTCGTTCCTGTGACCGGAAGTACTTGCTGGAGGCCTCAAAGAGATCCTGGGGCATGGCCTTATGACCACAGCTATCCACTTCCAGATGCACATGCATATCGATTGCGCTGATGGAATCAATATTGATTCGGGGTTCGTACCGGACAATCATGGGGCCTTCTTCTTTGCTGATACTGGGACCGGACTGAAGCTGCCGGCGGTAGCTGTGTGTGATCGACTATCTGTAGGCCGTTTCAGCCGAGAAATCCTGCCGAGTTGGTGGCTGGTTTCCGGCCAAAAGAGCGCTAAGAATCAGGCCAGGCGGTTCCCGTTCAAATCATGGATTTGGGATTGCGCAGAGATTGAGATCAGCCGGTGGCCCGGGGCGGTTCCCAGTGTGTTGGGAACATGGGCCCGCCACCCCAGATAGGTTCCTTACGGCGCTGCTGTTGACAGAGCGATTGCGCCGGAAGGGCTGGAAAGCAGATGACGGTACCCATGTCCGTTCAAGAAAATATCAGAAGGCTCGATTCCCAGGGAGTCCCGGGGCGTGAGATCGCCCGCAGGCTGGGTGTCAGCCGTGATTCGGTGGCCAAGTACGCCGAGCAGCAGGACTTCTCCCCGGCACCGCCGGCGGCTTCGGCCCGGCCCGGAGGCTCGGTGTTGACCGGGTTCGAGCGCATCATCGAGGTGTGGCTCGCCGAGGACCAGCGCCGGCCACGCAAGCAGCGGCACACTGCCAAACGCATCTTCGACCGGCTCGTTGACGAGCATGGTTTCACCGGCACCTATTCTCCGGTCCAACGCCACGTGAAGAAGTGGGCTGCCCGCAACCGGCAGGACGGGGAGGGATATACCGAGCTGGTGTGGCCGGCAGGGACGGTGCAGGTCGACTTCGGGCAGGCGGAGGCCATCATCGCCGGGATCCGGCAGGTTCTGCACATCCTGGTGGTGACCTTCCCGTTCTCGAACATGCGCTTCGTCCAGGCCTACCGCGGCGAGACCGCCGAATGCGTCTGCCACGGACTGCGGACGGTGTTCGAACATATCGGGGCCGCTCCGAGGCACCTGGTCTTTGACAATGCCACGGGCATCGGGCGCCGGGTGGGCACCAAGGTCGTGGAGTCCAAGCTGTTCGCCGCGTTCAAGCTGCACTACCGCTCCGAATCCCGCTACTGCAACCCGTATTCGGGACATGAGAAGGGCAACGTGGAAAACGCGGTCGGGTTCCTGCGCCGCAACCTCATGGTCCCCGAGCCCGAGGCCGCCACCTTGGCCGGGCTCAACGAGGTTTTGCTGGCGCGGTGCGATGCGTTGGCAGCCACCACGCATTACCGCGAAGGCCTGCCCTTGGGCGAGCTGTTCGTCCAGGACCGGGCAGCGTCCCTGGCATTGCCCGGGATCGGGTTCGACCCGGTGCGCTACGAGTCACGCAAGGCTGATAAGACAGGGAACCTGCTCATTGACGGGAATACCTACGCCGCCGGGCCAGCCTTTCACGGGCGGATGCTCACCGTCGGGTTGCGCCACGACGTGGTGCAGATCCTCGATGAACATGCCGAGCCCGTCAGGTCCTTCCCGCGGGCCTTCGGGCGGCAGACCGAGACGATCTTCGAGCCTGCGTCCTTGCTGCCATTGCTGGTGACCAAGCCCGGTGCGTGGGGCCATTCCCCGCTGCGGGCCCTGGTCACCGATCCGGTGCGCGACTGGCTGGACAAGGCAACGGCCACCGATCGGCGCCGGCTGCTTAACGCGGTGGATGCTGCGTCCGGGTCCGCTGGCTTCGACGCCGCGATTGCCGCCGCCGACACGCTGATCCGCCGCGGAGACACCCCGGACATGGCGGCCCTGGGCATGCTCGCCCGCCGGCTGGCCCACGGCACCGAACCGGCCGCCGCAAACGTGGACTTAAGCGTCTATGACACCTTCACCACCCTTAACACGAGCACCGGAGAAGTCGCATGAACCCGATCACCGTCCAAGACATCCTCGAAGCGGGCAAACATACCTCACTGACCGGCAGCGTGCTAACCGAATGGGCCGAGAAAGGCACCCCGAAACAACGCGAATACCTCCACGAGGTCCTGCTCGCGGAACACGAATCCCGGCAGGAATCACGCCGCCAGCGGCTGCTGAAATCCGCGAGGCTACCGGCCATGAAAACACTCACCGGATTCGACTACACCAGTGTCAGGTTCCCCGAGGACTACGGCCGCGAACCCCTCGAATCCCTGGAGTTCATCACCCGGGCCCAGGACCTGGTCCTCTACGGAGACGTCGGCACCGGAAAAACCCACATGGCCACCGCCCTGGTGGCAGCCGCATGCCGGCAGGGCATCCCAGCCAGGTTCTTCACCACCTCCGCCCTGGTCATGATGCTGCGCCGGGCCAAGGACGAGGACCGGCTGGACAAGGAACTCGCCTCCCTGGCCAAAAACCAGCTCCTGGCCATCGATGAACTGGGCTACCTTCCGATCGACACGGAAGGGGCCAGACTCCTGTTCCAGGTCATCGCCGACGGCTACGAAAAACGCAGCCTCATCATCACCACCAACCTCGAATTCTCCCGCTGGGGAACGGTGTTCGGGGACGACAACATGGCAGCAGCCGTCATCGACCGGCTGGTGCACCACGGGCGCCTGCTGCAATTCCGTGGTGAGTCCTACCGGGTCAAAAATGCCCTGATGAAATAACCAAACAGCTGAAAGGGCCTGGAAACGTGCCGAGGTGGCCTGATTCTTAGCGCTGAAATGGCCTACTTAAAGTTGACGAAACACAGTAGCGTAACGCTCCCTGGCCGGCGTCCGTGTGGACGGGCTATCTACTGAACAGGGTGAGCCTGCACCTGATGCTGATCCCTGAATTGCTTCGATCGTTCAATGAACCAAGTGACAGCCTCGGGGTTGGCCAGCGATGCCAGGTTCACTGCGTTCGCCGGGTCCTTGCCGGCGAAGAGATTCTTGATGGGCACCTCGATCTTCTTTCGCGCATGCGTGATCGGGATATCGGGTGCGACGATGATCTCGTCCGGAACGTGCCTGGCCGAGGCGTGGCTGCGAATCGTGCCCGCGATTCTTGCTCTCAGTTCCTCCGTGAACTCCACGCCATGTTCCAGCGCTACGAAAAGCGGCATGTAGTATCCCCCGCCCGGAAGTTCGAGCCCGATGACCAGCGATTCCTTGATCTCCGGCACGTGCTGCAGAGCGGCATAGATGTCGGCGCTGCCCATGCGGACGCCGAATCGGTTGAGGGTTGCATCGGAACGTCCGTGCACCACGAACGTTCCGTGGGACGTCTCGGTGATCCAGTCGCCTTGGACCCAGGTCCCTGGAAACTTCCAGAAGTAAGACTCCGTGTACTTCGTCATGTCCGGGTCGCCCCACAGAAACACGGGCATGGAGGGCATCGGTCGTGTGATGACCATGTCGCCCACCTGGTCGAGAACCCGTTCTCCGTCCTCCGACCAAGCCTGGACGGCGACTCCGAGGAGGGGGCCTTGAAGTTCGCCTAGGTGCACGGACTCGAGCGGGTTGGATCCGATGAAGCCGCTGCAGATATCGGTCCCTCCGGTGTCGGAGCCAAGATGTACATCCTTCTTCACCTCGTTGTGAACCCACAGCCACGTCGATTCCGGCAGCGGGGATCCTGTGGAAAGAATCGACCGGAGGCTGTTGAGGTTCCAGCTGTTCCGGGGGCTCAGTCCGGCCTTTTCCACCAGCGAGAGGTAGGCGGCGCCGACGGCAAACATGGTGGCGCCAGTGAGGGAAATGATCTCGAATTGGCGGTCCTTGGTCCCGAACGTGGGTGAACCGGCGTACGTGACGATGCTGGCGCCCGCCATGAGGTTTGTGGACAGAGTATTCCAGACCATCCAGGAGGTATTGGCTGCGACGTAGTAGATGTCGCCGGGTCCCATGTCCTGGTTCAGTCCGGTACCTTTGAGCGCTTCGAGGGTCATCCCGCCGTGTCCGTGGACGATGCCCTTTGGCTGGCCGGTCGTGCCGGACGAGAAGAGCACCCACAGCGGGTGCGTGAAGGGCAGGCGCCGGTAGTACGGTGCCGCGTTCCCGGATGTCAGTTCGTCGAAGTTAAGCCTCTGAGATTGCGCCGTGACGGGCGCCCCCGCCGGTAGTGGCACGGACTTTCCCGGGTCTCGCACCACGATGGTGCGCGAAAGTCCGGGAAGCCCGTCCTCGACCTCGGTCAGGTGGCCGGTCTGGTCAACGTGCTTGCCGTTGAACTGATAACCTTCCGCGCCGATCAGGATTTTGGGTTCAAGCTGTCGGATACGGTCCAGCGTCGCCCCCGCGGAAAGGTCCGGGGAATTGATCGTCCAGATGGCCCCGAGACTGGCCGCGGCGAGCAAGCCGATGATGGCTTCGGGAATGTTGGGCAGAACCGCTGCCACGACGTCGCCGGGGCCGACCCCGAGACCGTCCAGGTGTGCCGCGAGGGAGGCTACCTGCCGTTCGAGCTGCCTCCAGGTCACAGTAGTGATGCTGTTGTGCTCGTTGATATTGTGTATGGCTGCTCGCTCGGCCAGCTCCGGGTCCTGTGCGTGGCGAAGCAGGTTCTCGGCAAAGTTCAGTCTGGAATCAGGAAACCAGGTGGCTGATGGCATGTGCTCCTTGGCTAGTACGGGCCCATCGAGTCCGTCTCCGAGAATGCCAAAGTATTCACGCACGGCCCCCAGAAAGCGGGCACTTCCTCCACGGACCACCGCCAGATTTCCCGGTAGGTGGTGGTTTGCACACCACGGTTCTCGGCCACCCAGCGCATGAAACTCCAGAGTCGGGATTCGTGGCGTTGCTCTTCGGTCGGGGTCCATGTGATCGTGCAGTTCTGGGCCATGTCTCGTGGCATCGTTGCCTCGCTGTGTTCGTTGTGAAGCCCGCTGCGTTGCGGACGGTTCGATGTGGGGTCCGGCGGAACCCCTGGCCGGTATGGGACGGCCAGGGGATGCGCTGACTATTTTTGGCTTGGATCAAGCAGGCCAGGATGTTGGGCGAGCCGCTCAAATGCCCTCTGGTAGCGTTTGGTGATTTCATCGAGATCCCCGATGGTCAGTGCGGTAGACAGGTTGATCATTCCTCGGGTGGCGCTGTAGACGCCTTCCATGAGGAGGCAAAGGTGCAGCGTCTTCCTGAAGGCCGCGAAGTGGCCGGAGTCGACGGCCCGGGCCGGAGCCATCACGGGGTGGACATTGAGGATCGATCCAACGCGGCTGACCGCAACGGCAAGGCCGCTCTGATGCGCGGCTGCTGTGATGTTCGCGGCCAGGTTGGCGGCGTGGGTGTTCAGCCTTTCGATTGTGGAAGGGGCAAGGTAGTCCAGCGAGATGGAGCCTGCGGCGACTGCGACCAGGTGGCCGTTGAAGGTCCCGGCGTGCTCGAGCCTATCTGGAGTGAAGGGCGATGTGGTTTGCATGATTGCGGCACGGCCGCAGACAGCGCCGATGGGGAATCCGCCGCCGATGACCTTTCCAAGAACCGTCAGGTCAGGCGTAAGCCTCAGTTCCCCCTGAGCGCCCCCAGGGGCGTTGCGCAGGGACTGCACTTCGTCCAGCACGAAAAGAGCTCCCTTGGCTCGGGCGGCTTCCTGGGCTGCGCGGAGGAACTCGGCCGTGCCCGGAATGACCCCTCCGGCTCCAAGAAACGGTTCAAGGAAGACCGCAGCCGTCTTATCCGTGACGGCGGAGTCCAAGGCCTGCACGTCGTTGTATGGCACGCGAATAACATCGGGTTCGCAGGCTACGAAGGGCGGAACTGAGCCGTGGTATCCCCCTCAGCCATGACGATCTGGCGCCGGCCGGTGGTGTGCCTGGCGATGCGGGCTGCCAAAGCGGATGCCTCACTGCCGGAATTGGTGAAGCGCACCAAATCCGCCGACGTAAGGCGGGAGCAGATACGCTCAGCGAGGCCGATCTGTTCCCGGTGGATCGAGGCGAACGCCACGCCGGCGCTCAACAGTGGGACGATGCGCTCTGTGATCGGGCCAAAACCGTTACCGTGAATCAGGGACGTGTAGTTGTTGAGGACGTCAAGGTATTGGTTGCCGTCGACATCCACCAACCGGCCACCTGCGGCCGAGTCGATAACGCTCGGGAACGGTGCGTAGTGGGTCACCGACCTGGTTTCACCACCGGGAAGGAACCGTCGGGCCTGGTTGAAGACTTCCAGGGAGACCGGACGGCTCAATGCATATTCACGCTCGATTTCCTGCGGAACACCCAACAGTTCCTTAGCGGGGGTGGTCGCCATTCGTGTCAGGGATCTCATGAGCTTCCTTCGGACAGGCCGGGCTTATCGGCGTGACTTGTTTCACTAACAATATAACTTGTACAGCGTACAATTCAAGCCCTGCTAGTCCTTACCGCCCCTGCCTGGGAGTGGTCCTGCCGGAGTGCCATTTGGCTGCTGGCTGAAGGTGTCTGGAGAACTATGTCTGGCGGCCCCATCCCTGGAACCCGTTGTCGTCAGCCCTGCGGGGCCAATTGCTTGATGGAGTCTGCGATACCGGCGAGTACGGAATCCAGCATGAATTCAAAGCTGTCATCCATGGGGTTGCTGGTTCCGCTATCCCAGCGGACCATAAAAGCCTTGTTGGCGACGACGGGAAGGTTCCTGGACAGGGCGGTATAGAGCCGCTGATCAAGGTTGTTCAAGACCCCTAGTTGGCCCTCCGCGTCGGGCGGGGTTGCCCCGCTGCTCGACAGCTCAAGCGAAACCCAGCCGATGAGGCAGCCAACGTACGCGTTGTAGGCCTTAAGAAGGCCGGCCCCCTGCAGTCCGTTGTCGTTGAGGATTCGAAGCACCCGCTCAACGAACGGCAGGGCCGGCAACGATGTGTGGAGTTGGTTGCCGATGACGACGGCGAAATTGGGATGCTTGTGCATTGATTCGCGGAAGCTGGCGGCGGTCAGCCGCAGCCAGTCTCTCCAGTCGTGGGCTTTGTCGCCGGGCAACTGCAATGTTTCGAAGATCAGTCCCGAGGCATCGGCGACAAGCTGGTCCTTGCTGCCAATGTGCCAGGTGATCGCGGTCGGGTAGACACCCAGAGCGTCCGCGACCTTGCGGATCGTCAGCGCTTGAAGTCCTTGCTCATCAACGATGCCGACCGCTGCGCTCAGGATCATGTCCTTGGTCAGCGGCGCCTGTCCGTTCCTGCTGGTTTTTTGCACATTTGCCATGATGCCAGTATTTCCGCGGGGACCAGTTACAACACTGGCGGGTTGAGGGCATCTTCGACGCCCTGAACGGCGCGGTCGAGCCGCTCCAGGAGCTCCAGCGTCTCACTCTCGGTGATGGTCAGGGGCGGAGCGATGATGCAGGCATCATTGAAGCCGCCCGTGGTGGGGTAAACAACGAGCCCTCGAGTGAATGCTTCCAACCTGACCATTTCCGCAACCGCACCAACGCGAAGGCCCGGGTTGTGGAACTCCAGTGCGCGAAGCATCCCGAGGCCGCGTGTTTCGGATACGACCGCGTGCCGGGACGCGATCTTCCGCAGCCCGGCAGCCAGGATTTCGCCGCCCACGGCACTGGCCGCCACAAGATCTTCATCGAGAAGGACTCCCAGGACCTCACGGGCAACAGCCACGGAAAGCGGGTTGCCTCCGTAGGTGTGCCCGCCCACGATGCGGCCCGAGCCGTGAGCTATTGCATCCAGAACCCGGGAGTTCAAAAGTGTTGCGGCGATCGGGGTGTATCCCGCGCCAAGCCCCTTCCCCAACGCGACCAGATCGGGCCGAACACCCCAGTGATCGACTGCCAGCATCTTGCCCGTACGGCCCATGCCGGTCATGACTTCGTCAGCGATGAGCAATATCCCGTGCTCGTCGCAGATTCTGCGAAGGCCCTCCAGGTACCCCGCAGGCGGAACATTCGCCCCCAGCGTCGCGCCGCTGACCGGCTCGAAGAAGATCCCCGCGACATCGCCCGTCCGCGCCGTGATCTGCGCTTCGACACCGGCGAGCAGCGCATCAACGTCCATCTGACGCGAGCTACCGCTCTTGGTCTGGGATTCGTAGGGTGAAGGAAGTGTGTGGAAGTTGTAAGCCAGCTGCCCGGCGACAGCGCGGCGGGCATGGCCAGACAATGAGAGGGCGCCGAGCGTGTTTCCGTGGTAGCTGCGCGCATGGGACAGGAACCACGTACGTTCCTCGCCGATCTCACGGAAGTACTGCAGAGCGAACTGAAGAGCGGCTTCGACGGCCTCGGATCCTGACCCAACGAACCAAGATCCGGCGTACCCTGTGGCCTCGGAGAGCTTGGCCGCCGTGTCGTACATGGCTTGCGAGGCGAAGGCACCCCGGTGGACAAAGGTCACCTTGTCCGCCTGGTCCTTGATGGCTCGGAGCACCCGCGGATGGGAGTGTCCGATGTTAACCACGACGGCGCCGGAGCATCCGTCGATGTACTCGTTGCCCAGCGAGTCAACCAGCCACACACCGTGCGCGTTCTCGATAAGAGGCAAGCTGCTGCCGACCTTGTTCTGGATCAGCTGGCCCGCGCCGTCTTTGGTCTTCATCGTTCCTCGCAGTGATAGTGGCTTGGCCTGCTCTGATTCGCAGCCGCCGTTCTATTATTGTATAGCAAACAAGGTTTCTTGTATATAAGACAAGACGCCTGCGATAGTGGCCCAAAGTAGGTCCTGGGCGGCCGAATGGATCACCCCTTCGGCCGCCCAGGGATGGCGGCTGGTCTAGTACTCTGCGCCGGGCCGGGCCGCGGGCTCCAGCGGATCCTCCACCGCCGAATCTTCAGCAGCAGCGCCTGGGCGCAGCGTCTTGCGCTTCTGGTGAATGAAACCCACGCATGTGAAGACGACGGCAGCGCCGGTGCTGAGGGTGAGTGACAGGCGCGTTTCTTCGACGTAGAAAAGGGCGATGATGACGCTCGCGAGTGCGGCCAGGACGATGATTCCTCCGAACGGGTGTGCCCACATCTTCAGTGACAGAGCCTTGGCTCCGGCCTTGCCAATACGGGCCCGGCTCCGCAGTTGGGTGACTGCAATGAACGCGTAAACAAAGACGGCAATGGCCCCGGACGATGACAGGAGGAACATGAACAGGTCCGGGCCGGGGACGAAGTAGTTTGCCCCAACAGTGAGGAATCCTCCGACGGAGGCAACCAGGACGGCGCGGACTGGGACTCCACGCTTGTTCGTCACGGTGAGAGCCCTGGGCAGTTCACCGCGGTCCGCGGCAGCGTAGATCATGCGGGAAGTGACGAAGATGCCGGAGTTCATCAGGGAAAGCATCGCTGTGATGATGACAATGCTCATGATTACAGCGGCGGCAGGCAGCCCAAGTCGTTCGAACACCAAGGCATAGGGGCCGGACAGCAAGGCATCATCACCCGAGGGGACCAGCGCGATGATCACAGCGATGGATCCCACATAGAAGACCAGAATGCGGGTCACAACGGTCCGCATGGCGCGGCGGACAGCTGCTGCTGGATCCTTCGCTTCGGCTGCCGCGATGGTCACCGACTCGGAACCGAAAAAGGAAAAGAAGACAGTCACGGTGGCCAGCCACACGGGAGTCCAGCCGTTGGGCGCGAATGATCCGGTGAAGTTGGACAGCCCAGGGGACTCAAATCCCGGAATGAATCCAAGGATGGCCAGGACGCCAATAAGGATGAAGCCTCCGATTGTCACGACTTTGACAAGCGAGATCCAGAATTCAAATTCCCCAAAGACCTTGGCGGCCGCGAGGTTAATGCCAGTGAAGGTGATCATAAAGATCAGCGCCCACAGCCAGGGGGCGATTCCTGGTACGAATGAATGCATGATCGACGACGCAGCGGTCGCTTCGTAACCGATCGTGATCATCCACGTGTACATGTAGAGATAGCTAAGGGTCACGCCGGCCCATGGCCCCAGTTCGCGTGCGGCATACGAAGCGAACGACCCCGAATCGGGGGAAGCGACAGCCAGCTCAGCCAGCATCCGCATGATCAGTACCAGCACCGCCCCGATGCCGACGTAGGCGACGATGACGGCCGGTCCGGCCGAATGGATGACGCCCCCACTGCCAGCGAAGAGGCCCGCCCCAATGACGCCTCCAATCGCGATCATGCCGATCTGGCGGTTGCTGAGGGTTCTTTTTAGCTTGCCCGGTTCTAGGGCAGGTGCGAGTTGGGAATCCATTGTGTACCTCTCAAAGGGAACGGGACGGAGATCCTGCGCGACGAGACCGTTCAGTCCCGCGCGCGCCTGCGCCGAATTCGCAGGCGACGAGACAGAGATGAGGGCTCGTGCGAGCCATAAAGATGTGATCGCCATCTCTTTTTCTTGTCTGATGAACAATGATTGCGCAACGACGTACAAAGATCAATGCTTTTGGAACAATATGACGTGTCCAGATGTTCGGATCAGGTGGAGTCTCGGCTCTCCGAAAGCTGCAGGATCATCCACGCTGGAAGAGCCTCCCGACTGGCCCTATGCGACTCTGGCACGCGGCGACGCCGCCGATGTCGTCGCACGGCTCAAAGATGAATCCGAGCTCCCGCTTCGCTCGCACGGCAGCCTCTCCCTGAACCGGACCCTCATGGCCGCCGGCCTCGTCGACCGGCTCCAAGTGACCATCTTCCCGGTGATCAGCGGCCAGACCGGAGACGCACCGATCTTCGCCGGTGCCGCCGACTTCGACCTGGAGCTGATCGAGAGTCGTACGCTCGACGGCCGCACCCAAGAACTCCTCTACCTTCCCACTCGGCATCACTGACAGAACACCGCGAGGAGAATCACCATGAGCAAGACCATCCTGTCGAGGACGGGGTTCGCGAGATCCGGATGATCCGGACTCCTTAGCGCTTACCATGAACGAGACCAGGCTCCGATGAGCCACAGGATCGTCCCCTGAGATATCGGGTTTCCTTCAGCAACCTCAATGCGACTCGAACCGTGGTGCCAACCGAAGGCCGTGACGGTGAAGGAAGAAGGCAGGCGTATACACTCTCAGGTCCGTGGTTACGCGCGCCACGGCGTCTACGTCTCACCACTCGCCGTCAGAGACGTTTCTGGCAGCTCACAGAAAGCATCGTGGGGATGTCGCTGACCTGCCCTGGTAGTGGGTCCACTCGGTTTGCGGAATGGGAGCGGCCGGGAGGCGTCGTCGCTCGTCGAGCCCTGGCGCGGTACACGCCCACAATCCCCACACCGCACGACGAGAGAGTCCGGTGAGCACCGTCTCTGTTCGGCGGGCGAGAGTGATGACGATACGGTTCGAACCCTCATCCACAGTGAGCCCGACGATGTCGAGCACATCGGCGTCCACCTCTCGGGGAATTCCACGGACGCGCAGACGACCCTGGCTGATCGACAAGGGTTGCCGGCTTCCTTGCGATCGTATTCGTCCAGCAAATCCCTTTCGCCTTTCCACTCCCCCGCTTCGCATTCCCTCACACCTGCCAATGCGGAAAAATCGAGCCACCAACGTTACTAATGAGGTGGGTCGTTGCTCAGCCACAAAGACGTCCACGGATATGCCAGAACCCGCGTAATTCCGGGGATTTTGGTACCCACCTCCTATAACAACTTTGGTGGCACGGAGGTCTTGTGGTCACGCCGGTGAATGTTAAAACAGGAGGTGGGTCGGTTCAGGCCCGTGTTTCCCCTGTTCAGGCAAGGTTCTCGGCATTCAATCGGCCCCGGGCACGGCGATCAAGTCGACCATGCCGAGCTTGACCGGAGGACGATAACGCACTTCCGATAGACCATCTGAGAGGAGTTGACTGACGAACGTTCAAGGACGTGGTGGGTCGGCATGGGGCCAGGTCGCACCGTGCTCGCTCAACCAACAAGCGTCCGTCTGACGGACGAGCAATCGGGCGCATGGATGATCCTCGCGTGAGACGCGGGCTCGAGCTCGGCCCCGATCACCCGTGTCCGGCGGGGGCCGCCGTCAACAGGTGCGCCGCCGATTGTCTCCCGGAACGTTGTCACCCGGGAGTCCGAGTGGACAGACCCGAATGGTCACCGCGGCGTCATCGCGATCGGGCGAAGTTCGCCGCCCCACCGATCGTGCATAGTCTTGCCTGCTCCCGGGGATCTATGTGAGGGGTATGTTTTCGCTCATAAACGAGGAGAAAGATGCCTGCTAAATCAGCACAAACAGCCCCATCCCACTGCGATCACCACATGTTCACTAACTCTCGACCCCGCGATGGAAAAGAGCGGGGAGATGCCCAACGCCTTGGCATCTCCTCTCTCACGTAAAGGAGCCGGGCGGAGATGGCCAGACTTACCGCATCGCGCCCACCTGCGGCGGCCGCGCCCACGATGTGGGCACGGGACATGCCGAAGAGTCTGCCGCTCACTCGATGGCACGTTTCCATCGTTAGCGCCCGCCCGCAAGGGCTGCAATTGCATCCGTTTTCCACAGACACCAAGGCAGCCCTGCCGGCAGCCGGCCGCCGATGCTGCACTGGAGCCATGCTCAGCTACGAACACATCATCATGCTTGGAGAGGAACGCGTCCTTGTCATCCAGGAGCACAAGGAGGGCCGCTGCTGGTGCGGCCGGACCTGGCATTAACCGCACCGGTAGTGGCTGCGGCAAAGCTGGAAAGGACCTGAAGCCCAAGGGAACGCAAGTTCGTGCCGGGTCCGGTGACACAGGGCGCCTGCATCGAGTAGCGCTGGGGCGGGGTGCGACGTCGGCCGATTTTGCCCACGTGCAAGAATGAAACCATGTGGACTGAAACGAGCGGCGTCATCGGTGTTGGTTACGAAGGGAAGGACATTGCGTCGTTCCTTGAGGAACTGACGGCTTGGAAAATCGGGACGGTCGTGGACGTTCGGTTGAACCCGATCTCAAGGAAAAAAGGCTTCTCAAAGAGGGCGCTGAGCGAAGCACTAGCCGAGGCCGGCGTTGCCTACAGGCACATGCCGGCGTTAGGGAATCCCAAAGACAACCGTGAAGGTTTCTGGGCTCCGGGCACTCCGGCTGCAAAGGTTGCGGGCGAGCGTTTCGAGTCTCTGCTTGACAGCGAAGTAGCTGCTGAAAAGATTATTGAGCTCACCGACCTTGCCGCGGGGCAGCGTGTGGCCGTGCTGTGCTTTGAGGCCAGCGAGCTGTGCTGCCACCGCAAATACGTTCTCACTCGCATAAAAGAACGCCTGGCGGCTCTGGTTGGCAGCTAACGGGCCCCTGCTGCGTAAACTCCCAAGACACCGAACGCCTGGGGTCTTTTCAGCTCGTTGCCCAAGAAGAACGCCGGACCGCGGGCCGGAGCGCACAGTTGATCAAGGAATCTCTTTTGGATTGCCGCTTTAGCGGCTTCATCGGTGTCCCCCGAGTGCCGCCGCTGAAGTTCAGTGAACTCCCAATCCAGCAGACCTTGCCGGTGTCCTTTGCAAATCCTGCCAGTGCAGCGGTAGCGATAATGACCTTCAAATCGCGGCGGGGACAGGATCGATTTGTCCGTCTTGGGTCCAAAGAGTGTGTCTTGGTGCAGATGCGCTTCCATCTTGGCTTGTTGTTCCGAGGTCCACCCGTCGAAAAGTCGTAATTCCAGCTTGTCGATGTCCGCGGGCACTACTGCAGCCAGGGATGGGCCGGCCGATCCGTTCAAGGCGCGGGCGTTGAGTTCGCAGGTGTTGAACGCACCGATGAGCGGATCAACGAGTGGGTGCCGTGGCTTCCACGGCTCAAGGTGGGAGTCGATGGTCAAAGAGTCAAGGATCGGGGTGTAGCTCTCGGGTCGTCGATCTTTGGACGCTGGTGTGACCTTTAGTTTCACGATGTCGTACTTCTTGAATTTCGCGTCGGCCTCGAGGTAGCGGAAGGGGATCGGGTAAAGACGAATCCATTCCGGGCCACCTTCCGCAAGTCTGAGACCTGCCACGCAAACAGTGTCACCGTGGTTAGCCGAGGGCTGTGGAGCGGCCTTGACCCGTGATCAGCACTTTCGCCTCAGTGATGCCCGCTCCGAGTTCCTTTTCGTACTCAGGCCGGCCGTTGGCGAACAGCCCTTCCCCGAACATCATTTCAAATGCCCCCAAAAAATAACCCTCAGTCATGCGACTATCGGGACTACACCCCGCTCCCCGCGGTCGGTGCTACTGTGCCTTGGCGTTGCATGGGCCAAGGGTTCACTCCTAGTGATCATATACAGGATCCGACGGCCGACCTTGAAGATGGCTCCTGATGATCTGTGCCAGAATGTGGTCTCTGCCATGAACCTCGGCTCCGTCAGCCATCGATTCAGCTGAATTTTCCCAAGGGAAGCCCGCCAGCACCTACTTCTCGGCGATGAATCGGCGCCCAAGACCACGACGCTTACCGCCGCGATGCTGCAAGTGCTATGGCTGCATCGGCATCGGCAGGCAGCCTTTTACAGACGAAATTCCCTGCGTGGTCCTGAATCAATCGCTCTTCCCCCGGCAAATTCCCGTATATCTCGAGCGCGGCGTCGTCGTGGGCCCTGAATCGCGAGCGATCGGAGTCAGTCTGAATCAGATACGTGTGAGGTGTACTACTGATGTGAGACACAGTTTGAAAGGATTGTGCCCATGTCTTCCCGTCCCAGTTATTCCGATGAGTTCAAGGCCGATGCCGTGAATCTCGTCATTTCCTCTGGCCGTTCGCCCGCCTCAGTTGCCCCCGAGCTGGGGATCTCCGTGACCGCGCTGAAGCGGTGGGTTCAGCTGCATCGGGAAGGAGAGGCCGGGGCCGGCGGCAAGCCTGATGATCCGGTGGATCCCGCGAAATACAAGGCGATGGAGGCAAGGCTGCGGGAGCTGGAAAGGGAGAATGATTTCCTGAAAAAAGTTTCGGCGTTCTTCGCCAAAGAACAACGGTAGAGGACCTCTACCGGCTTGTTCAGGAGAAGAACGCCGAATTCCCTGTCACCTGGATGTGCGCCCGGCTGGGCGTCCCGCGGGCCTCGTATTACCGGTGGCTGGACCACGAAGAATCACCGACGGCTGCCCGGCACCGTGAGCTGACCGGACTGGTCAAGGCGATGTTCGATTCCTCCGACGGGATCTTCGGCCATCGCATGGTCCACACCAAACTCGCCGCCACGGGTGTGGAGATTTCCGTGGGGACGGTCGCTGCCATCATGGCGGATAACGGCTGGGCGGCCAAGCGGATGCGCGCCTTCAAACGCACGACCATCCCCTCGGACCCGGACAAGGTTTTTGCCGATCTCATCGGCCGGAACTTCACCTCAGATACTCCCGGCACGAAGCTCGTCGGGGATATTACCTACCTGCGTACCGGCGAGGGCTGGCTGTATCTGGCCACCGTCATCGACCTGTGCACCCGCATGGTCGTTGGCTGGGCGATGGCCGATCACATGCGCGCCTCCCTTGTCACGGGCGCGCTGGCGATGGCCCGGGACCGAGGACACCTGGCCCCGGATGCCATTTTCCACAGCGACCGCGGCACCCAATACACCTCCCGGGAAATGGGCGCTTGGTGCACCGGAAACGCTGTGCGTCAGTCCATGGGGGCCACCGGGGTGTGCTGGGACAATGCCGTCGCCGAGTCGGCGTTCTCATCCCTGAAGAACGAGTTCTACCACCACCACAGCTTCGCCACCCGGCAGGACGCCCGCCGGGCGACCATGCGCTACATCGAAGTGTTCTACAACCGCTGGCGGCCCCACACCAACAATGATGGGCTGCCGCCGGCAACAGCAATGGCCAACTTCAAGACCAAAAACCAGCCGCTACCTGCGGCCGCCTAACCCAAAAAGAAACTAACCGGCTGTCTCACATCCTTGACACACCCCAGTGACCCCACATTCGCATTCCCTTAGGAATGCGTAGAATCTTCCCCGCATCGCCTCCCTGAGCAAGGCTGCCGGATAGGAGACGACGTGTTTCTTACACATCGCGGGGACCCTAACCTGGTCCTCCACGAGAATGCTCTGCGGCACATCAACCGCTGGACGCCATGGATGTAACTCCAAATGTTCGACCGTAGATCTGATCATCTTCCCGTCGGCGAAACGGAGGAACGATTCTTCAGTGCAGGGTTGTCCGCCCGGCCATTGCAGCGCCGCGCTGCTTGGCCATAGTTGCGGCATCTGCAGCTGGGTCGTCACATCCACTTCCAAAGCCGGCGACGTGAACCGTAGCCCCTGAATGACAAGCTGACCGAGCACGATTGTGAGAGCATACCCTTGCGGTACATCTGGTTCCGGGCTCCACGGCACACGTACGACCAGCGGTGTCACCCGCACGCCGGAAAAACCATCTGTCCCTGCGTACTTGCCGACCCAAATCCGGCTGGCATCAAGGGGCTGCATCCGTTCCCGCTGTTCGTACAAAGCGGTGTACTCGGATGGCGCCAGGCCGTATCCCTCATCGCGCTGCTTCTCACTGGATACAAGCATCGCCGTGAGGGCGGTCTTCTGCGCCCACATGGCTATCACTGCCTGGTCTTCGACCCCAATCGTTCCAGGCTTACCGAGGATAAATGGAGTGAGAACACGCTGGGCGGCCTTTTCCAGCTGGCTCATCCACCCGTTGTTGCAGGGTGCACAGAAGTTCTTCACCTGCAGCCGATAGGGAGGCTGCTCCCCCATGTCCCGAGGCAAGCCATTCAACGCACCCGCGTGGTGGCTGGCGAGGCGGAGGTCAAGACCAATCTTGCTCACCCACTGGCCAAAAACATGCTCACGGGTCAGCGGCTGCGTGGAGCCGCAGAAGGCACAGGATATTGACATGGGATGATTATGCAGGTGCCAGGGCTAGGGGACGGAATCGGCTCAGGACTTCAGTCCGGGAGGTCACCGGCTGCCAACCGTTCAGCAGTGAGACGGTGCACCATGGAGGTGTAGTCCTCGACGTCGCTGGCGCCAGTCCGCCATACGTTCCGCCCAACTGAAAGCCACGCAGTTCGCCGCTCGCCCACCAGACCGCGTACCAAGGGGTGGCCGATGTGCAGCGCCGTCGCTACCTGATCGATGGTCAGGAAGCGCGGAGACGGCTTGTTCTCTTCGGGCATGGAACCATCGTCTGTGTGGATGCGTCCCGGTTCCGGAGGCAGAAATGCAGTCTGTGATAACCGCGCCTGTCATCGTCGGATCTCGATTGGCGACCTCCTGTCGGTGCCGCCCGCCTTCGTCCGACGATGCCAGGAACGCTAGCCTCGCCTCGAGTCTGCGTTTGCTAGTTGTACGTCTAGGAGCGTGGGCGGTAGTGGTTTCCGTCATCCAGGAGTGGTCCTGTCTACTGACCGGTGACACGTTGCCATCTTGATGGCCGGGCTGTCCGCGGCGGTGGTGGGCCTCCTTCGAGGATTGGCAGCGGCCGCGGGCCGGGCAGCCGTGGCCGCCTTGGCCCGTGGGTCAGGCTCCGGCCGGGGCGTTGAGACCGGCTTTGGCTTTGAAAGTGAACAATTTCAGCAGGTTGTGACAGCCTGCCATCAGTTCCCACTCGTGTTTGGCCTGTTCGAGGCCGCGCAGGAGTACGTGTTTGCCCTGGCGGGTGTGGATTTGCCCGAAGACCGGTTCGATGATCGCCTTGCGCCGCGCGTAAACGGCCCGGCCCTTCTTGGTTTTGAGTTTCCTCGCCATCCGTTCCCGGAGTGTGGCGGTGGCCGGGATCCTGCCCCGGGGCGTCTCGGGAACCTTTTCGCCGTGTTTGAGCCGGCCGGTCGCGATGAAGAACTCGGTCCCGCCGGCGGCCTCGATTTCCTTCACGTGTTCGAGGTTGGCTGCTGAACAATATCCGGCATCAATGGTCCATTGGGCGGCCATCCGGCCCAGGGTTTCGGCGGTGCGTTCGGTCATCGGGACCAGTTGCTGCACGTCCACCGCGGTGTTGTTCAGATCGGTGGCGACGATGACCTGATGGTCCGCGTCGACCACGGCCTGGGCGTTGTAGCAATAGTGGTACGAGCCGTCTGCGGTCTTCATGATCCGGGAGTCGGGGTCCGTGAAATTGCGCTGGGCCCTCGGTCTGACCTCCGCTTTGGCCGCGGCTTCCTCACCCTTGGCCGCAGCCGCCCCGTCGTCATCGCCGCGGTCCCGGGCTTTCTGCTCCGCCTCTTTGCGTGCTTTGGCTGCCGCGTCCTCTTCGAGCTGTTTGCGGGCCGCGGCCATCTTCGCCAGCCGCGATTGCCGGTCGGCCAGGTCCGGCGGGAGCTCATCGCCGCGCGTATCCGCCCCGAACCGGGCATCCTCCTCCCTGTCCACGGCCTCGGCGTCGGCGAGCATGTCCGAGACCTCCGCGGCGAGGATCCTCTGTTTTTCGGTCAGCCGTCCGTAGCTCATCGCCTTTCGCCGGGACGCGTTGGCCCGCACCTTCGTCCCGTCCAGGGCAACCCGGCCCAACGAGACCATGCCCGCGGCCCGGCAGAGTTCCAGCGCCTGCAGGAACACGTTCCCCAACGCCGCGAGATGGCGTTTGCGGAACCGGCCGATGGACCGGAAATCCGGTGCCTGCTGCCCGGCCAGCCAACGGAACGCGACCACGTCCACGCACGCCCGCTCCAACTCCCGGGAGGAACGCACCCCGACGCAGTAACCGTAAAGCAGGACCCGGACCATCAACCGCGGATCATACGGCGGCTGGCCCTTCGTCTTCCCATACGAGCCGTAGAACCGGGACAGATCCAGCTCCCGGGACACCAGATCAGCGATGAACCGGGCCAGATGATTGCCCGGCAACCACTCATCCAGCGACGGCGGGACCAGCATCACCGCGTCCGGCTCAAAGGATTTGAACCGCTTCTTCACACCAGCACCGGCCTCAACGATCCCGTCATCAAAACGCTCCACCCGCTCCACGAGAGCTTCATCAAAAAGGCCATCCTGGGAACCGGAATTCATACTCCCGATTCTTCCAGCCACCCCTCCCGCACCCCGGCAATTCACACGGCGTTTTAAGAACCCGGCCGACTACTGACCCGCGCTCCTAGGGGAGGACTGGCATTGCCGTTCTCGGGTGGATGGCCAGCTCCGGTTTGCGGCTGAGGGTTGCCAGGCTCAGCGACTGAAGTCGCATCGGGGACGTCGGGCGGCCCAGATTTTCCGTCGTCCTTTGCCTCCTTGGCCTCGGACCTTATTATTCGCGCAGACTGTGCAAGGCTGCGGGCCATAGCCGGAAGCTTAGGCGCAGCAAAGAGCAGGAGCGTCACTATCGCAATGACTACGATGGGCCACGGACTATCGAGAAGTCGTCCCATTAGAGTCCTTTCATTGCTGTCAATTGGGTAGTTGGTGTTTTTGCTTGGTTAGTCTGTTTCGGGGCCGCTGCAGAACTGGCAATCGTCGTCACACCCAACGTCGTCGCGAGTTGGAACGTAAGGGCCCGATCTGGTTCGGTTGTTTTTCAATGGGTTCTCCTCAACCGTTTGGCCTGCCTGGGGATGTTTAGAAGTGGATTGACTGAGTCGTGAGGAATTCTTCGATGCCATGGGCACCCCGTTCCCTGCCAAAACCTGACATCCGGAACCCCCCGAAGGGCGCGTCGGGATGTGTTGCCGCCCCATTGATGGATACGCTCCCGGTTCGGATTCGTGCGGCGACCTTACCCGCTTCCTCGCGGTCTTGTCCCCATACCGCGCCGCTGAGTCCGTAAGGGGAATTGTTTGCCATGTCGACCGCTTCGTCGATGTCGCTGTATGGCACTACGGCCAGGACCGGCCCGAACACTTCTTCCTGGGCGAGTCCACCGTCGGCGTCGGTGAGGTACGCCTCCGCCGGGACATAGAAGCCCGAGGGGTCGCCGAAGACTGGACCAGACGCAAGGAGTTCAGCGCCGGATTTGCGGGCAGCGGCTGTCAGGCTAAGCACTTTGTCCCGCTGGTCCGCCGTTGCGACAGGGCCAAGTACCGTGCTCGCTTCCGAGGGATTGCCCACGGGGAAGGAAGCAACCTGAGTTTTCAGTAATGCGGACACCTGTGCGAGGGCGTCTGATGGAACGAGGAGTCGGGTCAGAGCGGCGCAGGTCTGCCCTGAGTTCTGAAAACTTTTCTCGAGGGTTTTGCTTACCGCCAGCTGAAGGTCTACCCCGGGGAGTACGAGGCTGGCTGACTTTCCGCCCAGTTCCAGGGATACCTGTTTGATGTGCTGGCCGGCTATGGCGGCGATTCTGGCGCCGGCGCGGGTGGATCCCGTAAAGGAAACGAAGTCAATTGCCGGGTGGCTTATGAGAGCCTCTCCTGTGGTGGGCCCGTTCCCGAAGACGACGTTGAAGACTCCTGGCGGCAGACCCGCTGCTGAGGCGACGTCTGCGAGGATAGCTGCGTTGGTTGGTGCCACTTCGCTTGGTTTAAGGACTATGGTGCAGCCGGCCATGAGTGCAGCGGCGACCTTTGAGGCTATCTGATAGAGCGGGTAGTTCCAGGGTGTGATGCAGGCGACCACGCCGACCGGCACCTTGCGGATCCGTGTAGCGTCCAGTTGTTCCTCGACCAGGACTTTAGGTCCGAGCCTTGCCGCGCTCTTGAACGTTTCGACTGCAGGAGTGACCTGCATTCGGACACATTTGTGTCGGGGTGTGCCCACTTCCAGCGTGATTCCGTCGGCAAGATCTACTGCGCGAGCAGCGAGGCCGTCAGCGATGCGCGCGACGATGGCAGCCCTTTCGCTCACCGCGGTGTCACGCCAGCCCGCGAATGCCTCCAAGGCCGCCAGGCTTGCGAGCTCCACATCCTGGACACTGGCAGCCGTGACTCGGCCGATGCGGCTGCCGTCCGCCGGGTTATACACATGCATGATGTCTGCGCCGGTGGCGGGAGTCCAGCGCCCCCCGGCAAAGATGCGGTTCAACTCTGCGATTTCAGCCATTGTCCTTTTTCCTCAGCGTGTATAGAATCGTATAGGAAAGTCTATAGGAGAACTAAGGATTGGTAAATATGCACACCGCTATTTCAGAAACCGGTTCGGGCCCGAAGATTCGGGCAGCGATCGACGGGCTCCCGCCCTACAGCGCCGGCAGGAGCGTCCGCGACGCAGCGAGCGAGGGTGCAGTGCTCGAACTACTGGGCCTTGCTGCGAACGAAGGCCCGTACGGCCCATTCCCCTCAGCTGCCAAGGCTGCCTTCGAACAGGTGGGGCGGGCCAACTTGTATCCCGAGTCAGGTTTCCGCACTCTTCGCGCAGAACTGGCTGACATGCTTGGGGTCGATATCGCAGAGGTTGCCGTTGGCGCCGGTGGGATCGGACTGATCCACCATCTCTCGGTGGCGCTTCTGGATGAGGGCACAAACATCGTTGTTTCCACACCGACTTTCCACGCATATGCCCTTGACGCCCGAAAGCAGGGTGCGACAACGCTCAGCACACCTGTCCGCAAGGACGGGAGCTACGATCTGATGACCATGCTGGGTCTTATCGACGAGACAACGCGCATTGTCTACGTATGCAACCCGAACAATCCCACGGGCGGCATTGTCAGCAGGGAAGAGCTGCTCAGCTTTATTGCGGCCGTCCCAGAGCACGTAACCATTGTCGTGGACGAGGCCTACTTCGAGTACGCCAAATCCCCGGAGTACGCGGACACCATCGCCGAAAGGGACTTCAAGCGCCGTAACCTGGTCACGCTGCGGACCTTCTCCAAGGCTTACGGCCTAGCTGGCCTGCGCGTCGCGTACCTGGTGGGCTCCCCAGAGATTATCGGAGCTGTCCAAAAGGTGCAGAGCAACTACGAAGTGTCCAACGTCGCCCAGGCTGCGGCCTTGGCAAGCCTGCGGGAGCACGAAGAGCTCGAACGCCGCGTCGGGCTGAACGAGCATGGACGCAGCGAACTAACCGAAGGCCTCCGCAGCCTCGGATTTGAGCCATTAGTCTCGCACGCGAATTTCGTCTACGTCCGCGTAGGTGACGCGAAGGCATTCACCAAAGCACTTGAGGCGGAGGGCATCATCGTACGTCCCGGCAACGCCATGGGTGATCCTGCAAGCGTTCGGATCACCGTGGGAACCCCGGAACAGGTGAACGCTACGATTGCAGCCTTGGAACGAGTCGTAGCGAAAGGTCTGACCAGCGGGGTGTGAGGGGAATTTCAGCTGATCGGCGCTCCCAAACGAAGGATATCGCATAGGATTAGCTATACGCTTTGTAGGCTGCTAGGTTGCTGGTGCGGAAACGGACAAACCTTGAGCCTTGATTTCGTCCATAAAGCTGCTCCGAGAGGGAAACATGACAGCTGTCCAGTCCAAGGTCGACTTTGCCCATGAAATATTGCGGACACGCATCGTGGGCTCTCAGTACGCAGCCGGCCAGCGTCTGATCATCGACAACCTGGTCAAGGACATCGGCGTCAGCCAGGCCCCCATCAGGGAGGCACTTCGCCGGCTGGAAGCCGAAGGACTGGTTGAATACGGGACGAACTCAGGACCTTCCATCGTTCAGCTTGATAAGACGCATTGGTTCAATCTCATGGAGATGAAAGCCGTCATGGAGGCCTACGCGACCCGCGCCGCAGCCCCCCTGCTGTCCGGTGAGGAGATCTCGGCCCTGCGGGAGACCAACGGTAAGCTGATGGGAGCCTTGGAGGAGTTTGATTTTGAGGCGTGGACAACGCTGAACCGGCAGTTTCACGAGATGATTCATAATCGCTGCCCCAATGTTCTCCTGATCCAGGAACTTCAGCGGCTCTCCCAGTGGACCGATACCGTCAGCAGCTTGGTCTTCGCCCGCGAACGCGGCATCATCATTCAGACCTTGGGACTGTCTGCGGGTAAGGAAACCATTGGCTTCCATATACGGATCATCGACGCCATCGAGAACGGCGAAGCCGACGCAAACCTCGAAGAGATAAGCCGCGAACACACCTTGGTCCTGGTACGCCGTGTCCAGGAGAAACTGAGCACCCGCAGCGCAGCCTAACGGATTGCACTTCACGAAAAGGCGGGCCGGCCCCCGAGGGGCCGGCCCGCCTTTTCGTTCGCTGAACCTTGGTGGTCACTGCCAAACTTCGAGCTGTCCACTCCCCGAGGCCGTAGGACCTGCTGCCTGTAGCCAACGCCTACGAGCGGAACCAGTCGTTCGTATGTTGGGCCAGTTCCCTCTGCGACATGGATTCAACAACGTCCAAGGACCGCTGGACCTGTTCTTCTGTTGCCCAGAGCCTGCTGGACTGGTCCCCCAATGAGTAGACGGATCCAGTAACCTCCATGAGCCGGTCGGGGCGCACGAGGAGAACGTTCCTGTGCCGCAGAACATGTTGCATCAGTTCTGCGTACAGCTCCGGATCGTATCCGGTGGAGGAGATGCTCGCTATCCGGAGTTCCTGGGCTGGTCCACGCAACGAGTCAGTGAGTTCATCCAGGAGATCCGGCGAGGCGTTGTTACTTTCGTACGAGCCCTCCCCATGGCTCTCCATGTCCGCGGCGCGCTGGCTTTTCAGCGTCAGCTGAAGGGCCTTAGTAGGGGCCACCAGAACGAATAGCGTGCCCGCCCCCCGCAGGGATGGTTCGGCCGCATCGTCAACGACGTGGGCGAGTTCTGAGAACCTCCCGCCGATGTGCGGGGCTTCAACGATGAGCAAATCGTCCCCATCGGCGTGCTGGGAATACCAGTCTGCTACTGCTTCCCGGACCCAAATGCCCATCGCCGTCCGGATGCCCTCATGGGTGACGCCGTCAATTTCCGGATATGTGGCGGCCGCGGAGGGGTGACTGTCCCAGGATTCCCGCGAGACGTCCCATTGCATGACGGCGCTGGGGCGGCCGTCTGCGCCGGCTGCTGCTGCGATCTCGCGAACGAGGAGGCTCTTCCCAGTACCGGGAAGGCCAACGACGACGATGCAGCGAAGCCCTCGGATTCTGCTCCACAGTTCCTGAAGGTACGGAACCGGGGGACTCTTGAGTTTGCCTGTCACCGGTTTTCCTGTCACCGGAACTGGTCCACGCTGATCATGTCGCCGACTACAACCTCCACCACGCTGGGCTTGCCGGAGCGGAAGGCGTTTTCGAGTACCGGGGCCAGCTCCTGGGGCGATGTGGCCCTTCCGTAGGAGGCTCCGAAGGAGGTGACGAACTGCTCAAAGTTTGGGTTCACCAGGTCAGTGGCTATCACCTTTCCACCGTAGAGGTCACGCTGCATCTGCTGGACGTTGCCATACTGCGAATTGTTAAACAGGACCGTGACCAGCCCGATATTGTGCTGGACTGCAGTAGCCAACTCCGTTGCGGCGAACATGAAACCACCGTCGCCGGTCACCGAAAGCACGCGTGTGTCTGGTTTTGCCACCTTGGCTCCAAGGGCGGTAGGGAAGCCGTAGCCGAGCGTGCCCATGTAGCCGGTGGAGATGAAAGTCCGTGGTTTGTAGACGGGCAGCAGGATGCGGCTGGCAAAGCCGACTTGGGTGAGTTCATCGACGAAGATGCCGTCGATGCCGAGCGCCTCGCGGATGACGGCGAGATAGGCGGTCTGCTGGTCCAGTACGGCGCTGCGTTCCTTCCAGTCTTTGTGGACCAGGGTCATTTGCTCGGTGATGTCGGCATTCTGGACGCCTCGCTTCTCGAGTCCTTCGATGAGGACCGGGAGGTGTGATTCAAGGCGCCCCGTGATGGCGGCGTCGGGCTGGCCATAGCGGCCGTGAACCGTCTGGTCGACGTCGATTCGGATCAGCTTGCGCGCACCTCTCCCCCAGCCCTGGAGAGCCGAACGTGCGCTGCCTCCCAGAGCGATGAGGACATCGGTCTCGGCCCACAGGGGCTTGGCCTCGGGCAGGAAGCAGCTTAGGGGATGTCGGCTGTCCACGATGCCGCGTCCTGTGCGGTACCCAACTACGGGTGCCTGAAGAATTTCGGCAAGCCGGGTAACTTCAGCTGAGACATCCTGCGCACCGTTGGCGACAAAGATCATGGGGTTCTTGGCGTTGGCCAGGATTGATAGGGCTTTCTCATTTCCTTCTTCGTCGATGACGTCTTGGGGACCGTCAGCGACGGGGAACCGGTCGGGGACCGGAGCACGATGCTCCAGCACGTCCATCGGAACCTCGATCGCAGCCGGACGGGGCCGTCCGGTATTCAGGGCGCGGATGGCATCCGCGATTTTCCTTCCTGCTTCTGCAGGATGGGTGACCCTGTCGTAGTGCTTGGTGAGGGAACGAAGGAGCCCAGGCTGGTCCGGGACTTCATGCAGCGTTCCCATTTCCCGGCCAATCATCTTCTGCGGGACCTGACCGGTGAGGAAGAGCATCTTTGCGTTCAGTCCGTACGCGGTGGCAAGCGCCGCCCCGGCGTTAAGCGCACCCGGCCCTGGCACAACATTGCAGACACTTGGCTTGCCCGTTGCCATGGTGTGACCAAGTGCCATGTATGCGGCGCCCTGCTCATGACGGGTGTGGATCACACGGATGTCTTTACCTGCATCATAAAAGGCGTTATAGAGCCAGTCGTTCTGTACGCCGGGTAAGCCGAAAATGGTGGTCAGGCCGTTCGCCTTAAGGCTATTGACGACAGCTTCGCCGCCGGTGTTGTACGTGGTCATAACGTTAGATCTCTCCTTTGATGGGAAGTGGGACTCGGAGGAAGTCGCTGCCAACCCAGGTCTTTCCGGGAAATTCGACGCCGGCTTCGGCCAGGATTTCCTCGTCGGAAGCCGGTCCGAAAGTGCCGACAGGGCTGAGGAGAAGGGCTTTCGCCTCAGCAGAGGCCGCGATATGAGCGGCCCCCGTTGGGTCGCTGTGGACTGCCCTCATGCGGGGTAGTACGCGGGCCGCCCGTGCAGGGCTGAGATAGTCCGCAGCGTTGGTCAGATACGTGGTTTCGTGGATGAGCAAGTCTGCGCCCTGAGCGAGCCCGGCCAGAAAATTGGTGGGCCGGGTGTCCCCTGAGAAGCACACGCTCAGGCCCGACTGGTCGATCCTGTAGCCGAAGGCATAAGGCACGGGTTGGTGATCAACCAAAACCGCGGATATCACTGCGTTACCGAGTTGAATAGTCGCATCCGCCTCGATTTCGATGACCTCGACGAACTCCCGCAGATGCTTCCGTCCTTCATCATCCATCCGGGAGCGGATGTCGAATTCGAAAGCCTCGTAATGCAACTCGAAAAGTCTTGCAAGGGGCGGTGGGCCGATGACCTGGATAACCGTATCCAACTGAGACCAAGCCAAGTGCAGCAACATGGCGACATCAGCCACATGGTCGATGTGATGGTGCGTGATGAGAATCCGTCTGAGCCGGCCCAGGTCCAGCCCTGCCGTGACAAACTGACTGACCGTGCCGTTTCCACAGTCAATGAGCGTCACCTCGTCATCGATGATGAGGGCATGCGAGACCGGGCGCCGGCCAGGCTTGGGTGTCGGGCCCCCGGCAGAGCCGAGCACTACGACTTCATTGACGCTCGGGCGTCCGAAGGCCGTGTCTGCGGTGCTGTTCATTGTCCTGCCCCTTCCGTTGGCCTATCCGTCCACGTCACCGTGCGTGAGTGGGATGTGCATCGATTCCGCAGCGTCCTCGACCGGGCCCTTTTTGCAAGTGAGGCTGGTTAATGTTTTGGGTGGCCACTGGTGGCTTCCTTTCTGTTGACATGACCGTTCAGGAAACACTGGCCTGACGGTTTGTCGAGCTGGGGTTGCCGCCATGGCGGGTGGTGGTGCTGAGGGGTGAAAGCTTGTCTGCCAGAGTGAATGCGGATGTCAGCGCCGGGCCGAGAGAGGCACCGGATCCGGCATAGCCTGGGCCCATGAGGGCGGCTGCGGATTCGCCTACTGCGAAGAGGCCAGGGATCGGTTCGCCGCCGTGGTCAAGTACACGGGAAAATTCATCCGTGACCAGACCCCCTTTGGTGCCGTTTGCGCCCAGGGTGATGGGCACTGCAAAGAACGGCGGTTCAGTAATGGGGCCCAGGCATGGGTTGGGTTGATGCGATTCGTCCCCGTTGAACCGGTCGTGCGCGTTTGCGCCGCGGCTGAACCTCCTGTCGGCTCCGGTTTGGGCTGAGTTGTTGTTCTCTGCGACGGTCAGGTGCAGGGCCGCAGCGTGGATGCCGCACTTCCGGGCAAGGGACGACAGATCGTCCGCCTCGATGAACTCCTTCGGTGCCGGCGCCGAGGGCCCGATGCCTGCTACCGGTCGGGTGCTCCTGAAGTTCGCGTCGAAAATGAGCCACGCGGGTTGGTTGGGGAACCTGTGGCCCGCAGCGTCAAATGTGTAGAACGACTTGCCCAGATCGTTGTAGGAGCTTGCCTCATTCACGAAGCGGACGCCAGCCGCGTTCACCAGAATCGATCCTGGGTAGGCGAGTTCCCGGACAACATTCCTGTGGAGGGGTACGCCGTCGACAGTCTCTCCCTCGATCGATGCGGCGGCAGTCCACCAGGCTTCGCTCATTCCACGCAACCTGCCTCCCATCGCTATGCCCAGCCGGAGGCTGTCTCCCAGCGACCCGGGAGCGGCCGTCGGAACAATCTCCACGGGCGGGAGGAAGTCTTTGCGAAGATCGGCGCTGCGGGCAAAACCACCGGAGGCGAGGACGACGTTTTGGGCCCCGATTTCCCCTTCCTCGGTGTCAAGCACGAAGGGGCCGGCCGACCGGCTAACGGACGTGACTCGGGCGCGGACTCGCAGTTCAACGCCGCGCCGCAAGGCCGCGCTGACGAGACCCGCAATGAGTCCGGATCCCTGGGTGCGCACGTCGAACGCTTCCCGCTCCGCCACGAGAGCGTTGTCTATCCCAGTGCGGCTCTCGGGCCCGGTGACGGGCCGCCTGGTGGGCGACGTACGTGTTCGTTGCTTCCAGAGGCCGAGATCCTGAGTTGAAACGGGAAGGGGTTCAACAGTGCGGCCCATCGCTGTGCCCGCCCATTCCGGGTGATAGTCGGGGCGGTCAATATTAACGACGGGTATGTTGAGCTCTTCTTCGAGGTATGTGATGAAATTGGGTGCATTTTCCACGAAAGAGCGCAGGTTGGCCGCTGGGGATAGCCCGAGCGTCACCCGTTGAAGGTACGCCATTGCTGCGTCCGAAGAATCACTGAAACCCGCACGGATCATTGCCGGCGAGCAGGGAATCCACATCTGGCCACCCGACAAGGCGGTCGTCCCGCCAAGGAAATCTGTTGATTCCAGGACGATCACCGAAAGACCACGGTCAGCTGCCGCGCACGCTGCAACGAGGCCGGCCCCGCCGGAACCAACCACCGCTAGGTCATATGTAGGCCTGCTCATGGTGATGATCTTTCGGTAGTTGCTGGTGTGATCGGGCAAAGACGGGCTGGCCTCGTGGGCAGAAAAGATTCCAAGGTCGTTCGCTCCCTCTCAACTCCTCGGACAGCAGCCACTGCTGTCATTCTCATGTCTACGATAATGCTATTGGAAATCCTATAGGAGATCCTTCAATAATGAAATATGTTCCGCATTTTTGAAAGGGCCGGGCGTAGACTCCGGCTATCGCCGCGCCGTACCTGCAGGGGCGAAAGGTCATTCGTCTCTGTAGACGGCTACATCGTCGCTTCGAAGGAACAGCCGGCGGCTGCCCGTACCGTCTTCGGTGAGCCAAAGGATCTGGCCATCTTCGCTCCGGTCACTCACGGAACCGAAGAATGCCTTACGCCCGGCGGTCCAGACCTCCACGCGGTCCCCGATAAAGAGGGACTCCCATCGCGATGAAGGAAAGGTACGTGGCAGATCGAGGTCAGGCTCCTGTTTGGCTTTCCTGGGTTGCATTTGGCTCCTTCAACGCTCGTGGGCAACTCTTTTGAAGTCGCGTCGTCCGGTCTAGGCGCGGACTGTCTGTGGACTGGCTCTTCGGTCAGTAGCTGGCGGGGGCTTCGACGGGCTCAACCGTCGGGGCACTGGAAGGCTGGACGAAGTCGGCGGCGAGGGCTTCGGAGCCGCGGGCGAGGAGTGCGACGTCGGCGCCCACCAGGAGAAACGAGGCCCTGGAGGCGATGTAGACGCGCGCGGTCTCGGGGTTGAAGGCGTTGACACCTGCGGGTTTGCCCGCCGTCGCGGCTGCTTTGAGGCAGTGTTCGACGGCGGCGCGGACGTCGGGGTGTTCCTGCTGTCCCAGCACTCCCATGGACGCGGCGAGGTCCGACGGTCCGAGGAAGATGGCGTCCACACCGTCCACGGCGAGGATCTCTTCCACGGCTTCCACGGCGGTGGTGGATTCGATCTGCACGGTGACGCTGATGGTTTGGCCGGCCCGGGCGAGGTAGTCCGGGATCCTGTTCCAGCGCGAGGCGCGGGCGAGGGCGGAGCCCACGCCGCGGACGCCATGGGGAGGGTAGCGGGTGGCTGCCACCGCAGCCTCCGTTTCCGCCGCCGTGTTGACCATGGGGATCAGCAGGTTTTGCACGCCGAGGTCCAGGTACTGCTTGATCAGCACGGTGTTGTTCACCGGCGGGCGGACCAGGGTGTGAACGGGATAGCCATGAATCGCCTGGAGCTGGGCCAGGATGGATTCGAGGCCGTTGGGGCTGTGTTCGGCGTCGATCAGGAGCCAGTCCAGGCCGGACCCGGCACACAGTTCAGCGACCAGCGGGCTGCCGGAACACACCCACATCCCTGCCAGCGGCCGGTCCGCCGCGGTCAGGGCGTCCCGGAACGTGGTGTCCGGTTCTACTCGAAATGGCATGTCACTGCTCCCAAGGGTCCGTAGTCGGCGTGCACGGTGTCGCCCTTGTAGACCCACACCGGCCGGGTGAACGAGCCGGCGAGGATGATGTCCCGGCCTTCATCCCGTCGCCGTGGGCGGCGACCTTGTTGGCCAGCCAGTGGACGCCGTTGGCGGGGTGGTCCAGGACCCCCGCGGCGACGCCGGTTTCCTCCACTGTCTGGTTCTTGTACAGGATCGCGGAGACCCACCGGAGGTCGACGGCGTCGGGCTTCACCGGGCGGCCGCCCACCACCATGGCACCCATCGCGGCGTTGTCCGCGATGGTGTCCACGATGGTCCGGCCCTCCATTTCGATCCTGGAATCCAGGATTTCGAGGGCCGGAACCACATAGTCGGTGGCGTTGAGGACATCGAATATGGTGCAGCCCGGGCCTTTCAGCGCGCTTTTCAGGACAAACGCCAGCTCCACCTCCACCCGGGGGTGCGTGTACTTTTCCCACTCCACAGAGCAGCCGGTGTCCAGCACCATGTCATCAAAGATGGCGCCGTAGTCCGGTTCTGTGATGCCGGTGGCCGCCTGCATGGCCTTGGACGTCAGGCCGATCTTGCGCCCCACCAGCGTGCGTCCGGCTTCCTCGTTTCGGCGCCGCCACAGTTGCTGCACCGCGTAGGAGTCCTCCACCGTCATCTCCGGGTAGCGGGCCGTCAGGCGTGGCACCGGCGTGCGGGTCCGGGCGGCTTCGAGGAGCTCGTCGGCTATTGCCTCGATCGTCGTTTCGTCCAGCATGGCTAGAGCTGCGCCCCGAGCTTGAAACCGACTTCCTCGCCCGGCTCGCGGGTGTAGGAGAAGCCGTCGGCGCCCACAGTTACCGCCATTTCGCTCTTCTCTTCACGCGCGACGACGGGCTGCGGGTTTCCGTCCAGGTCCAGGACCAGGGAGGCCTCGGTGTACCAGGACGGCACCACCGGGTTCCCCCACCAGTCGCGGCGCTGGTTGTCGTGGACATCCCAGGTGACGGTGGGGTTGTCCGGGTCACCCGTGTAGTAGTCCTGGGTGTAGATCTCGATCCGGTGGCCATCCGGATCCAGGATGTAAAGGTAGAACGCATTGGAGACGCCGTGCCGGCCCGGGCCGCGCTCAATGCGGTCACTGATGCGCAGGGCACCCATCTTGTCGCAGATCTGGATGATGTTGTGCTTCTCATGGGTGGCGAAGGCGACGTGGTGCATGCGCGGGCCATCCCCGCCGGTCAGCGCCGTGTCGTGGACCGTCTGCTTACGGTGCATCCACACGGCGTACGTGACGCCGTCGGAATCCTGAATGTCTTCGGAGACGCGGAAGCCGAGGTCCTCCAGGTACTTGCGGCCGCGGGGGACGTCGGGGGTGACCTGGTTGAAGTGGTCCAGGCGGACCAGTTCACCGGCGGAGTAGAGGTCGTAGCGCTGGGTGAGGCGCTCCACGTGGTCCACCTCGTAGAAGAACTCGTAGGGGAAGCCCAGCGGGTCCTCGACGCGGACGGAGTCGCCGATGCCCTTGGTGAAGCCTTCCTTGCGGCGTTCGGTGCGGCAGCCGAGTTCCTTGTAGTAGGCCTCGGCGGCGTCCACCTCGGCGGGGGACTTCACACGGTAGGCGAAGGCGGCGACGGCGGCGACGGGTCCCTTGCGGAGCACCAGGTTGTGGTGGATGAACTCCTCCAGGGAGCGCAGGTAGATGTTGTTCTCGTCTTCCTCGGTGACGTGCAGGCCCAGGAGGTCCACGTAGAACGCGCGGGATTTGGCGAGGTCGGTGACCACGATTTCCATGTAGGCGCAGCGGACAATGTCCGGTGCCTGGAGGGTGGGGGTGGGGACAAAATTGGTCATGGAATTCTCTCTTCTTTGAAAGGGCCGGGCTGCGCTGTCAGGCGCCGAATTTGGGGGTGTGCACGGTTCCGAGCGTGATGTGCACGGCCTGCTGGTCGGTGTAGAAGTCGATGGAGCGGTAGCCGCCCTCGTGCCCGAGGCCTGAGGCTTTGACGCCGCCGAAAGGGGTGCGCAGGTCGCGGACGTTGTGGCTGTTCAGCCACACCATGCCGGCTTCGACGTTCTGGGAGAAGTTGTGCGCGCGGGTCAGGTTCTGGGTCCAGATGTAGGCCGCCAGGCCGTACTTGGTGTTGTTCGCCAAGGCGAGGGCCTCGTCGTCGTTCTCGAACGGAGTGATGGCGACGACGGGGCCGAAGATTTCCTCCTGGAAGATCCGGGCCTCGGGGGCGACGTCGGCGAAAACGGTGGGTGCGATGTAGTTGCCTTCGGGGAGGTGCTCGGGGCGGCCGCCGCCGGCCAGCAGGCGGCCTTCCGATTTGCCGATCTCCACGTAGGACGCCACCTTCGCGAAGTGTTCCGGGTGGACCAGGGCACCGACCTGGGTTTTGGGGTCGTGCGGGTCCCCGACGACGATGTTTTTGGCGCGGGCGGCGTACTTTTCGCAGAACTCGTCATAGATGGCGCGTTCGACAAGGATGCGGGAGCCGGCGGTGCAGCGTTCGCCGTTGAGGGAGAAGACCCCGAACAGGGCGGAGTCGATCGCGGCGTCGAGGTCGGCGTCGGCGAACACCACGCAGGGTGATTTGCCGCCGAGTTCCATGGACAGGCCCTTGAGGTTGGTGGCTGCGTTGCGGAAGATCGTCTGGCCGGTGGTGGTTTCGCCGGTGAAGGAGATCAGCGGGACGTCCGGGTGCTTGACCAGGGCGTCGCCGGCTTCCTCGCCGAGGCCGTTGACCAGGTTGAACACGCCGTCGGGCAGCCCGGCTTCCTTGAAGATCGTGGCCCACAGCGATGCGGAGAGCGGGGTGAATTCGGCGGGCTTGAGGACCACGGTGTTGCCGGTGGCCAGGGCCGGGGCGAGCTTCCAGGACTCGAGCATGAACGGGGTGTTCCACGGGGTGATGAGGCCGGCGACGCCGATCGGTTTGCGGTTCACGTAGTTGATCTGTGAGCCGGGGACCTTCATGGCGTCGTCGAACTGGGCGACGATCAGGTCTGCGAAGAACCGGAAGTTTTCGGCTGCGCGGATGGCCTGGCCCTTGGCCTGGGTGATGGGCAGGCCGGTGTCGAAGGTTTCCAGTTCGGCGAGCCGGTCCTCCTGGGTCTCGACGGCGTCGGCGATCCGGTTCAGGACGCGGGCGCGTTCGCGCGGCTTCATCCGTGGCCACGGCCCGTTGGTGAAGGCTTCGTGGGCGGCGGCGACGGCGAGGTCGATGTCTTCCTTCTGCCCGGCCGCGGCGGTGGCGTAGTTGGTGTTGGAGACCGGGTCCAGGACGTCGAAGGTCTTGCCGCCCACGGAGTCCACGAACTGGCCGTTGATGTAGTGCTGGATGTGCGCGGGCAGGTCCTCGGGGACAAAGTGCTTGGTCGGGGTTTCGAGGGGGGTCGTCATCATTGGGTCCTAACTTGTGGTCCTATTGCTTGCTTTGTGCCAGGTAGGCGTCGAGTGTGGCGGAGCGGTGGAGCCGGGCCGCCTTTTCGATGGCGTCGGCGTCCGCGCCGGTTTCAATGAGCCGGAGCAGTGCCTCGTGTTCGTCCACGGAATTATGGGCGCGGCCGGGAACAAACCGGAACGTGGAGGACCGCAGCGAGGCCAGCCGGTTCCAGCCGCGGTGAACCAGGTCCAGGATGTGCGGGTTGGGGCAGTATTCGAACAGGACGCTGTGGAAGTCCTGGTTGAGCTCGGTGAAGCGCACCGGATCAAAATGCTCCAGACAGTCCCGCATTTCCGCATTCACGGCACGGGCCCGGGCGATGTCAGCTGCTCCAATGAGCGGTGCGGACAGTGCGGTGGCCGCGCCCTCCACGATGCTCAGGGTCTGCATCGTGTAGAGGTACTCGGTGGGATCGATCCCGGACACCGTGGCGCCGACGTTTCGCTCGAACTTCACCAGGCCTTCGGCCTCCAGCCTGCGGATGGCTTCGCGGACCGGCACCACGCTGACGCCCAGGTCCCCGGCGATCTTAGCCAGGACCAGCCGGTAGCCGGGGGTGTAGCTGCCCTCCACGATGCGGGCTTTGACAGCCTGGTAGGCCTGTTCGGACTTGCTTCCCGCCGCGGCGATGGTCTCAGTCATCGGCTTTGTCCGTTTCCCATTGTTCGTACTTGGTCCGCCAGTCAGCGTTCAGCGGGTAGAGGCCGTCCACGCTGTAGCCCTGTTCCACCATTTCGGCGATGAAGGTTTCCTCGCGTTCCTGCGCGATGGAGTCCTCCGCCACTTCGTCGGCGAGGGCCGGCGGGATGACCAGGATGCCGTCGGAGTCGGCGACGATGATGTCGCCAGGTTGGACGGTGGTGCCGCCGCAGGCGATGGTGATGTCCGTGTCCCACGGGATGTGCCGGCGGCCCAGGACGGCCGGGTGCTGGTTGGCGAAATACGTCGGCATCTCCAGGCCGGCAACCGCTGAGAAATCCCGGACACCGCCGTCGGTAACAATCGCCGCGGCCCCCCGGACCTGCGCACGCAGCGCCAGAATGTCACCCACGGTACCGGTGCCCTTCTCGCCGCGCGCCTCCATCACCAGGACCTCGCCCTCGTTCACGGAATCGATGGCCTTCTTCTGGGCATTGAAACCGCCGCCATGGGTCTTGAAAAGGTCCTCGCGGTTGGGCACGTACCGCAGCGTCCGGGCCAGGCCCACGATCCGCTTCTCCGGCCGGGTGGAGGTAAGTCCGTCGATGCTGACGTTGTTAAGGCCGCGCTTGCGCAGCTGGGAGGACAGGGTGGCGGTGCAGACGCTCTCCAGTTTGGCTTTCAGTTCCTGGGAGAGGACCGGTCCGACGGCGGCTGTCTGGTCTGCCGAAAGGCCCACCGCTTCGCGCGAACCGTACGCCTCCTCCCGCAGCTGTGCGTCATCGGTCTTGGGGCGGGCACCAAAGTCCGCGAACGCTGTCGTGCCTTCTTTTACCCGGGTGACCAGTCGGCCGGTGGTGACCTCACCGGTGCTGACTTCAACCTCGACGACGTCGCCTGGCTTGGCCACCGACGCGCCGGCCGGGGTGCCGGTGAGGATGATGTCCCCCTCTTCGAGGGTCAGCAGCTGCGAAAGGTCCGCCACCAGGCGGGCGAAGGGGAAGAGCAGGTCCTCGGTGGTGTCGTCCTGGACCAGGTCGCCGTTGTGCCAGGTGCGGATGCGGAGGCCGGCGGGGTTCACCGTGTCTGCCGCGATCAGGCCCGGGCCGATCGGGGTGAAGCCGTCGCCGCCCTTGGACCGGAGGTTGGACCCTTTGTCGGCGTACCGGAGGTCGTAGACGCCGAGGTCGTTGCTGGCCGTGACCCACTCAACGTGGCTCCAGGCGTCCTCGAGGCCAAGACGGCGGGCGGCCTTGCCGATGATCAGGGCGATTTCGCCTTCGTAACCGAGCAGTTCACAGCCGGCAGGACGCTCCACCGTGGAAGGAACTTCCGCTGATCCGATGGCCAGCGAGGAGGAGGGCTTCAGGAAGTACGAGGGCTGTTCCGGCGTGCGGCCGCGCTGGGCTGCCCGGCTGGGGTAGTTGATATGCACCGCAATCACCTTCCGTGCCGTGCTCAACGTGTCCTCATTGACCTTCTCCAAAGCTGTCTCCTAAATCAAGTACGAAATCATATACGATTACTATGCCGTCTTGTAACCCCTTTGGTCAACAGCAGGGTGGCAACTCCCCTAGAGCACCAGGATTTTGGAGAGGAAGTCCCGTGCCCGCTGCGTGGTCGAGTTGGCGAAGAAATCTTCAACGGGAAGATCTTCAAGGATTCTCCCGTGGTCCATAAAAACGACTCGGTCTGCCGCTCGTTTGGCAAACCCCATTTCGTGGGTAACGCAGAGCATCGTCATACCCTCCTTTGCCAGGCCAGTCATGACAGCAAGAACTTCGTTGACCATCTCTGGATCAAGTGCAGAGGTCGGCTCGTCGAAGAGCATGATCTTCGGATCCATAGCCAGGGTCCGGGCTATTGCCACGCGTTGCTGTTGGCCGCCGGACAGGCTCTGCGGGTACTTATCTGCGTGCGCCTCCAGGCCTACGCGGGCCAGCAGCTGAGCGGAGCGCTCCATCGCTTCCGCTTTGCTCCGACGGAGAACCTTGAGCTGCGGCAGAGCCACGTTCTGCAGAGCTGTGAGGTGCGGAAACAGCTCGAAGTGCTGGAAGACCATGCCCACGTTGAAGTGGAGCTTCCGGGGAACCTTTTTCCCCGGCTGCAGCGTGAAGCCCGCGATGTCGATGGAACCCGAGTTAATCGGTTCCAATCCGTTGAGGGTTTTGATGAAGGTGCTCTTTCCCGAACCTGAGGGGCCGCAGATGACGACCACCTCTCCTTTCTCCACCTGGAGGGAACAATCGGTCAGGACCTCTACGTCCCCATAGGACTTCGATACGCCCTTAACACTGATCATTTGTTCTTCCTTTACTCACGTAACAGGGTCCTGCTTGCGTCACGCCCTGTACTAAGGCGTGTATTCCGTTCATCGAGGCAGATGCGCTCTTGAGGTCAGTGGTGAAGCGCACGGAGGAACTCGATAAAACGGGGATGGGTGGCGTTGTCGATGGTTTCCTTGGCCGGTCCATCCTCTACGATTTGGCCGTTCTCCATGAAGATCACCCGGCTGCCTACTTCCCTGGCGAACGCCAGTTCGTGGGTTACGACCACCATGGTCATTCCCTCGGAGGCGAGCTGCTTCATTTCCTCGAGAATGTCGACCCGCAGTTCCGGGTCCAGGGCGGAGGTGGCTTCGTCAAAGAGCATGACCTCCGGCTGCATTGCAAGGGCTCGCGCGATCGCCACCCGTTGCTTCTGGCCGCCCGAGAGGCTGCTCGGGAAAAAGTCCTTCTTTTCCTCCATGCCGACTTTGCGGAGTCCGGCCAGTGCGAGCTTTTCGGCCTCCGCCCGGTCTGTATTCTTAGCCCGTAGCGGCCCGATCATTGCATTCTGCAGGACCGTCCTGTGCGGGAACAGATTAAAGCTCTGAAATACCATCCCCATGGACATGCGCCACTTGGCGATGGCCCGCATTTCTGCCCGCCGGGCCTTGAAGTCGAAGAAATCAATCTGGCTGTTGGACCACGTGCTGCCCTTGAAAGTTATCTTTCCGGTGTCGGGGGGCGCTATGAGGTTCATAGACCGCAGCAGGGTGCTCTTTCCGCAGCCACTGGGACCGACCAAAACGACGACTTCACCCGGATAGATATCCAGATTGATGCCCTTGAGGACAGTGACTTCCTTTGGCGTCCCTGCGTTATAGGTTTTCCTGACGTTACGAAGCGAAATAATGGGTGTCCTCGCCTCGCTCGCTTCGGGCTGCAGATCCGGTTCCTGCATGGATGTGGGCGTGAACTCGCCGGCTTCGATGTCTTCATCAGTCATGAGTTCATCCTCATTCCTAACTAGCGGATCGGTCATGGCCTTGGGCCCCTTTCATACGGTGAGTCCGCCATCGGCTGTCAGCGCTGCTCCGGTGATGTAGGAGGCCTCATCGCTGGCGAGAAACGCCACAACGTTGGCGATCTCCTCATAGCGTCCTTCTCGCTTGAAGGGGACAATCTCCCGCACTCTGTTCCGGCGTTTTTCCATCATGTCGTCCGATGAGATTGCTTTCCGATCGGCCATGAAATTTTCGAGAATGCCGGCACAAACTGCGTTAGCCCTGATATTCGCGTGGGCGAAGTCACGGGCCGTCACTTTGGTGAGTTGCAGCAGCGCGGCTTTAGAAACGCTGTAAGCGGCTTCGTTGGTCGACGCCTTGAAGGAGGCAACGGACGCAGTATTGACAATCACACCACCGCCCGCGCTGACCATTCCAGGCACAACGCGGGACGTCATCATGAACGCTGAACGAAGATTGATGTTCATCGTCAGGTCCCACACTTCAAGGCTCGTATCAACAACGTTTCCCGTCGGATTGATACCGGCGTTGTTGAACAGGATGTCGATCCTTCCGAACTCGGACAGGCCGGCAGCCACTACATTGTTGACGACGGACTCCTGGGCAATGTCGCCGCCCAATGCCACCACAGATGTCCCGAATTCGGCTCGGCATTTGGCAGCGAGGGTTTCAACCTTCTCCTGGTCCAGGTCTGTGAGGATGAGCTGAGCGCCTTCCGCGGCGAATCTACGGGTGGAAGCTTCACCCAGACCGCCGGCAGCTCCTGTTATCAGGACTACCTTTCCTTGAAAACGCATGAGAACCTTCCGGATTGTTGAACGCCGTGTGCCTGGCGTGAGGTGTTCGTTGAAATAGTGGCCGGCCCGCCGGCTGCAATAGGCTGCAGCCGCTGACCTGGTTGGCGGCGGATGAGTATCACGGAATGCGCAGTTTCCGTTCGACCCATGAACTGAAGATCGTCAAGATAAAGACCACGGCTACGTACATGAGTCCGACCAGGGTGTAGTACTCGAAGTATTGGAATGTCTTTGCTGCGGTGTGGCTAGCCCTGTACATGATGTCCGCTACGCCGATAACGCCGATGATCGAGGAGTCTTTGAGGATGATGGTCAGCTGGCTCACGAGGGACGGGATGGCAACGCGCACGCCTTGCGGCAGGATGATGTCGGTGTAGGTGCGGGTGGTGGTCATGCCCAGAACTGCAGCTGCTTCGCGCTGCCCTGGGCCGACGCTGGACAGTGCAGAACGCAGGATCTCTGCGATGTAGGCGCTGTTCAGGATGGTGAGGCCGATGATCCCGGCCGCAATGGGCGGGATGGAGATTCCAGTGAAGGCCGGGAGGGCGAAGTAAATGAACAGGATGTACACGTACGCCGAAAGTGACCGGAAGACCTGCGTCAGCGTGAAAGCCGTTTTCTCCAGCCAGGGCAGCCCGCTTTGCCGCATGAGGGTGAGGATAAGTCCACCGATGCAGGCCAGGCCGAATGATGCGAATGTCACTGCGAGGGTGACGTAGATTCCTTCGGAGATCGCTCCGGTGGATCCCAGGACTGGACCCCAGGTGGCCCATAGTTTGTCGAACCAGTCGCTCATTTGATCCGTAGCCTCCTTTCGGTGAGGTTGAAGGCGAAGGACGCCGCGAACGCCATGAGGATGAGGATTACTGCCAAGGCGCCGTACGCCTCGAAGGGCAGGAACAGCCCCGTTGAGATGTCCTGGGCAACGAACACGGCTTCAGCAACGCCGATCACGGCGGCGTAGGTGGCGCCTTTGAGCTGCATGACAAAGACGTTGCCCAGCTGCGGCAGGGCGATGCGGATGGCCTGAGGGAAGAGCACGGATGTGTAGGCCTGCCACCGGGTCATGCCGAAGGATTTCGCTGCCAAGGCCTGCCCTTTGTCCAAAGCAAGGAAGGAGGACCTGAAGACTTCCGCCGTCACGCCGGACGTTGCAAGCCCCAGGGCAATGATGGCGGCGGCCACGGCAGGAATATTGAATCCGGCCAGCTGTGAAACACCGAAGTACACCCACAGCAACAGGACGTACAACGGAGCCCCGCGGACTATTTGGACGATGATGTAGGAAACCGTTTTGGAAAATTTGTTTCCGCGGGACATCGAGGCCAGGCAGAGTCCAATGAGGACAGTAAGCACGAAGCTTGCCACGGCAATGTATATGTCAACCGCGGCCCCGGCAAGGAACAGGTCATACCGGCTGAGGACTTCGCCCCATTTCATATCAGGCATTTTTTCCTAAGTGGTTATTCGGTTGCCGCAGATTCGGCTAGGCCTGAGTGAGAGCGCCGCCCGGGCCAACCGTGACGACAGGGAGCTTGAATTCCGTCCGGAGCGCATTCCCAACCCACTTGTTCCACAGGGTTGCGATCGTTCCGCGTCCGGCCTGGTAGCGCAGCCAGTTTGAAACCCACATCTGCGACTTGTAGTCGCCTTGGGGCAGCAGGAACGTGTTGACGTCAAGGTAGAGGGGATCGCCCGGAAGAACGGTCAAACCGGGATTGTTCCGGATGCCATTCATGACATTGAAAATCGACGCCAGCGTGACGTCAGCCCGTCCGGAAGCTACTTCAGCGATAGCGACAGTGGCGTCCGCCAGGGCAACGAAGGTGGCCTTGGGGTAGCGCTGGGCGCCAATCGCTGCCTGGGAGGAACCTTGGATTACCGCTATTTTTATTGCAGGGTCGTTTAGCTGTTCGTCTTTTTCGATGGTGCTGCCCGGCTTGCGCACGGCATAGATGGGTGCGTAGTTCGCTGGAATGTCTGCGAACAATCCCTCATTGGCGCGCGCGGGCAGGTTCGTGACTGGTTCCAGCATCTCTACCTTGCCTGATGCCAGCGCGGGTACCAGCTGAGCGAAGGGCATCTCGGTGAAGTTGATTTTGATGTCTTTGTCCAGGTCAGCCATCATCATCTTCACCATCTCAACACTGAAACCATCAGGGTCACCGGCGGAATTGCGGAACTGCATCAGCGGAGTGGAGAATTCCCAGCCCAGGTTTGCTTCTTTGGTCCGCCTCCATTTGTCGACCAAGGGTTCCTTGTCTGTGGAGGAGCCCCCGCCCGTGGCGCCCGCTCCCCCGTCGGCTCCCGGGATGAGTCGGGTAAGTCCAAAGACTGCCGCTCCGGCTACCGCGCCGGCGATCAGTCCCCGGCGGCCAGGGTGCTCAGTGGTCTTAGTTGCCGGTGAAGTCTCGGAGTCGTTGTCGGTCTTGTCGCTGATGGCCATGTCAGGTCCTTTACTAGTTTTGGACGTGCCCTCGCGGCCACGTCGCTGTGATGTAAATCATGCTATCTCATTTCGTATAGGAAAACCTACAGGTTTCACTTTCCCAGTTCAAAGTTTCGACCAGATTTCCAGCGAGGGTCGCTGCCGTGACGTTTCTTTAGGCTTGGACGTGCGGCGCCTCGCCCTCATCCGGCAACCAGCATGGACCTTTTGATGGCCTCGAGAGTGTCGGTGACTTGCCCCGGTGTGCCCACAGCTATTCGGATGCTGTCGGTATCGCCCAATGTGTGTGATCGACTATCTGTAGGCCGTTTCAGCCGAGAAATCCTGCCGAGTTGGTGGCTGGTTTCCGGCCAAAAGAGCGCTAAGAATCAGGCCAGGCGGTTCCCGTTCAAATCATGGATTTGGGATTGCGCAGAGATTGAGATCAGCCGGTGGCCCGGGGCGGTTCCCAGTGTGTTGGGAACATGGGCCCGCCACCCCAGATAGGTTCCTTACGGCGCTGCTGTTGACAGAGCGATTGCGCCGGAAGGGCTGGAAAGCAGATGACGGTACCCATGTCCGTTCAAGAAAATATCAGAAGGCTCGATTCCCAGGGAGTCCCGGGGCGTGAGATCGCCCGCAGGCTGGGTGTCAGCCGTGATTCGGTGGCCAAGTACGCCGAGCAGCAGGACTTCTCCCCGGCACCGCCGGCGGCTTCGGCCCGGCCCGGAGGCTCGGTGTTGACCGGGTTCGAGCGCATCATCGAGGTGTGGCTCGCCGAGGACCAGCGCCGGCCACGCAAGCAGCGGCACACTGCCAAACGCATCTTCGACCGGCTCGTTGACGAGCATGGTTTCACCGGCACCTATTCTCCGGTCCAACGCCACGTGAAGAAGTGGGCTGCCCGCAACCGGCAGGACGGGGAGGGATATACCGAGCTGGTGTGGCCGGCAGGGACGGTGCAGGTCGACTTCGGGCAGGCGGAGGCCATCATCGCCGGGATCCGGCAGGTTCTGCACATCCTGGTGGTGACCTTCCCGTTCTCGAACATGCGCTTCGTCCAGGCCTACCGCGGCGAGACCGCCGAATGCGTCTGCCACGGACTGCGGACGGTGTTCGAACATATCGGGGCCGCTCCGAGGCACCTGGTCTTTGACAATGCCACGGGCATCGGGCGCCGGGTGGGCACCAAGGTCGTGGAGTCCAAGCTGTTCGCCGCGTTCAAGCTGCACTACCGCTCCGAATCCCGCTACTGCAACCCGTATTCGGGACATGAGAAGGGCAACGTGGAAAACGCGGTCGGGTTCCTGCGCCGCAACCTCATGGTCCCCGAGCCCGAGGCCGCCACCTTGGCCGGGCTCAACGAGGTTTTGCTGGCGCGGTGCGATGCGTTGGCAGCCACCACGCATTACCGCGAAGGCCTGCCCTTGGGCGAGCTGTTCGTCCAGGACCGGGCAGCGTCCCTGGCATTGCCCGGGATCGGGTTCGACCCGGTGCGCTACGAGTCACGCAAGGCTGATAAGACAGGGAACCTGCTCATTGACGGGAATACCTACGCCGCCGGGCCAGCCTTTCACGGGCGGATGCTCACCGTCGGGTTGCGCCACGACGTGGTGCAGATCCTCGATGAACATGCCGAGCCCGTCAGGTCCTTCCCGCGGGCCTTCGGGCGGCAGACCGAGACGATCTTCGAGCCTGCGTCCTTGCTGCCATTGCTGGTGACCAAGCCCGGTGCGTGGGGCCATTCCCCGCTGCGGGCCCTGGTCACCGATCCGGTGCGCGACTGGCTGGACAAGGCAACGGCCACCGATCGGCGCCGGCTGCTTAACGCGGTGGATGCTGCGTCCGGGTCCGCTGGCTTCGACGCCGCGATTGCCGCCGCCGACACGCTGATCCGCCGCGGAGACACCCCGGACATGGCGGCCCTGGGCATGCTCGCCCGCCGGCTGGCCCACGGCACCGAACCGGCCGCCGCAAACGTGGACTTAAGCGTCTATGACACCTTCACCACCCTTAACACGAGCACCGGAGAAGTCGCATGAACCCGATCACCGTCCAAGACATCCTCGAAGCGGGCAAACATACCTCACTGACCGGCAGCGTGCTAACCGAATGGGCCGAGAAAGGCACCCCGAAACAACGCGAATACCTCCACGAGGTCCTGCTCGCGGAACACGAATCCCGGCAGGAATCACGCCGCCAGCGGCTGCTGAAATCCGCGAGGCTACCGGCCATGAAAACACTCACCGGATTCGACTACACCAGTGTCAGGTTCCCCGAGGACTACGGCCGCGAACCCCTCGAATCCCTGGAGTTCATCACCCGGGCCCAGGACCTGGTCCTCTACGGAGACGTCGGCACCGGAAAAACCCACATGGCCACCGCCCTGGTGGCAGCCGCATGCCGGCAGGGCATCCCAGCCAGGTTCTTCACCACCTCCGCCCTGGTCATGATGCTGCGCCGGGCCAAGGACGAGGACCGGCTGGACAAGGAACTCGCCTCCCTGGCCAAAAACCAGCTCCTGGCCATCGATGAACTGGGCTACCTTCCGATCGACACGGAAGGGGCCAGACTCCTGTTCCAGGTCATCGCCGACGGCTACGAAAAACGCAGCCTCATCATCACCACCAACCTCGAATTCTCCCGCTGGGGAACGGTGTTCGGGGACGACAACATGGCAGCAGCCGTCATCGACCGGCTGGTGCACCACGGGCGCCTGCTGCAATTCCGTGGTGAGTCCTACCGGGTCAAAAATGCCCTGATGAAATAACCAAACAGCTGAAAGGGCCTGGAAACGTGCCGAGGTGGCCTGATTCTTAGCGCTGAAATGGCCTACTTAAAGTTGACGAAACACACCCAATAGCGTCTATGGGAAGGACGACCACACACTCGGCCTCCAGCCGGCGGACGAATTCCGTGGGGCCCCCCACCTTTACGGCTACGAAATTGGCATGGGAGGGAAGCGGATGGAACCCAAGGTCTTTCAGTCCTGCGGCAAGTCCGGCACGCCCGAGTCTGTTGACGCCGACTCTCCTGTCGAGTTCGTCCTGATCCCGCAGACTCGCAGCTGCCGCAGCCTGGGCCACGTTGGACACTTCGTAGTTGCTCTGCACTTTCTCAACAGCTCCGATGACTTCCGGGACCCGACCAGATAGGCCACCCGGAGGCCTCCCAATCCATAAGCATGCGAAAAAGTCCGGATTGTAACCAGGTTCTTCCTATGAAACTCCGCCTCGGAAGCGGTATCGGGATACTGGTCGCTGTCGACGTATTCAAAGTAAGACTCGTCGACAACCATCGTTACGGTTGTCGGAACCCGTTCCACGAAGCGAAGGAGTTCGTTTCGACGGACGATCCCGCCCGTCAAGTTGCCGGGATTGTCGACGTACACGACCCGCGTCCGGTCGTTGATCAACCCCAGCGTCCCTTCGAGGTCATGACCTCCATCCATCCGCGGCAGGGCCCGTTTCGTCGTCGCGCCGCGGCTTCTGGCCTCTGAAGAGTAGCTGGAGAAGCTTGGACCGGAGGTGACGATGTTGGTCCCCGGATCGAGAAGAGCCATCGATAAATGGTGAATGAGAGCGGTGACACCGGCTCCGGCCACCACCCGCTCGATTCCCACCCCTAGATGCGAAGCCAGCTCCTGCCTCAGTGCGGGGGCTCCCGATTGTGGATACCGGTTGGCTCGGCCAACCTGATCCATCGCCGCCGCAAGCGCGGACTCAAAGGGACCGAAAGGCCCTTCGTTCTTGGCCCCTGCAAGGCGCACGCGGTAGGCGCCTATTCCTGAGCCATGACCATCCCCACCCTTGGCTACATCACTAACGGCAAGACCTGGTCTGCTGTTGTGCGTCAACTACTTCTCCTCATCGAGATTGTCATATAGCATCCCCTATATGATTCTATAGTGGATCGCCGGATCAAGAGAGCGGGAGCGCAGTTTGGGCTTCCCTCGGTACGGATTAGAGCCGGCTTTGACGCACGAGGAGGCCCCCTTGAAAAGAAGATTGCGACGCGCTCCAGCGGACTCAGAAGGAAGTATGTCTCCCCGCACAGGGCACCACTGTCCTGAGACAGGCTGGTGGCAGCCCGTGGACCAGCCAGGCGTGCCACGGCCCATTCACGAGGGTGAAGTGATGCCGCCCGTTCACGGCCTGCAGGTCAGTTGGGAACCCGTGGCCATACCCGGCGTCAATCCCAGAACTCTGTCTGCAACATCGCGCGAACGTCGCGTTACTGCCTCTGCCCGCGGTCTTTAAGAGCATGTCGATACAGCCGCCACTCCTGAACCGCAAGCGGGCCTGTCATTGAACCCGCGTCCAGAAGCAGCCCCATATCGGGTGGGCTTTGGTACCTGGCCCCTGAAAGGGGCCGAAGCAGAACGTGCCGTAGCCGAGGCGGTCCATGCCGGTTACAGACTTATTGATACTGCCGCCAGGTACGAAAACGAGAAGGCCGTCGCGCGGGGAATTTCATCGACAGGTGTCATTCGATCAGAGATTCGCGTGACGACGAAGCTCCGCGGCCGAGATCACGTTGCAGGTAATGTCAGGGCGGCGGTCGAACAATCCTTGGAGAACCTCGGCATCGACACGATTGACCTGTACCTGATCCACTGGCCCGTTGAGACAATTCCCTTTTTGACGAGCCCGCCGTTCGGGCGGCGGCCATGAGACACGGGGTCGCTTCTGCCCAGGTCTTACTGGCGTGGCACATCCGGAACGGCGTCGTTCCACTGGTGATGTCATCCTCCCCGATACATCAAACCGAAAACTTGCGTTCTGTGGACGTACTCCTGGACGAGCTAGATCTTGAATCCTTTGATTCCCTGGACCTCGGCGAAGGTGCAGCCCGCGATTCCGACGTTGAGGAATGGATGTGAGTCAAAGACCTTTCCCGCACCCGCAGAGATGTTGGCATGGGTTGCTTGCGCAGCTCTAAGGCTCTGAGACCTACCAGAAATGTCCTCCAAGAATCCCTCCAGCTCGGGCAGCCTTTCCCTGCTGATTTGGCAAACGTGGACCTCCCCAGTTTCATTTTCAACTCCAACCATGACTCTCCAAGCTGCCTGCGACGCTTCTGGACTTCGGCCTCCGCCGCGGCGAGTCGGGCCTTGATCTTCTTCCGGTCAAGGTTCGGCGACGACCACAGTGAGCCCGGGGATGTCGAGCACATCGGCGTCCACCTCTCGGGGAATTCCACGGACGCGCAGACGGCCCTGGCTGATCGACAAGGGTTGCCGGCCTTCTGGCGGTCGTATTCGTCCTGCACTTCCCTCACACCTTCATTCCCCCCTTCGCATTCCCTCACGCCCGCGACGGCCGGAAAAGAGGGCACCAATGTTACTAATGAGGTGGGTCTTTGCTGTGCCACAAAGATGTCCACAGATAGGCCGGAACCCGCGTAATCCCAGGGATTTTGGTACCCACCTCCTATATCAACTTTGGTGGCACGGAGGTCTTGTGGTCACGCCAGAGACCGCTGTTAGATGAGTTGTTCGCCAGCATGCCACTGGCAGCCGAGCCGGTCGGGATTATGCCAATGAGGGCCCGCGACGGGGACGGCATCCGAATTCCGGCTGATTGTTAAGCCTTTGACCGACAGCACCTTCTCTTAACCGAACGGTGCAGGGAGCCCCCGACGAAAGCACGTCGCCGTCACAGACACGCCCCGAGGCCGAACCGGCGCCCAGCGGACCCAGTGAAAGCCTACGCACGCAGAAGAATTCGTGCCGACGTGTGGCACTTTACCGTGTCATGCCGCCCCGCTCCCCCACTCCCATGAACCACCAGAAGCAACTTCGCTGTTTGTCATTCTGATCCCAATCATCGCTGGGCGGGTCCTCCACGCAACCAGGGCGCTTCGCGCCGGGCACGATCCCCCAAGTTGCACTCCGGACCCTCCAACCCAGCGGTGACTCCATGTATCAGAACGACGCACAACTCTGACAGACACATCCGGTGCCCGCCAGTCGCTGAAGGAGAAGGAACATGGAACCGCTCACCATCAAAACCCCAGCCGACGTCCTCAGTTTCGTCGGGCACACTCTCGGGTTCTGGCCGCGCGACAGCCTCGTCTGCATCACCTTGGACGCCAACCGCGTCGGTGCAACACTCAGAGTTGACCTCCCCAACCGCGAGGGCGGACTCAGCTACGCCCGCACCGTCGCCGACTACCTCGCCCACGACACCAACGCCGCCAGCGTGCTCTTCGCCGTGTACACCTCCGAGCCCCAGAAACCCGGGCAGCCCAAACCGCACGCCGCAACCATCGCAGCACTGACGTGCGCGCTGGCCGAGCGCGGCATGTCCATCCGTGACGGGCTCCTCGTCGGAGATAACACCGTTTCCCCGTACGACGGCGATCCCCAGGACGGACTGACACTGCCGCTGAAGGCGACCCAGTCCAGCCAGATCAACGCCGAATTCGTCTACCGCGGCAGCACCATCGCACCGACAAACCTCATCACCCTGCCGGCCTCCACCAAAGAAGGCCGCACAGCGGACGCCGTCGATGACCTGGTGAAAGCAATACACAGGATGAACGCGGGCGAGGCGCTCGAACAAGCCAGGACCCTCTGGGACGGCATGCTGGACGCGATCAGCTATCCCAACGACGACCAGACCATCAGCCTGATTGCCAACTTCCAGGCCCCAGCCATCCGCGACCAGCTCATGGCCGACATCCCCGGAATCGACGAACCGATGGACCGAGTTCTCCTGGCACAAACACACGGCGGACCTCAGTGGTCCCGGGTCGAACGGGCACAGCAGCTGCTGCTCCACGCGTACACGCACAGGAGCACCAAACACTCGGCGCCCATCCTCACCGCCATCGCCTTCGTCAATTGGTGGGAAGGCTGAGGCAGCAAAGCCCATCAGTTCCTGCAACTCGCCCTCGAAGCAGACCCCGCCTACCGTTTGGCCAGGCTCAGTGATCTAATGATCGGTTCCGGAATGGTGGCCGACTGGAACATGGACAAGGACCGGGCCTTCCGGCCCTGGGGCCTCGAAGCGTCGTAGGCCCGCGGTCATAGGGATATGGACGACGACGGCGGCGGGACGTTCCGGAGCCAGTTCTCCACAGCCGCGTCCCATCCATCCGGAGCGGAATTCCACTCCTGCGTATGCTCCGCGGAAGGGAAAGTGAGCAGCGTTGCCAGCCCGGGGCGCCAAAGTCAGGCGGATCAACCAAACCAGGGCTGCCCGGAAGAAGAGTCCGGATCCCACACACCTGCGCCCTCTCTCGACGACTTGTCCGCCAGCCACAGACACCCCAAGACGTTCCCGCTGACAGGAACGTCCTACGAAAACCGACGAACTAGGCCGCGAAGTCATGTCGTCTGAAGCAGCGAACTTCATGAACTAGTGAAGGCAGAGCCAGGAGGAGGGGATCACAATGCAGGCCGAAGAGCCGCCCGTGGACAGGGTGTGGACAATGTCCACACACCTTTGGTCGGACAACCGGCCACATTCCCACTCCCCTACGCCATGTTAAGCAGCGACGGGCGACGAAAAAACTTCAAGAAATCTCACCAGGGTCATGTCGTCAGCACAACCCCGCCCCGTGAATAAGTGAAGGACCAACCCCAGCCACCACAGGAACAAGAACGGAGCCCGAATGACCCCACATCCCAGCAAGCGGAAGGCCCACCAGCCAGGGCTCTGATCCCGCCACCCACATAACTTCACAGGCGACCGCGGCGCCAGGCCAAGCCGGGAACAGTGTCAGAGGGACCCGCCGAGGGACAATGTCCACACATTAAAGCAAAAACCCCTCTGACGAGGGGTTATGCGTGCCCGAGGTGGGACTCGAACCGCAGTCCAGCCCTTGAAAACACTGGGAACTCCTGAAAACATAGGCAGTCCGAGCCAGTCCGGCCGACGTACGACCCGATCCGACACTCAGGGTGTGCACATTGTGCACACCCTTCTCGGCAGCCAAAGGACGCAGCCCGTTACTGGTGGCGAAGAGCACCCCAGATGAGTCCCCTAGATCAATATGGCCTGCAGTGCACTTGGCACCCGGTCGAATCCTTCATCGATAGTTAAGCCCTAGCTCTAGGTATCGACCCAAGGAGCAACGTCCGGAAGTGCCGGCGGATGCTTGATGATAGTGGGCAGCTCGGCGTCTTGACCATGGAGAAGTGCTTTTCTTCTTCGTAGGTCCCTCTGATTTCATGGCAGAAAAAGTCCGCCCCCTGAAACAAATGCGCTGACTACGATTTGTGCTCCATCCCGATGGCTCCGGACTAGTGCTCGGGCCATCCTAGGAACCTGCCGGCCCGACCTTCGAAGGGATGCAGTGGTAACGACTCCGTCCGACGCGATTAACGAGGCCGCGACGGACGAAGCCTTCGAGAAGGTCCAAGAGTTCGGCGCGATTGAGGTTCGCCGAGATTCGTTCTGCCTGCGCTCTCCGGAGCTTATGAATTGCTGGCATGTCCTCTAGTGTGGACGCGGCTTCTTCAGTGAGGGTGCCGTGCAGGGAGAGCAAATGTCTGACGTCGTGCCGGTTGAGTCCGGGTGTACGGCCGGTGTGGTTGCGGTGGTTCAGTTTAACGAATACATCCTCGAGCGTTGACTCAGAGCGGTTCTCCGGGCAGCGACAGCCTCGGCAGACCCAGGGGTTTAGAGTGGAACGGCGCGGTTCGGGCAACTTGAAGATCCCGTCACCTGGGATCCAGGTCGCTCCACAAATTCCGCAGACACCTGAGTACTTGGAAACGACACCGAACCTCTCCTCATAGTTTCCTCCTGCCTGTTTCCCAACCTTCTGGCGTCGAGATTGCGGCAAGTTCTCCGTATTCGTCATGGCACTAACCTACTGCGTCACCAGCAGGGATCTCCCCTGACCTGCGGAGACAGTGAGCGGGTGGTATTCGATCGGCATCCGGGGCCCTGACGATACCTGAAGTACGCAGGAAACATGCGGAGCTCAGGCCAGTTCGCCAGCGGCGCGGGCGAGACGGGGAGGTCAGAGGGTCACATTGCGACACCCATCCTCCTGCAGTTCACCCCGTTGTCGGTAAGGGCAAGACGACTGACGAAGCGGCCCGGCCGGTCGCTTCGTCAGGCGATTTGGATTCGTTCGTCGCCGAGTTCAACCTCAACACGAAGTCGGCCGCCGAGCGCCTCAACGTATTTCCGCAAGGTGTCGACCTGGGCGCGATCAATGTCACCATGTTCGATGCGGGATACCCGGTTCTGGCTGACGTGCAAACGCCCAGCCAGCTCGACCTGCGTCAGCTCCGAGGCCTCACGGAGCTCCCGAAGCCGATAGGCCCGGACTTCATCGAGCATGCGCTTCTTGTGGGTATCCACAGCAGTCCGGTCAACCGGACGCTCAGCCAGCAGTTCCTCCATGGACTTCGCCATTATGCCTCTCCTTTCAGAATCCTCAGATGCTCGTCAAACAGGTCATCCGCAACCGGAATGTTCGCCTTGTACCACTTGGTCCAGCTACCCGCTTTGTCCCCCGCGACAAGCAGGATCGCCCGCCGCTCCGGATCAAAGGCAAATAGGATTCGCAGTTCCGACCGCCCGCTCGATCCCGGGCGCAGTTCCTTCATGTTCTTATGCCGTGAACGAACCACCGTGTCGACCAACGGACGACCAAGTTGAGGTCCGCGCTCGGCGAGAAGCTCCAGTGCAGCAACAACCTGCTCATACGAGTCTTGGTCAAGACCTAATAGCCACGGCTCCATGAGTCCCACGTCAACATTCCACATCCAGTCCACCATACAACGCACGGGTGCTACAACTCAAGTGCTATATTGCCCGTCGAGAAGAACGCCCGCAAGAAAACCATCTCGTCGTCTTCGAGGTGGGACTCACGCATCCTGAAGACGCTTCAGCGGGACTGTGGAATTAACGGTGTATCTGGCTCGACACGCCGGGCTGTGAGCCTGGCGGGGAGGAGCCCGATATGGCCGCAACACTTGAGGCTGTGCCGAGTACGAAAACCGTTGAAAAACTGACAGAGAAGTCCGAGGCCGAGGCTGCTCACGAGCTGGTGAGGATGGCCAAGGAGTAGGGCCTGGCCTTGACCGGTCCTGACGGGCTGCTGAAGATGCTGACCAAGACCGTCATCGAGAGCGCCCTGGACGAGGAACTGACCGAGCACCTCGGTTATGAAAGACCCGACACGGCGGCGAAGGTTACCGCCAACTCGCGCAACGGCATCCGGCCCAAGACGGTGCTGACGGAGACGACAGGTCCGGTGGAGATCGATGTTCCGCGGGACAGGGACGGCACGTTCGAACCGAAGATCGTCGCTAAACGCCAGCGGCGGCTGACAGGCGTTGATGAGATGGTCCTTTCGCTCTACGCCAAGGGCTTGACGACCGGGGAGATCAGTGCGCATTTCGCCGAGATCTGCGGTGCGTCGGTCTCGAAGGAGACGGTCTCGCGGATCACTGACAGGGTGCTCGAGGAGATGGCCGAGTGGCAGAACCGGCCGCTGGACGAGGTTTACGCTGCGATCTTCATCGACGCTATCGTCGTGAAGATCCGTGACGGCCAGGTCGCTAACCGGCCCATCTACGCTGCAATCGGGGTCACCATTGACGGCGAGAAGGACATCCTGGGCCTCTGGGCCGGGACCGGCGGGGAGGGCGCTAAATTCTGGATGAGCGTACTCACAGACATCAAGAACCGCGGCGTCAAAGACACGTTCTTCCTGGTCTGCGACGGGCTCAAGGGCCTGCCCGAAGTCGTCGCGAATGTGTGGCCGCTGACGACCGTCCAGACATGCATCATTCATTATGCCGACCTTCGGATTATGCCGATGTGGCCGCGGGATCCTTTGCGGGGCGGGGGTCTCGTGCTGGCGAGGTCGGCATAATCCAGTGAGCTGATCCATGCTTGCCTTTCCGTCCCGGAGAGGAGAGCGTCATGGTCAAGGTGTTGCGGTCGTTTGTGCGGGGGCCGTTGGAGCCGCACGTTGCGGGGTTCGCCGAGGAACTGCTCCGACAGGGGTATTCGCGGTCGTCGGCCGAACAGCATGTCTGTTTCAGTGCGCATCTGGATCGCTGGATGCAGGCCGAGGGCGTCAGTCTTGGAGATCTGAGCGGTCAGGTGCTTGAGTGCTACCTGGCCGAGCGACGTGCGGCTGGTTATCGGGAATATCGGTCCCCCTGATCCGGAACACCTTCCGGTTCGCGGCCCGGCAATACTGGGATGAAATGTCCCGTGACCTGCGCCCGGTCTACACCGCTCCGTCCGAGGCTGCGGCGAAGGAACGCTTCGTCGATTTCTCGGGCAAATGGGGCCAACGGTACCCGGCGATCACCCGGCTCTGGGAGAACGCGTGGAGCGAGTTCGTGCCGTTCCTGGACTACGGAGTCTGTCGCAGAATGGCGTGTCCCAGCCCGGGCGGTGACGACGGTCCTGGGAGAATCGGGTATGGCACGGAGTTATCGTCCTGTGCGGCGTGATCAGGTGTTTCTGCTTCCGCCGGATATGCGGGACTGGCTGCCGGAAGATCATCTCGTCTGGCTTGTCATCGAGATCGTCGAGACGCTCGATGTGTCATCTTTCGAAGCGTCCCGGCGGCGGGGCGGGGTCGGCGCAGCGGGATACGATCCACGGATGCTCCTGGGACTGCTGGTCTATGCGTACTGCCGCGGCGTGCGATCCTCGCGTCAGGTCGAGCGGCTATGCCACACGGACATTGCATTCAAGGTGGCGTGCGCTGGCGATGTACCAGACCACGCGACGATTGCGAGGTTCCGTGCCGTGTCCGAGGAAGCGTTCGCCGGGCTGTTCGCGCAGGTGCTGCCGATCGCCGCACGGGCGGGGCTTGCCCGGTTCGGGACGATCGCGATCGACGGGACGAAGATTCCCGCCAATGCGTCCATCGTGGGAATCGTTGCTGGACGGCTCGCTGAGCACCCTGGCAACCGACGGCGTGTGCACGGATCTGGAGGTGAAGACGCGCGGCAAGACCATCCTCGACGCAACCGGTGGCCACGCCGGCGTCGAGATGCGCATGGCCGTGGCGTACACCGAGGGCGTCAGAAAGCGGGGCCTGGACCTGACGCGCTTCGTGGACATCACCTCCGCGAATGCCGCCAAGATCTTGGGCCTGTACCCGCAGAAGGGCGTGATCGCCGTCGGCAGCGACGCGGACCTGGCCGTACTGGACACCAACGTGGACCGCCGGATCACGGCTTCGGACCTTCACGAGGCTGACTACACGCCATGGGAGGGCTACCGGGTGGCGGCTTGGCCGAGTATGACCGTGCTGCGAGGGACCGTCATGGTGGAGGACCGGAAGCTGCTGGCCGGCCCGGGCGGATCGCTCCTCAAGCAGCGCGTGTCCAGCGACGTCCTCAACCGGCCTGCCTGCTGACCGCCTCCGCCATGGCTCACTAGACCGGGGCGCAGGGCACTGCTGCCAAGAACGGTTCCCTACGCCCCGGGATCCCTACATTTCCGCCGGCGAGGCCAACCACACTCGAGGATCCGTCCCACCGTCGGCTAAGTCCTTTCCCGGTCGGCCTTCGGGCAGGCGTCCGCTCGCCGCGGAGTGGAGAGGAATTCCCGAATTGGCGGCAATTGCCTGCAACCAACACTCGTCACTAGCCTCTCCTCCCTTCAAAACCTTCATAGGTCAAAATGCCAGGGTTTGCATGACCTGAAGGCTGCCCGGCCGCAGCTGCAGGAGCGCCCACCCAGAACGAAAAGGCGAAAAGATAAGCGCCACCAACATCCTGAGTCCATACATCGAACTGACGGAAGATCAATTATCGGCGTTCAGACAAAACTGGGCCCGTCAGTGCACGTTCGGCAAGCTCTGGCGATAGTCAGCATCAGCAGTGCGTCGGCTCGTGACCCGTCACGCTACTGCGCAAACGCTCCGTCGCCAGCGGCCACCTCAGCCATGTCGATCGCCGACCAACTCATTGATCACCATGTACTCGCCCAGCCCTGAAGCTGACGCGGGCCGCGCCTCAGTGTCCCGAGGGATGCTGGCCGAAGATCAGAGCATTTGCGCCGGCGTGGGGGACGTTGACTGCTTTTACTGCTCCGGACCCGAAAAGGACTGACGGTGGCGGTGCGGTCCCGGTCAGGGATGCTCCAACTTCTGCCGATTCCAGGACCGGACGCCCGCACCGGGGACCCAGTCGGCACGCTGACAGCAGGCTCCCCCGGAGCTGGAACCATCCCATGTCCACCCCTATGCAACACCAAGCCGTGGCTACCGGTGACCGGCGCGATGTGCCGCTCTCATCCATGGCGGCTTGAAGAGCCCGGCGAGAGCACGCTCACCTCCACAGAACGCGGCGACTAAGCGGCGTGCTGGGGCATTCCTTGTGCTGCACCAGGGCAAGGGCCTCGCATCGGCCGGACTGCCCGTCTTTTCTTTCCTGCCCTCGGACCCCAACGAGCTGTAACTTGCCAAAAGGACACACTGTCCTGCCGGATATTGGGTCTCACACATGTGCGGCTTAGCTTGCACCGGTGATGACCTGCGGCGCTCCGAGGTGTTTCAGGCCCTCGACGCCGAACTCCAGACCATAGCCGGACTGCTTGACGCCCCCGAACGGGACGCGGGGGTCCACGGCGCCATGCTTGTTGATCCAGACCGTGCCGGCCTCGATTCGGGCGGCGACCTCGCGGGCCTTGGCCGTGTCGGAGGACCAGACGGATGCTCCGAGGCCGGCGTCGAGCCCGTTCGCCATCTGAACTGCCTCGTCCACGGTGGAGTACTTGATGATCGGCAGGGCGGGACCGAACTGCTCTTCGGCAACCAACGGGTTGTCATTGTCGATGTCGGCCACCAGCGTCACGGGGTAGAAGTAGCCGGGCTGGTTCTCGTCCGGGTTCCCGCCGGTTAGTACGCGGGCGCCGGAGTCTTTGGCGGCCTGCACCAAGCGGGCGATGATATCGAACTGTGCCTTGTTCTGAAGCGGGCCGAGCACGTTGTTCTCGTCCAGTCCCACGCCCATAGGCATACGGCGCGCCAATCCGGTGAGCGCCTCGCAGACCTGGTCATAGATGTCCTCGTGCACGTACAGGCGCTTCAGCGCGGCGCAGGTCTGTCCAGTGTTGATGAAGGCACCCCAGAAGAGGTCCTCGGCGATAGCGGCCGGGTCGGCGTCGGACAGTACTACCCCGGCGTCGTTGCCGCCCAGTTCCAGGGTGAGCCGCTTCACGGTGTCGGCGGACGAGCGGATGATGGCCTTGCCGGTTGCGGTGGAGCCGGTGAACATCACCTTGGCGATGTCCGGGTGCCCAGCCAGCCGTTTGCCTACGTCGGGACCACCCGGGACCACGGCCAGGACGCCGGCGGGGAGTACTGTGTTGAGCACTTTGGCGAGGGCCAGCACGGACAGTGGCGTGTATTCCGAGGGCTTCATGACTACGGTGTTGCCCATTCGGAGGGCGGGGGCCAGCTGCCAGGTGGAGATCATCATGGGCCAGTTCCAGGGGCCGATGGCGCCGACGACGCCGAGCGGGCGGTAGAAGAGTTGGGCGTAGGTGCCGTCCTCTTCGACGATGGTCTCTGGTTCCAGCTCGAACGATGCGGTGGTGCGCAGCCAGGCCGCGCAGGCGCCGACCTCGAAGCGTGCGTTCGGTCCGTTCAGCGGCTTGCCCTGCTCGCGTGAGAGCAGTTCCGCTAGGGCTTCGGCGTTGGCCTCAATGGCGTCGGCGGCCAGGTTGAGCAGCGTGCGGCGTCCGTCGTGGCCGCGCGCGGCCCAGGCCGGCTGGGCCGCGCGGGCTGCCTCGATAGCGGCGTCGAGCTCTGCTACTCCGGGTTCGGCCACGCGGCCCACCACCTCGCCGGTGGCCGGGTCCTTGATGTCGCGGCCCCCGGCGGTTGGCTGGATAGCGGCCAGCAGTCCGGCAGCGTCGGCGAAGGTGCCCTGCTTGGTGGATTCGACGTTCATGGATTCCTCTCCTTGGCAATGCCACCAGGAATGTCCCTGGCGGTACTGCCGATACTTTGTCCGGCCGACGGCCGGCGGTCTTCGCTTTCAACAACGAGGCGGTCACGCTGAGTGCACAATTGCTCGGCTTGTAGACCCGGTGCGGCTACGTGGCGGCAGGTTCGGCTTGAGGCGCTGCGGCGGCCAGCGGGTCGTAGTTCGGGGAGGCGAGGATGTGCTGGAGCTGTACGCGGCGGACACCGACGTTTCCGCCGTCGAACAGCGGGTAGGCCAAGGCATCATTCAGCAGCTCCCCGAGCCTTACCCGCTTGGTGTATGCGGCCACACCGACGACGCGCATGGCGTCGTAGACGATGGAGACGGCGTTCTCCGAGGAGAAGATCTTGTTGATAATCGACAGCTCGACGTCGCGGCCGTTGCTGCGTCCGAAGTTGTCGCACGCCTTCCAGGTCAGGTAGCGGCTGGCCTCCAGCTTGGCCTTCATGTCACCGAGCAGGGTGCCAACGTTCTGGTGGCCGATCACCGGGCCGGGGCCGCCCCGCGTCTCGTTGCGGGCGAAATCCAGGGCAATCTGGAAGGCTGCCCGGGCTACACCCACGCTCATCGCGCCGACGAGTCCTGCAGTAGCGCTGAATGCGGTCTCGGCTATTAGTATTCCGTCGCCCGGGGCCCCGAGGATGTTCTCGGCCGGGATGCGGACGTCGTCGAAGCGAACCTGGCAGATTTCCGCCCCGGGCTGGCCAATGGTTTCGATGGAGCCTTCGACGGTAATGCCCAGGGTGTTGCCCGGAACCACAAACACGGCCAGAGACTCTTGCGGGGAGGCCTTTGCATCGGTGCGGGCCGCGACGGTGAACAGATCCGCGCGCGCTCCGTTCCAGCCGTTGGCATGCGGGGTATATATCTTGGTGCCGCTGATGACCCACTCGCTGCCGTCGCGTCGGGCAACGGTGGACAGTCCGCCCGAGGGATCGGGGTTGGCGTAGTTGGCCGAGCCGCCCGGTTCGCTGAAGGCCAGTCCGGCCAAAGGTGCGCCTCTGCGGGACGTGAACGCTGGCAGGAACCGGGCGTGCTGCTCCGGGGTGCCGAAGAACAGCAGCGGCATAAGCCCGAGGCCTGTGGACAAGACGGAAAGCGGGACGCTGGACTCGACGGCGATGAGTTCCTCGGCGATGAGCGCCAAATCGACAAGGCTCGTCATGCTTCCGCCCAGCTGTTCTGGGATCTGCTCGGCCAGATAGCCCGCCGCCACCGCGGCCTCGTACGCGGGGCGGGTGGCGTTAAACCGTTCCTCCGCGGCCGGCAGGGGGTTGATCAGATCGCGGATTCCGGACAGGTGTTCGGCGGCAAACTCGCGCGCTTCTACCTGCTTTCGGTGCTGTTCGGGGCTGAGGGTGAAATCAATGGCCATGTCAGTTCCTTTCAAAGGGATCAGAAGGTGCGGAGAATGCGATCTGCAGCAGTACCGCATGGACCTGAACGCGCACCAGTTGCGGAACGCCATGTATCGAGTATTGGCTGTTCGGGCGTTTTGCGTCTTCTCTGGGAGTGCCCGAATCTTGCACGCCAGCGCACAGACTGTGATCCAAGCCATAGTGAGCAGGTAAAATGGTTTGAAGCACACCATGGACAGTCCCAGCGGGCGGTGCCAATGCGATGTGGAACCGTGAGGAGTTGCCAGATGGAGTTGATCAGCACCGACCGCCTCGCCGTCGCCGAGCGTTTCGATGCCTATCGAACGGCAATCTCCGAAGCCTTTGTTCCCTTGGACGCGGCCATAGGTGCGGGGCCTTCCTTTGAAGCGGTCCTGCGGAGTGAGGACTTGGGCCAGCTCAGCGTGACCGACATCAGTGCGACGGCCCATGTGGTGGCTCGGACCCCACAGTCAATTCGTGCCGGAGATCCGGAGAACTACAAGCTTGGCTTGCAGGTAAACGGCTACAGCGTCGTCTCACAGGACGGCAGGGAGGCAGCGCTGACGCCAGGCGATTTCGCCCTGTATGACACCTCGCGGCCTTACACCCTCTCCTTCGACCAGTCCTACCGGATGATGGTCGTCATGTTTCCACGGACCCTGCTGCGCCTGCCCGAGCGGCCCGTATCCACACTCACCGCCCGGCGGATCTCGGGCAGGCAGGGTATTGGCGCCCTGCTCTCCCCGTTCCTTGTAAATCTTGGCCGACAACTGACCACATCGGATTCAGCCGTGAACGTGCACCTGGGCGACGCCGTCCTGGACCTGCTTGCAGCAACGTTCGCCGAACAGCTGCAACTAAGTTCCTTGGTCTCCCCCGAAACCCATCAGCGCGCGCTGACGCTGAAAATCCGAGCCTTCATCAGCGAACGCCTGGGAGACGCCGAACTCAGTCCCGCCCAGATTGCGGCAGCCCATCACATCTCTCTGCGCTACCTTCACCGGCTCTTCGAGCTCGAGGGACACACCGTAAACGGGTGGATCCGCAGCCAGCGCATGGAACGATGCCGCCGAGACCTCACCGACCCTCGCCATACCTCCATCTCCGTCTCCGCCATCGCCGCACGCTGGGGCCTGGCCAATCCAGCTCATTTCTCGCGGTTGTTCAAGGCCACTTACGGAGCGACTCCCGGCGAATACCGGTCAGCAAAGCCCCAAGGCCAGTAACCCTCGGAGCTACGCCGCCTGAACGGTAACTACTGCCTCGGAAGCATTATCGTCGACCCAAGCCAGCCTGACTCCAAGCAGAAACCCGTTTCGACCGGCTAAACCGGCTCTGACCTGCGGAAGTACGCCGATGGCGGGCCGCGTTGACCTAAGACCAATGCGAGCGGCCCGGCGACGGCCTCACGCCGGGTCTTGCGCGATCACACCCTCTCGGACAGTCCTGCACGCAGGACGGGTGCGAAGAACTCGCCGAGCTCGGCCGCTTCCGTCAGGGGCAGAACGCTCGCGACGTACTGGTCCGGTCGCACCACAACGATCGCGCCGGCGCGGTCGATGCCGCGCAGCTCGAAGATGTCCGCCGTCGGATCAGTTGCGTAGACCTTCTCAAGGTAGTCGAGCTGGAACGGCCCCACCTGGGACTTGAACGCTGCAGGCACTGCGCCGATGTCCACGTTCGTGTGGTCCTGCTGGTAGATCACCTTCACGTCGAACCGTGCGTGGGGGTCGGCGCCCGACGGCGTTGCGGCCACCGGCGATTCGGGCGAGTTCGCGATCCATTCGGCGACGTCGGCCATCGGCGACGGAGCGCCAGCCCCGGCGGCGTCAGCGTAGACGTAGATGCGCCAGCGGCCGTCCGCGGCCGCTTGGTGGCCCAGCTGCAGTGGGTTTGTGTCGCAGACCCGCACGACGGGCGCGGATTTGAATCGCTTGCCGATGGTAAAGCCGGCAGCAAGCTCCCGGTGGGCTGCTTCGCCAATGAGCATCGAGGAGGCGTACACCTCCGAGCCCCAGAAACCCGGGCCACCCAAACCGCACGCAGCGACCATCACAGCCCTGACCTGTGAGCTGGCCGAACGCGGCATGACCATCCGTGACGGGCTCCTCGTCGGAGACAAGGCCGTCTCGCAGTACGACGGCGGTCCCCGGGACGGACTGACATGCTACTAAAGGCGACACAGTCCAGCCGGATCAATGCCGAATTCGTCTACCGCGGCAGCACCATCGCACCAACAAACCGCGTCACCCTGCCGGCCTCGATAAAAGAAGGCCGCACAGCGGACGCCGTCGATAACCGAGTGAAGGCAACGCACAGGATGAACGCGGGCGAAGCGCGCGAACAAGCCAGGCCGCGCTGGGACGGCATGCTGGACGCGATCAGATCCTGACCACGGCACGAAGGCCCGGGGAAAGCGATTGCAAAGTAGCGAAGGGTTCACGGCCGGAACCGGTCATGTCGCCCGCTCCGTGAACGACAATGAAGAAGTAGCAGAGACCTGAGCCACCGCGTTTCTAGTGGAAGGAGCACCTCGGCCACAACAACGGCCACCAACTAAAAAGGCCCCGAGGGGCCCTCATGTGAACAGTATGCCCATACTCAGAGGCCCACATGCCCCTGAACAGGGAAAACACGTGCCCGAGGGGGGCTCGAACCGGACTCCAGCCCTTGCAAACACTGGGAACAACTCGACAAAACATCCCCAATTCGAGCCAGTCCAACCGATGTACGGCCGATCCGAAGCCCAAGGTGTGGACACTGTCCGCACCTTCTATTCTGCCCAATTTCCTGCCACTTCTAATCGAATGTCCCGACCGCCGCGCCCGACAGTTCTACAACGTACGTGCGACAGCGCCGCCCTGAATTGCCCGGGTCCGAAGTCGGTCGCAGCGATGACGACAGAACAGATCGAGCACCTGCCCATGAGGAAAGGCAGGCCGGGATAATCGGCGAGCGTCATGGCGGTTGATCCCTCCTCCCCCACATCTCATGGCCAAACGAGCGGGAACCCGCATGACAAGGAGACGATCCGCCCCGTACGATTACCGGCTTTGCGGGCGCCGAGTTGCCGGTTTGCGAAGCCGCCGGGTGAATGGGCTGGGCCAGCCCCTCATACGGCGAAAACTCGCCTTCGTCACCAGCCTTACCGAACGCCGGCTAGCGGCGTTAGAATTCCCAGCCTGGAGCTCTGGCTGGATATCGAGAGATAGGGATGGTGTCAGAAGTGCTCGGCAACCCGGGCCACAGGGAGCCCTGCCAGCTAGGCCGCGGCGCGTCAGCACCCGGCCAAAACATTCGCTGGTGCAGAAAGCGTCGGCGGGAGTGCCGGCACACGTGTCCGGTGACCACCCAGATGTACGGGGCCTGTTCGCCATCATCGGCGAAATCGGCGGACGAAAGAAGCCTCGCGACGAACACAGCCGCACTCTTCGCCCCCGGTGCCGAGACCCGCTACCTGCTGTGCTGGCCGGAATGTGCACCGTCGAGCACGGGAAGTTCAACTTCTTCGCGGTGGTCAAATGCGCTCCTGAAACCGTAGCTATCTACCACCCAGACAACAATGGAGTCGGCGGGTTTGATGTCCACGACGGCAGAAAATCGCCGCACGGTGCCTTCGTGGACGTCAACCAAATCGCACTCAGCCAGCCGCGTCCAGTTCTGAGCTCCGCGGATCTGGGGCGTCATGCGGGATCATTTTCGATAGGGTCACCGGCATCGACTGGAAGAGTCCGTCGCGGTAAGCGTTCAGTACTGTGGCAGCGATGTGGCGGAGGCGCTCATGGAACTTCATCAGGGGTCTCTTCAGAGGTGTAGGTGGAGATGCGGCGGGACTCCAGATGAGGAATGATCTTTCCGGCGTTCCAACTCCAGGAAGTGCTGGCTTTTGCGGTGCCAGGCTTGCCGTAGCTGCTAGGACGCGGCCCTATCGGCGCCCACCAAGCTGGCGATCTGGTGTCCAGCATGTTGCAGGGCTGCTGTATCGGATGCAACGACGACGCCGGCGAAATTATTGGCGTAGTCTCCGAGGTCGGGGTCGACGGATCCGACAACGGCGTATACCGGTTTGCCGGTGCTCCGAGCAAGGATTTCCGAGATGATCTTGCCTTGTCCTGTCTGGGAGTCAAGGCGTCCTTCGCCAACCACAATGGCGTCCGCGTTTGCGGCCGATCGGTCAAAGTCCACGAGGTTAAGCACGAATTCGGCTCCAGGCACTAGCGTTGCGCCGTACATCGACCACATGCCTCCACTGAAACCACCTGCCGCGCCGGTTCGTGGGACTCCACGCGGGTCGCGCGGGTAATCCGAGGCGTGGGCGTGGAGCCTGGCGGTGAGCTGGTCCACCTCCGTTGGGCTGGCGCCTTTCTGCGGGCCGAAGACACGAGCGGCGTTCTCGAAGACGGTGGTTACGTCGCTGAGCACTGTCACGGTGGCCCCGCGGAGCCCCCCGTGCTCCTCGATCGCAGTGATGGCGCCGCTGCCTCCATCGGTTGTTGCGCTGCCGCCCGCGGCGACCAGGATCCTGCGGGCACCGCTTCGGGCGGCGTGGGCCATCAGAACCCCCGTTCCGTACGTGTCCGCCGTGAGGGCGTTCCGCTCTCCGGTACAGGGCGCAGTAATGCCGCTGGCTGCGGCCAGACCGACCACCGCCGTCCCGTTCGGTGCCAGCCCGTAGCAGGCCCGTAGCGGTTCGCGCCAGGGGCCGAAGGTTTCCACCCAGACCTCCTCGGCTCCGAGGGAACTGCTCAGAATTTCGCAGGTGCCCTCACCGCCGTCGGCTACAGGGAGTTCGGTGACGTCGGCGCCGTAGGCATGGGCTCCGCCGGCGATCAGGCTTGCGACGCGGGACGCGGTGAAGGTGCCTTTGAAGCTGTCGGGCGCGATGAGGATATGCATGTTCTTTGTCCTAGAAGCCGACGTTGTCGCGGCCCTTGAGTTGGAGCATTTCGCGGGCCTCATCCGGGGTGGCCACTTCGAAGTTCAGCGCTTCGAGGATCGTTCGAATACGCCTGACTTGTTCAGCGTTCGTCTTGGCCAATTCGCCGGGCCCGATCCAGAGGGAGTCTTCCAGGCCCACACGGACGTGGGATCCCGTGGCTGCGCCGATGGTGGCTAGGGGCATCTGGTTCTTGCCGGCGCCCAGGATGGACCATTCGTAGTTGTCGCCCAAGAGACGGTCTGCTGTGCGGCGCATGTGCATGAGGTCTTCCGGGTGGGCGCCGATGCCGCCCAGGAGCCCGAAGACGGACTGAACGAACAGTGGTCCGCGCGCGAGGCCGCGATCGTGGAAATGCGCCAGGTTGTTCAGGTGTGAGATGTCGTAGCACTCAAACTCGAAGCGGGTTCCATTGGAGTTTCCGATGTTGAGGATGGTTTCGATGTCCGAGAACGTGTTCTTGAAGACCAGGTCGCGGCTTCGCTCGAGTCCTTCGCGTTCCCATGCATGTCCGAAGTCTTTGAAACGCTCAAGCATGGGGTATAGCCCGAAGTTCATTGACCCCATGTTCAGGCTTGCGAGTTCCGGCTTGAAAACGGAGGCCGGAAGCATGCGTTCCTCGACAGTCATGTGCGGGGATCCGCCGGTGGTGATGTTGATGACGGCGTCGGTGTTGGCTTTGAGCTTGGCCAGAATCGGTTCGAAATGGGCAGGGTCCTGGGATGGGCGGCCGTCCTTGGGGTCCCGTGCGTGCATGTGGACGATGGCCGCTCCGGCTTCGGCCGCGCCGATGGCTGCATCGGCGATCTCTTCAGCGCTGATAGGCAGGTGAGGGGACATCGATGGCGTGTGGATGGCGCCTGTGACGGCGGAGGTGATGATGACCTTGCGTTTGCGGGACATGATGATGCTTCTTTCGGCGATGATTTTTGGTTCTGGCAGAGGCACCGAATTTAGCTTTTCGGTGCCTGCCGTGGAGTTGGGGAGGGAGAAGAGGAATGCCAGGTCGGCGGTGTCTCCGTGGCTGGTCGGATCGACGCAGTATGGGGCGGTGGGCCCGCGGTGCGTTTGTCCGCTAGCCCGGGGTTTTCACGGGGCGAATCAGGGCTAGTGAACGGTTACAGTCTTCGGCTCAACTTTCTTGGAACCGCGTTTAAGTCCAAGGGTGAGGAGCGCGCCGATGAGACACATGCCGACGACGAACCAGAGGCCGTTAATTTTCGACCCTGTGGTGTCCTCGATGAATCCCATGACGTAGGGGCCGGTAAAGCCGCCGAACAGCCCCACGGTGTTGACGAACGCTAGACCGGCGGCCAGGGAGGATCCGGAGAGCCTGGTGGTGGGGTAGGTGTAGAGGACTGGCAGCAGGGCGTAGAAGTTGAAGGCCGCGAGGGAGAAGCCGATCAGTCCCAGGACGGGGCCACCGATGGCGCCGAGCGTGAAGCCGGCCGCGATCCCGATCATCGTCGTGGTGGTTATCAGCTTCGAGCGTGAACCTGTGGTGGCCAGTCTTGGTATCGTCAAGGCTCCTACAGCGGAGAAGATCCAAGGGACGGCAGTCAGCAGGCCAATCTGAATGGGACTGAGTTTTCCGTACGTGCCGACAATGGTGGGCAGGAAGAAGGCAAGGGTGTAGAAGGCGATCTGGTGGGTGAAGTAGACCGCGACCACGAGCAGGATCTGCTTGTCCTTCACGATGTGGCGAAGTTTTGAGTTTCCGGCAGCCTTCGCGCCAGCCTGTTCTTCGGCGGCGATCCGGGCCTCGAGGTCTTCGGCCTCATCCCGGGTGAGGAATTTGGCGTCTGTGGGCTTGTTGGGCAGCATCTTCCAGATGATGAAGGCAAGGCCGCAGGCGGGCAGGCCCTCGATGATGAACATCCACTGCCATCCATGCAGCCCGCCCAAGCCGTCCAGGGTCAGCAGTACGCCACCGATCGGGTTGCCAATGATGTTGGCAATGGATCCGCCGAGCAGGAACATGCCGTTTGCCTTGGCCCGGTGCTCGAGCGTGAACCACTGGGTGATGAGGTACAGGATGCCGGGGAACAGACCTGCTTCGGCGATGCCGAGCAGCATGCGCATGATGTAGAAGGACGTTTCGCCTTGGACGAAGGCCATGCCCGCTGAGAGCAGGCCCCAGGTGATCATGATGCGCATGATCCAGAAGCGGGCGCCAACTTTGTGCATGATGAGATTGGAGGGGATTTCTGACAGCGCGTAGGTCAGGAAGAATATGCCGGCGCCGATGCCATAGGCGGTTGCGGAAAGGCCGAGGTCAATCTCCAGTCGGTCCTTGGCCATGCCGATGTTTGACCGGTCAATAAATGCTATGACGTACGCGGCGATCAGCAGAGGCATCAGGCGCCGGTATATGACCTTATTGATAGCTTTTGGCGGCCTCATTGCCGTCCTGACGGAGTTGATGGACATAGGTGTACCTTCTCTTGTTAATAGGGTGCCCGGGAGATGGCCGGGGAGGAGTGTTGCTGTTACGCGGATGCTGGCGGCTTCATGGGGATGCCGGAGCTACTCCGGCGGGACATCCGCAGGATGTCCCGAAATGCAGCCGGTGTGGGCATATCGTGAGGGCGTACGTGGTTCGGGGGGAAGCGATCTGGTCCAGGAGCAGCTCGAATGCCCGGTCCGCCATCTGCTTTACGGGTTGAACGATGGTGGTCATGCCGATCAGCTGTGAGCGGCTATGCGGCAGTCCGTCGCTGCCAACGACGGCTACGTCTTCCGGGATTCGAAGCCCAAGGGCCAAAGCGTGTTCCATGACTCCCATGGCTATTTCATCCGAGCCGCACACAATCGCCCTAGGCGGGGCCGATGAGTCCAGAAGCTGCTGCGCGGCGACCAGCCCTCCGTCGGCGCTCAGACGCGTGCTGATCTTGCGCGAGCCGGTGATCTCGACCCCGGCCGCCGCTGCGGTGCGGACGAAGGCGATTTCACGGGCCATGGAGGCTGTTGAGAATCGTGGACCGATCACGGTGGCGATCTCGGTGTAGCCATGGTCCAGGATGTGCTGCATGAGCTGGGACGCTGCCGTATCGTCGTCGATTCCCACGAAGTCGCCAGGGACGTGGTCTGCACGCCGGGAGAGATAGACGTATGGAATACGCCGCTGCCTCAGCGTGCGCAGTGCACGGGAGTCTTCCCGTAGAGCGCCGGCGATGATGACTCCATCGACGTTTCGTGCCGCCAGTGTAGAGGCGATCTGGGCGAGGGATTCGGGGTCATCGAATGTTGTGGCGACAAATACGTCGAACCCCTCGGCAGCCGAGGCAGTGATGATGTGCTGCGCCCATCCTGTGTGCATCGGGTTGGTGATGTTGGGCAGGATGAAACCGACGACGCGCGTGAGTAACGGGTCGGGCAGGCGGCCGTGGCCGGATGGCCGGTAGCCGAGTTCATTGGCAATCCTCAGAATCTGCCGGCGTGTATCAGCCGAGACGCCTTGGCGGCCATTCATGACATAACTGACCGTGGCCGGTGAAACGCCCGCTGCACGTGCAACAGCAGCAGCAGAGATTTTCGCGGGACGCTGTGAATTCGGCACGGGCGTCTCGGCTGCTGTAACACCGACCATCGTGCCTCCTTTCAACGTCGTAAGGGGATTCCCAGCTGGAACTCTCTGTGATGTCCATTACAGCGGGGACAGTGGATGTTAAGCAACGTTAAGTAAATTGGAAGGAAGCGTTGTTCGTTTCAAGGCATGAAACCGGTCTAAGGAGGCAGGCACGGGCTCGCGGTGACAGGCAGGCGGGGTTCTGATGGCACTCATCCACAGGGGCCCAGGGTTTACGCAGTCCGGTCATTCGGTCGGGCCGGAGGAGTGTTGCACGACGGCGTTGCATTGGGGTGCGTTTAGTAGAGCTGACCGGAGGCGGGCCCGGCCTCGTGGTGGTTTAGGCCGGACATTCCGTTGAGGCAGTCGTCCTCTGCGGTGCAGCCGTGGACGACTGCGGAGTGTCCCACGCTGATGCGGTCGCCCAGTGTGCAGGCGTAGCCGGGGTCGGCATGGTGCACGACGTAGTCCTGCAGATTTGTGCCCGCGCCCACGCTGATCGCCGCGGTATCGGCCCGGACGGATACGCCGTAAAAGGCACTCGCATTCTTAGCGAGTGTGGCACTGCCGATGATGGCGGCAGTCGGTCCTACGAACGCGGATTCGTGGATGTCCGGCATAATGCCGGCGAAGGAGTAGATGGGAGACATGGGGCGGAACCTCCGAAGCGTTAGGGGGTGTCTACGGCATCTCCGTGCCCGGTGGGAGCCGGGACGATGAAATGGGGGTTGGCCGACGGCGCTGTTGCAGCGACCCCTGCCGTCACCCCCGGCAAGCGCCCGAAGGCGCAGTGTCGTGCCAGGGGGCCGGCGCTGGGAAACCCCAGCCCCCGAGGTCTCGATGTTTTCTTGCTCCGGAAATGGAGCCGGACAAGAGATCTACACGTTTTTGGAGAGGAACGGCGGCGGGCCAAGCCGGTCCTTAAGGGCCTTGAGTTCAGCGTAGGCCCGGTCCCGGTAATTGGCGATCTCTTGAGCTGCGGCCGGATCCATGGTGAGGAACCCCTGTCCGGATTTAAGGCCAAGGTGGCCGTCGGCGACTTTGGCCTTGAGTACTTCGGGCGCTGCGAGGCGGCTGCCGTAAGCACTTTCAATGCTGCGGAAGGAGTACTCATAGACGTCCAGGCCGGCGATGTCCGCAATGGCAAAGGGTCCGAAGAAGGCCAGTCGGAAGCCGAAGGCATTGCTGACGACCTCGTCGACTACCTCCGGGGTGGCCAAGCCCTCTTCAACCATGGATGAGGCTTCCTTGAACAGGGCGTACTGGAGCCGGTTGGCGACGAATCCGGCCGAATCGGCGACGCGCGTGGCGACTTTGTCTGCCTTTTTGAGCAGCTCTTCCACGGCGAATATTGCTTCCGGTGATGTGTTTTCAGTGGGGATAATTTCCACGGAAGGAACGAAGAATGACGGGTTCATCCAGTGCACGCCGAGGAAGTTTTGGGGCCGGGTGACGGACTCTGCCAGGGTGGCAATCGGAATGGCCGAGGTGTTGCTGCCGATAACGGTGTGCGGTCCGGCGGCTCGGCTGATGCGTCCCAAGGTGGACTGCTTGAGTTCAAGGATCTCCGGGACAGCCTCGCTGACGTAGTCGGCTCCTTCTACGGCGTCTTCGATGCTCTCGACTGCCCGCAGATTGGCCACCAGCAGGTCATGGGCGCCCTCAGGGAACAATCCCCTCGACTCGTAGTCCTTACCCTCTTCAACCAGACGGCGTACTGAGTTTTGGGCGGCTTCCGCCGTGACATCCGCCAAAGCGCACGGCAGGCCTGCCAGGGCCAGGGCCTGCGCAATCCCTCCGCCCATGTATCCACCGCCGACGACAGCAACTTTGGTAATTTCCGTGGGCATTTGAACTCCTTTGAATAGTCGGACATGACTTTTGATTGCGCAATGAATAGGCAAGGCCGTCAAGGCGATTTCGGCAGCAACATCCGCTTGCTTGGCGTTAAGCCCGCCTCAGGTAGAGTCTGGGAGCCACGTCGATGTAGGCACCCGGACACTGGCCCCGCTCGCCTGCATGTGCGCTTGCTAGGAGCGTAGAGCCGGACACCCTCGTAAGCAACGTTAAGTCCGGAGGACAGCACCGACGCGGCGCGGCATAGATCCATTAACCTGGTCCTGGCGCGGACCGGAATTCGCTGGCGGCTTGGGAACCATGAGAGGCCAGCAAACGTCCGCGAACCCTTGTCGGAAGCTGAGTGCCATGTAATCACCGCTTGATCTTCTCGGAAAATCGCGTGTGCGTGGCGCAGCAGGAGGCCTCCGAGCTGGCGGCGCCGTTCGGGGGAGAACCGGGGTTCTATCCGCTGATGCTCAGCCAAAACTTGGCCCCAGTCAGGCCCCTTGAATCCAATTCAGGCGGGTGAGTCTTAAAGCAAGTTTCGGGAAAGCCGTGCAAAAGATAGCCCGGAGGCAGGAGCGATTTAGCGAGTGGCTAGCGCTCGGTCGTCGAAGTGCGGTGGCGGGGCCTCACCGATTCAACTCCCCAGAATCCCGATCGGATGGCAGCATCAGCTGGAGGCAGATGCCTAGGGAGCGGAAGAGAGAGCCATTGCGAGTGCGTGGGACGCCACCTCTTCGACGCAATAGTCGGGGACATTGATGACGACGGTGTCATGCCGCCTCGGCGTCGATGTTGTCGATACGGATGCCGTAGCGGGTGATCACTTTCGCCATAGGAAGTGAAGCGATCAAATCTGCCGAAACGGCACGTGCGTGGTGAGAACCGCATCGCGTCGGGGAGAAGAGGGCTATACCTTCCTCTGCGCTTTCCTGCTGAGAGTCAGCCCACCCCTAGTCAGTTGTCGGCCTGGTCGCCTTCAGATTCGAAGGCGATTTCGTCTAGATGGAGCCGCAAACGTGCCGCAATCCTGCCGGCAGCCTCGAGGTCCTCGGGCGGAAGTGCATCAACGAAGAGTCGGCGGACCAGCCGCAGGTGTGACGCCGAGGAACTCCGAAAGGTGCGGGCGCCATCGTCCGTCAGCTCGATCTCAGCACCCCTGCTGTCAGAGTCGGATTTATTGCGCCGGATCAGCCCCCGCTTCTCCATTCGCCCAAGGTGATGTGAAAGGCGGCTTCGCTCCCACCCGATTCCCTCCGCGAGTACCGAGGATCGCAACCGGTGCTGCTCAACTTCACTGAGGGCCAAGAGTACGGAGTAGTCACTCGGGGAGACGTTGGAAGTAGATTGCAGTCCGGCTGCCAACGCCTGCCTAAGCATCTCTGACGTCTCGACGTACTCGCGCCACACGGCCAGTTCATTCCGGCTTGGACTCCGCCGAGCAGTTTTGTTGTTCTTATCCACGACTACCCCGTCCTCGCTTGACACGTCAACCATACGGGCTGATGATTGACGTGTCAATTAAATGATTGACACGTCAATCAGAGAGTAGGAAGCGAAGTGATCTTTGGACTGGACACGTTCGGCGATGTGCCCCTAGACGACGCCGGAGTACCTGCGAGCCATGCCCGCGCCATTAGGCAGTTGGTGGACGAGGCCGTACTGGCCGACCACCTGGGAGTCGACGTCTTTACCGTGGGTGAGCATCACCGCTCGGAATACTCCGTGTCAGCACCGGAGACGGTGCTGGCCGGCATGGCCACCCGCACCTCACGTATCCGCCTCGGCTCCGGGGTCACGGTACTCAGCTCCGATGACCCGGTGCGGGTCTTTCAGCGGTTCGCCACAGTGGACGCACTTTCAAGCGGTCGGGCCGAGGTGATCCTAGGCAGAGGATCCTTCACGGAGTCATTCCCGCTCTTCGGCTACGACCTCAAAGACTACGACGTCCTGTTCGAAGAAAAGATTGAACTCTTCGCCAGGCTCCTCGATGAGAAACCTGTGACATGGAGCGGCACCACCCGCGCTCCGTTGGTGGATGCCGATGTCTATCCCAAGACAGAGGGTGGGCTGAAAACCTGGGTGGGCGTGGGCGGCACGCCTCAGTCGGTAGTTCGCACGGCGAGGTATGGATTCCCCTCATGCTCGCCATCATAGGCGGACAACCGGAACGGTTCATGCCTTTTATCGATCTCTATAAGCGGGCGGCTGGCGAATTCGGGACCACGGCGTGGCCGGTGGGAATGCACTCCCCGGGATTCATCGCAGACACCGATGACGAAGCCAAGTCAATCTTTTGGCCCCACTACAAGGTGGTGCGGGACCGCATCGGAGCCCTCCGTGGCTGGCCGCCTGTTCGGCGTGAAGACTTCGAGGCAGAAACGCAGCATGGCTCCATGTACGTCGGCTCTCCCGAGACCGTCGCAAAGAGGATCGCGCGCGCCGTAGGCTCCCTGGACGTCGGCCGCTTCGACCTCATCTTCACCTCCGGAGCCCAGCCGATCAGTGCACGCCTCAAGGCCGTGGAACTCTACGGCAGCAAGGTGGTGCCCATGGTCCGCGAAATCCTTGCGGAGGGCGGTCAGTCAAGTACGGCCGCCTGATCCCGCTTACTTTTCCCACACTCAAACACGCACTACGAAAGAAGACCATCATGAACATCGCCCTCTGGGTCATCACCGCCACCCTCGCGCTCCTTTTCCTTGCAGCCGGAACCATGAAGGTCGCCCAACCCAAAGCCAAACTCGCCGCCGCAGGCCAAGGTTGGGTGGAGAACTTCTCCGACGGCGCAGTGAAGAGCATCGGCACACTCGAAATTCTCGGTGCGCTGGGCCTGGTCCTGCCCGCCCTGCTGAACGTCGCGACGTTCCTGGTGCCCACGGCCGCCGCAGGCCTTGTCCTTCTCATGGCCGGCGCAGCCATCACGCATGGTCGACGGAAGGAAACTCCCAACGTCATCATCAATATTGTTCTGGGCGTTCTTGCCCTGGGCGTAGCCGCGGCCCGCTATGGGCCTCTTGGCCTGTAACAGGGCGCCGGATCCGCGCGTCCGACGATAAGAAACAACGACGGCGCTGCCCCCACTCAGCACGCTGAAGAGGTGAGTAGCCGCTCCCCGAGCAGCCAGCAGGCTTATGCTCAACACATCACCCTGCGCCGCGTAGTGTTGAACTGTGAGCGGAGTAGAGGAATTCGGGTCCGGCCAAGAGGCTGCCAATGACTATCGTGTCCTCGCCTTCGGTCGTCTCCTCGGTGCGGCGAACCGGCTGGAGCATCTCCTTGGGCGCGACCTGGAAGAGGAGTTCGGCATCAGTCATTCCATTTTCGAACTTCTACTTCTGGCAGGTAGGGCCGGAAGTCAGGGAATCCCGGTGCGGGACATCGCCCAGGCCCGGGTGCTGACCTCCGGCGGAGCCACCCGGTTGGTACAGCGCGCGTCAGCGCTGGGTCTGATCGAACGCGAGAACTCCGCTTCTGATGCCCGGATCCAGCTGATCCGTCTCTCCGCACACGGCGAAGATTTGCTCCTTCGCGCCAGTACCCGCCACGTAGAAAACATCGAACGGCACCTCCTCAACCTGCTCTCACCCGGGGAGGCGGAGGTATTCTCGGCTGCCGTGAAAAAGATCAGCAAGCACGCCGCGCGGGAGCTGCCGATCATGCCGTGACTATTATGGGTCCTACCCCCAGGAATAGCTGACTGGTCAGCTATTGTTGGACCTGAGTGAGCGTGCCTTGCGCGACTCGCCCCGGACAGTTCTCCGGGGACATCCGAGAAAGGTTCACCACCATGTCACTGAATTTTGAGGTCTTCGATCTCGACTTCCCCGCAGGTTCACCCAACAAGTCAGCAACGTTGATTACCGGCCCCTCAAAGGCTCTCCTCGTGGACGCCGGCTTTACCCTGGCTGATGGCCACCGACTCGTTGCGGCAGTCCTGGACTCCGGCAAGGACCTGGAAACGGTCTTCATTAGCCACGCCGACCCCGATTACTACTTCGGCCTGGAAGTCATCGCCGACGCGTTCCCGAATGCTACGATCCTGGCCACCCCCATCGTGATTGAACACATCCAGGCAACCTACGAGGGCAAGCTCAAGGCTTGGACAGCGTTGGGGGCCAACCTACCAACCCGTCTGGCAACGATCACTCCCCTGACAGCGGACGCCATCGATCTTGAGGGGTACCGCTTCGAACTCCGGGGCGGCTCGGAGATTCTCCCCGACAGGCACTACCTCTTTAGCGCGGACCAGAACGCAGTAGTCGGCGGGGTCCTGGTCTTCCAGGAGGAACATGTGTGGACCGCAGACACTGCAACTCCCGAAAAGCGCTCGGCATGGATCGAGCTCCTTGACCAGATGCAGGCCCTGAAACCCGAACTCGTCATCGCAGGCCACCGACTGCCGGGAACCGCCAACGACGCCTCTGGTATCAACTACACCAGGTCCTACCTCCAAGAATTCGAGCGGATCCTCGCTCGCTCAGCTGACGCGGCGTCTGTCACCGCTGCCCTGATCGAAAATTATCCGAACTCCGGGATGCTCATTGCTGCGCAACTCGGGCCCAAGGTCGCCAAGGGGGAAATGACATGGGGCTGAACGATACCGCCGAGCCTGCCCCCTCAACCTCGCCACGCGACGTCGTCCGCCGGCAGTACATTGCATCAGCGGCCCGTGACCTCGAAGCGCTCCGTGCCACTATGGCCCCGGATGTCGAGTGGACGGAGATGGCAGGCTTCCCCCTCGCCGGAACCTACCGGACACCCGCGGGCGTCACGTCGAACGTGATGGAAATCCTCGGCCGGGATTGGGACGGCTGGGCTGCCCACGACGACACATACGTCGTTGAAGGCGAAAACGTGGTGGTACTGGCCAGATATACCGCCAAGCACCGGGCCAGCGGGAATCCCCTGAACGTCCGGGTGGCCCACCACTTCATCGTTCGCGGCGGACTCATCGTCCGCTTCGAACAATTCGTAGACACTGCAAAAGTCGCCGAAGCAAGCCGCCCGGCCAACGGCTGGCAAGAGGCATAAATGCCCTTGCCTCTAGCGCGCCGACCGATACCGGAGTGCGGTCAAGGCCACGCAGAATGTAGCTGGTAGCCTACACGCCCATTCCTTCCAGTGCGGGCTGGTTCTACAGGCAGCCGCAGAGGTCGCCACCTCTGCTGTTGTCGTTCGCCTCCGTCGGCATCAGCTTCCTCTTCCGGCCTCTCGGTGCCTTCCTTGCCGGCCATTACGGAGATAAGCTCGGGCGCCGCGCCATGCTCGTGCTGACCCTGATCCTCATGGGCGCGGCCACCACCCTGATCGGCTTCCTGCCGACCTACGCGACTGCCGGGGCTCTCGCCCCGATCATGCTCCTGCTGCTGAGGATCCTGCAAGGCATCTCCGCCGGCGGTGAATGGGGTGGTGCTGTCCTGATGGCGGTCGAGCACGCCCCCCCGCGACCGCCGCGGACGGGCCGGGGCCTTCCCCCAGCTGGGCGTCCCGTTGGGGCTGCTCCTGGCCACCGGCGTCACAGCGCTCATGACCGGTGTAATCTCCCCGGGGCGGCCTTCCTTGAATGGGGATGGCGCGTACCCTTCCTACTGAGCATCGTCCTCATCGTCGTTGGCTACTTTGTCCGCCGCGCAGTGGACGAATCCCCCGTCTTCCAAGAAATTGCCGCAGCCAAAAAACGGTAATACTGGAAACGGTCTTGGGCCGGTGTGACTCCCCAAAAAACTGACGTGCCTCCGGTGCTGTCTTCCTGTTGATCTGTCCGCCGGTTCAAGGTCCGTCAAAGGGGTGTTGAGCCAGGCGGACATGACTTCATAGGAGCCTGATTCGACCAGTCCCATTACCGTTTTGTCTGCCCACCTGGCCCGCGCCCCATTCAATCAGCCATTGACCACGCGACTGAGGGGCACCTTTCCATCTTGGCAAACGAAACAACTAAAGTCATCGCAGGTATCGACACCCATGCCGACACGCACCATGTGGCTGTCATCAACGAATACGGCAAGCCTCTTGCGGACAAGGAATTCCTGGCCGTGGGTTCCGGGTATCGGAAGATTGTGGAGTTCATAACCAGCTATGGCCCTGTCGCTGCAGTAGGGGTCGAAGGGACGGGTTCTTACGGCGCCGAAATCGCCAGGACCCTGCGCGGTGAAGGTCTGTGTGTGCTGGAGGTGAACCGACCGAACCGGGCTGCGCGCCGGCTGAAGGGCAAATCAGATCCGTTGGACGCCTACCAAGCCGCTCAATCGGTACTCGACGGCCGGACCACAGCGATCCCGAAGGCCAAGGATGGTCCCGTGGAATGCCTGCGAATCCTGCGTGCCGGGCGCACCTCGGCAGTGAAGGCCCGCACCGCTGCCATCAATCAGATCAAGGGCCTTCTCGTGTCGGCTTCGGACAACCTCCGGGCGAAATACCGCGGTTTGGGAACTGCGGCGATGATCACGGCACTGCAGCGCTCCAGACCCTCGGGCCATATTGCTGACCCTGAGTACGTGTGTCTGTTGGCGTTGAAGGCTCTCGCCACCCGTTGCCAGTCCCTCGCGGCAGAAATAGCGGCCGCGGACGCCGCGCTCCGGGAAATCCTTGATACCTACGCGCCGATGCTCTGCGACCTTCCAGGTGTGGGAACCGAAGTGGCCAGCCAGCTCCTGGTCACCGTTGGGGACAATCCGGACCGTCTTGGGAATGAGGCCCAGTTCGCCGCCCTCGTCGGGGTTGCGCCCATACCCGCGTCCTCGGGCAAAACGACCCGTCACCGGCTCAGCAGAGGCGGTGACCGCAATGCCAACCGTGCCCTGCATCAGGTGGTACTGGTGCGTATGGGCTCGTGCCAGCGGACTAAGGACTACGTGGCCAAGCGCACCGCCGAAGGCAAGAGCAAACGGGAAACGATGCGCTGTCTCAAACGCTACGCAGCCCGGGAACTCTACCGCCAGATCACCAACCCTCAGCCGGCACCAAGCAACGCCGACCTGCGCCAGATGCGCACCAAACTTGGATTCACTATCACGACCGCAGCCCGCGAGCTCGGTCATTGGCCTTCCAAAATTTCCAGTCTGGAACGAAGCCTTATTCGTAACGATGCACTTGCCAAGAGTTACCGCCAATGGCTGACCCAGCAGGCAGCTGCAACCCGGACTACCTAAGCTTGACGGGCGTTCGGCCGAGTGGCAAACCCGTTCGTTGTCCTGCTACCGGAGGCGACGTCCGCGAACACAGCGCGCCCTTGTAGGCCGGCAGGGAGGAGCGGGTCACGCTGAAGTTGGGCGTCCTACGCACCCGAGGGGATCTCGATATGTCACGCTTCAGTAGGCGCCGATGACGAACTCGGAGATGCGGGCGGCGAATTGATCGGGTTCGGCCGGGTGCGCCATGTGGCCCAGATTGGATCAGGTCTCGATGCGTGCATGAGGGACGTGGGTCAGAAGGTGGTCTCGGTCGGCGACATCGACCGGTCCACCCGCAAGCCACAAGTAGCGCACAGTGACGCGGTCGAGAACAATGTCGATCCCGGATTGAAGGTCGGGTTTCTACGCGTTCGCTGGATTCTGGCTGCACCCGCGCCAGCGTCGATGGCGCCCAGCAGTGCCAAGCGGGGGAGACCGCCCCGCCACCGGAAAGGGCCGGACCGGATTGTGGTCGGCGGTCAGCCTGGAGCCGCGGCGTCAGTCCTCGGCTTGCGGAAACGGGGGAGGCCCGACTATGTTAATGCCGCCGTTCACCCGTCCTGATTCCCGGATGCGGTCAAAGTCCACCAGGCCCGTCTCGTTCCCGGGGTCGAGAGGTTCGCTGGCGCCGTCGTAGAACGCTTGGGCACTGCCGGGGGTGTGGAGACACAGTACACGGGTCCCCTCCTGCAGGACCTTGAAGGCGTGCGGGACACCGCGCGGGGCGATGGTCACCCCGCCAGCAGCGACCTGGTGTTCGGTTCCGTCCATATTCATCAGGATCTCCCCGGCCAGGACGTAGAGGGTCTCGTCGGAGTCCGGATGGGTGTGCATGGGAGTGACTTTGTTGAGGACCATCTCAACTTCTAAGAGAAGGAAAGCCCCCGCGGTTTCTTCCTCCGTCGCCTTCCATGTCTGCACTCCTCCGCCGAAGAACCAGCGCCTGGCCCCTTCCCCTGGCTGCCGGACTATCGCTGATGCGGTCTTTTTCGTCTCCATTGTGCTCGCCTCGATGAGTGGGGGGAAGATATATGGGACTAATGTCCCATAACAAGACTTGTGTATCATGGTGGTTATGTCAAGACCTTACGCCGACGTTGGCCGGACTGGTCAGAAGCGCCGCACAATGGATGCCTTGGTTACGGCCGCGCGCTCCCTGGTTGCGGCCGGTCTTTCCCCTACGGTGGATGATGCTGCGAATGCCGCAGGGATAGCGCGGAGTACGGCCTACCGGTATTTCGCTGGACAGCGGGAGTTATTGGCAGCCGCCCATCCGGAAACCGCACGGACATCGCTGCTGCCGGCGTCTCCGCCTGCGGGTGTGGCAGAACGGCTGGATGCGGTGATCGTGGAGTTCACCAGAATGATTGTCGAAACTGAATCCCAGCAACGCACGATGCTGCGGCTTTCGCTTGAGCCGACTGACAGTGAAGGGCATGACCTTCCGCTCCGGAAGGGCCGGGCGATTGGCTGGATCACGGAGGCGCTTGCGCCACTCCAAGGGAATATGACGGATCAGGATATTCATCGACTGGTCTTAGCAATCCGAAGTGCCACTGGAATCGAGTCCCTGGTCTGGCTTACTGATGTTGCAGGCCTTAGTCGGGAAGAGGCCATCGCCTCGATGCGGTGGACCGCCGGAGCCCTCCTGTCCCGGGCCGTGACCCATGGGCTTCCAACCAGCGCATGACTTGGCCCTGCCTAGGCCCCATTTGCACCCGTTTCCTGGACTGCCGAACGTCTCACATCCAACCTGGAATCGGAACAGCCAGGGCGGGACACTCACACGCTGATCCGGCTGTCAGATTCCAAAGTGGCCTACACCGGCCCCTGGACCGTTGGCTGCTGCGATTACCGCTCAGATGTTTACCGCAGCCGCAGCTGTCCTTGCCGTTCCGCTTGAGGAAACGGCGGTCCGAGTCAATGACTCCGGAGAAATGGTGTTTCTCCGGTGCGCAACGAGCACTCTGGATTGGAAGCGATTTTCAGCGGACAAACACGTCATACCAGTCCTGAATCAAACGGCATGCTCGATTTGACGACTATAGGAGCATCAACCCCGGATACCGATCGTGGAACTGTTCCGACGTCACGGACTGCTCGTGGTCATCGCTGCCCTGATCTTCGCAGGCAACAACGCTGCAGGATATATGGCAACCGGCGGCTTCATCCCCAGCTACGCGTCCAGCCCCGCTGTCGGTCACGAACGCACCGACGTGCTCGTCGCGGTCACTTACGGCGCTGGAGTCTGGTTCGTCTTCACCTACCTCGCCGGCTACCTCTCGGACAAAATTGGCCGCAAGAACACTTATTTCCTAGGCTTCGGCGCCCAGCTGCTGGCCTGCTTTCCGCTCTTCTGGCTTATCAACACCGGTTCCTTGCCGATGCTCTACGTGGCGATGACCATCTTCAGCGTTGGTCTGGGACTTGCGTACGGCCCGCAGGCAGCCCTGTATTCCGAGATGTTCCCGGCCTCTGTGCGCTTCTCCGGCGTCTCCATCTCCTACGCCCTGGGTGCGATCCTCGGCGGTGCCTTTGCGCCCACAATCGCCACCGCGCTCGTACAGGCCACCGGAGGAACGGAAGCCGTATCCCTATACCTCGTGGGCATGACACTTATTTCCCTCGTGGCCGTCTCCTTAGTGCGGGACCGCTCCGGCTTGGATCTTTCCATCCGGCATCAGGCCGAACAAGAAGTTGGAGCGCACGTCTTTGACCGCCGAACCGCCGCCGTCCCAAATGAACCCACCCAAGTTAACTGAGCGAACCGCGTTGGGCCGGGCTAGCTGAGAGCGCCCGGCCCAACGCGACGGAAGACGACTGCCTGCAGCAAGGACGCTGCAGGCTGCATCCCACCGGGAATTTTGAAGCGAAAGCCAGCAGAAGCACCAAGTGGATTCAGGCGGTTCTTGACGGACCCATCGGACGCCGTGCCTCCTGCAATGTCAAGAAAGTAGATTCATATGCCCCCGACGACACTTACTCCCTCACAACATTTGGGGCGCAGCCTTTTGGGGCCGGCCCCTCCGGGTTTCTCCTCGGACAAAGGAAATCTTTTGACGACCCTTTCGGTGGGCGTGCAGCGGTGGCACCTGGCGTGGATCCTGGTGGTGGCGGTGAAACGCGGTCTGCCGCTGGTGATCGGCCACTGTGGTTCGCCCCGGGGGCGGACCTTTTGGGAGGTTCCTGGCCCGTCTGCGGTTGAGGCTGTCACTAACTATCGGCTTCACCTCTGATGTCGCGTGGCTTTGTGCATTGTGTAGCGTGGGCAGTGTGCGGTGAAGAGGGCCTCTGTACTGGGCGGAGGTCGAGCATCTTCGCGCGACGGGGTAATCATGGACGATCTTGGGGTAGCTGTCGTTGTGGACGACGAAGCCGATATGCGGCATTTGCTTGAGGGTATCCTGCGGCAGGCAGGTTTTAGTGTTTATTCAGCAGCCGGTGATGTGCGACAGCCGGGAAATGATCTGCTGCACGAAAAGGTCCATGGCGGCTGTGCTGCCCTTTGAACTTCAGTGGAGCCTTGCCAAAACGGCAAGTCCCGGCCGTATTTCCTGACCTAGCGAGACCGGGCCGGCTCTTCCACACGGCGGGTTCCCGACACAAGTGGTGCTGGCATACTCTTTGCGAGGAGCGTGTTGGGCGTCTGTCAATCTGGCGCCCCACTAGCTAGTGGACTGGTCTGGATCGAGTACACACCAAGCTGACGTCAGGTGATTGGCTCGGAGCCGTCAGAATAGGGCTCGTTTCTTCCTTCTCTGACGGAGACTCGTGAGGCTCTTCGACCCCATCCTGACACTTTCGATCCGCCCGTAGGGGCAGAACCGGCATATGGATTCGCACCTGTGCACACCGTGGGAGCGCGGTCGCGCTCCCTGCTGCCCGTGTCAGCTGCACCTACGTGCCGCCGATTCCACCGTACCTGCACTTAAACGCCGATAACAGCGCACATGTCGCTCTGAGCTGCTGCGGGGATTTCGGACAGCGGAATTAGTGGATTCTTCTACGCTGCCAAGGCTGGCTGTTGATAACCATAGTGGACTTCGTTAGGCCGCCGGTAACCGAGCGCGGAGTGACGGCGCCGGCTGTTGTAAAACCCTCGATGTACCGGATGACGTCGCTCCGGGCTTGTGATTTTGTCGCGTAAACAGTCCGGTACACACGCTCGTTTTTCAGGGCTGAGAAGAACGATTCGGCCATGCTGTTGTCCCAGCACACGCCGGTGCGTCCCATCGACGAGCGCATGCCCAGGCCGATCACCAGGGCCCTGAACTCGGTCGAGGTGTACACGCTGCCCCGATCGGAATGCCAGATCGCGTCAGGCTCGATCCGGGTTGTGGCGGCGGCGTTCTTGAGCGCATCGGCGACGAGCCCGGTGCGCATGTGATCGGCGATGGACCAGCCGACGACTTTCTTCGAGTAGCAGTCAATGACGGTGGCGAGGTAGACGAATCCCTGCCAGGTGTGGATGTAGGTGATGTCGCCGACGAACTTCGCCCCGGGACGGTCCGCGGTGAAGTCCCGCTTGACGAGGTCGGGCATGCCCGCGGCCGCCTCAGCATCAGCCTCGGTGGTGACGCGGAACGGACGTGGTTGACAGGCCACCAGGCCCTGGCAGCGCATGATCTGCCGCACCAACTCCGGAGAACACTCGGTCTGTTCCGCGGCGAGATCGGCGTGGATGCGCCGGTACCCGTACGTGCCCTCGGACTCCTCGAAGTAATGCCGGACCCGCGCCGTCAGGGCCCGGCGGCGCCCCGAGGTGGCCGATTGCGGGCGGGTGGCCCAGTGATAGAAACCCGACGTCGAGACGGCCAGCCAGCGGCACATTCTCACTACCGAATTCAGTTGGCGGGCTCAGCTTTTTGGGAATCGATGAATTCATACTTGCTCACTACCGCTGCTCCCGCGCGAAGTAAGCGCTGGCTTTTTTCAAAAAGGCAGTCTCCGCCCGCAGCTCTTGAACTTCACGCTCGAGCTCCTTCAGCCGGGCCCGTTCCGACACCGTCAGATCCACCTCCGTGCCGCCGTTGGCCGCCCGGTACTTGACCAGCCAGTTGCGGAGCGTTTCGGGGCCGACACCGTACGCGGTGGCCACGTCCTTGATCGGCCTGGACGTGTTGATCACCTCGCGGCACAACTCGTCCTTGAACTCCTGGGTAAATCGCTTGCGTGATGCGGTCATGCTGATCTCAACTTTCGGTAGACCCCATTTTAAGAGGGCCCACTGTCCGAGATCTCTGTGGCAGCTCACTCCTAGGAGCGTGGGGCGGTAGTGGTTTCCGTCATCCAGGGGTGGTCCTGTCTACTGACCGGTGACACGTTGCCATCTTGATGGCCGGGCAGCCGTGGCCGCCTTGGCCCGTGGGTTAGGCTCCGGCCGGGGCGTTGAGACCGGCTTTGGCTTTGAAAGTGAACAATTTCAGCAGGTTGTGACAGCCTGCCATCAGTTCCCACTCGTGTTTGGCCTGTTCGAGGCCGCGCAGGAGTACGTGTTTGCCCTGGCGGGTGTGGATTTGCCCGAAGACCGGTTCGATGATCGCCTTGCGCCGCGCGTAAACGGCCCGGCCCTTCTTGGTTTTGAGTTTCCTCGCCATCCGTTCCCGGAGTGTGGCGGTGGCCGGGATCCTGCCCCGGGGCGTCTCGGGAACCTTTTCGCCGTGTTTGAGCCGGCCGGTCGCGATGAAGAACTCGGTCCCGCCGGCGGCCTCGATTTCCTTCACGTGTTCGAGGTTGGCTGCTGAACAATATCCGGCATCAATGGTCCATTGGGCGGCCATCCGGCCCAGGGTTTCGGCGGTGCGTTCGGTCATCGGGACCAGTTGCTGCACGTCCACCGCGGTGTTGTTCAGATCGGTGGCGACGATGACCTGATGGTCCGCGTCGACCACGGCCTGGGCGTTGTAGCAATAGTGGTACGAGCCGTCTGCGGTCTTCATGATCCGGGAGTCGGGGTCCGTGAAATTGCGCTGGGCCCTCGGTCTGACCTCCGCTTTGGCCGCGGCTTCCTCACCCTTGGCCGCAGCCGCCCCGTCGTCATCGCCGCGGTCCCGGGCTTTCTGCTCCGCCTCTTGGCGTGCTTTGGCTGCCGCGTCCTCTTCGAGCTGTTTGCGGGCCGCGGCCATCTTCGCCAGCCGCGATTGCCGGTCGGCCAGGTCCGGCGGGAGCTCATCGCCGCGCGTATCCGCCCCGAACCGGGCATCCTCCTCCCTGTCCACGGCCTCGGCGTCGGCGAGCATGTCCGAGACCTCCGCGGCGAGGATCCTCTGTTTTTCGGTCAGCCGTCCGTAGCTCATCGCCTTTCGCCGGGACGCGTTGGCCCGCACCTTCGTCCCGTCCAGGGCAACCCGGCCCAACGAGACCATGCCCGCGGCCCGGCAGAGTTCCAGCGCCTGCAGGAACACGTTCCCCAACGCCGCGAGATGGCGTTTGCGGAACCGGCCGATGGACCGGAAATCCGGTGCCTGCTGCCCGGCCAGCCAACGGAACGCGACCACGTCCACGCACGCCCGCTCCAACTCCCGGGAGGAACGCACCCCGACGCAGTAACCGTAAAGCAGGACCCGGACCATCAACCGCGGATCATACGGCGGCTGGCCCTTCGTCTTCCCATACGAGCCGTAGAACCGGGACAGATCCAGCTCCCGGGACACCAGATCAGCGATGAACCGGGCCAGATGATTGCCCGGCAACCACTCATCCAGCGACGGCGGGACCAGCATCACCGCGTCCGGCTCAAAGGATTTGAACCGCTTCTTCACACCAGCACCGGCCTCAACGATCCCGTCATCAAAACGCTCCACCCGCTCCACGAGAGCTTCATCAAAAAGGCCATCCTGGGAACCGGAATTCATACTCCCGATTCTTCCAGCCACCCCTCCCGCACCCCGGCAATTCACACGGCGTTTTAAGAACCCGGCCGACTACTGACCCGCGCTCCTAGGGCCGCGATTGACATGCTGCTTGAACGCAGTTTTCCAGCCTCATCTAACTTGGAGCATAAAGGCCCCAGGTCCGCGTTACAAAGCAGAGGACGCAGACTTCCTGGTTTCCAGCGCCCTTGATCATGTCCGCCACACACTCTGCGGGCGCCTCAAACCCGCTCTGGAAGGCGTCGACCAGCCAGAGCCGGAATCAAACTCCTCGGTAGCATCGCAAGGTGCTTGCCGCGGACGTCGAGACCAAGTGGCGTCATGCCGCCCCACTCCCCCACCTCCATGAACCACCAGAAGCAACTTCGCTGTTTGTCATCCTGATCGTCCATCATCGCTGGGCGGGCCCTCCACACAACCAGGGCGCTACGCGCCGCTTACGACCCAAAATTTTGTTCGGCGCTCCTTTGTCGCTTATTTCCTCGCGAAATTCCGGATCGTTCCCGGTTCCCCAAGTTGCACTCCGGCCCCTCAAACCCAGCGGTGACTCCGTTTATCAGAACGACGCACAAATCTGACAGACACATCCGGTGCCCGCCAGTCGCTGAAGGAGAAGGAACATGGAACCACTCACCATCAAAACCCCAGCCGATGTCCTCAGTTTGGGACTGCCCCGGCTTTTGTTGACTCGGGGTCTTAGGCCGCTGTGAGCGCGGTCCGGTTGATTGTTTCATATTCGATGGGCGTGAGTTTTCCCAGCCGTCTTTGCCGTCGCCGGCGGTGGTAGGTCCGTTCGATCCAGGTCGTGATCGCCAGCCGGAGTTCCTGGCGTGTGAGCCACCGGTGACGGTCCAGGACGTTCTTCTGCAGCAGCGAGAAGAACGACTCCATTGCAGCGTTGTCCGCGCACGCACCCACCCTGCCCATCGAGCCGGTTAGCCCGTGGCGCCGGAGCGATTCAACGAACCGGCGGGACCGGAACTGGGATCCTCGATCCGAGTGCACCACCGTTCCTGCCGGACGGCGTGCCCGCACGGCGTTCTCCAGCGCAGCGACCGCCAGCGAGGACTTCATTCGCGAGTCCATCGAGTACCCGACGATCCTGCCGGAATAGACGTCCTTGATCGCGCAGAGGTAGAGCTTCCCTTCGCCGGTGGGGTGCTCGGTGATGTCCGTCAGCCACAGTTCGTTCGGTGCCGCGGCGGTGAAGTCCCGCTCCACCAGGTCATCGTGGACCGGTGGTCCCGGCTTCCGGTTCAAACCTCGCTTCTTGGAAAACACCGACCAGATCCGGTGGTCCCTGCACAGACGCTGGACCCTGTTCTCGCCCGCCGTAATACCCTTCTCAGGGAGTTCGTCGGCGATGAACCGTAGCCGAAGGCAGGATCGTCAACGTGAATGTCCAGGGCGGCGTTGACCAGGTGCGCATCCGCCCACTCCCGTTCCGTCACCGGGCTGGCTCTCCACCGGTAATAGCCTTGCTTGCTGAATTCCAACACCCTGCAGGTCACCGCCACGGGGACACCGTCGGCGGCAAGATCCGTGACCAGCGGGTAGATCATTTTGGGTTGATGTCCCTGGCCAAATAGGCAGCAGCCCGGCGCAGAATCTCATTCTCCTGCTCCAACAAGCGGTTACGCTTCTTCAGCTCCCGCATCTCGGCCGACTCAGCCGCAGCCGGCCCGGCCCCGGAATCTTTACGTTCGGCGATGGCAATCCAGCGCTTTAACGTCGTGACCGAAAGCCCGAAATCCTTGGCAATCTGCGCCAGCGGCGCCTCGCCCTTACGGGCCACATCAATAACATCCTGGCGGAACTCCGCACCATAAGCCTAGGCATGGTCAACATCCTTCCACGAGCACCAGCTCGCTAGGTCAAGGAGTCAACAAAACCGGGGGCAGTCCCTTTCGTTGGGCACACGCTCGGTTTTTGGCCGCACGAGAGCCTCGTGTGCATCACCCTGGATGCCAACCGCGTGGGGGCAACGCTCAGGGTTGACCTCCCCAACCGGGAGGGCGGGGTCAGGTACGCCCCCACCGTCGCCGACTATCTCGCCCATGACACGAGCGCCGCGAGCGTGCTCTTCGCCGTGTACACCTCCGAGCCCCAGAAACCCGGGCACCCCAAACCACACGCCGCTACCATCGCAGCACTGACATGTGCACTGGCAGAGCGCGGAATGACCATCCGTGATGGGCTCCTCGTCGGAGACGACACCGTTTCACCGTACGACGGCGATCCCCGCGACGGCCTGACACTGCCGCTGACGGCGACCCAGTCCAGCCAGATCAACGCCGAATTCGTCTACCGCGGTAGCACCATCGAACCGACAAACCGCATCACCCTGCCAGCCTCAAGGAAAGAAACCCGAACCGCGGACGCCATGATGATCGGCTCTGGAATCGTTGCCGGCTGGAACATGGACAAGGACCCGGCCGTCCGGCCCTGGGGCCTCGAAGCGTCCTAGTCCGCAGTCATGGGGATACGGCGGCAGACGACGACGGTTCGTTTCGGAGCCAGTCGAACACCGCGGCGTCCCACCGGTACGCATCGGCATTCCACTCCTGCGTGTGCTCCGCGGAGGGATAGGCCAGCAACGCAGCCCTAAACCAGCCGATGCAGCATATTGGACCGGACCTTGGCCAACAGCGCACCGCTTCCGGTCGACAACGGGTCCATCGATCAGCAGCCTTAGATCTGCGAATTGCGTGGCACGCCGGTGCATTTCGTGGTAGTCATGTCGTTACTGAGGCCAAAGTGCATGAAGCTATGTCAGCGGAAATCAGCCAAACTGGGGCCCCCCAATGAGCCAGCGAATCACTGAGAGATGGTGTGGACACTGTCCACACGCCTTTGGCCGGACCAACGCATGCCGCAGCGGTCACCGAGGCGCCCAACAGACTCGAACAAGAAGAGATATCTCGAAGAAAACTCGTCCTAGTCATGCCGTCAGTACAACCCCAGCCCATGAATAGGTGATAGACCAACTGGCCACCACAGCGATCTCGAGAGGAGGTCCGAAGGACCCCAGAATTCAGCAGGCGGAGGGCCCACGAGCCAAGAACCTGAACCCGCCTCCCACATAACCGAATAGGTCACCGCGGCGCCAGGCAGAGTCCGCGGCCAGTGTCAGGACCCGCAGTGGGACAATGTCCACACATTAACGCAAAAACTCCCCTGACGAGGGAAAACACTGTGCCCGAGGTGGGACTCGAACCGGGTTCCTGCCCTTGAATTTACGCCACTCCCCCGAAAACCTCTGCAATCCGGCCGAGTCCGCCACCAGTACGACCCGATCCGAAGCCCAGGGTGTGCACATTGTGCACACCCTGATTCTTCTGCCTTTTGTTGCCGGTCAGAAGCCTGCCCTGACCCTGATGACAGGCAAGACGGTGAGGCCTTGTCTAGCTCCGACCGGGCCCGTCTGCATACCAGGAGGGCAGTGCCGGGCCGTCTACCATGTTCGGCGTCCCCTCGCGCCAACCACCGGATCAGCCCTCCCGATCGGACGCACCCCCTTGGGGTGCCGTTGCCGATGACCACTCGTAACGCTCTTCGGCCACCAGCATCATTCCCTAGCCGCCCTTGGCCCGCAACGACGGAACCACCAAAGGGTTTCCGGATGCTGAGGCTACTGCGTCAGGTCGTTGCCTCTGGTTTCCGGCAACTTCCACGCCACCACGGTGGAGATGATCAACAGTGCCACCACATAGATCGTGAAGGCCGAGGGCCCGAAGGCTGCGTTGGACCAGCTCTGAAGGTACGGTGCAGTACCGCCGAAGATGGCCACGGCTACCGCGTAGGGGACGGCCACGCCCACAGTGCGGATCCGGGTGGGGAACATTTCGGCGAACACAGCCGGGGTTACGGCGAGGGTGGCGCCCATCAGCACCAGGATGAGGGTTGCCGGGAGGAACAGGGACCAGAAGCTCTGGCCCACGGTGTTGACCAGCAGCGGGAACAGCAGGACGGGCGCGCCGGTGCCGATCATCATGCTGGCGCGGCGGCCGAAGCGGTCTGAGAACATGCCCCAGAAAGGCAGCGAGATGATGAGGACCACGTTACTGAGGACGCTTGCCAGCAGCGCAGTTCCCTGGTCCATCTTGTGGATCAGGACGGCCTGCTGGACTGCGCTGACGGACCACACGTAATAGCAGACGGTGGCGCCGATGCCCAGCCCGATGACCCGGAGGGCCGATCGCCAGTTCCGGCGGATTTCGGGCCAGATGGGCGGGCGGGTCGTGGCCTTGGCGGCCGTGAACGCTTCGGTTTCCTTCATCCGGGACCGTGCGATAAGGGTGTAGAGGCCCAGCACGGCGCCTATGATGAACGGGACGCGCCAGCCCCAGGCCTGCATGTCCTGCTTGCTCAGCAGCAGGTTGAGGAGGTAGCCGAAAAGCAGGCCGATCACGATGCCGGAGGTCCCGGAAACGTAGATCAGCGAGGACCACAGGCCGCGGCGCGCGGCGGGCGCCGACTCCGCGATGTACGTCTGGGCGGACGGCATCTCGCCGCCGTGCGCCAGGCCCTGCAGCAGGCGGGCGGTCAGGAGCACCACCGCGGCCCACGCTCCTGCGGCACTGTATGTGGGAACCAGGCCGATCATCAGGGAACCGATGGATGCCAGGCCCACCGTGGAGATCATAGAGGCGCGGCGGCCCAGGTGGTCCGCCAGCCAGCCGAACACGAAACCGCCCACCGGCCGGGCGACGAATCCGACGGCGAACACGGCCATCGCTCCCAGGAGCGCGGCCAGCGGGTCCTTGGGGTTGAACACCTCGGTGGCAAAGTAGATGGCGAAGGCTGAGTAAATTCCCCAGTCGTACCATTCCAGGGCGTTGCCCATACCGGTGGCGAGAAGGGTCTGCCGCTGCTCTTTCGTTGCTTTGGTGGGCGCGACGGTGGCGGGGTTCGGGTGGGCCGAAACCTCGGCCACCTGATCGTGGGCGCGGGTAGCTGAATCGTGGGTCATGGTGTTTCCTTGGGTGGGAGCCGGGAGGGCCGGGTCAGGCGGCGGCGAGCTGGGCGAGCCGCGCTAGGGCGAGCTGGGTGTACAGCGCGGTTCCGTCCACCAGCACGCTGTCATCGAACGTGGCGCGGGGTGAATGGTTGAAGGCTGCGTCCGGGCCGCCGCCAAGCGGGGTGGCGTCCAGGCAGATGAAGCTGCCCGGTACCCGGGCCAGAACGTCGGCGAAGTCCTCGGACCCGCCTAGCGGGGCGGGCAGGCTATGGTGGCGTTCGGCGCCGAAGAGCTCATGGATCTGCTCGGCGGCGAAGGCGGTGTGGGCCGCGTCAGTGACAGTGACGCGTCCGCCCACGTGGTAGTTGATGTCCACGTCGAGTCCGTGGGCTGATGCGATGCCCTTGAGCAGGCGCGGGATGGCCGACTGCATCTTGGTGCGGGCTTCGTCCGAGTACATCCGCAAGCTGGCACCGAATTCGGCGGTGTCCGGGATGACGTTGATGGCTTCACCCGCCTTGACCATGCCCACGGAAACCACCACGGGGTCGTGGGCGTTGAACTGTCGCGTGACCATGTGCTGGAGGCCCAGGATCATTTCGGCCATCACCGGGACGGGATCCTTTGCCTGGTGCGGCGCCGAGCCGTGCCCGCCCCGGCCGATGACCTTGACGAAGACTGCGTCCGCGGCGGACATCATCACTCCGGCCTTGGTTTCGAACCGGCCGGTGTTGCCGCCGGCGCTGAAAACGTGCAGCCCGTAGGCCGCGTCGGCCTGGCGGCCGGACAACTCGAGAATGCCTTCTTCGATCATCATTGGGGCCCCGGCCAGCTGTTCCTCCGCCGGCTGGAACATCAGGACTACGTCGCCAGCCAGCTGGTGCCGCCGCTCGGCCAGCAGCCGCGCGGCGCCCACCAGCATGGAGGTGTGCAGGTCGTGGCCGCAGGCGTGCATCCGGTTCGGCGTCTCGGACGCGAAGTCGACGCCGGTTTCCTCCTGCAGCGGTAAAGCATCCATGTCGGCGCGGAGCAGGACAGTGGGGCGGTCGACGGCGGACGGGTCACCGGCGGTGCCGCGCAGGACGGCGCCCACTGAGGTGAGGCCCTTGCCCAGCGTGATTTCCAGCGGCAGGTCGGACAGTGCCGCCAGCACTTTCTCCTGGGTGCGGGGCAGTTCCAGGCCCAGTTCGGGGTGGCGGTGGAGGTCGTGGCGCAACTGCACGATGTCGCCGTGGAGTTCGCGGGCGTCTTCAAGTATTCGGGCGACGGACACGGGGTGTTCCCTTCGGATGAACGGGTTGTCCACTAAAAAGTGGTTTTGGCTTCCTTCGAGTATGTGAGCTGGGCTACCTGCCGTCCATGACCTATATTGCAGGAATTGCATGCCGTTCCGGCATGGAGCGGCCCGGGCGGGGAGGAATGTCAGTCCAGTGTGAATTCCGGCGACCCGGGAACGGACGCCAGGAGCTTTCGCGTGTACTCGTGCTGCGGGTCGCGGTACACGGCGTCGATGGTGCCCTGCTCCACGATGCGGCCCTGGAACATCACCACCACGTCGTCACAGACCTCCTGCACCACGGCCAGGTTGTGCGAGATGAACAGCATGGCGCTGTCCACGGTGCCGCGCATTCCTTGCAGCAGCCGGATGATGTCCGCCTGGACGGACACGTCCAGTGCCGACGTGATCTCGTCGGCAATTACCAGCTTTGGCTCCAGCATCAGCGCGCGTGCGATCGCGATCCGTTGCCGCTGGCCGCCGGAGAACTCGTGCGGGTATTTGTCCGCCGCGGACGGGTCCAGCTTGACGCGCTGCAGTGCCGCGGCGATGGCGCCCCGGTGCCTGACGGGGTCTGCTCCCCGCGGGTCCAGGGCCTCGGCCAGTGTCTGTCCCGTGGTGCGCCGCGGGCTGAGCGAGGAGTACGGGTCCTGCGGAATGTACTGGACCTCCCTGCGCATCTGCTGCCGGGCTTTGCCGTGCACCGTGGTGAAGTCCTTGTTGCCGATGAGCACTTCGCCACTGGTGGGCCGGTTGATCCCCACCAGGGTCTTGCCCAGCGTGGACTTCCCGGATCCCGACTCGCCCACCAGGCCAACCACCCGGCCTGACGGAACGGCCAGGGTGACGTGCTTCAGGACATGGGCGGAGCCAAAGCTGACGTTCAACTGCCGTACCGCAGCGGCGAATGTGCCTGTGGCGGCCGCGGCCTCGGTGACGGCAAGGTTGGTTTGTGGATTCATGGTGTGTCAGCTCCTGCGGGGACCGGCGTGCGGCCGAGATCCAGGACGGGGATCGCGGCCAGCAGCGCCTTGGTGTAGGGGTGGTGGACATTCCGTGCGGCCAGCTGTTCGGACGTCAGCCGTTCCACGATCTCGCCGGACTTCATCACCAGGATGGTGTCGCAGAGCGCCTCCACCACGCCAAGGTCATGCGAGATGAACAGCATCGCTGTTCCCTGCTCGCGGTGGATGCGCCGGAACTGGCGCAGGACTTCCGCCTGCACGGTGACGTCCAGCGCCGTCGTCGGCTCATCCGCCACGATCAGCTGGGGTGAGGTGACGATGGATGCGGCGATCATGGCCCGTTGGCGCATGCCGCCGGAGAGCTCGTGCGGGTGCTGGCGGAGCCGCTTGGCCGGCTCGGTGATGTTGACGGCAGCGAGCGCCTCTGTGATCATCTTCCGGGCCTTGGCGCCACCCATGCCCAGATGTGTGCGCAGGACCTCGGTCAGCTGGGACCCCATGCGCAGGGACGGGTTGAATGTGGTGCCGGGGTCCTGGTAGACGATGCTGATTTCCTTGGCCAGCCGCGACTGGTTGGGTTCGGCCAGCATGTTCATGTCGGCCACGCGAAGCAGATGCGCCTCGACGGCGAGGTCCTCCGAAGGCAGGCCGGCAATGGCCATGGCGGTGAGTGACTTTCCGGAGCCGGACTCCCCCACCAGCGCCACCACCTCGCCGGGGTGGATGGCGAAGGAGACGCCCTTCACCAGTTCATGGCGGCCCGGGATGCTGATGCGCAGGTTCTCCACCCGCACCAGCGCTGTGTCCGCTGCCGGGACGCTCACGGTGCGGTTCCGCTGCAGGACCCGGCGGAAGAACCGTCGCTTGGCCCTGGGGTCGGCATGGGCGGCCAGGGCGTCGCCGATCAGCATGACTGACAGGCCGGTCAGCGCGATCATGATTGACGGGCCAACGGCCTCCACCGGCTGCGTGTACAGCGCGCCGAGGCTGTCGTTGAGGAGCCGGCCGAAGTCATACTCTGGGGACTGCACACCGAGCCCAATGAAGGACAGTGCGGAGATCTCCACCAGGGAAAGGGCGAACACGGTGGCTGAGAGGATCAGCAGCGGCTCGGCCATGTTCGGCAGCATGTGCCGTATGGCGATGCGGACCGGGCTGACGCCCAGGAGCCGGGCCGTGACCACGTACTCGCTGCCGGACACGGAGGAGGCCAGGTTGGCCGTGATCCGGGCGAAGCCGGGAATCCCGGCGATCCCGATCGCAATGACCGCCGACGAAACTCCAGGTTCCAACACTGCGGCGATCACCAGGGCGAAGATCAGGCTGGGGTAGGCCACTGCGGTTTCCAGGACGCGCAGGGCAACCTCCCGGACACGCCGGCCGGACAGCCAGATGACCAGGCCAATCACGACGCCCGCGAGCACCGTGATCGCTGCCGCCCCGGACGTCATGAGCAGGGTCAGCCGGGTGGCCACCAGTGCGCGCGCCAGCAGGTCGCGGCCGAAGTCGTCGGTGCCCAGCCAGTGCGCGGCACTGGGTCCCTGGGCTGCGTTGGGGGTGAGCTGCTCGGCTGCCTGTTTCAGGGTCAGCGGGGCAATGACGGCAATGAGGATCAGGGCGATCATCAGCACGGTGCCGGTCACTATGGCCGGAGTCCAGAATTCCCGGCTCCTAAACCTAGACGTCATAGGTGGTTCCTCCGAGGTTGCGGGGGTCGATGATGGCCAGAATCAGGTCCACCAGGATGATGATGAGGGTGGCCAGCAGCCCGAGGACCAGGATGATGCCCCGGATCACGGGGTAGTCGCGCTGCAGGATCGCGTTGACGATTCCCTGCCCCAGTCCGGGCCAGGCGAACACGGTTTCGATCACCACGGCGCCGCCCAGCTGGGCGGCCAGGATCAGGCCCGAAAGGGTCAGCGTGGTGGTCACCAGGTTGGGCAGGACGTAGCGTGCGTTGGTCCGCAGCACGCTGAGCCGCCAGCCGTGCGCCGTGCGGATGTAGTCCTTCTCCAGTACCGCCGCTGTTTCGCGCCGCACGATCCGGGAGATCACGCACGCAGGCCCCAGCATCAGGGCCGCGGTGGGCAACACCAGCGAGTTCAGGGTTGCCGCACCGGCTGCAGGGAACCAGCGAAGGGTCACGGCGAAGACCACCACCAGCAGGGTGGCCACCACATATTGGGGAACGGAGTAGATCAGGCTGGTGACGAAGTTGAAGCCTGCGTCCAGCCATCTGTTCCGGCCGCCGCGGGTCAGGATGGCCACCGCCATTCCCAGCGGCACGGCAATGGCCAGCACCAGCACAATGGCCAGGAGTGCGATCTCCGCGGTGAACGGGAACCGCGTGAAGATCAGGGCAGATACGCTTTCGCCGCTGATAAACGAGGCTCCCATGTCCAGGCGCAGGACGCCTGAGGCGTAGTTCAGGAACTGCGTGAGCAGGGGCAGGTCGAGGCCCAGCTCTGCCCGAACGGCGGCGATCTGGGCGGGGTTGGCGCCTTCACCGGCGGCGATGACGGCCGGGTCCCCGGGGATCAGCGGGACAATCAGGAACGTCACCGTCACCAGGACGGCGAAGGAGAGCAGCAGCCCGCCGAGCCGGCGCAGCGAGAATCCCACCCATCGGTGGCGGAGGTAGCGGCTCCCCGCACTCCCGGCACCTGCGCCGGGAGTGCGGGAAGCTTCAGCAATGCTTGGAGCAGTCATGGCTGGTAACCGGGCTACTTCGTGATCCGCATGGTGCTCTCGTCCGGCTGGCCATTCATGGTGTGCATGGCGAAGCCGGAACGGATGGTCACCTGGGAGGGCAGGCTAGCCAGCGGGATCACATGGGCCTCGCTGATCATGAGCTTCTGGGCTTCCTGGTAGGTCCCGCAACGCTCGGTGTCATCTGTCTGGGTCATGGCCTTGGACACGAGGTCCAGGACGGGCTGGTTCTCCAGGCCGCCCCAGTTAAGGCCGCCCTTTTCCACCGGAGTTCCGATGACTGTGGAGAGCGCCCCGTACATGGTGCCGCCGGCGTTGATGCCGCCCATCACGGTGATGTCCCAGGTGTCCAGCTTCTGGGTCAGGTCAGTGCTCCAGGTGGCCAGGTCCACGTTGCGCAGTTCAATGTCGGCACCGGCGGACCGGAGTGCCTCGGCGACGTAGGTGTTGGCGGCGCCGTTGGGGCCGAAGACCTGTGCCCCCACCATGCGGATCTTGACGCCGGTCAGGGTGGCCTTCGCCGCGGCGGGGTCTGACTTGATGAGCAGTCCAGCGTCCTTGTTGGAGCACGGCACGCCCGGGTGGGCGAAGGACGAGTAGAGCTCGCCGAGGCCACCGGAGGTCGCCTGGTTGAAGGCCGTGGAATCCAAGGCCTGGGCAACGGCCCTACGCAGCGCCGGGTCGGTGAAGGGGTGGCCGGGGCGCTCGTTGAACATCATGTACAGGCTGCCCTGCGGAATCACTTGAGTGCTGAAGTCCTTGTTGCCGTCGAAACGGGTGGCGTCCTTGCCTCGGATGGTGGCAAGGTCCTTGGTGCCGGTGAGGAGTTCGTTGGACACAGCGCTGGCGTTGGCGTTGACGCTGGCCTCGATGGTCCTGGCCGGGGTACCCGAGATTTCGGTCTGGTATTCAGGCCAGGCCTTGTAGTCCTCACGGAGCGTGAACGTGTAGGCCACGCCGTGCTGCTTTTTGGTCAGGGTGTACGGCCCGGAGAACGCCCCGGGGATGTCCCCCGCGGTCAGCGCCTTGGGGTCTTTGAGGCCGGCAGGGCAGACGATGCCGGTGGCGTGCAGGCTCAGGCCCTGAAGGAGGTCAGTCCACGGCTGCGCCAGCTTCACGGTGACGGTACCGGCGGCGTCATCGGCCGTGACGATCGCGGGCCCCTCGCCCAGGACGAGCGGACGGAAGCTGGATTTGCTGTCCGGGGACGCGAACACCTTGAGCGATTCCGCTACCACGCCTGCGGTGATGGGCGTACCGTCCGAGCAGGTGGCACCGCTTCGGATCGTGAACGTGCCCTGCGTAGGGGTGATGTCCCACTTGGTGGCGAGGTCCGGCACGATCTTGTTGTTCTCGTCGCGGCGTACCAATGTGGAGAACAGGAGGCGGTTGATGCCGTAGTCGTCGGCGTTGCGGACCTCTACCGGAGCAAAACTGGTGGGGTCGGCGTTGACCACGGTCCGGATGGTGTCGGTGGAAGCCTGCCCGGCGGCGGTGGAACCGGTAGGAGCGCTGCCCGTGGTGCAGCCGGTGGCGGCGACGGCGATGGCCACGGCAGCGGCGGCCAACGGTGCGAGCCTGCGGCCGCGCCGGGCCGCAGTGCCTGCGGTGGGCGGGAAAGTCTGAATCACGAGGGGTCCTTAGATTGGTCCGATGCGAGCGCAGGAGCCGCGGTGTGAGGCGGCGGCGGACACCTGCAGAATCGAGTATGTGACCGGCATCTCAGAACGTCTAAGACTCATTATTTACAGATGCCATGCCGTCCGGGCATGGAGCGCGGGATTCCGCGGCCCCAGCGGGACCAAGGCTTCGATGCGGGCGGGACCAGCGCCAAGGGCGCCGGGATATGACTCGTTTGTTGCGGACCCGGTGGCGGGAAAGCGCCCGCGGCACCCTTACCCTGTTCCGGTGACCCCCACCCTCTTTGCCAATGCGATCTTCCATACCCTCAACCCGGCCCAGCCCTGCGCCGAAGCCCTGCTGGTGGCGGACGGCGTCATCCTGGCAGCCGGCCCGGCGGCCGAACTCCGTGCCCACGCACCCGCGGGAACCAACACCGTGGACCTGGGCAACGCCGTCGTGATTCCTGGTATGACCGACGCCCACATCCACACCGCCAGCCTGGCCCGGTCCATGCACGAGGTGGATCTGCGGGGCGCGGGCAGCCTGGCCGAAGCACTGGCCGGCGTCAGCGCCGTTCTGCCGCGCTACCGGGCAGGCGAGTGGATCCTGGGCGGTTGGTGGGATTTCAACAAATGGCAGGTTCCGGTGCAGCCGGACAGGACCAGCCTGGACGCGGTCTGCCCGGGCAATCCTGTGTCCCTCACCAGCGCTGACGGCCACACGGTCTGGGCCAACTCGCAGGCATTGCAACTGCTGGGCATCACCCGGGACACACCCCACCCGGCGGGCGGGGAAATAGTCCGCGACGCCGCCCGTGAGGCAACCGGGATCCTGCGGGAAAGCGCCGTCTACCCGGTGCGGAAACTGGCGGCGTCGGGGGTCTCCGGAAACCTTCCGGAACAGCTGAAGGAGGCGCAGCGGTACCTGCTGTCCTTGGGCATCACCGGCGTCCACGATATCGACGGCGCTGATGCCTTGGCCGCCTACCGAACCCTGCGCGAGGAGGAAGGGCTGGCCCTGCGCGTCCACAAGTTGCTGCCCCAGGACGACCTTGAGGCCTCGATCGAGGCCGGCGTCCGGACCGGCCAAGGAGACAGCTGGATCCGGCACGGCGCCGTGAAGATCTTTGCCGACGGCGCGGCGGGATCACACACGTGCCACATGAGCCATCCCTTTCCGGGCGGCACCGGCCACGGGGTGGAGGTGACGGCCTATCCTGAGCTGCTGGCGCTGGCCAGCCAGGCGGCGGAGGCAGGCATCGCCGTCGCGGTCCATGCCATTGGCGACCGCGCCAACACCCTGGTCCTGGACGCCTTGGCCGCGATTCGGGATACCACCAGGCGGAACGGCCTGCGGCACCGGATTGAGCATGTGCAGTTTCTGCAGCCCGCGGATGTCCTGCGGGTGGCGGAACTGGGTGTGGTGGCGTCCATGCAGCCGCAGCACTGCCCCAGCGATCTGCCCATTCTGGGCATGGTTGAGGGCCGGGGCCTGGCGTCCTACGCCTGGCGGAGCCTGCTCGATGCCGGGGCCACGGTGGCCTTCGGCTCCGACTCCCCCGTGGAGGTCCCCAACCCGTTCCACGGCCTGCATGCCGCCATGACGCGGACCACCGCGGCCGGGGAGCCCGACGGCGGCTGGGAACCGCAGGAGCGCATCTCACTGGCGGAGGCGTTGCACGCGTACTGCGCGGCCCCGGCGCTTGCCTCCGGCGAGGAGTCGCTCAAGGGCACTCTGGCCCCCGGAACGCTCGCCGACTTCGCGGTGCTCGGAACGGATATTTTCACAGCTGACCCCGCCGGGGTCAGGGACACCAAGGTCCACATGACCGTCACCGGCGGGGCTGTGCGATACCGGCGGGACGCCTGAGCTGGGCGCCTGACCGGGATGCCCGGGCTAGGCGGCCCGCACCTTTGAGGTGGCGATGGCGCCGCCCAGCGAGATCAGGCCGATGACCACCAGGAGCGAAGCGGGTCCCCACGACGCATTGCCGGAGAAGGTGAGGAAGACCGTGGCCAGCGCCGGCATGAACCCGGCCACGACGGCAGACAGGTTGGCGGACAGCCCCATGCCGGTGTACTTGACCTCCGCCGGGAAGAGCCTGTCGATCAGGGCGCCGATGATGGCGTACGTGATGGCGCAGGGGCCGAAGGCCAGCACCATGGCCAGGACGATCAGTCCCGGATCCCGGCTGTCCACGAGCCAGAAGATGGGGAAGGCCAAGGAAATGAAGATCGAGTAGCCAATGATGCCCACCCGTGCCGCGCCGAAGCGGTCGGCCAGGCGGCCGGCCAGCACGGTCATGACCATCTGGGCCACGGCGCCGACGGTCATGGCCGTGAGGATCACGGTTGACGGCAGGCCCAGGACCCGGGTGACGTAGCTGATCATGAACGTGGTGAGGATGAAGAAGCCGGCGTTGCCCACCAGGTACGTGCACACGCCGATGGCCAGCTTCGCCTTGTACTGGCGGAACAGTTCGACCACCGGGACCTTCTTGGTTCCGTCACTGGCTTTGAGTTCCTGGAACTCCGGCGTCTCCGCCACGTTCCAGCGGAGCCAGAGCGCCACGGCCACCAGGACAATCGAGGCAATGAACGGCAGCCGCCAGCCCCAGGCCATGAAGTCGTCTTTGGGCAGCAGGGCCACCAGCGTGATGGCTCCGGTGGAGAGCAGGGTGCCCACCGGTGATCCCAGCTGGACCAGCGCCGCGTACAGCCCTCGGCGTTTCGCCGGGGCGTACTCAATGGCCATCAGGGTGGCTCCGCCCCACTCGCCGCCGGTGGCAACGCCCTGGACCGCACGCAGGAGAGTCAGCAGAACGGGGGCAACGACGCCAGCCGTTCCGTAGGTGGGCAGCAGCCCCATAAGCGTGGAGGCGGCTCCCATGATCATCACAGTGGCCACCAGGGCGCCGCGCCGGCCGTACTTGTCACCGACGTGCCCGAAGATCAGAGCACCGATGGGGCGGGCGATGAACGCTGCGCTGAAGCTCAAGAACGCGGAGACGGTGGAGGCCACGGGATCGCCGCTGGGGAAGAACAGCGGCGCAAAGACGATCGCTGCGGTGGTTCCGAAGAGGAAGAAGTCGTACCACTCCAGCGCGGTGCCGATGAAGGCGGCAGCCACCACCTTGCCGGGGCTGGACGGTGCCGCTGCAGGGACGGGCGGCGCCGGGGTGGGCGGCGCTGCAGGCGGTGTGTTCGCTGCTCGGGATGGGAGATGTGTCATGGGAGGTCCTCAAATGGCGGTGCAATGTCGATGGGCTGAGAGCGCGGACGGCTCTGCCCATGAAACGTACTGTGAGGCGTTGCATACCCGCCAATACTTCTTCTTGCATTTAGGTATACCCAAAGAGCATGCTGTTGCCATGAACCTTCGCCGCCTGCAGTACTTCCTTGCCGTCGTGGACGCCGGCACCGTGACCGCCGCCGCCGAACGGATCCACATCGCACAGCCCGCGCTCAGCCGGCAAATCAAGACCCTGGAAAACGAGCTCAAGCTACGCCTGTTCGAGGCGCAGGGCAACAAGCTGGCGCTTACCCCCGCCGGCCGTGCGTTCATTCCCGCCGCCCGCCGCCTCATGCTGGAGACCCAGGGCCTCGAAGCTGCCGCGGATGCCCTGCGGACCGGACGGGTGGCCACCCTGGTTGCCGCGGCCACGGCCGCTTCCGTCCGCGGCTTCCTGGCGCCATACATCGCCACAACGGGGCCCGACGATCCGCTCATCATCACCCAGGAAACTAGCCACTTCGCCATAGCCGAGGCGCTGCTTCACGGCTGCGATTTTGCCGTCTCGCCCGCACCACCAGAGCCAGGCCTGGCCACCATGGCGTTGGGCAGCATCCCCCTGAGCGCCTACGTCGCGGCGGAACACGAATGGGCCCTCGACGGCGTCACCGAACTCCCGCTATCGGTCCTGTCCGGTCAGCACGCCATCCTCCCCTCGCACCAGAGCGTCAGCCGCTACATCCTGGACGACGCACTGAACCAGGCGCATCTGAGCTTCCGCGAGGTGTCCGAATGCGATGACGGGCAGACCATCATGGCACTGGCGGCAGCCGGACACGGCGTCGGGGTCACCACCGACCTGCCCGCCTACGGCACCCACCGAATCCGGATCCTGGCAGGCACGGAAGCGCAGCCCGGCCCGGCCCTTCGACTTCCCCTGCACGCCGCCTGGATCCCGGGCCATTTCGCGGAGGACACCATCCGGGCGGTGGCCCGACGGATCCGCAACTTCCTCCAGCGGCAGGGTGCCGTTATCCCTGACGCGAAGATTACTGATCATGCCTGATGAGCATGAGCAATCAACCAAATAAACATTAGACAGCATGAGTCCCCGCTTCCGATACTTGATGGATCGCAATGATGCATCCACACACATCGGGAGAACTGCATGCTCTTGGACACGCTGTACACCAATGGATCGTTCTACACCCAGGACGTCCGGCGTCCGCAGGCGCGCAGCGTGGGCGTCCACAACGGGCGCATCATCAGCCTCGACGACGACCTGCCCGCATCACTCTTCCGCGACGTGTTCGACCTGGCGGGCACCGCCGTAGTCCCAGGTTTCAACGATGCCCACTGCCACCTGAGCTATGTGGGCCAGGCACTGGTCCAGGCCGACCTCCGCCCCGCAGTGTGCGCCACCATGGACGAACTGCTGGCCGCCGTGGACCGCGCCTGCCTCGCGGCGCCGGAAGGGGCATGGGTCCAGGGTGCCGGATACGACCAGAACCACCTGGGCAACCGGCACCCCACGGCGGAGCAGCTCGACGCTGTCAGCCATGGCCATCCGGTGTGGCTTATGCACAACTCGCGGCACATGGGGGTGGCCAATACGGCAGCCTTCGAGCGGGCCGGCTATGCCGGCCGCAGCAATGTCACCACGCCTGACGGCGGGGCCGCACCTGCCGGCGCGGACGGCAGGGCCATCGGGCTGCTTCAGGAGACCGCACGGGCACTGGTCATGGATGCCATTCCGGGGCCCGGAGTGGAGGATGTGGCCGAGATGGTGGGCGCGGGCAGCGCCGCCCTGCTGGAACTTGGCGTCACCAGCATCACCGAGCCCGGCCTTGGGGCCCCGCAGCACATCGGCCACACCCTGTCCGATATTGCCGGCTACCAGGCCGCGCGCGATGCCGGGAAGCTCGGCGTGCGCGCCACGGTAATGCCCTATCTGACCACTCTGCACGGGTTGGGCGACGCCGAGCAGGACGGCCACAACGGCGCGGTTTCCCGAATGGGCTTGGACCTGGGCATGCGCTCCGGCTTCGGCGACGAATGGCTCCGGCTAGGTCCGGCCAAGATCCTGTCCGATGGTTCGCTGATCGGCCGCAGCGCGTTTATGTGCTGCGACTACCAGCACGCGGCCGGCGAGCCGGCCGGCAACCGCGGGCTCCTGCAGTTCCCGGCCCAGGAACTGCGCCGCCGCGTCATCGGCGCGCACCGGGCGGGCTGGCAGGTGGCGACCCACGCCATCGGCGATGCAGCGCTGGATGTGGTGCTGGACATCTTCGAGGAAGCCCAGCAGCTCTACCCCCGTCCGGACGCGCGCCACCGGGTGGAACACGTCAACGTCGCCGGCGATGACCAAATCAAACGGCTGGCATCCCTGGGTCTGATCCCCGTCCCGCAGGGCCGCTTCATCAGCGAACTCGGTGACGGGGCAGCAAGGGCACTGGGACCGGAGCGGACGCGTCTTGCCTACCGGGTGAAGTCCCTGCTCGACGCCGGGATCGAGATCCCTGCCAGCAGCGATGCGCCCGTAGTGTCCGGCGATCCGCTCCTGAACATCCACGATCTGGTGAACCGGCGTACGTCCTCGGGTGCCGACTTCGGACCGGAGGAACGCATCAGCGTGGCCCAGGCCGTGCGCGCCTACACCGTGGGCAGCGCGCATGCAGTGCACGAGGACCACTACAAAGGCTCGCTGGCACCGGGCATGCTGGCCGACTTCGTGGCCCTGACCGAGGACATTTACGAGGTTCCCGCCAATGCCCTCCGCGACGTTCGCGTGGCGGCCACCGTGGTGGGCGGCGAACTGGTGCACGGCAGCTTTCCGGATTAGGCGGCCTTCACGGTCACCCGGGCGGCCACGCGCGGCTGCGCCGCAGCGGTGACTGCCGCCGTCGTTATTCATGCTCTTTGGTTATCTATTTTCAACTTTATATGTATTAGACAGCATGAACTTGGCTGCCAATACTTGAGGAAACCCCTTGGCGCCGGCACTGCAGCCGGCCGCCACCGACGGCCAGATCCTGGCCACTCTGTTGAGGAGCACTACTTTGAAGACGACAACCCACGCCGGCCAAGCGATCGTTGACTCACTGGTCCTGCACGGGGTCAACCGCGTATTCGCAGTCCCCGGCGAAAGCTACCTCGCCGTGCTCGACGGGCTCCACGGAGCGGACATCGAGACCATAGTGTGCCGCCAGGAAGGCGGCGCAGCCTACATGGCCGAAGCCCACGGCAAGTTCACGGGCGAGCCCGGCGTGGCCATGGTGACCCGCGGGCCGGGCGCCGCAAATGCCTTCGTTGCCATCCACGCCGCCTGGCAGGACGCCACACCCATGGTCCTGTTCGTGGGCCTGATCCCCGTGGCAGACCGCGAGCGTGAGTCCTTCCAGGAGTTCGATCCGAAGGCATGGTTCGGCACCCAGGCCAAACGCGTCCTGGTCCTCGACGAAGCCTCGCGGGCCTCGGAAGTGGTTGCCGAAGCATTCTTCGCCGCCAAGTCAGGGCGCCCCGGTCCCGTGATCGTGGGCCTGCCGGAAGACGTCATCACCCACGAGTTCACCGGTGGCCTGCACGCGCCCATGGCCGTGGCCGAAGGGGCAGTGTCCGCGGCTGAGCTGGACTTGGTCCGCACCGCCCTGGCGGGTGCAGAAAAGCCCGCCCTCTTTGTGGGCGGCCAGCGCTGGACCCCCGCCGCCGCTGCAGCAGTCACCAGCTTCGCCGAGGCCAACGGCATCCCGGTCATCCAGGACTGGCGCGCCTCGGACCGGATCCCGTTCGATTCCGAGGTGTTCGTCGGCGCCCTGGGCTACGGCCGCACCGCGGAGACCGCCCGGATCTTTGCCGAGGCCGATGTGCTGCTGGCCATTGGCGCGGTGCCCACCGACGTTCCCACCGACGGCTATACCCTGCGGCAGTCACTGGGCGCCACGAACATCGTGGTCAACATCGACAGTTCCCTGCGGGGACGCTCCGGCGCCGTGACGGCCCACATTCTGGCAAGCCCGGTGGCCTTCGCCGCGGCCGTCAAGGACCTGCGGCTTGGCAAGGCCGCCGAGTGGGACTCCTGGCGTGCCGCCGGCCGGTCCGCGCAGGCTGCGTTCAGCGAACTCCCGGACGTGTCAGCCCTGCCGGCAACCCGTGAAGGCACCGGCCACATGAGCGCCGTGGTGTCCGAACTGGTCCGGCGCCTGCCGCAGGACGCCGTATACAGCTTCGGCGCAGGCAACCACTGCGCCTGGGCACAGCGGTACCTGCCCACGAACGTGTTCCCGTCGCAACTGAGCATGCGCAACGGTTCCATGGGCTACAGCGTGCCGGCGGCAGTGGCCGCGTCACTGCAAAGCCCGGAGCGCCTGGCCGTGGCCATCGCCGGCGACGGGGAATTCCTGATGAACGGCCAGGAGTTCGCCACGGCAGTGCAGTACGGCGCCGCGATGCTCATCATCGTGATGGACAACGGCCAGTACGGCACCATCCGGGACCACCAGGAACACCATTTCCCGGGCCGCGTCAGCGGCACCCAGCTGGCCAACCCCGACTTCGCGGCCTACGCCCGCGCCTTCGGCGGCCACGGCGAAACGGTGACCAGCGACGACCAGGCCGCGATCGCCGTCGAACGTTCCCTGAAAGCTGTCCAGGACCAGCGCATCCCGGCCATCATCCACGTCATCGCCGACCCTGCGATAGCCCTCCCCTAACCGATCCAACCCGACTGAAGGAGCACATCATGAGCCTCTATGCCGTCACCAACCCGGCCACCGGGGAGACCGTCAAGGCCTACCCCACCGCCACCGACGAGCAGATCAACGCCGCAGTAACCACCGCCAACGCCGCCTTCAAGGCCTGGAACCGCACGGCACTGGCGGACCGGGTGAAGCTGCTGGGCCGCGTGGCCGAGCTGTACACCGAGCGCCGCGACGAGCTTGCCGCGATCATTACCCGCGAGATGGGCAAACCCGCCTTCCAGGCACAGATCGAGGTGGACATCGTGGCGTCCATCTACCGGTACTACGCCGAAAACGGCCCGGCCTTCCTCGAGGACGAGGAGCTGGAGGTCGCGGCCGGCGGCACGGCAATCGTCCGCAAGGACGGCCTGGGCGTGCTGCTGGGGATCATGCCGTGGAACTTCCCGTACTACCAGGTGGCCCGGTTCGCCGCGCCCAACCTGATGAACGGGAACACCATCCTGCTCAAGCACGCCCCGCAGTGCCCGGAATCCGCGCTGGCCATGGAACAGATCTTCCGCGACGCTGGCGCGCCCGACGGTGCGTACCTGAACATCTTCGCCACGAACGGGCAGGTGGCGGACATCATCGCCGACCCGCGCGTGCAGGGTGTCTCGCTGACGGGTTCCGAGCGCGCTGGATCGGCCGTCGCGGAGATCGCCGGCCGGAACCTCAAGAAGGTGGTCCTCGAACTCGGCGGCTCGGACCCGTTCCTGGTGCTGGACTCCGCGGACCTTGACCAGGCGGCCACGCACGCCCTGTTCGGCCGCTTCGGCAACACCGGCCAGGCCTGCAACGCGGCCAAACGGATCATCGTGGCGGACGCTGTGTATGACCGGTTCGTGGAGAAATTCATAGGAGCTGTGACCTCCGTGAAGGTGGGTGACCCCACCGAGGCGGACACGTTCATGGGGCCGCTGGCCTCTGCCGCCGCGTTGGACGGGCTGGCAGAGCAGGTGGACGACGCCGTCGCCAAGGGCGCCAGCGTGCTCACCGGCGGCGGCCGGCTGGATCAGCCGGGATCCTGGTTCCAGCCGACGATCCTGGCCGGGGTCACCGAGGACATGCGCGCCTTCTACGAGGAGCTGTTCGGCCCGGTGGCGGTGCTGTACCGGGTTTCCTCCGAGGACGAGGCCGTGGAGCTGGCCAACAACTCCGTCTACGGGCTGGGCGCCGTGATCCAGTCCACCGACCCGGAGAAGGCCGCGGAGATCGCAGACCGCCTGGATGCCGGCATGGTGTACATCAACCACGCCCCCGGCACCGCTGCCGAGCTGCCTTTTGGCGGCATCAAGCGCTCCGGCGTGGGCCGCGAACTGGGCAAGTACGGCATGGACGAGTTCGTGAACCGGAAACTGATCCGCACGGCGAAGTAGGTGGCGGGAATCCCCGATGAAAAAACGGCAGAACCACCGGGCACGGCCCCAGACACCCACCCCCACCCAGGACCCCACATGACCGCCCTACCCTCCGACAAGTTCCGGTCCTATGACTTCAGCCACCTTTGCCTTGGTGATCTCATCGAGGCACGGCAGAACCACAAAGTTCACCACCGTGGCCACATCGAAGAAGCCCACCCGGAATTGGGAGTGTTCTGGATTCAGGACACCATCACCGGCACCCGACGGCTGATCGATTTCGATTCATTCGAGATCTTTTTTGGCCGTCATACGGAAGCCGCGCCGGCCACTGTGTAATCCGATCTGAAACATCCATATATCCGTGAGGCGCCCCCAGACAGCTCTGGGGGCGCCTCACGTTGTTGCTTCGCAGTGCGACTAATCCGAGGTTGCTGCTCCCGCAACGGCGGCGCTGAATACCTCGCCGAGGATGGCGGCGCCCTTGCGGATATCGTCCAGGGACGGCAGGCAGAAGGACATCCGCAGTTCGCTGTGGCCGCTGCCGTTCGTGTAGAAGGCGGTTCCTGGGACGTACACCACGCCGCGTTCGATGCAGTCGTAGACGAGCGCTTCGGTGTCGATCCCGGCCGGGACCTTCACCCAAAGGTAGAAGCCGCCGGTGGGCCGGTTCCAGGTGGTGCCGGCGGGCATGACCATCGCGAGTTTTTCCACCAGGGCGGTGAACTTCTCCCGGTAGATGGCCCGGTATTCGGCCAGCTTGTCTTCCCAGGCGGGATCGTCCAGGTAGGCGCTGATGAGCTGCTGCGAGTACACCGAGGGGTTGAGCTGTGAGGTTTCGCTTGCATTGAGCAGGTGGCCGTACAGCGACGCCGGCGGCAGGACCCAGCCCACGCGCAGGCCAGGCGCAATCATCTTGGAGAACGAGCCGAAGTACAGCGTGATGTCCTCGAAGCCGGGCTGGATGGCAGGCATGGTTTCCCCGTCGAAGCCCAGGAGCCCATAGGGGTTGTCCTCGAAGATCAGCAGGTCGTTGCTGCGGCACAGCTCGCCGACCTGCAGGCGGCGTTCGGCGGAGAGGTTCACTCCGCCGGGGTTCTGGAAGTTGGGGATGGTGTAGAGGCCCCTGGCGGTCTTGCCGGCGGCGCGGACTTCGCGGATGAGCCGTTCGAGTTCCGCCGGGATCAGGCCGTCGGCGTCTATAGGGACGTGGACAATGTCGGCCTCGTAACTGGTGAACACGGCCATGCCGCCGGCGTAGGACGGGGCCTCCGCGAAGATGACGTCGCCCGGGTTGACGAGGACGCGGGCGGCTACGTCCAGGGCCTGCTGGCTACCGGAGGTCACGATGACCCGGTCCGGACCGGCCGTGATGCCCTCGAGTTTCATTAGTTCGGAAATGTGGGCGCGGAGCTCAGGAATACCGTCGCTGGAGCCGTATTGGAAGGAGCGTTCGCCGCTGTCGAGCAGGATCCGCTGTGCGTCCGCCGCGATCCGCTCGAACGGAAGGGCGCCGAGGTAGGGGGCGCCGTTGGCAAAGGAGATCATGCCCGGCCGCTGGGCGGCCCTGAACACTTTGCGGACTTCGGAAGGCCGTGCGGCGAGGGTGCGCTGCGCGAGGTGCGGCTTCCGGGCAGGGACGCTGATGTCACCGGACGAGTTGGCAAATCCGGCGGAAGTTTCCACTGATACGGACATGGGATACCTTTCGGTCGCGAGTATCCTTCCAGTGTCGGGCCGGCCTAGGGATGCTGTCTAAGACCAAAGTCCGGGGATGGGCATACCGGGACGGCATAAGGCTCCTCGCCCCTGCGGCAGCCAAACTGCAGCAAGTTCCCTGCCAGCGCCGTCGTAGTCCCAGAGCCGAGGCGACCGTAGCTTGACGGAAGGCTGGTTTCCGGCCAATTGCAACCGTTCTTCTGCTCCACGTGGGCGCGCCGCCGTTCTTGTTCCCAGGCCGGGACCGGGTGAACGAGATCCGGTCGGCCCGCAGTGGGCGAACAGACGATCGTTGATGAAGTCCAAGTTGTCATCCGAATCGACAATATCTTGGCGCGTGATTGCCCCCGCGAGGCTCCCGAGGCGTTATCGGCTAGCTCGCTGACACATCGATCAGCACCTTGCCGATGATGCTCGCTTCCACCGCCGCGTGGGCCGCAGCCGTGTTAGCTAGGTCAAAGCGATGCAGCGGCAGACCTGCGGCCTCTCCGACCGGAATGGCGCCGTCGGCGATGGCCGCATTGATGTCCTCGGCGGCGGCGTGCACCGCCGCCATGCCAACGGTGTAGAGCAACACGAACTGGTAGCGGACGTTGAGGCTGAAGTGCCTGCGCACGTCCAGGGTCACCTGATCGCCGCCGTTGTTGGCGTAGACCGCGATGGAGCCGCGGTTGCGGATTACTGCCAGGTCGAGTTCCGCGTTCTGCGCGGGCGCCACCTCCACGATCTGGTCGACGCCCTCGGGAGCGATCCGGCGGATCTCCGCGGCCGCGTGGCTTTCCCGGTAATTGATGACGTGATCAGCGCCGGCGGCCGTGACCAGCGCAGCCTTCGCCGGTCCACTCACGGTCGTGATCACAACGGCGCCAGCCCACTTAGCGAGCTGGATCGCCGCATGGCCCACGGCGCCGGCCCCTCCAGCAACGAGAACTACCTTGCCGTCCAAGGCTCCCGGGCGCAGCCGCCGCGGGCCGTCCTCGGCGATGGTCAGGGCCCTGTGGGCGGTGATCGCGGGAACGCCCAGGCTTGCGCCGAGGTCGAACGCGGCACTCTCCGGCAGCGGAAAGACCCGCTCGGCCGGCAGGACGGCGAACTCTTGGGCTGTCCCGCCGTCGGCGCGCTGGTAGGCGGCCAAGGCCACCCAGACCCTGTCACCGACGTGGAGATGCTCGACGCCGGGTCCGACGGCGTCCACCATTCCGGCGCCGTCTTGGTTCGGCACGACCTCCGCGAAGGGCAAGGGCTCGCCCGGTCTGGCGCCGCGGCGCGACTTCCAGTCGGTGGGGTTCACGGCAGAGACCATGATCCGCACGCACACCTCCCCGCGCCCCGGGTCGCGGATCTCGCGGTCGACGAGTTCGAGAACAGACGGATCACCCGTGGCACGGTACACGATTGCTTTCATACTCAGACCTAACGCCGGCCTGGACCGAAAATTCCCGCCGTGTCGCCATAAACTGGACCGACCATGAACGTTTGTCAACTGCAACTTTAAACTGACCGCTGGCTGCAGTTTGCGTTGACCGGTGGCTGCAATGGACTGACCGGTGGCGGCAAGTACTTTTGAACACTGGTCAGGCGCCTGGGGCATGCTGGGGTTGGGGCGCCTGACCACGTTGCGGGTTAGTTCATCGGGCGGGTTCCTTTCCCGTTTTGGGCTTGCATGAGCCGGACGGACTCGCCGCTGGTTTGGCATAGGTGCGCGTGGTGCATAAGCCGGTCCACGGTCGCGGTGGCGATGGTTTTGGGCATCAGCTCATCAAAGCCGCTGGGGTGGATATTCGAGCTGATCGCCAGGGATCGCTTCTCGTAGGAGGCCTCCACGACGCGGTAGAAGCCCTCGGCGGCATCGCCGGAAACCGGCAGGAGTCCGATGTCATCGATGCAAATCAAATCCACGCTGGTAACGCGGGTGATGGCTTTGTTCACGCTGTCATCGATGCGGTGCCGGCGCACGAGGGCGCCGAGGTCCTCCAGGCTCAGCCACGACACGGACATGCCTTCGTCGATGGCCTGCTGGCCCAGGGATTCCAGCAGCAGGGTCTTCCCGGTCCCGGAGGGCCCGCACGCGATCAGGTTCTCCCGCCGCCGCACCCACTCCAGGGTCCGCAGGAACGAGGTCGTCGCCGCAGGGAGGGTGGAGAGGGACTCGTCCCAGACATCGAAGGTTTTCCCGGTGGGAAACCCCGCGCGTTTACGCCGGGTGGTTAGCATCGACCGGTTCCTGCCGGTCGCCTCGGCCTCGAGCAGGACGCGAATGACTTCTGTGGGGTCCCAGCGCTGGGCCTTCGCGGTCGCCAACACCTCGGCGACCACGGCGCGGGCGTGCGGCATGCGGGTGGTGCGCATCAAGGCGATGATGTGCTCCACATCCGCCAGCGGGCTGGCGGCAAGGGTTGTCGCGCTCATTCGGTGGCTCCTTCAAGATCAATATCGTCGCTGGTATTTGTGCTGGCGGTGCCGAAGTTGGCCCATGCGCTGGTGCCCTGACTCAGCCACTGGCCTTGATCGGTGACGGTGTGCCGGGTAGTGCTGATGGTGCTTGGCGGCTGGCCGGTGGCGGTGTTGGTGATGATGGAGACCAGGTCCTCGTGGCTGAAGCGGTGGTGCACGGCGGCCGCGCCGAGGCCCTGGTCAACCACGTCATTGCCCATGACCTTGGCCAGGGTGGCGGCGCGTTCCATCTTGTGGCGGATCTTGTTCGTCCCGGCCGCGGCGGCTTCCTTGAGCCAGAGCGCTGCCCCGGCGCCCAAGGCCAGGAACTCCTCCTCGGCCCTGTTCGTGGGGCGAATAACCCGTTCCAGGGCCCCGCCGGAAGCAGGAGGGAAATGGGAATCAATGATCGCCGGCACGCCGGGGCGGGTAAGTTCGTGCCGGGCGACTTCCACCGGCCCCTGCTCGCCGACATGGACAATGATGACCTCGGCGTCGGTGCCGCGCACCCAGAGCCTCTGCCCCATCAGCGTGTGCGGGACGGAGTAGCGGGAGTGCTCGTAGGTGACCATGGGCGTGTTCGGCGGGACCTGCCGGACCTGCCCGAAACTGGCCGTCACCGGCACTGCCGGGACCGGGTGCAGCTTGGGCTGTTCGATCAGTCTCAGCATGTCCCTGGGGATCTCCAGGGTGGCACGGTGCACCTTGGAATTCACATCCTCCATAAACGCCTCGCACGCCGCTTCCAGCTCGGCGAAGGAGGCGTAGTCCGAGCGCAGGTTCGTGTCTTTGGGGACGATGTCGGCTTTGGCGATCTTGACCGCGTTCTCCACCCCGCCCTTCGAGGCCGGGTCCGCCGGCATGCAGGTGTGCACGGCGGTGGAGTAGTGCCGGGCGAACGCGACGATCTGCGGGTTACGGACCGGCACCCCGGCGACGTGCTCGATCGTGACGGTTTTCTCATTGTCGGTCAAAACGTACGTTGGGACGCCCCCGATGAGCCTGAAAGAGCGGTCCAGGGCGGCGAACACGCTCGGCATCGTCTTATCCCGCAAGGGAATCACGATACGGAAGCGTGAATACGCCAGCCAGGCCACGAACAACACCGTTTTGGCGCCGTCAACGACGGGCCCGTCTCCGTAGTCCCATTGGAGCCACAAACCTGGCTCCACAGTCCAGGGGCGGTGAACACGCGTGTTTTGGGCCCGATATTTCGACTTCAGCCCGGCCAGCACGTACCGGGTCGTGCGGATCGATCCGGGATAGCCCAGATCAACGAGTTTTCCGTGCACAACGTCCCCGCGGATCTTCCCGCGGGACTGCTCGACCAGCGACTTCATCTGCGGCAGGAACGGGTCGGTGATCCGGCCCCGCTGGCGGGCGACCGGCGCCTGGACGCCTTCCTGCCGGGCCTTCACATACGAACGGACAGTGTTGTGCGAAACGCCGCAGATCTTCGCGGCATCCCGGTACGACCGGGTCAAATCATAAGCAGCTAAAATTTCCATGAACTCTCCTGGAGACTTCACATCAAGCCCCTTCCTTCCCACGATGGGTGAAACAAAAAACGATTGGCATCGCTATTTCACCGCGGAAGGAAGGGGCTCTCCCCGTAATGACACGGGGGATGGACAAGGGAATCCCAGCAAGCCCCGGCCACACGCACGGCCAAGAACTGGTCAAAAGTACTTGCAGCCACTGGTCAAAACCACTGCCGCGAACTTGAGTTCTAGCGATCGTTGCAACACCCCCGAATAATCGGGAGTTGCAACACCCATGGGATCACCATCGAAAAGTAGTCCTTCCTTAAGGAAAAAATCTCCTCTACCGAAAGAACCGGGGTCGAGAGCCGGGGCGCAGGGGAAGCGTTCCCAGCAGTCCCATACCCGTGCGCAAAGACAGGATTTCCTTTCTGCCGTTGAGCGGTTGGGAAGTGTTGCCGCGGCGGCCAAGGAGCTCGGCATTAACCGGAGCACCTGCCAGAAGTGGGCGAACGCTGAAGGGATCAGGCCGCAGCGCCAGTACACCCAGGCGGATAAGGACCACTTCTATGCCGTCTTGGACCGGGCCGGCACCATCACCGCGGCGGCCCAGGAGCTGGGATTGAACATCAGCACCGCGCATAACTGGGCCGGCAAGGTTAATCCTGCTGGGAGAAAACCACGGGCCACGAGAACTGTGAATGCTGATCCGGCGCGGCGCCACCCACCGTCGGTGATTGAGGAGTTCCTGGGCCTGCTGCGGGAAGTCGGCAGCGTCAGCGTTGCCGCCAGAGAACTCGGCCTGAACTACTCCACCTGCTCCAACTGGGCCAAAGCCGCCGGTCTGGTCTCCGTCAGTCCGCGACGGCCATCGGCGAAGCAGCTTCACTACCTGCGCTTGCGCCAAGAAGGAGCCGGCCGGAGGGACGCAGCCCTCGCAGTCGGTGCAAGCAAACCGAGCTCCTACAACTGGGACCGGCAACAGACTGCAAAGGACACGGCCGCGGCCCAAGGTCATGCCGCGGATCTGCCGTATAAACAGGAAGTGACAACTACATTCGCGGAACCTTCGGCCCCTGCAGCGGCACCGGAGTTGACAGCGCCGGTGGCTGAGCCGGCACCCGCGGTGGCGTTGGAAGCGCTGGAGCAGTCCGTCAGCGCCCGCTACCTGTCCCTGTCCGAGCGGGAGAGGATCGCGGACCTGCGGTCCCAAGGAACCTCAATGCAGGCGATCGGCAGGGCGCTGGGCCGGTCCGTGGGCACCATTAGCCGGGAGATCAAACGCAACAGCCACCCGGTGCTGGGTTACCGGCCTTACGGTGCTCACCGGGCGGCCACTGCGGCCCGGGCACGGCCGAAGGACAGTAAGCTGGCAGAACCCGGGGAACTACACGACTACGTGAAAACCAAGCTCCTCACACGCTGGTCCCCACAACAGATTTCCAAGCTCCTGATCAAGGAATTCCCCGATGACGAGCAGATGCGCGTGAGCCCCGAAACGATATACCAGGCCCTCTACTTTCAGGCCCGCGGTGGACTCAAACGCGAGGTCAAAGAAGCCCTGCGCACCGGCCGGACCCGCCGCAAGCAGCACAGGAACCCCGAAGAACGCACCAACCGTTTCCGTGACCCGATGATCAACATTTCCGAACGCCCCGCCGAGGTCGAAGACCGCGCCGTCCCGGGGCATTGGGAGGGGGATTTAGTGACCGGAGCTTACAACCAGTCCGCGATCGCAACGCTGGTTGAACGCACCACGCGATACGTGATGTTGGTGCACCTGCCGGTGGACCACACCGCCGAATCAGTCCGCGACGGGCTGATCAAGACCATGTCCACCCTACCGGCGCACCTGCGCGGATCCCTCACTTGGGACCAAGGCGCCGAAATGGCCAAACATAAGGCTTTCAGCATCGCCACCGACATGGACGTCTACTTCTGCGACCCCGCCAGCCCCTGGCAACGCGGATCCAACGAGAACACCAACGGGCTGCTACGCCAATACTTCCCCAAAGGCGCAGACCTGAACGCCTACGGGCCCGAGGACCTCGAGCACGTCGCCCAAGAACTCAACGCCCGACCACGCAAAACGCTCGACTGGGACACCCCAGCCGAGCGCCTACGTGATTTACTGATAGCCAGCTAAGCACGGGTGTTGCAACGACCCCTGGAATTCAAGGAACGGTCAATCCAAATTGCCGTCTCTGGTCAGTTTAAAGTTGCAGCTAACAAACGTTGCCCTGCTCCGTATTTTGGCCTGGTTCGTCATCCTAGCGACCCTCCTCTCGGCCTGCGCGCCAGCGATAAGACTCGATGAGGCCACCACGGATCGACCGATCCAGACCTCTTCGGCCCCGCCGGCCGCGCGCGATGACGTCCCCGCTCCTCACCGGCCCCCGTCCCCCACCCCGACGCCGGTTCCCACGCCGCCCCCGGCGCCCCAGGCGTTCGCCCTCAACCTCTACCAGGAGGGGGACTTCGTGCCGCAGTACACCTTTGAGTGGTGTGTGGCGGCGAGCATCCAGATGATGCACAACCTCATCGACGACACCGGGGCCGGCACGTGGACAGATCGCGTCCAGCAGGGGGAGCTGTGGGAGATGGCCCGCGCACGGTCGTTCAACTCGTTCAACGGTGCCAACCCCCTGGGTTGGGCGGAGGTGCTAACCGACGTCGGGATGGGGCCGTACGCCGTCGTGAGCGTCGCCGACTATGAGGAAGCGCTGCAGACCGCGGCGCGCGCCATTGCCGACACGGATCGGCCGGTCGGGCTAGTCATGTGGCGCGGCCGCCACGTATGGGTGATGAGCGGCTTCGAGTCACTCGGCGATCCCGACCAGTTCCCGGACTTCCCGGTCACCGGCATCCGTGTCCAGGATCCGCTCTACCCGTACGGCGACGACCAGTGGGGACCGTCCCCCGCGCCCAACGCCCTGCTCACCCCCAACAGCTGGCGACGCAGTTCGTCGTCCGCGAGCCGCGACGCTGGAGCAGCGATATGCCGACCGGCTACATGCTGGTGCTGCCGTTCGCCAAGGCCTGATCAGCCCCTGTTAGCCCTAATAACCTGATGCTGACCCATGAAGGTTCCATACACCTGACGGCCGCTCTTGAAATCTGAAGGGCGCTGGGCGTAAATGGTCGCAGGATATACACTCGAGGCGGTCATCATGACGGTCACTTTCAACCACACCATCGTCTACGCAACGGACAAGCGCCATTCGGCGGAATTCCTGGCCAACGTGCTCGGACTGCCGAAACCCCAAGCCATGTGGTCTTTCATGACCGTGCCCCTCGACCACGGAGTGGCCCTCGATTTCGCCACGGCAGACGGGCCCATCTCCCCGCAGCACTACGCATTCCTGGTCAGCGAGGAGGACTTTGACGGAATTCTCGCAAGGATTCAGGCCCAGGGCATCCCCTACTGGGCAGACCCGGGACGGTCTCGCCCCCAGCAGATCAACCACAACGACGGCGGACGCGGCGTCTACTTCGCGGATCCTGACGGGCATTTCCTCGAAGCGATCACGCGTCCGTACGGATCGGGTGCTGCGTGAAGTCCTGGGTACGCTGACGGCCGCCTTGGCAGCTCGCCCTATCTTCTGGGAGCGGAGCACCGTAGTTGCTGCCAGATCTGCCTGATTGGAACGGCCCGAAGACCCGCATCTGTCGTCATTTGGGAATGCTATGCGCCTGATGCTTGCGTAGCGAGACTCTTCCGCGCAGCGCGGGTTGTCCTGAACATTGGATTAGGTACGCCTTGGTCGCGAGTCATGCAGTAGCTCCACGAAAGTCGCCATGAACCTGTGTGCGTACAAGAACCGACCACCAGCAACAAAGGACCCGGACCCCTCGCAACCCGAGTCATGTCGCTCGGGCCAGTCAGGACCATGAAGAAGTGAACAGCGGGAACATCGCCCAGCCCGCGAGAAAGGAAGCGCACCGGCCACACGAATGGCCAGCCACAACTGAACAGGGCTCCGGCGGAGCGGTTCGAACGTCCCCCACACAGGGACAGCGACTCACAATACGGATTATCATTGTTGACCCGGGGTCTGGAGTGGGACCGGGTGACCTCCAGGTCCGAGAGCACGGTTTTGGACGTCATGGACGTTCCCCGGTCCGCGTGCACGATCTTCGGGACGCCGTGGATCCCGAAGATTCCCTTCATCATTTGCACGGCCAGGACCCCGGATTCGGCGGTGTGGACGTGCGCGCCGACGATGAACCGGGAATGGATATCGACCATCATGTAGCAGTCAAAATACTTTCCCTTGACCGGGCCTGCGAGCTTTGTAATATCCCACGTGAACACCTGGCCCGGGGCCGTGGCCACCAGCTCCGGAACCGTCCGGGGAGGATGCTTGGCCAACCGGCGGCGCTCCTTGACCTGTTTGTTCTCCTCCAGCACCCGGTAAAAAGTCGACAGCGATCCCAGATAAATCCCCTGGTCCAGCAGCTTCGTGTAGACCTGCATGGGTGCCAGGTCCACGAACTCCGGTGAGTTCAGCGCCGACAGGATCTCCGCCCTCTCGGCCGCGGTGAGTTTGTTCTGCGGCACCACCGGCATCTGGTCCCGCGGAGCGACCGGTTTCCGGTTCGCAGTCGTCCGGGAAACACCGGTCAATGATGCCGCCCGGCGCGAGGGGATCTTCAGCTCCAACATCGACCGGTAGGCGGCCATCAGCGCTTCCTGGACCGGGGCCCGTCCGGCGTATCCTCGGAGGCGCTCTCTAAGAACGCCTGTAGTTTTCCCATCAGATCCAGGGCTGCCTCGGTTTTCTTCAACCGGCTCTCACTCACCTCTAACTGGCGGCGCAAACGCGCGTTCTCGGCCTGCTCGGCCGAGAGCTTCCCGATCGTTTCCCCTGCTTTTTCCCGTCCAGGACGCCGGCGTCCCGCAGCCGCCGCCACTCGGTCATCTGCGAGGAATACAGCCCCTCGGAACGCAGGAAAGCGCCACCTTCATTGCTCTCGCACGCGGTCTCGTATGCAGTCAAAAACTCGAGCTTCTGCACCGGGGTGAACGACCGTCGAGGCCGCGGACCCCCGGACCGCGGACCGGAACTACTACTACTCACAGCACTATCTTCGCGTACTGCACTCAAAACTGAACTGGACATGACTACTGGATTCCTGGCTCTCGCCCCACGCGATTAAACGGACTTGCTATGAGCCGTCGGTACCGTTCCAGCCTGACACGTAGGGGATCGGGCGGACTTCTTCCTTGCCTCGAAGTGTCTGGGGAGCATTCCACTGACGGCAGGAGTATTAGGATTCAACCCGTGCATATATCCTGCACTGCCCCTGCAGTTCGGTGTCGAAGGGGCAGTGCAGGACAGGGGTCTACGCTAGGTCCGAGGCGCGGTGAGGGGCGATTTGGCCGGGTGTGCTGACATCGGAACCGACGCTTTGGCTGCTGTGATCCGCCCTAGAATCAGCACCAATACCAGAGCGATGATCACGCGAAGGGCGTCGCTACAGGCCTGAGGGACCAAAGGATTCTCGGGCAAAGGACTGCCCCACGGAACCCAGAGATCCTCATGGCTTGACCGTAGACCGGGCTTATATGATTCATAGGGCTGTCGGCGTTTGAGAAGTGGAATACGCCCGCGCAGCCAGCCTGATTAGGTGCCGGCGGAACATTAATGCCAGGATGACCGGCCAGTGCCGAAAGCACGGAGATCCTCTCTAGCTAGCCCATGACTTGGTGGTTGACCCACCGCTCCAGCGGCGGTGCCAGCAGTAGCGCCGCGACGATGCCGACCATCAGGACGTGCACGAATGCGTTCCACGCGGTCGTACCAACCGTCTCGCCTCGGCCGACGGCGGCGAACCAGTACGGCACGAGGGTGACAAGCCCAAGCCCCGCCGAACCGAGTGCTGCGTATTCCCACCAGCTCCACCGGGCGAACAAGGCCCACGTGGCGACGCAGAAGCCCAGAATGGTCACCAGGCAGAGCACCATCGTGATGGCCCACAGGGCTCCGGAGGTGTCCACACCACGGGTGGCGAAGGTGGGCGTCAGCCAGAGCCAACTACTCCCGGCCATAAATAGGGCGATCCCGCCGAAGGTGCGAAGAGTGAACATTTACCTACCTCCTGAACCCATCCTCCCGGCACTCCGAAGGCTGGGTTCAGAGGCGAAAGACCCATCATTGACGGATGTCTCACATGTGACCCTCTGGCGCGGACGCTGGCTCCACGGGTGGGTGAAAGGCTTTGACCTGGACCCACCAGATGTCCTTGCTCCCGAAGCCGCCGACTCGGTCGGAGTCGAAGAGGAAGACGCTGCCATCCGATGTCCAGGCCCCGCACCGGTCGTTGCCGGGTCCGTTCACCGACGGACCGGCGTTGACGAGGCGCCCCCAGCGTCCGTTCGGCTCGCGGGTGCTGACGTAGATGTCCTCGCCGCCGAACCCGCCGGTGCGGTTGCTCGAGACGTATAGCGCACGCCCGTCGGGGGTCGGGATCGAGTGGTGTTCGCCTCGCGGCCCGTTGACGTTCGCTCCGAGGTTCTCGGCCGAGGTCCACTTGCCGTCGACTCGACGTGAGGTCCAGATGTCGTCGCCGCCGAGTCCGCCGGGGCGGTTGGACGTCCAGTAGGCCTCGTTCCCGTCGGCGGAGAATGCCAGGCAGTGGTCGGCGAACGACGTGTTGATCGGAGGTTCGCCCCCGACGTCGTCGAGATTGCCCGGTTCCGACCAGGCACCATCGACCAGGCGGCTCACCCACAGTTCATCCTCGCCGAGGCCGCCGAAGAGGCTGAAGCCAAGCCTGTCTGTGGTCACGGTGGTGATCAGGCCGAGGGTGTCTACGTACATCGACAGGCCGGGAAGGCTGTCGCCGTCGTCGAATGGCCGGTTGCTGTTGAAGTACAACTTGTCTCCGGCCGGGGTGATCCATGGCTCAACCTCCAAGTACGCGGTGCTGACTCGAGCGCCGAGCAGCTGTGGCGTCGTCCACTGCCCCCGGGCCCAAGTGCCGGTCAGTTGCGAGATACAGATGTCGTAGTCATCGCAGTTGAAGTACATCGTCCGACCGTCGGCGGTGAAGGTCGCTTCGGCCTCCCTATGCGACGTGTTGATCACCGGCCCCATGTTCACCGCCTCGGTCGATGAGCCCCCACCCTGTGACGTCTCGTCCGAGGGGCCGGGCCGAGGGCCCACACCGCGGCCAGCCCGATCACCACCAAGATGGCAGCCCCGACCACGGCGGCTGCCAAGCGTGCCCGTCGGCTCGCCCTGCGCAGCCCGACGACGATTTCGAATAGCACCGCGGCCAGGGAGGCGAGCATCGACCCGTAGAAGACGATCACGACAATCGGCAGAGCCCAGTCCGGCGCGAAGTGGAACCCCAGACCCGCCGACACCGGGAACGCGAGAAATGTTGCCAGGCCGAGGGGGATCAGCAGGCTCGGTCGCACCCTCAGCATCAGCACCGAAGCCACCAGTGACACAACGGCCAACCAGATGAACGACCCGTGCCTGCTATTGATCGTCCCCGGACCCAGCACCAGCGTGAGGAGCAGCGAGAGCACGAACGGAGCGGCGAGAGCCGACCGACCGAGCCATCGCCCGGATTCGACAGGTCGTCTTGCGATCCAAGGGCCGATGATGTTCATACCCACCTCCGCGCGCCGCGACAGCGAACATCACCGGCGGCGAAGCCGAACCTTCATGATGCCGCGTGGGCCTTGTGATGTGTGTGCACACTCGAGTAGAGCCGGAAGCGGAACAGCATGACTGCCAGCATCAGCGGGCAGGCCAGCAGACCTGTCTGCAACGGCATCAGGTTACTGTTGCCCACCAGGCCGAGCCAATACGCCACGATCAGCAGCAGTCCGGCAATCATCGTCGAGCCCGACATCTCCAGGGTCGGCCGCCATGCCATACCCATGAACCGCATCCACACGGCCATGGGCAGGGAGAGGGTGATGGCAATGACCAACACCATCAGCTCGGGCGCCCGCTGATCCAGGTCGGTGTAGCCCAGCAACCCGGCAGCACCGAAGAACAGCAGGCTCAGGGCGACCGCGCCCGCACACATCACCATGCACATCTGGAAGAAATGCATGGCGAAACGCCCGAGTGGCTGCAGGAAACTGGCGGCAGGAGAGGGGCGAACCGGGGACCCTTGCTTCTCGACGTGTCGGATTGGTAGTACTCGCATGACGCCCTCCTCGGGTTCGAGACGACCCCCTGATGGTGCTTTGAGAGGCCGGCGCCGACAGACGCGAAATCGGCTTTGGGGGCGACGAGACATCTCCAAACAAGGAACCTCTGATTCCAGTGTGCGCTTGTCGCATCGAGTCGCGGAGGGCCGAAAGACCCATACCAGAACGCCTTTGGTCTCGCGTCACGTTTGCCACAGATTTCACGTTGCCAACGGACAGCGGGACCTCCCAGTGGGCGGACACGTGATCTCCCTGTCCGCGGACAACTGATGTCCCTGCCGAATTAGCTCAGAGGGCTTCTGAGAGCCGTAGCGAGATGGCCTTCGGTCAGGTCCTCCGGCGGCGACGGAGCCGGCCGGTTCCGAAACAACACGTTCCAATACTTTGCAGAACGTTTGGCAGCGGCGGCCGGTTGACGACCTGACGATCCGGGCACCTCATGCTCCGCGCCCAGATCGCGATGTCCACCGCTTTCGGCATCGTTATGCTGCCGATGTGGACGGAAGGCTGATGGCCACCGTTGGGTTTTGGCGCCATTCTACGGTGCTGGGCCGCGACCACGAGAGGCGATTTCGACGCCTGTTCCCCGTTGTTGGATTGGAGCTAGGCGAGGACTTCACCACCAAGGGCGCCGAAGTCCTCCGAATCGAGTTGTCCCACGGCTGGCACACCTCGCGACTTGAAGGTCTATCTGGGCTTGAAGCACCGTTCTTCAACCACCAGTGGCGCAACTACAACCTGAAGCTGCCGCCGGCTCATCTCAGCAGGTCCTGGCTTTCTTGGATGAACATGTCAGAGGAGAGCCTTCCCCTCTGGCCTGAATGAGCATGCTGACCGTCCGAGAAAGAAACTGAGCGGGAAGGCCTGGCCGCGATCTCGGACTGGGCCAGGTCGATTGGTGTGGTCCGGGAGGTCGCCACCGGCCTCCGAAGGCCGTCGGTCCGACCCCCTCGCCCGGGACGGGGAAATGAGTCCCAGATTGGAGGGGACCTTCGGCACTTGTCGGCCTTGGGTCCTGAGAGGAGGCTTGGTTGGTCATGTTGGAACAGGAGCGTGACTGCGATGAATAGGACCCGCCGTCTGGAGCGCTTGACCGCGTCGGACCGCTTCCTGCTCTTGTGGGACGACTTGGGCTGGGCCACGGACATAGGCGCCCTTGCCGTCGTCGACGGCGCCGGGCTCCTGGACTCCGGCGGTCGCGTCCGGATCGAGAGCGTCCGCCGCTGGCTCGAACCGAGACTGCACAGCCTTCCCCATGTCCGTCAGTTGCTGTACCGGCCCCGGTGGCGGCTGGGCTGGCCCCTGTGGGTCGACGCGCCGTCGCTGAACCTCGCCGATCACGTCCGAGTCCATCCTGTCGATCCACCGGGTGACCAGTCACGCCTGTTGCAGGCCTGCGCAGAGCTGGCGAGCCGACGGCTGGACCCAGCACGACCGATGTGGGAGGTGTGGTTGCTGCCCGGGTTGCCGCAGGGACGCGTAGGCCTTTTCCTGAGGATGCACCACACCATGGCGGATGGGATGGCAGCAGTGGCCGCCTTCGGAGCGCTGCTGGACTCCAGCGCCGATGCGCCCACCCCGGTCTCACCATCATGGACGCCGACACCAATGCCGACCGCGAGCGAGCTTCTCCGCGATAACCTGGGCCGACAGGCTCACCAGCTCTCCCGGGCGCTGATTGGCCTTGCTCATGCAAGTGACACGCTGCACCGGACTCGACGTGCCTGGCCAGCGTGGCGGGAGCTGCTCGCCGAACAACGCGCACCCCGCACAAGCCTCAACCGTCCTGTGGGGGCCGACCGCCGACTGGCCATCCTTCGTAGCCGCCTAGAAACCATCACCCAAATTGCCCACGCCCATACGGCCAAGGTCAACGACGTCGTTCTGGCCGCGGTCGCCGGCGGCCTGCGCGAGCTGCTGTCAGGTCGTGGAGAACCGGTCGATCGGCTGACGCTGCGAGCGGTGGTGCCGGTGTCGCTTCACCGGGAGCAGCGTGTGCAGGAGGGGAGCGGTAACCAGGACGGGTGGATGGTGGTGCCACTGCCACTCGGCGAGCCCGACGCTGTTCGCCGGCTGGACCTGATCAAGCTGCAGACCGCCGCACGCAAGCGCCACGCCCATCCGCAGACGGGCAGCGGTATTTCCGGATCGATACTCCTCCAGCGTGCGTTCCTGCACGGCTTTGCCCGCCAGCGGTTCATCAACATACCGGTCACCAACATCCCGGGACCGACGGTGCCGCTATATCTTTCCGGAGCGCAGCTGCTCGAGCTGTTCCCGGTGGTATCGCTCATGGGCAACCTCGCGCTTGCTGTGGCCGTTTTCTCCTACAACGGGCAGCTCAACCTCACGGCGATCGCCGACCAGAACGCCTGCCCGGACGTGGAGGTCTTCATCCATGGCGTGAACACCGCCCTGAACGACCTCGCCCGGTCCATGTCCGCACCCTGAGCAGACTGTCGGTCGCGCTCGATAACCTCAACGAATCACGCGTACTCCTCAGGGATCGCGCCCAGCGACACCGGGACTGACCGGCCGGCTTACCGGCGGCAATTCACCGCTCACCCCACCGGGAGACGACCGGGTGGCTTGCCGGCTCAAGGTCACACGAAAGGAAGGCGCGTTCCCGGTCAGACGGACCGTTGAGGCACTGACCGCTCCGGCGAGACCAGCGAGGCTGGTTGTCACAGTCCGATGGCTTCAACACGCTCAACTTGACAGGGAACATCAAAGGCGCCGCCCAAACCTACGACGGTGGGCAGAGGATTTGGTGAGTTATCTGCACTTGGTGTCCGCGCGGCGTCCGTTTATCTGAGGCCTTTGGTTGTAGGCATGGAGGGCAGGACAATCTCCAGCTGCGACCATCAAGGGTGATGCGGGTGTCAGAGCAATGGCTAGGTTCCGGTACAAGGCGTGGATTGCTTGACGGGGCCGTTGAGCTTGCCAGAGTCGGCAGGGTCGAGAAGGGATCCGGATCGCACGAGCCGTTTGTTCTGCTTGACCCAGAGGGCGGGGTCGTGGCCGAGGTTAGTTCCTGGATCCAATACCTCGCCGTTGCTGACCTAAGTGCCTGCACCTTACGCTCCTACTGCTACGCGGCTCTGACGTGGCACCGGCTCCTGTGGATGCTCGATGTCCCGTGGGACCGGGCTACTGAGGCTGAAACAGCGGCGTTGGTTGGGTGGCTTCGGATTGCACCGAATCCCCAGCGTAGGCGGTCTTCGGGGCTGCCCGGGGGTGTCAACGTCAAGACCGGGAAACCAAACCTGGGCGCAGGATACGGGGCGGCCACGGTCAATCTGACGCTGGCGGCGGTGTGGAACTTTTACGAATTTCATGCCCGGTGGTGCCATGGGCCCGTGGTGAATCCGGTCCCGGCATCGGCGCATCGCCGTCGGGCTTTGTCGCACCAGAGCCCCGCCGAAGTGAAGCAGCCGTTTCGCCGTGCACCATATCGGCGACGTGGCCGTCAAGGATTGCCGCGGTCAATTCCGGACGCGCAGTGGGCGGAGCTTTTCGCGTCCATGGTCTGTGACCGGGACCGGGCACTCCTTGAATGCTTTGTCTCCTCCGGTGCCCGAGCTGACGAGCTTCTGGGCGCTCAACTCAATGATGTCGACTGGGCAAACCAGCGGTTATCGGTGATTTCGAAGGGAAGCAGGGAAAGGCGGTGGGTGCCACTCTCGCCCGAGGCGATGACGTGGCTGGGGCGGTACCTGGCCTCATCACAGTCCGTCCCCGGCGCTCCGTTGTGGCGAACGCTCCGCGGCCCGGATCGGCCATTGACCTACGGCGCGGCGCGCCGGATCCTGCAGCGCGCTAATTCCGCCTCGGACACGAATTGGACGTTGCACGATCTGCGGCATACTGCCGCCATCCGGATGGTGAACAGTGGCGTGCTAACCCTGCCAGAGGTGCAGGTCGTGCTAGGCCACGCCGATCTGCACACCACGAGCCGGTACACGGTTCCGCGGGCCGAGGAACTGATTCTCAAGATGCAGGAATTCCATGCCCGGCCCCACCCGCCGCACGCCGCCTACACACCGGGCTACGCGACGGCGGACATCCAGGCCGTCTTCGGGCAAGTCCCGGGAGGCGCAAATGTCTAGGGCAAACGTGTCCACCACGGGAATCTGGAGCCGGCGGGAGCTCCCGGCAGCTACGGCGTCAGAGGTTCCTGCCCGGTCATGGCAGATCGGGGGCAGCACTGACATAGTCACCCCGGCCGCTGCGCCCCGGAACCTGCCAGCCCCGTTGGGGGATCTGAGCCGGGCGTCCATTGCCGAGCTTCAGGCAGCGGCCTGCTCATTGCTTCCACGCTCGGGGATCCAGCTGGACAAACGGCGCCGGTCCATCCGAAAAGTGGCAGAACATCTGTCGACGTTCGAAGGCGGGGCGTGGCAGGAGCGGTGGGACGCCAGCGGGTATGACACCTCGGAGGAACGCCTGGCGTCATTGAACCCGCCGGCGTCAAAAAGCTGGACGATGACTAGCGGACTGACGTGGTTGGTAGGAATGCGGGTGATCGTCCCGTCGGTGCTCACGCTGCGCCGCGACGTGGTGTCTGATTTCTCTATGATTTTCCGGGAATGCCAGAAGGACCCGCTTCTGGCCCAGGTCGTCGACCGGATCCGCAACGCGTCTAATCCTGACCTGCAGAAACACCGCGCGCTAACCGAGCTCTCCTATGTTCTGGCCAGCCAGGGTATCCCGGTCGCGGACCTCACGCCAGGGGCGCTGATCCACTTCGACGTCGAGCTGCGGAACGTTGGCAGGGGCAGGGAAACCTACGAACGACAAATAGGTGCGCTCATCTGGGAAGTCCTCCATACGATGGGGCGGTTCCCGGAGAGGACGCCGGCAACCATCCGCAGAGCCCGGCAGGGCGGGCCGCGCAGCGTGGAAGAGTTCGTGGACTATCACGGGGTCAGGGACGCCGGGATGCGGCAGCTGCTGATCGATTACATCAATCAGCGCGCCGCGCTGGGGATGGACTATTCCAGCCTTCGCGGGCTGACCGGAAACCTGGTCCGGAACTTCTGGTGCGTGATTGAGGGGATCAACCCTGAGCAGCACGATCTTGACCTGAACGAGGAAACGTACGAGGCGTGGCGGCAGGAAGTCGACACCATCAGCACCCCCGAGGGGCCAAAGCCCCGCCAGGGCATCTGGGACCTCCTGATCGCGGTGCGCGCCCTCTACCTCGATCTTCAGACCTGGGCGATGGAAGACCCGGCGCGCTGGGGATCCTTCGCCACCCGGTGCCCGATCCCGCCGATCGCGAGCCGCGGCTACAGTGCGGGCAGACGCCGGCAGGCAGAGCGGATGGCGGACCGCACCCGCGCCCGCCAACCGCTGCTGGACCACCTCATCCGGCACGTCACCGCGGAAAAAGACCGCCTTCAGGCCTTCCGGGCAGCAGCGTCCGCCTCACTAGGTGCGGCAGGCTTCGACTTCGACGGCGTCCACTACACCCATGTCCGCCGCGCGACGCCAGTTCGAAGCTCACCCCAGAAGGGTCCACGGGCCCGGCGCGGAGTCGAGTTTGAAGAGCCTCCCCAGCCGGAGCGGCAACTGCGCGTGCTCGGGGCGGCCGCCGAAAGCATCAACATCAGCGCCGAGGAGGACCAGGCGTTCTGGACCTGGGCCGCCGTCGAGGTGCTCCGCCTCACCGGGATTCGGCATGAGGAACTGCTCGAACTCAGCCACCTCTCAATCAGGCAGTACCGGCGGCCCAACGGAGAGGTCGTTGGGCTTCTCGTCGTCACCCCGTCGAAGTCCGACCGGGAGAGGGTGATTCCGATGTCCCCGGAGCTGCTGCATGTCATCGCCGAGGTGATCCGCCGGCACACGACGAATCTGGGCAGCATCCCGCTGGTCCGGAGGTGGGATCCGCTCGAGAGGGAGCACAGCGACCCGCTGCCCTACCTTTTCCAGTACACGGCAGGACCGTTGCGCGGGGTGTTCAGCACCTCCCGCATTGCCAAACTCGTTCACAAGGCGTGCGCTACCGTGGCGAAAGACCGTCCCGAGTTTGAGGGGCTCAGCTTCACTCCGCATGATTTTCGGCGGATCTTTGCGACCGACCTGGTCAACAACGGCCTGCCCATCCACATCGGCGCCGCCTTGCTGGGGCACGCGAATCTGCAGACCACCAGAGGCTACGTCGCGGTGTTCGACGAGGACGTCGTCCGGCACTACCAGATGCACATGGCCAATCGCCGGGCCCTACGCCCTGACCACGAGTACGCAGAAGTCGCCGATGCCGAATGGGAAGAGTTCGAGGAACACTTCGACAAACGCAAAGTCGAACTTGGCTCTTGCGGCCGGCCCTACGGCACCCCCTGCGCCCACGAACACGCCTGCGTGCGTTGTCCGATGCTGCACGTGGAGCCGAGAATGATCCTCAGGCTGGACGAACTCGAAGCCGACCTAATTGCCAGGAGGGAACGGGCCGAGAACGAAGGTTGGAAGGGCGAAGTGGACGGACTCGAACTCACCCTCGGACATCTTCGAGACAAACGCGGCCGAGCAATACGGCTACAGAAACAAAGCCCCTGCTGAGTGCAGAGTAGCCGGCAGCCGCCAGTATCCCCGGGGCAGATGTCACGGTGACTGTCCGGGAGATGGTTTCGCCTGAGGACAGCAAGGCTTGGCCAGCTTCGTCCGCCTGGGCGTCCTGTCATGGTCTTGGAGAAGGCGACGCGTAGGAGGGTATACCGCCTCCAGAGCCTGCCGCCATGAAAACGCCGACTTTGGTTTCGCCGTCACTAAGGAACACGGCGATCTCACGTGGGGGGCGTGAAGAGCTGAAGTTCTTCTCGCGTCCTCCGGGCTGGTGGGCATAGGCCCACCGTAGAGGTCCTTGGCGTACACGTAGCCGGTCGCTCCGTTGGTGGCCGCCACGGCGATCAGATCCGGAACCCCGTTTTCGGGGCTTTCCATGCCGTAAGTCTCGCCCTTGGCGTTGACGCCGAGCTCGGTCCGTTCCTGCTTCACGTACTTGGCAGTGAGCTGCCATCGGCTCCCAGGTTCTGTTTTGATCGTGACACTGTGCTGTCCTGGCTCAAGTGAAATGGTGTAGCGGCAGGAATTTAGGCGTGTGTCAGCTTCGATTTCGGTGTAGCTGCAGCTGGCGCCGTTGGGAAACTGAAACGAACCGGGAGTTAGGGCGGTCAGGGCCGGGTGTCATGTTCAAAACGGCTGCTGCGGCAGCGAGTGGATAGTCCTCAAAAACGACCAGACTCACCAAGTGCAGGTCTTCAGCGCTGAGCGTTCCAAGAGCCTGGGAGAAGTCCTGGTCCATACTCTCTTGGTGACTGGCGAAAAGGTCAGCTTCCAAGTGCTGTGAAGATGCCTCTGTGCGCGGTAGCGAGTCCAGCAGCTTCCGGTAGCGGAGTGCGGCTCGCCCCTTATTGCGGGCCATGTTGGTCGTCGTGACCAGCAGCCAGGGAAGGATGGACCCTTCCACGACACGGACTTGGGCGCGCCGCCGCCACAGCTCAAGAAAGGCGGCCGCCATGACGTCTTCAGCGTCGTGATGGTTCCCTGTGAGCCGGTAAGCATGACGGAACACTCGGTCACGATGCCTGTCATACAGCACACCAAACGCTTCGCCGTCACCCCCAGGCTTCGGGACCAAAGGCTGCCCTCGTCACTTTCAAGGTTCCCCATGCCCTGTATTGTCCGGGATAGCCGAAAAGGTTACACAGGACCAAGAAACTCCCAGAAAATCTTTTGGGCATCCTCTAGAGGTGAGCCTCAGCAAGTGCCAACAGTGTCTGAAAGGAGCATCGAACTACCGGCAGTGCCGACACGGACGGCGAGAGGCCCAGGTCAACTACTGTTGCTGCGTGGGTTCAGCTATGCTGCGTCCACGGTTCTTCCTCAGTCTGGTAAAGGTTTTCGATGACCCTCTCGGCGTGGGCTGTACCGATCTTGGGATTCATCATTCGCAGTTCCCTAACGGCAGCGGCGTGTCCTTGATTTACGTGAATGGCTCGCAACCAGATGATCTGCATGCCAGTTAGGCGCGGTCCTGTCTTGCCCACGTGATGTTGTTCCAGCATCCGCCAGATACTGATCCCGGCTTGGGCGAGTGCTGTCGTGACAACCAAGGGCGTCCAGGTATCCACGCTTAGTGGGGAAGTTAAGTACAGCACCGAAAACCAGACTGCGATGAAAAGAGTTCCTGTGCCGAAGTTCTGGATTCGCAACCAGTCCAAAAAGTTCATCGAGCGAAGTGGCGGAATCTCTAGGAGCGAAGCAGTTTTCGCCGGTTTCACTGAAATGGTCGCCGAGGCAAGAACCAGGATAAACAACCAAAGGGCGGGATTCGCGGGATCTCTGACTTCCGGGAGGGCCACGACGAAGGACAGGACAACGACCACAGGCAAAATCGCTACAAGGGCATCTGCCGCCTGAGGCCGCATTAGAGCACTGGGTGTTGATCGGCGGGCCCAAAACAGAATGACTAAGCCTCGGATAAAGGCCACGACAGCGAGCATTCCAGTCAACGCTGCGACTCTGCCGGGTTCAGGCTCGTTCAAGAGCACCGCCGTTCGCCATAGGCCAAGGCCACCCGCGATGGCTAAGACCACACCACCAACGACAGACACCCGCTTCTCGTTACGAATCACCCGCACGAACGCCGTTCCTTCCGCCCGAACAGCACCCCCTCATGCTGCCTAGCTGAATCCTAGACCTTAAACTGAGGCGCTCTCTGGCAGTGCTGCTACCCCCGAATCCAATGGGCCTCATCCAAGGTGAAGCAATCTCGACATGGCCTGGTTCCGCCACTGTCCGCCGACTGACTATGTCAACCTTTTTTGGCCCCAGCATGACGGCTATTTCTGGCCCCACTGAGAAGCTTTGGGTGAGGCGTGGTCCCGGTCGTGCGCTCATGGTCAGGGTCCTTCACATACCAACACCTAGACCGGACGGGGGCGTGGCCCGTGGGCGGTTTTCTCCGGCCATTCTTGGACGCCTCGAAGGATGCAGGGATAAAATTGGTGAAGAGTGCACGTTCACGGAAGGGCTTTCCAGATGCGACAGCGGTCTGTTGAACCAACCCGCTTCATCCTCGGGTTCGTGGTCTATACGTCGGCGGCCGTTTTCCTTTTGCTCTTAGCAATGGGACACAGGGGAATTGAGCTCTTCGTGATGCTTGCCCTGATCCTCGCCCTCACTGGCATTCAAGGTCTCATCGACAAGTTTCTATTCGATAAGTTCCGGCAGTAACGCCACGCCCAACGCGGCCGATGGTGTGGGCGAGGCGGTATGAGTCGGTGCCGGTTTCGATTATCGTGCCGTTGAAGGTGAGACGGTCCACGATGGCGGCGCAGAGTCGCGGGTCGGTGAAGGTTTTCGTCCAGCCGGAGAATGATTCGTTTGAGGCGATGGCGATGGAATTCTTCTCCTCTCGTTCGCCCGGCAGTCTCGGGCCCCGGTTCAAGATTCACATGATTCGCTGTTGTCGGATTCCTGTTTCCCCTGCCCTAAGCAGCGCCCCGCGAAGGTGCCCTGAAAGCCACACGCAACCGCACGATGTCCCCTACTCTGGGAACCGGTTCTGCTGTACGTCCGGAACTCGACCCCGCCAAGAGGTCAATGATCCCGCGCGCTTGAACCTTGCTGACAAGGACCGGTGAGAGTGATGCGTTCATTTCGGCGCCTCGGAACTCTAGTGCAGCTCACTTGGTGCAGATAAGGTCGAAGGCCAAACACAGAGACGTCTTGGACGCGGTGTGCGGCGCGGTGATCGGCAGCAGGACACAGCCAACCGCGATCGTCGCGTCAAGCAGAATCAGATGATCCTGGACCAGGCCCTCGCGTCCTCGACGACTTCTTTGTTTTCCTATCGGGCCGGGCCCAGTCCCGAATTGACTCTCTGTGTGGCCCTTTCAGGCCACTCCGCTGTTTCCCGCGTCCGATAATGGAGCATGTGTCGGCCAAATTGGCGCGGCGATCGATGGCTGAACCCGGTGCGACTGCCACGGCGGCCCACATGCGTTAACGGCCCGGCGCGCGGCCCCCGGGTGCACGTGACTGGCGCCCCCGGAATTGGCGAAGCTCCGGTCAAATAGCGGTTGACCGAAGCTCCGGTCCATTATGCACGGGCGAACCTTAGGATTCGCTGGGAGGGCGGTAGCAGGAACGAAGATTCGTTCAACGACGGCGCCCGTGGCCCCTCCATGGACTGGCGGAGGGCCGCCGCCGAGCCAGTTGGCACGTGTTGGTCTACGTTGTTGTGCTGTGCTCGGCCGGTGTCCTGATCCTGGCTTCACGATGGCAGCTGTCGTCCTGCTGACTCTTGCCGTTCTAGCGCTGTCGCAGCATTTGGTGCATTCTGATTCAGGCAAAACACCACAACCTCAAGCGGCCAAGGCTAGCCCGACTAGTGGGGACACGCTGTTCAACGGCGGCGCGGGTGCCACCGGCCCGCCCGGACGGACCGCTGATGATGCTCGCCGACTTTTGCCACATTTTCACCTGCGGACCGAGGACCTGATCACCGGCACGACGGCGGTGGCGAAAGTCCCCTAACTCGCCTCCGAGGAGGAAAGACTTCTTCCCCGCCCATGGTCACAGCACCCCCGTGTTCTGTGACCGCTGCCGTTGGACACGGAGGGCCGTTGCCCCTTGCCGAAGATGTTCCGCTCGTTACATAGTGGTGGACACAGGGTTCGGTCTTGACGGTATAAGAAAGTACAGAAGATGCCCGGATGGAACGTCGAAAACAGTGCAGCCCCGGGTGGTTCCGGAACAGTGACTCTGGTCCAGGGAACTTCATTCAGCGTTTCAGCCGGGAACGGGGACATGTCGGCGAGTAAACCGCAGGGGGTCTTTTTTCAGGACACGCGGTATGTGAGTGACTGGAAGCTTACCGTCAACGGTTTACCTGTCGAGGCGCTTTCAGCGACAGTCCCGGAACCGTTCCACGCTGTCTTTCATCGGAAGAACTCTTCGACACGACCATGCTGACAGTGCCGTGCTGGTTGAGCGCGACCGGCAGCTCGGGACGGGCCTGACCGAGACAATCACCGTGCACAACTATGCGCGGGATCCTTTTCAGTGCCGCATTGAATTATTGGCGGACGCGGACTTTGCCGATCTCTTCGAAGTCAAGGAATGCCGTCAGCCACGCCGCAAGAGCCGGGCCCGGCACCCCGCTGGGGACCAACTGATTCTTATGTCTGAGCGGAAAGATGACGAGCGCAGCATTGCCATCGAGCTCCCTGGCTCGAGGGTGGAAGAACAACGCCTCGTGGTGGTTGCTCCGGTAGCGGCCCACTCAGCGTGGTCCGTGACCGTCTCGGCCGTGCCCCGCACTAGGAGCGTGGGGCGGTAGTGGTTTCCGTCATCCAGGGGTGGTCCTGTCTACTGACCGGTGACACGTTGCCATCTTGATGGCCGGGCAGCCGTGGCCGCCTTTGGCCCGTGGGTTAGGCTCCGGCCGGGGCGTTGAGACCGGCTTTGGCTTTGAAAGTGAACAATTTCAGCAGGTTGTGACAGCCTGCCATCAGTTCCCACTCGTGTTTGGCTTGTTCGAGGCCGCGCAGGAGTACGTGTTTGCCCTGGCGGGTGTGGATTTGCCCGAAGACCGGTTCGATGATCGCCTTGCGCCGCGCGTAAACGGCCCGGCCCTTCTTGGTTTTGAGTTTCCTCGCCATCCGTTCCTTGGGTGTGGCGGTGGCCGGGATCCTGCCCCGGGGCGTCTCGGGAACCTTTTCGCCGTGTTTGAGCCGGCCGGTCGCGATGAAGAACTCGGTCCCGCCGGCGGCCTCGATTTCCTTCACGTGTTCGAGGTTGGCTGCTGAACAATATCCGGCATCAATGGTCCATTGGGCGGGCATCCGGCCCAGGGTTTCGGCGGTGCGTTCGGTCATCGGGACCAGTTGCTGCACGTCCACCGCGGTGTTGTTCAGATCGGTGGCGACGATGACCTGATGGTCCGCGTCGACCACGGCCTGGGCGTTGTAGCAATAGTGGTACGAGCCGTCTGCGGTCTTCATGATCCGGGAGTCGGGGTCCGTGAAATTGCGCTGGGCCCTCGGTCTGACCTCCGCTTTGGCCGCGGCTTCCTCGCCCTTGGCCGCAGCAGCCCCGTCGTCATCGCCGCGGTCCCGGGCTTTCTGCTCCGCCTCTTTGCGTGCTTTGGCTGCTGCGTCCTCTTCGAGCTGTTTGCGGGCCGCGGCCATCTTCGCCAGCCGCGATTGCCGGTCGGCCAGATCCGGCGGGAGCTCATCGCCGCGCGTATCCGCCCCGAACCGGGCATCCTCCTCCCTGTCCACGGCCTCGGCGTCGGCGAGCATGTCCGAGACCTCCGCGGCGAGGATCCTCTGTTTTTCGGTCAGCCGTCCGTAGCTCATCGCCTTTCGCCGGGACGCGTTGGCCCGGACCTTCGTCCCGTCCAGGGCAACCCGGCCCAACGAGACCATGCCCGCGGCCCGGCAGAGTTCCAGCGCCTGCAGGAACACGTTCCCCAACGCCGCGAGATGGCGTTTGCGGAACCGGCCGATGGACCGGAAATCCGGTGCCTGCTGCCCGGCCAGCCAACGGAACGCGACCACGTCCACGCACGCCCGCTCCAACTCCCGGGAGGAACGCACCCCGACGCAGTAACCGTAAAGCAGGACCCGGACCATCAACCGCGGATCATACGGCGGCTGGCCCTTCGTCTTCCCATACGAGCCGTAGAACCGGGACAGATCCAGCTCCCGGGACACCAGATCAGCGATGAACCGGGCCAGATGATTGCCCGGCAACCACTCATCCAGCGACGGCGGGACCAGCATCACCGCGTCCGGCTCAAAGGATTTGAACCGCTTGTTCACACCAGCGCCGGCCTCAACGATCCCGTCATCAAAACGCTCCACCCGCTCCACGAGAGCTTCATCAAAAAGGCCATCCTGGGAACCGGAATTCATACTCCCGATTCTTCCAGCCACTCCTCCCGCACCCCGGCAATTCACACGGCGTTTTAAGAACCCGGCCGACTACTGACCCGCGCTCCTAGGGGGGACGGTGGCCACGCAAGCGGACTGCGCGGACAGTCGGACTCCTTTCAGCGCGTGATGAAGTGGCGGGCGGACATGCCGACCGCGGAACTACAGGACGAGTCGGTGGAGCGAACCTTCAGCCGCAGCCAGGACGATCTGGGCTCGCTTCGCATTTTTAACCCGGTCCACCCGGACCGCGCCGTCGTGGCCGCCGGCGCGCCCTGGTTCATGGCGCTGTTCGGAAGGGACAGTTTGCTTTCCTCTTTCATGTCACTCCTGCTCGATCCCTCCCTGGCCAAGGGGACCCTCCTCACCCTGGCCGATTACCAGGGGACAAAAGTGGACCCGCGAACGGAAGAAGAGCCTGGCCGGATCCTGCACGAGGTGCGGCTGGGAGCCACTCACGGTCTGGCGTTAGGAGGCAGCGGTGTTTACTACGGCTCCGTTGATGCCACGCCGCTCTTTGTGATTGTGCTCGCCGAGCTGAGCAGGTGGGGACTCGACGATGCCGCCATGCGCACCCTCCTTCCGGCAGCGGACAAAGCCCTTCGGTGGATGGAGGAATACGGCGACCTGGACGGCGACGGATTCATCGAATATCAGCGAAAGACAGAACACGGCCTGCGTAACCAGGGCTGGAAGGACTCCGGGGACGGGATAAATTTCGCTGACGGAACACTGGCCGAGCCGCCGATAGCACTCTGCGAAGTCCAGGGCTACGCTTATGCCGCATACCTTGGGCGCGCGCTCATGGCCCGCGCCGGCGGCGACCCGGAGACAGCCGATGCCTGCCTGGCCAAAGCGATCAGACTCAAGAGAGCGTTCAACGACCAATTCTGGCTGCCGGACCGGGGATACTTCGCCATCGCCCTGGACAAAGACAAAAAGCCTGTCGACGCTCTGGCCTCCAATATGGCCCACTGCCTTTGGGCCGGCATCGTGGACGATGACAAGGCAGTCCACGTTGCCGATCATCTGGTGTCCCCTGAGATGTTTACAGGTTGGGGTATCAGGACATTGGCCTCAACCGTGGGAGCCTACAACCCCGCCAGCTACCACAACGGCTCGGTGTGGCCGCATGACAACGCCATCGCCGCAGCGGGCCTTATGCGACGCGGTTTTGTCAGCGAGGCCCAGCGAATTGCTTACGCTCTGCTGGAAGCCGCTGACCACTTTAGCGGCCGGCTTCCGGAGCTCTTTTGCGGGCTGGATCGAGGAAAGTATCCGGTACCCGTTCCCTACCCCGCCTCATGTTCGCCCCAGGCATGGGCGTCCGCCGCGCCCGTGCAGCTGATCAGGACACTCCTCCGTTTTGACCCCGGGCTCCCTTGGAATGAACTGTGGTTGGCTCCCACCCTTCCCGCCAAGGATACGCATTTCCATTTGGAGAACGTTCCGTTCGCAGGGCAGGGCCGGCTATCCGTCCATATAGACGCCGGATCCGTCAGCGACCAAGGACTGCCTCAACATATCCAGCTGCGCCTTAACGCGCGGCCGCCGCTTCTCGACCTTCTCAAGCTCGGCACGCGCGAACGGTGAACGGAGAGGACTCCGATCTTCGTCGGGTGGATCCGCTCCTACCGGTTCAACCGATGCTCGCTGCTTCGTCCAGCGTGCGCGGTTCAAAGTGCTCCAGCAACTCGCGCATGGTCTCGTATCCCTGGGTGAAGGCGTCCGGGGCGCGCCATACTTCAACCTGCTCGAGCGATTCCCACGGGCCTGTGCTCAGCTGCACCGTCCTGACCCCTAGCGCGCAGGATTCCCCGGAGCACGTCCACGACCGCAGCCCGGTCATCATCCCGCCGGACATGTACGCCGACTGGCTGGATCCTGGCACGACCGACAAGCCCGATGTGCAGCAGCTGCTGGACGCCGTCCCGGAACCAGTACTTACCCCGAGGGTCGTCAGCACCCGGGTCAACAGCGTCCGAAACAACGGGCCTGAACAGCTCGAGCCCGCTCCGAACCAATGACTGAGGACGAAGCCAGGCAGGCATATCACGCAGCGGCGCGGCTCTCCCGGGCCGCCCCTGAACTCATGCAGCATACCGACTTCCTGGACCGCCCGGCCGACAGCTACTCCATCCTGGGGAACGTGCTCGACACAGTGCGCTCCCTCGAAGTCACCCTGGGCCAAATGGCCCAATGGCACCGTTCCGCAGCCGCAGCCGCAGGACAGCATTTCCACTAGGACATGATGACAGCACCATTGGGATCATGACAGCCGTCACGGAGCTGGATCCAGCCGTGCAGCAGGTCGACGCACTGCAGGAGACCATCAGCCGGGCCTACGGGGGCAACGCTGTGGTCCAGTGGTTTGATGAAGTCGGACCTATAGCGGACTAGCATCTAGGTACTGCTGGCGGAGTTCCTCTGGGCACCCTCCCCCACCCATTTTCAAACGCCGATAACGGCGCATCTGTCGCTCCTTGGGCCGCGATTGACATGCTGCTTGAACGCAGTTTTCCGGCCTCATCTAACTTGGAGAATAAAGGCCCCCGGTCCGCGTTACAGAGCAGAGGACGCAGACTTCCTGGTTTCCAGCGCCCTTGATCATGTCCGCCACACACTGTTCGGTCTCCTCAAACCCGCTCTGGAAGGCGTCGACCAGCCAGAGCCGGAACCAAAAACTCCTCGGTAGCATCGCAAGGTGCTTGCCGCGGACGTCGAGACCAAGTGGCGTCATGTCGCCCCGCTCCCCCGCGTCCATGAAGCACCAGAAGCAACTTCGCTGTTTGTCATTCTGATCCCCATCCTCGCTGGGCGGGTCCTCCACGCAACCAGGGCGCTACGCGCCGGGCTCGATTCAACGTTTCGCTTCGGCGCTCCTCCGTCGCTTATTTCCTCGCGAAACGTTGAATCGCTCCCCGGTTCCCAAAGTTGCACTCCGGACCCTCAAACCCAGCGGTGACTCCGTGTATCAGAACGACGCACAACTCTGACAGACACACCCGGTGCCCGCCAGCCGCTGAAGGAGAAGGAACATGGAACCACTCACCATCAAAACCCCAGCCGACGTCCTCAGTTTCGTCGGACACACGCTCGGGTTCTGGCCGCACGAAAGTCTCGTATGCATCACCCTGGACGCCAACCGCGTCGGAGCAACACTCAGAGTCGACCTCCCCCACCGGGAGGGCGGACTCAGATACGCCCGCACAGTCGCCGACTACCTCGCCCACGACACCAGCGCCGCCAGCGTGCTCTTCGCCGTCTACACCTCCGAACCCCAAAAACCCGGGCAACCCAAACCGCACGCCGCAACCATCGCAGCACTGACCTGTGCGCTGGCCGAACGCGGCATGACCATCCGCGACGGGCTCCTCGTCGGAGACAACACCGTCTCCCCGTACGACGGCGAACCCCAGAACGGACTAACACTGCCACTGACTGCGACCCAGTCCAGCCAGATCAACGCCGAATTCATCTACCGCGGCAGCACCATCGAACCCAGCAACCGCATCACCCTGCCGGCCTCAACCAAAGAAGGCCGCACCGCGGACGCCGTCGAAAACCGGGTGAAAGCAATACACACGATGAACGCGGGCGAGGCGCTCGAACAAGCCCGGACGCTCTGGGAAAGCATGCTGGAGACGATCTCCTTACCCGAACGACGATCAGACCATCAATCTGATCGCCAACTTCCAGGCCCCCGCGATCAGGGACCAGCTCATGGCCGATATCCCAGGAATCGACGAACCGATGGACCGTGTCCTCCTCGCCCAAACACACGGCACCCCTCAATGGTCCCGCGTCGAATGGGCACAGCAACTGCTGCTCCGCGCCTACACGCACAGCAGCACCCAACACTCCGCGCCCATCCTCACCGCAATCGCCTACGTCAACTGGTGGGAAGGCCGAGGCAGCAAAGCCCACCAATTCCTGGAACTCGCACTCGAAGCCGACCCCGCCTACCGCCTGGCCAGGCTCAGCGACCAAATGATCGGCTCCGGAATGGTCGCCGGCTGGAACATGGACAAAGACCGGGCCTTCCGGCCCTGGGGCCTCGAAGCGTCATAAGCCCGCAGTCACGGGGACACGGCGGCAGACGACGACGGGTCCTTTCGGAGCCAGTCGAACGCCGCCGCGTCCCAGCCGTCCGGGTCGAAAATTCCACTCCTGCGTGTTGTGCACGGAGGGATAGGTCAGCAACGCAGCCCTGAAACCAGCCGATGCAGCATATTGGACCCGACCTTGGCCAACGCACCGCTTCCGGTCGACATCGGGTCCATCGATCAGCAGCCTTAGATTTGCGAATTGCGTGGCACGCCGGTGCATTTCGTGGTAATCATGTCGTTACTGAGGCCAAAGTGCATGAAGTTATGTCAGCGGAAATCAGCCAAACTGGGGGCCCTCCGATGGGCCAGCGAATCACTGATAGATGTTGTGGACACTGTCCACACGCCTTTGGCCGGACAAACGCATGCCGCAGCGGTCACCGAGGCGCCCAACAGACTCGAACAACGAAGAAATATCTCGACGAAAACTCGTCCTAGTCATGCCGTCAGTACAACCCCAGCCCATGAATAGGTGATAGACCAACTGGCCACCACAGCGATCTCGAGAGGAGGTCCGAAGGACCCCAGATCCCAGCAGGCGGAGGGCCCACGAGCCAAGAACCTGAACCCGCCTCCCACATAACCGAATAGGTCATCGCGGCGCCAGGGACAGTCCGCGGCCAGTGTCAGGACCCGCAGTGGGACGATGTCCACACATTAACGCAAAAAATCCCCTGACGAGGGAAAACACTGTGCCCGAGGTGGGACTCGAACCAGACTCCTACCCTTGTAAATACTGGGCTCCCGCGGAAACATGCGGAATCCGGCCCGATCCGGCCGACATACGACCCGGTCCGATGCCCAAAGTGTGGACATTGTCCACACGCCAATTTCGCCGGTTCAAAGCTTTCAGACCAAAGACCGCGCCCCTTACGAAGGGATGCGGTTCTTCTTTGTCCTGACAGATGTTGCTCAGCTCGAATAAGATCTGCGGTTTCAAAATCAGTGAACGGCGGGACGCCACAAAAGAGCCGGACGCTCGTCCAGCCTCCTGGCCAGCTTCACGGATCTTCATGGTGGCCGCCACCTCCTTCCGCCATCCCATGACCCGACCGGCACAGACTCACATGACTGGTGAGGAAACCGCCCAACCGGCAAGCCCACGAACCCGGCGGCTATCGTCTAACGAGGTGCGTGGCAATCAGCCCAGCCCTGACTTCAAGTCAGACATCGCCGGCGCCTGCCCCCACGACGAGATCAAACGCCGCATCAGTGCTGAAGTTATGCCGGCACCCATTGACCCAAAGCATCAGAACCATCAGCGTCCACGCCGTGCGTTGTCCACGTTAAGTCACCCCTGCCACTGGAAGAGTGATTTGCATCACGCAAAACGGCCAAAGGTTAGCGCATAACGGATAGTCCGATCCTGCCGCCATCTCCAGAATTGAAGAACGTTAGTAAACAGTGACTGGAGGTGTACTTCATGTTGGTTGACAGCATGGTAAGGCGGACGACCCTTGCAAATGTGCAGGAGTCCGAGGTGGCGGCAACCGAACTCAGATCAGTCATGAGGCACTGGGCAACCGGTATCTGTGTCGTGACTACTGCTACAGCTGGGGGGCGGGCCGGACTGGTAATGAACAGTTTCGCCTCGGTCTCCCTGAATCCGGCACTGGTCTCCTGGTGCGTGGACAAGGCATCTACGAGTCTTGACATCTGGATGGAGACAGACAATTTCTCCATCCATGTCCTGGATCAGGACGACGCGCACTACGTTCCCCGGTTCGCGCAGCGAGGCGCGGCTAAGTTTGAAGGCCTGAGGACACAAGTGGGCTCTACCGGCGCCCCGGCATTGCCGGATGTGGCTGTCCGGCTGGACTGCCGGCTGTGGACCCGCTATGAGGGTGGAGACCACATCATCCTGGTGGGCCGGGTTGACCAGATAATCCAGCCGGATTCGTTCAATCCCCTGCTGTCCCAGCAGCTCCGCAAGCCCTAACTCTGAGTCTTCGTTGATTCGTTCATTTCGCAAAAGCATTTCCCAAGGACCAGAAAGAGACACCATGCATCCCATGAACAGAAAAGACCACTTCAAGCTGGGGCTATTCTCGGCAAACTGCTCCGGCGGTTTGGCCGTGACCAAGATCAAAGAACGATGGGGAGCCACCTGGGAAGAGAATCTCAGAATGGCCCGCATCGCCGACAAGGCGGGAATCGACTTTCTGCTGCCCATCGCACGGTGGATCGGGTACAAGGGGGACACGAACTTTCACGGTTCTGTGCTTGAACCCATTCCGTGGGCTGCTGCGCTGCTGGCATCCACGGAGCGGATATCCGTTTTTTCAACCGTTCACACGGCGTTCAACCACCCATTGGTGACTGCGAAGCAGATTGCCACCCTGGACGCGATCGGTGGCGGCCGTGCCGGCTTGAACATCGTGGCAGGTTGGAATCAGCCGGAATACGAAACAATGGGCGTGGATATGGCTGACGCCCACGATGACCGCTACGGCTTCGCCCAGGAGTGGTGGGACGTGGTGCGTCAAGCGTGGGAGCGCGACGAAATCTTTGACTTTGACGGCAAGTTCTTCTCACTCAAGCATGTTGAATCCTTGCCTAAGCCTTTGGGCGGGAGGGTACCGATCCTGAATGCCGGGTCGTCTGCGCAGGGACGGAACTTCGCCGGCCGGAATTCGGACTTCGTGTTCACCATCGTGGGCGGCCCGGAAGACGGGGAGGCTGTTGTTCGCACTGTGAAGAGCCAGGCTATGGAGCAACACCAGCGGGACGTCGGCGTGCTGACGCTGAGCCACGTGGTTTGCCGGCCCAGCCGCCAGGAAGCTACGGATTACCTGCAGTACTACGCCGAGGAAAACGCCGACTGGGGTGCCGTTGACTACCTCATGAATCTGCAGGGACTCCACGCGGAGTCCTTCACCAAGGAAATGCTGACCACGATGCGATCCCGGTTTGCAGCCGGTCACGGCTCCTGCCCACTGATCGGGACCCCGGACGATGTCGCTGCGGAAATTGCCAGGTTTGCCAAAGCGGGTTTCGATGGCATGACTTTGGCTTTCGTAGACTACGCGGGCGAGCTTGAGTACTTCGCACAGGAAGTACTTCCACGGCTGGTGCGGCTGGGCGTACGGCAGCCATCGCTCGCAAGTGTATAGAGATAGTCTCGCTATCGTCAAAATATTTCTATACATTGCCGGCGGCCGGAACTAAAATGTAAGTCTAAGGCTTGAGAGAGGACTCTGCATGCGCTCTACCAGCGGCACAGCTGTTCCTTCGTCTGAGCCTCCGGGGCACCCCCTCGCGGGACATCCACTGACGCGAAGCACCTCTGCGGTCGTCGTCCGGGATTCCGTCAACAGCCTGACCGCTGAGGAGCACTTGCTAGTCCCTCACGCGGGAAGAAACATCGACGGAACGGTCAACGGGCTCCATGTCGGTGCCGTCAGCTTGGTCTTCGTGGCTTACGGCACCGGCGTGACAATTGTAAGTCCGCCCTCGGGCCGCAGGGCACTACTGGTCATTCCGCAGGGCCCCATGCTCGTGGAGTCCTGCGGTAACCAGTGGGTGGCCAGCACCCCGTTCGCACTGAGCTCACACCATCAGACCAAGATGGTCCCGGACCCGGTTCACGGAGCAGTGGTCGGCGGAGTGGACGCTGAAGTACTTGAAGGCTATCTGGCAGCAACGCTCAACCGGGTTCTGGTCAAGCCCATATCCCTCTCCAGCGACGTTCCGCTCCAGCTCAGCAGTCCACTTATGGTGACGCACACCTGGCTGGACGCCTGCCGTCAACTGGACCAGGGCCTCCCGCCAGAGTCGACGCAATGGCTCGAGAACGTTCTGTTAGCCACGATGTCAGCGGGCCTGGCTCCTTTTCTGGAGCCGTCCTTCGCCCCGCTGCCGAGCAAAGGTATTCCGGCGTACGTGGAGCTGGCGTGCCGCTACTTTGAGCAGAACCTCAGTGGAAATATCAGAATCGACGACGTAGCTTCCGCCGTCGGCATCAGTACGAGGCAGCTGCATTCGGCCTTTAAAGACCATATTGGACTGAGCCCCGCCCAGGTTCTGCGCGACATGAGACTGGCAAGGGCGCGGCAGAAACTGGAGACTCTGGGCCCATCAATGAGAATTACCGTGGCGGGAGCCGCCACCGATGCCGGGTTCTCACACCTTGGCAGATTTTCCGCCTACTACACCGAGAAATATCAGGAATCACCCTCTGCGACCGTCCAAAGACTACGCGGTCTAACGAAGACCGCCATTACAAATTAACTGGGAGACGGACCTGAACGAACGTCCGTTGCGCAGTCGGCAGCGGCCTGTTTCTAGACACAATCGGTGGAAGCTCCGCCGAGCGGGCCGCTCCCTGCAGCTTTAATCGCGCCTAATAACGCAAATTAGCGCCATACAGAAATGGGCCACCGCGCGGTTAACAAAGCCACGAATAGCAGCAGTGAACCATGCCTGATGGTGAATGACAAAGCCATTGAGCGAAAACGCTCACCGACGTGCATTGCTCCAGACCATGAAGTGTTCACGGTGATCAACGCTTTCGTCTCCATGGGGACAGATGCATCCCGCATACCCGGGCCCCGGGCTTGATTTCTTCCATTCTGGGCATAACTGAGTTCTGCTCCGTCACCGGAGATCCTGGGACGAATTGAACCAGTTTGGATCCTTGGTCCCCCGGTGCGGCTTCAGCTGGGAGAGGGCTTCGAGTGCTCTGCCAGGGGGCCGGGTCTGCCTTAGGGTCCCTTCGGGAGCACAGTTCGTTCCACGCAACATGCCCGCACAGGTAGTGCCGGTGTTCCTTGGGTTATAAGGAATACCGGCACTACTGGCCCGCGCAATGCTGGGCAGGAGAATTACCTTGGCGGCAACTCGGCCTGCCGTCTTCTATGGTTTTGTGCGTCTTGGCACGGCGAAGACGACAATCGCGCCAATGACGGCGAACACGGCGAACATATAGAAGTTCACCTGCCAGCCGAATGCCAGACTGGCGATGAAGCCGCCGATGAGCGGGCCACAGATGGCGCCGATTCTGCCTACTCCCAGGGACCAGCTCAATGCCGTGGCGCTAAGCGACTGCGGGTAGTGGGTGGCGCAGTAGCCTCCGACCAGGATCTGGGTGCCAACGGAGCCGAGCCCGGCGAAGGCAACAATGACCAGGAGGATGGCCAGGGGCAACTGCAGGCTTAGCATCAGGATGGCCACGAACGCGAGGATAAATGAGCCGGTGACGACACGTTTGATACCTATCCGATCGGCCAGTGCGGAGGCGCTGATGGAGCCAACGATTGCTCCGGCGTTGAGTACCAGAAGGAACGTCAAGGCGTCGCCGAGGTTGAAGCCGGCTTGCCGCATGATTTGCGGCAGCCACGTGTTGAGGCCGTAGACCAGGAGCAGTCCGCAAAAATTCGCCAGTGCAAAAAGGATAGTGGAGCCCAGCCATTTGCGGGTGAAGATTGCCTTGAGGCTGGAGTTGGTGCCGGCTGGGTCGGCCGGCAGGTCTTCGGAGGAAACAATGTCCGTGTAGATCAGGCCGAAGCGTGTTGCGGTGGCTTTTGCTTCATCGAGGCGTCCTTTGCGGGCGAGGTAGGCAACGGACTCTGGCATCAGTTTCCATGCTGCCGGCAGCAGTGTAACGAGCGGGAGGGCTCCAATTGCGTACATCCAGCGGAAATCGATCTGCTGCAGAAGGTTGATTGCCAGCAGGGACGCCCCCACGCCGCCGACTGAGTATCCACTGAACATGACGGCGTTGGCGATTTGGCGCCGCTCCTTCCGGGCGTACTCGACCGTCAAAGCGATGCAGGTCGGGACTACGCCACCCAGCCCCAGGCCTGTCAAAAATCGCAAAGCTCCGAACACCTCGGCGGACGGGGCAAAGGCAGTCAGCAGCATGCAGATGGAGAACCAAGCGATGCTCGTGAGCATGATCCGCCTACGTCCGAGCCGGTCGGTCAAGATCCCGACCGAGAGCGTTCCGATGAGCATCCCGACGAGCGCCAGACTGCCTATCATTCCCGCCTGTGCCGTGGTGAGGCCCCAGTCCTCGTATTTGAGAATGGACGGAACCGTGGATCCGAAGACAACAAGGTCGTAGCCATCAAAAACAATAGTCATAAAGCAGAGGAGGAGGACAGGACGCCCCTTCCATGCGGTTAAGGCAGCGGTGCGTAATTCCGTCGGCAATGACTGCGTCATGGGCATACCTCTCGTTCCGGATGCGGGAAGGGGCTGTGATGGGGATCACGGTGCACCCAACAGTGTCACACTTCCGTTGCGATAGTAAAGAAGACGCCATGAACTATTTGTGACCGACGTCATGAAACCGCAATCCGGAGAGTTGGCGCGACTACACGGCATAAGTACCAGTGGACTTGTCCGCCGCGATACAGGTTTGAGGGAGGGGGCCGGGATTGCCCTGGCTGCCCGCTTCAGAACTGTGGCGGCATGCAGAACGCCGAGGCCGGTGCAGCGCCGTTCCCCGTTCCGGGCGGCTACCGCCGGAGGGTTTCCGAGGGCAGTTCCCCGAAAGCGGTCAGGTATGAGGAGGAGAAACGCCCTGGATGTGCAAAGCCGCAGCGTGCGGCTATGGCAATCACGGTGTCTTCACCGGGCTCTGCCTTAAGAAGTATTTCTCTGGCACGGTTTAGCCGGGCCTTTCTCAACAGCTCTGAGGGCGTGGCCCCGAACTCGGAACGTAAGGCTGTTTGCAGGGTTCGAATGGACACCCCGAGGGATTCGGCCATATCGGATACGGCCAGCTCCTCGGAAGCATGACGGTCCAGGAGTTCACGGAACCGTCTGATCAGGCTGCGTTCAGGCTCCGCTGCCCTGGCTCCGTCTGTTTCCGAAGTCTTATCTGTAGCGACGAGCAGACGGGACAGCATGCTATCCACAAGAAGCCGGTGCATATAGGGAGGGGCCCCGGTTGATCCCGTAATCATGTCCTCGTGAAGTTCGATCACGGATCTTAGGAAGGCCCTGCCTGAAGAGCTGCCGAGGTCCAACGAATACCCCAGATCAACGTTTTCCAAGGCAGTGCCTCCGTAGAGTTTTTCGGCCACTCCCGCAAGCGCGGGGCGGCTGGCATAGATGATCAGGTGAGGTGTGCCGCGATCCCAGACCATCGAAAAGGGGCGCTCCATTGGCGGTATCGTGGCGATCCTCGGGCTGGATTCGACGACACTGGGGCCGACTTGCATGACTGCGCGGCCGGCCAGCGGCACCTGGACCAGTATGAAATTATCCAGGCCCTCCGGATCTATCCGGACTTCGGTTCCGTAGTCAAGGAATTCGATGCCGACATCGCCGCGGTGCAACGACCGGAGTTTCATGTCCAGGGAACGTCCGGGGCCTTGGGGCAAGAGTCTGTGCCGACAGAACAGCTCAGCGATCATCGCGTGGGCGTTGTCAACGTCCGATGTGGCTTGCGTGGGACTTCCCCGGAGAACATCACGAGGGAGAATCCGGTCCATTTGACGCCTCCAGTTGCCCGTTTTTCGCTTTTTGGATGTTCCCTGCGCGGACCGGCTATACAGGGCTGCGCCGGCTGGCTACATTCAATATCAGTACAAGTATGACGCACGTCATACATACGCAACAGGGACGTTCCGTACGGACCCGAAGTTGAAAGGTTTGGTCATGCCCGAACTTGCCGGCAGAACCGCCATCGTCACGGGCGGAGTAACCAAAATAGGACAGGGTGTCGTTGCCGCCCTGCGTGACGCCGGGGCGACCGTAATCGTCGCGGACATTGACCCCGACGGCGTAGCGAAGCTGAAGTCACTCGGTGATGGCATCCACTTCACGCACACCGACATCACTGATGACGCCGCCCTGTCCAGGCTCGTCGACGGAACCGTGACCGACCACGGTGGCCTGGACATCCTGGTTAATCTTGCTTGTACCTACACGGACGATGGTGCCAACTCGGGCAGGGATGACTGGTTGCAGGCACTCAACGTCAACCTGGTCAGCGCCGTTATGGCAAGCAGGGCGGCCCGGCCACACCTCAAAGCGTCCAAGCACGGTGCCATCGTTAATTTCACCTCGATCTCCAGCTCCATCGCCCAGACCGGACGTTGGCTCTACCCGGCCAGCAAGGCTGCCCTCGTCCAGATAACCCGGAGCATGGCTGTCGACTTTGCTGCCGACGGTATCCGGGTGAATTCGGTCAGCCCAGGCTGGATCTGGAGCAACATCATGGACACGCTCAGCCACGGAAATCTTGATAAGACGGACGCGGTGGCTGCTCCGTTCCACGCCCTCAAGAGGGCTGGCCGGCCCGAGGAGGTCGGCGACGTCGTTGCCTTCCTCGCCAGTGACCGGGCCAGCTTCGTCACCGGCGCAGACTGGGCCGTGGACGGCGGCTACTCCGCGCTCGGCCCGGAACGCGCCGAAGAAACCATTCCCCTGCTCGCAGCCGAATAACCTAAGGACAAGGCAAAGAATCATGACACAGCGCCACATCACCATCGTCGGAGCGGGCCAGTCAGGTCTGCAGTTGGGAATCGGGCTCCTTGCCGCCGGCTACCAAGTGACGACAGTATCCAACCGCACGGCCGAAGAAATTCACGACGGCAAAGTCTCTTCCAGCCAGTGCATGTTCTACGACTCCCTTGAGCACGAAAGGCAGCTGGGGCTGGATTTCTGGTCCGACGCTCCACAGGTCGAGGGAATCTCCTTCACTGTCCCCCACCCGGAACTGCCCGGCGAAAAGGCCATCAGCTGGGCTTCCCGCCTGGACAACCCTGCGCAGTCAATAGACCAACGCGTCAAATTTCCGACGTTCATGGAGGAGTTTGTCGCACGGGGAGGCGAACTGATCTTCGAAGACGCCGGCATCGAAGACCTTGAGCGGTACACCCAGAATTCCGACCTTGTCATCGTTGCCGCCGGCAAGGGCGAGATCGCCCAGCTCTTCACCCGGGATGCCGTGCGCAGCACGTATGACGCACCGCAGCGCGCCTTGGCACTGACGTACGTGAACGGGCTGGCACCGAGGGCCGAATTTTCCGCTGTTTCCTTCAACGTGATCCCGGGGGTTGGCGAGTACTTCGTCTTTCCCGCCCTGACCACGACAGGGCCCTGCGAAATCATGGTCTTCGAAGGCGTCCCCGGCGGTCCCATGGACTGCTGGAAGGGTCTCACGGCGGACGAGCACTTGCAGACCTCCAAGGACATCCTCAACAAGTACCTGCCGTGGGAGGCCGCCCGTGCAACTGACGTGGAAATGACTGACAAAAACGGCTTCCTCCAGGGCCGGTTCCCTCCCACGGTCCGCCATCCCATTGCTACTCTGCCCAGCGGCCGAAACGTTCTTGGGCTGGCCGACGTCGTGGTCCTAAACGATCCGATCACTGGCCAAGGATCCAACAACGCCAGCAAATGCGCAGCCTCATACCTGCAGAGCATTCTCGAACAGGGCGACGACGCCTTCGACGCGGCCTTCATGCAGGCCACTTTCGAACGGTACTGGAAGTACGCCCAGCACGTTGCCCAATGGACTAACGCCCTCTTGGCTCCCCCGCAGCCGCACATGCTCGAGGTTCTGGGCGCAGCCGGTCAGTCCCCGGAGATCGCCCACCGCTTTGCCAACGGATTCAACAACCCGCCGGACTTCCAGGAGTGGTTCATGTACCCGGACAAGGCAGCCGCATATCTCGCCTTGGTCAGCGCCAATGCTTCATAACCGCAGTCTCCCTGCTATGTCCAGCTCACGGCATTATATAGTCACGAAAGAAGTTTGAAATGCGTAAAATCGCAATCATCGGCGCCGGTGAATCGGGCGCCCAGCTCGCTCTGGGGCTCCAGCGCGAGGGCTACGCGATCACACTCTTCTCCGACCGCTCGGCCGCACAAATCCGCACAGGCAAGGTTATGTCGAGCCAGTGCATGTTTGGCACAGCCCTGGCGGCGGAGGAACAGCTGAGCCCTGCGCTTACCGGTATCTACGAGAGCGGCGCGGTCCCCGCAATCAACCGCATCAGCATGCGGGTGTCCGGGGAATCACCCGAAGCTCCAATGGAGTGGGAGGCATCGCTGGACACCCCCGCGCATTCCATCGACCAGCGCATCAAGAGCGCCGCCTGGATTGAGACGTTTATCTCAGCGGGCGGGGACTTCCGCATTGAGAAGGTCTCGGCCCGGATGCTCGAGGAACTTACGCGCGACTATGAGCTCGTCGTGGTAAGTACAGGGAAAGGCGAGCTTGGCCAGGTCTTTCCCCGGGACAAATCAAAGTCCCCGTTTGACCGGCCCCAGAGAGTCCTCGCGCTGAATTACGTAACCGCGGGGAATCAGCTCCCGGGTGCGTCTCAGGACAGCGCTGACGGCATCCGCATGTCGATGGTGCCAGGCGTCGGAGAGTTCTTCACTTTCCCGGGCCTCACGGTGTCCGGCCCCTGTCAGATGATGGTCTTTGAAGGCGTCGTGGGAGGTCCGATGGACTGCTGGTCCGATGTCACCACGCCGCAGGATCAGCTGGAGCGTTCCCTTGAGATTCTCCGTGAATACTTTCCCCATGAATCCGAAAACTTCGCGGGGGCCAGTCTGACGGACGAGGGGGCCACCCTCCTTGGCCGTATCACGCCGACGGTCCGGTCCGCGGTGGGTCAGCTGGCCAATGGCGGCCTGGTATTTGGCGTTGGGGACGCTGTCGTCCTGAATGACCCGCTGACCGGGCAAGGATCGAATAACGCGACCATGGCCGCCCGGTACTACTTGGACGCCATACTCCGCAGGGGAAACGAGTCATTTGACCAGGCGTGGATGGAACGAACGTTCGACGAATTCTGGCGGGGCTGGGGACAGTGGGCCGTGGCCTGGACCAACGACATGCTCAAGCCCCGGCGGGAACACCAGCTGGCCATTTTCAGCGATGCAGTGGAGCACCCGGCTCTGGCCGCCAGTGTCGTCAACGGCTTCGATGACCCGCGGACGTTCTTCCCCTGGTGGTTCGACTCTGCCGCTGCCGCCGAATTCGTACAGGCCAAGAAGGAAGAAGACTCTGCAGCCTTTGATATCCGGGATTTCAGAGCGGCACTTGGACAATTCGCAACAGGTGTCACCGTCATCACCACCCGGGCACCGGACGGACGGAAAGTCGGCATGACAGCAAATTCCTTCACGTCCGTTTCCATGGAACCGCCTCTGGTCCTCTGGTGCCCCAGCAAAAGGGCACCCAGCCTGGTCGATTTTGAGGAATCGACCCATTTCGCTATCAATGTCCTGGCCAGCGACCAACACGTGCTGTCACGGCAGTTCGCGACGCCCTCCGAGGACAAGTTCGCAGGGGCGGAAGTAGTAGAGGGTATTGCTGGTGTCCCTGTCCTGAAGGGTGCCGTTGCCACGTTCCAATGCAGGACCGTCGCACGCCATGACGCAGGAGACCACGTGATCTATATCGGCGAGGTTGAGAAGTACGAGGGCACGGGAGGGGCGCCGCTGGTCTTCCACAGCGGCAAGTACCATGCGACTGCCAGCCACCCGGACTTCTGACAGGACTGACCAAGACATGGAAGCACCGGAAGAAATCGCAATAATCGGCTCCGGCATCAACTCATTGGTCGCGGCGGCTGAACTCGCTCTGGCCGGCAAGCGGGTATGCATCGTCGAACGCAGGGACCGTCTGGGCGGGTTCATCCATTCCTCGGAAAGGACCCTTCCGGGCTTCATTCATGACACGTTCTCGTCCTGGCATCCCCTCTTTGTTTCCGGAGCAGCGTACAAAGTGCTTGGTCAGGAACTCCATGCACGTGGCTTGGAGTACTGCAATTCGGAGAGCGCCGTCACGGCAAGCGTGGCTGCGGCTCCCGGTACAGGTGAACACCGGGTGGTCATTGCCTACCGGGATCCGCAGCTCACCGCTTCAACGCTGAAAACACCCGGTGACAATGAGGCCTACCAGGCGATGCTGGCGGACTTGGGCCGGAATGCTGACACCATTTTCGGGGCATTCGGCGCAGAACTCCGCTCGCTCAAGGAAGTCGCTAGAATTGCCTTTAGTGCCCTCCGAAGAGGGAAGATCAAAGGCAATGAGGCCTTCCTGCGCGACTCGGTAATGAGCGGTCGCAACTACCTCCGGAGCCGATTTCGAGGGTGGGAAACCGACCAGCTCTGGTCCCCATGGCTGCTCCACGCGGGCCTTGGCCCCGACCAGGCCACCGGTGGTGTGATGCTGCCGGTCATGGCCATGAGCATGCACACCTTCGGACTTCCTGTTGTGAAAGGCGGCTCTTCGAACATTGTCAGTGCGTTCGAGTCCCTGCTGAAGGACAGCGGCGCGCGCATCATGCTGGATACCGACGTGGAGAAGATCCTCGTCAACGCCGGAAGAGTCGTGGGCCTTCAGACATCCCAAGGGACAGTGAACGCCGGGACTGTCTTGGCCAACGTATCCCCGCAGGCTTTGTACGGAAATCTGCTCGATGAAGCACCACCTCAGGCGGTATCCGCCGCTGAGCGGTACCAGAACGGCCGCGGGGCCATGCAGATTCATCTTGCCCTGGACAAACCAGTCGAATGGCTGGATTCGAGGCTGAACTCCGTCCCATTGGTTCATCTGAGCAGCGGTTCAGACAGCACAGGCGTTGCCTGCGCTCAGGCAGAGGCGGGCCTCCTCCCGGCTGATCCAACAGTGGTCGTCGGTCAGCAATCGGTACTGGACTCTTCCAGAGCGCCGGAGGGCAAAGCGACGCTCTGGCTTCAACTGCAGGAGGTCCCCTTTTCCCCTGTCGGGGATGCCGCAGGCCTGCTGCCCGTCGCGGCAGGCTGGTCCGAGGATCTGAAATTGCAATTCATGGAACGCATCCTGGAGAAGCTGGAACGATTCGCGCCCGGCACCCGGACGTCTGTGCTGGCCTGGGACATCCTGGCTCCCACCGACCTGCTCCGCGAGAATGTGAATGCGGTCAAAGGCGATCCCTACGGCGGTTCGGCTGAACTCTTTCAGAACCTCCTCTGGCGTCCATTCCCCCAGGCCGCCAACCATAGGACGGCAATCAAGGGACTATGGCATATCGGCGCCTCCACCCACCCGGGTCCTGGACTGTCAGGAGGATCCGGCCACATGATTGCGCAAAAGCTCATCTGACCCACTATCCCCGCGCTGTCGGCTGCGTACTGCGATACTAGGTATGAACAGTGCGCTGCTGCACTGTCTTGAGCTGCACCCATGATGCTCTTGAGGTAATCATGCAACTAGTCCTTAGGGTCATTCTCTCCGGCTATGAGCTGACGTCCCGGCTCCTGCCGCCTAGGTCCTGTCGTGCCAACGGTTGAATTTTCGGGAACGGCGGTCCCGCCGGCGGATTTCCTTGCCGCCTACTACGAAGAGGTGCCGAGAGAAGACCGGGAACCTTACGAAACCGGGCGGCTGGAATCCCGAGCTGCTGCACACTTCCGCTCGGGCCTCACCCGCACCCCTGGTGCTGAAGCCTGGATCGGGCTGATTCCGGACAAGGACAGTACGGTTCTCGGTGTGGTCACCGATGATGCGCCGTTCATGGTGGATTCCGTGCTCGCTGAGGTAACGCGACGGGGCCTGGGCATACTTCTGGTGGTCCATCCGACCTTTTCCGTGGTCCGGGATCCCAGTGGCCGGCTCACCGCAATCAATCCAGCCACCCCGCAAGCGGAATCGCGGGTTGAGTCCTGGATCTCCGTGGAGATTGGCGATTCGCTGCGCTCCGAGAATGTTGAAGCTCTGCTGGACGGAATCCGTCGGGTGATCTCCGATGTCCGCCTGGTCGTGGCGGACTGGCAGAAGATGCGACGCAAGGCCGTCGACGTCGCCGAAGCCTTGCCTGATGTCCCTGCGGAACGGGCAGGACACGGCATTGAAATAGCGCGCAGTCTCCTGAGGTGGCTCACCAGCAACCACTTCGTCTTCATCGGATACAGGGAATACGAGCTGATTCGTGGACCGTCGGAAGATCATCTCAGGGCGGTGGAGGGAACCGGCCTGGGGATCCTCAGCCACGGCGATGCCAGACCGCGCCGGCTGACAGAGACTGCGAGGAAGTCACTCCGCCGACCCCCTGCCTTCGTCGTGACCAAGGCGAATTCGAAGTCCACTGTCCACCGGGACGCCCATCTGGACTACATCGGGATCAAGACGTACGACGCCGCAGGCGAAGTCACCGGTGAACACCGGTTTCTGGGCCTCTTTACCTCCAGTGTCTACAACGGTCCCGTTGATGACATGCCGGTTGTCGCCGACAAGATCCGGGCCGTGATTGCGCAGAGCGGCTTGGCCAGGACCAGCTACTCCGGAAGGCACCTCATATCCATCCTGGAGACCTATCCACGCGATGAACTGTTCCAGATCGGCGTCGGCGACCTGTGCCAAAAGACTTTGCAAATCATGCGTATGCAAGAGCGCAGGCGCTCCCGCGTATTCTTGCGGGCCGACAGCTATGGGCGGTTCGTTACGGCTCTCGTCTATTTGCCTCGGGACCGCTACAACACGTCCGTGCGCATCCGGGTGGAAGACGAGCTGCGCCAGGCATTCGCCGCCGTCGACGTCGAACACGAGGCGCGCGTAACGTCGTCGGCCCTGGCCCGAATCTTTTTTACCGTCTGGCTTCCCCCCGGTGAAATCCCGTCTGTTGCTGAAGCAGACCTTGAACGGCGTGTCAGCCGGGCTGTGCGGTCCTGGCCCGAAGGAGTCCTCGACGTACTCCGGGAAATCTCTCGGGGGCCGGAAGCGGAAACGCTATCCAAACGCTGGGGTGAATCTTTTCCTGCAGAGTATCGGGTCCAATACAGCGTTGAGGACGCACGGGCGGACATCACAAGGCTGGAACAGCTCGACGGCGACGGTCCTGTCTCGGCCGCGCGGCTGTACGTCGACCCCCGGCAGCCGGGGCGCCCGGAGGGGCACGGACGGATGCGCCTGTACCTCCGCGAACCGGAAAGCCTGACCCACATCCTTCCTTTCTTCGAGCACCTCGGACTGGAAGTGCTTGAGGAGCGCCCCTACGAAATTGTTGATTCGGGGTCCCGGACATTCTTTCTGTACGATCTCTCGGTTCGCTATCCAGTGGAGTCTTCCGGGCCCCAGGCTCTGGCTCTGGTCCCGGATGCATTCAGCGCCGCTCTCACCGGTCTGGCCGAGTCGGACCTGCTCGACCGCCTGGTTCTTAGCCAGGGCTTCCCATGGCGGATAGTGTCACTGCTCCGCAGCTATGCCAAGTATTGGCGTCAGCTCGGGACGTCCCATTCCTTCGATTTCATGGCTTCCACGCTGCTGGCGCATCCTTTGGTGACAAGGGAACTCGTTACGCTGTTCTCTGCCAAATTCGACCCGGATCTGTATGGCGCCGACCGCGAACGGAGAGTGCGAAAGGCCGACGCCGCGGTTTCGGAGGCCGTTTCGGCCGTGCCCACACTGGACGCTGGTTTTGTTCTGGAGACGTTGGCCTCCCTGATCCGGGCCACTGTGCGGACAAACTTCTATCAGGACAAGGAGTACATCAGCACGAAGTTCGACCCGTCCGGGATCGAAGTGCTCCCCAAGCCCCGTCCCACGCACGAAGTGTGGGTGTATTCCCCGCGGATCGAAGGGGTTCACCTTCGCTTCGGCAAGACCGCCCGCGGCGGACTCCGCTGGTCCGACCGAAAGGAAGATTTCCGGACCGAAGTCTTGGGGCTGGTCAAGGCGCAGGCCGTCAAGAACGCCGTCATCGTCCCCGACGGGGCCAAGGGCGGCTTCTACTCCAAGGCGGCCGCAGGGCTGGCTGGCCGGGAACTGCTTCTGGCAGAGGGCCAGGAGTGCTACCGAATCTTCATCCGGGGACTCCTCGACGTCACCGACAACATCCGTTTTGAGGAACGCGGCCAGTTCACCATTCCGCCGCCGCGCGTGGTGCGATATGACGGCGACGACCCGTACCTTGTCGTAGCCGCTGACAAGGGCACCGCCGCCTTCTCCGACATCGCGAACGGCGTGGCCGGAAGCTACGACTACTGGCTCGGCGATGCCTTCGCCTCCGGCGGCTCGGTGGGGTATGACCACAAACGGATGGGAATCACCGCCCGGGGTGCCTGGGAATCCGTAAGAAGTCACTTCAGCGAAACCGGCATCGACCCGCACGCTTCGGATTTCACAGCGGCCGGCATTGGAGACATGAGCGGCGACGTCTTCGGAAACGTCATGCTGTTGTCACGCCACATCCGATTAGTCGCAGCCTTCGACCATCGCCACATCTTTCTGGACCCGGAACCAGACGCCGCGGCCTCATTCGGCGAACGCCAGCGGCTCTTTAGTCTGCCGCGGTCCAGCTGGGATGACTATGACCGTTCGCTGATCAGTCCCGGAGGGGGTGTCTGGCCGCGGGATGCCCGCCGCATTCCCCTCAGCCCCCCGGCGGCAGAAGCGCTCGGTATCGACCCGGCGGTGGAGTCCATCAGCCCGCCTGACTTGTTGCGGGCCATTTTGATGGCCCCCGTTGATTTGCTCTATAACGGCGGGATCGGAACATACATCAAGGCCGCCGGAGAGGGCCATGCGAACGCCGGCGACCGGGCCAACGATGCCTTCCGCATCAACGGCAACGAGGTACGGGCCCGGGTGGTCGTCGAGGGCGGAAACCTTGGCGTCACCCAGGCAGCCAGGGTCGAAGCAGCCCTCAACGGGGTGCTGATTAACACAGACGCCATCGACAACTCAGCCGGCGTGGACTGCTCCGACCATGAAGTAAACATCAAGATCCTGCTGGCTCAAGAGATCAGGGCCGGACGGCTCCCCGCTGCGGAGAGGGCACAGTTCCTGGACGGGCTCACTGCTGAAGTCGCTGACCTGGTCCTCAGGGACAACGCTGCCCAAAATGCGCTGCTCTTAACCGAACGCAGGTGCCCTCCGGCGGCGGTCCCCAGCTATGAGCGCCTGATGCAGTTCCTCGAAGGCAAGGGCGAACTGGACCGGCAGCTGGAGGGCCTCCCGGACGCACAAACACTGGAGGAACGGATGGCTCGGGGCAAAGGTTTAACCTCGCCCGAACTGGCCGTGCTGGCGGCATACTCCAAGAACATCCTGGCGGGCGCCATCCGCTCCCACACCCTCATCAGGGATCCTTACTTCGAATCGGTGCTGCGCCGCTATTTCCCTGACCCGGTCGTAGCGAGGTTTGGTACGCAACTCAATCTGCATCCACTGCGGGACGACATCATCGCCACGGTTGTCGCCAACGAAACCGTCAATATCGGCGGCATCACAGCCGTTTTCAGGCTCATGGAAGAAACCTCCAGCGACGAGGCCGCGGCGGCCCGTGCCTTCGTTATTGCCAACGAGGTGTTCGGGCTTCGTGAACTGACCAGCGGCCTCGTCGGTCTTGGCGCGGAACTGTCAGCCGAAAAGAGGAGCCGGATCCACCTGGATATCCAGCGCGTCCTGGACATGGCCATGCGCTGGTTCATCCAACACGACCATCACCTCCCGGTAGCGGACTGCGTGCAGCTCTACCGGCCGGTCGTGGAGACCCTGCGGCGCCGACTGGCGGAGCTCCTCGTCGGCAGCGACAAGCTGGGTGTCCTGTCCCTGCTGGATGCAGCGCGTGAATGGGGAATTCCCGAGAGTATCGCCATGGCGTGGGCCGAACTCCACGAGGCCCTCGCGCTGCTCGATATCGCCCGAGTGCAGCAGGTAACGGCCAAACCCCTGGAGGTCGTCGCCCCCACCTACTTTGCAGCGCATAATCGATTCCGGATAGAGGAGGTGCTGAGCCGGATCGACAGCCTACCCAGCACCACTAAATGGCAAGCCATGGCCCGGGCGTCATTGCGGGAGGACCTGTCCACCGTTGTCCCGGAACTCACGGTCGCCGTGCTTGCGAGGGGTTCACTGGCGCCCGTCGCCGCCCAGGTTTCCGATTGGGAGGAACGCCACCACGACAGACTGCTGGCCTCCCAACGCTTGCTGGAGTCTGCTCCGGCGGGTAGCTTCGAAGCCCTGACGACGCATGTGGGGACCCTAAGAAAGGCAGCTGGGTCGTAGCGGCGTTCACTTCCGCATCATGGCGGGGAAGCTGAAGGGGACCGAACCCGGCCACGGCCGGATCCAGTCCCCTTCAGTCATGACTGAATCAGTGGCCTTGGAATGCTTCCGCCAGCCACCATGATCCCCCGTCGGAGGCGATCTTCGCATCAATGACCAACGGACGGCTCTCAGACCCGGCGTGGAACCTGGCAACCCACGCCTTTACCGGCTCCAGATCGTCAAGGGTGCGCACGGTGATGCCATCCGCGCCGAATCCCCGGGCAATGGCAGCAATGTCCGTCTCCGGAAATTTCACACTGCGAAGATCCAGGGAGTCGTCAAGCTCAGCAAAATGGTGCACTTCAGCCCCGTATGCGGCATCGTTGTAAACGATGCACACCAGGGGCAGTTTGAGGCGGACGGCTGTTTCCAATTCACTGATCCCCATCAGGAAACCGCCGTCGCCGGCGCCCAGGACGGGGACACGTTCAGGTTGGGCAATCGCAGCGCCGATGGCGGTGTATAGACCCAGCCCAATGGCTTGGAACGCCTGCGTGAAGCAAAAGCCAAACTCGTCTGGCACGGCCAGGTACTGACTCGGATAGCCCATGAAGTTTCCTGAGTCCACGGAAACAATACGGTTCGTGGGCAGGAGCGAATCAAGTTCCCGGCTGAGGACGCGCGGATCGATCAGTGTCGACGTGGACAGGTCAGCCGTGTCGACGTCCCTCCACCGCGATCCCTGCTTGATGGTCACTGCATTGGTCTCCGTGCGATACTTTTCCGCTGGAGCCGGCTGAGCGGCTTTCAACACAGCCAGCGCATCCGTAGCGGTGAGTGCAGAGTCCCCCAGGACGCCCAGCGAAATTGGCCGGTTGGCTCCCAGCGAAGCGTCCTCGACATCAACCTGGACCACCTTCGTGCCCGGGGAAATCAGCCGGCCATGCCGCATGGTCCACATGTTCAGGGTGCAGCCCCACCCGACAATCAGGTCTGCCCCGCTGATGAGCTCAGCTGTCACCGGTGACGAGAAGCCCCCGGAAATGCCCAGGTTAAAGGTTTCGCCATTGAATAGCCCGTTGGCCACCGCGGAGGTTGCCACCAGAGCTCCGGCATGCTCGGCCAAGGCGAGAAGGGCTTCCTTCGCCCCACGCCCTCCCCGTCCGGCCACAAACACGGGGCGTTCGGCCCGCTGGAGCAGGTGAACGAGGTGCTCCACTGCTGCGGGATCAGGCCGCAACCGTGTTGGTTCCTGCAGCCGGACAGAATCGAGGGTGTCCGGCGCGAAACCGCTCTGCACGTCAAGAGGGAGACTGAGGACGACGGTGCGGCGTTCGTTGACTGCGGTGCGGAACGCCCGCACGGTATCGGCCACGGCCGACTCCACGGAGTGAATCCGTTCCGCCACTGCCCCGATGCTTCGGGCAAGGGAGTCCTGATCAATCCTGAAATTCGATCGGACCGCAGCGCTTTGTGTGTCCGCGGTCAAAACAATCATCGGTGTCCGGCTCTTCGCCGCTTCCCCGATGCCCGTAATGGCATTGCTTAGGCCGCATCCCTGATGCGTGCTGACCACTCCGACTTTGCCGGACATTCGAGAATAGGCATCGGCCATGGTGGCGGCACCACCCTCATGTCGGGCAGCTGTATAGGGCACGCCGGCCTGCACGAGGATGTTCGTGACATCAAAGTTGCCGCTTCCGACAACGCCAAAGACGTGGCCCACGCCCAATTTGGCCAGAGTTTGGGCAACAAGGGTGGACACTTTTACGTTCTCGCTCATGATCCCTCCACAAGGGCATAGACGCGGGTGGGACTGCCGGTGCCTCCGACAATTGGCAAGGGGGCGACCACGAGGGTAGCTCCCACCGTGGGAAGCCTGTCCACCTGTCGAAGTGACGTCAGGCCGTACTTGTCGGCCCCAAGGAGAAATGAGTGGACGGGGAACATCGGGTCGAAAGTTGCCGCCTGGCCCGCATCGATGCCCACCGTTTCGACCCCGAACCCGCTGATGCTGGTATTGGCTGCAATCCATTGGGCGCCAGCTACGGACACCCCCGGAGTGTGCGGCCCGGCGTCATCGGCATTGACGAAGTCGGCGGCATTCCCGCCTCTGGAGGACCAGCCGGTCCGGAAGATCACCCAGCAATTGTCGGGCAACTGGCCGTGCGTTTCCTGCCACTGCTCAAAGTGCTCAGGCTCCAGCAGAAAGTCCGGATTTTCGGCCACATCGGCGCTCTTGTCGATGACGATCAGAGGTCCGATGAGGCGGTGGGGCTCTATCTGGTCAACGGATTTGCCGTTTCTGCCCGAAATCCAGTGCACGGGCGCGTCCAGGTGGGTGCCGGCATGCTCCCCAACGGTCACATCGTTCCAGGCCCACGCCGGGCCGGCGTCATCAAAGTTGCTCACGGGCGAAAGGCTGAGGCCTACGGTGTTGGCGAGGGGCTGCGGAAGATTCAGTATTGGCGTATCGCTGCTGAGCGGAGTCGTCAGGTCTATGACTTCTACGGAACCATCTGTGAGGGCTGCTGTGAGCCCGGCTAGTACAGACATTGTTCTCCTATGCGGTTTGTATTGAGTTCAAATGGACCCCTACCGGCCGTCCGGCGCCAGTTGCCACCGCGGGTCGCGAAATGGGGAATCCCCGTGGCGTATGGAGAAACGAAGCGCCTTACGGGCGTCCCGCACCACGGTGAGTAGCCTTCGGTGTCCGGGGACATGACTTGGGTGACAGCGCAAGTTACCTTGGCCGCGGAGCCGGTCTGGTCGTGCGTCCGTGCGTCCACCATGGCAGTCCTTCTCGGGAGTGATCTTGATTCTATCCACTTTCTACCGAAATTTGTAACGTTTTCTTTGCGACAAAAAAATTATCTCTAGAGAGTGGACTTCACGGGGCCCCGGGGCGGGTCAGACAGCTTTCCGGCCGCGTCAAAGTACCAGAAGCAGTGGAACAAAAGACAGCACTTGACGCATGGGCTCGAGCGAATGGGCCCTGGTTGAATGCGCTCCCAACGCAGTGAGTAGTCCTCGTCGGCGGACTGTCTAGTCTTCGACGACCGACCGTGCGTAGCGCTTGGCGATCGGGCCAAGCAGTGAGTGCAGCTTGGCAAAGAGTGCCTCGGCGGCCAGGCCGCTCCAGTCACCGGGAAGATACTCTTCAGGCAGGCCGGGATCCATATAGGGCAAACGGCGCCATTGGGTCACCATCGGGACGTAGTCGGCGAAGGCCTGCCTGAGATACTCCGGTGACTCAGGTTCGCTCAGGGGCAATTCGGACCAGCGCTGCAGTACAGGTTCGTGGCGGTCGATGAAGTCCGCATATAGGGCGTCAAGAGAGGGCAGGTCCCACCATTGCCCGACCTTCGACCGGATATGATCTTCGGTCAGGTGGGCTGCCTTAAACAGGTCCACGTATTCCATCAGGGACGCGCGTTCGAGCTGTTGACTTACTTCGTCCGCCAGGTTGCCGGGGGCTATCCATAAGCCCGGCGAAACCTGGCCGCAACCGATGCGCGTCAGGATGGTGCGGAGCTTGTGGCGAAGATGCCGCTGCGACTCAGGGACGGAGAATGATGTCAGGATCCAGTCATCACCCTTGCGTGCGCGGTGCGGGGAGAAAATGCGTTCGTCGCCCGCCCGGAAAACATCCTCCAGTCCTGGCGCCAGCCTGTAGGCGGCCGACCCGTTCTTTCGGAGGCTGACGAGAACTCCACGCTTCTTCAGCCGCGAGACTGACGAGCGCACTCCGGCTGACTCAACTCCCAGATCGCTCAGAAGTTGTATCAGCTCTGATACTGCAAATGCGCCGTCATGGGCGCGGGCATAAAGTCCGTAGACGGTCACGATGAGATGCTGGTGGCGTGGCATGGGTGAAATGTCAGGGACAACATTGACTCCAGACATTCAACACCTCCGATAATGGATCGCCTTAACAGTCCAAGGTTACAGGCCTGAGGAGCGTGCATCCTGCATCCTGGCACACGGCCGCAGGCAGGATGCTAGATGAACATCAATCCGACCCACGGGGCACAAACCGGAACAGACCCGCCGAAAACCTCCTCAAATTCCTCCTGACTCATGGCACCCGTCGATGCTTCATGGGTCTGTTCGTTGCGTTCGTCAAAGTCGGAAACAGACATCGGAACTCCTTGGAAAGGGCATGTAGAACGCGGCGTCAGTGCCGCCGTCAGGCATGCGTAATGAAAATAAGTATATGCCGTCTTGGTGACGGGCGTAAAGAGAGCGACATGAAATTCATTCGTGCGCCGTTCGCCGGCTCCCCAATCACAACCATCGCGGATTCGCGAACGGTCGTCATCGCAGGGATATAATAGGGCCCTGTGACGTGGGATCATCACACGCTGAAGGGAGACCCATGACTGACCGGACGAGCCCAAGCCGGCATGCCAGCATCGATCGCAATGTCGAATGGGTAGACACCGACGCCTCCGGCCACCAGCACAATTCCTCTGTCATGCGCTGGGTTGAGTCCGCGGAAGCGGAGCTCTTCCGGGCCCTCAACCTTCCTGATTATTTCCCGAGCGCACCGCGTGTACACCAGGCAATCAGCTACAGGGCTAAACTCTGGTTCGGCCAGCGCATCACGGCAACTGTCGGAATCCAAAAAATTGGCCGCACGTCCATGACCTACGCCTTTGAAGTGTTCGGCCATCCCCATCTCGAATCCCAAGGCGGAATCGCGGCATTCGGCACGGTGACCGTGGCCCACGTCCCTTCAGGGTCCTTGACGGCCCAGCCCTGGCCGGCACACATGGTGGAAGCCGTACAGTCACTTCAGCTCACGACGCGGAACTGAACCACATAGGAGCGGGTAGGCGCTTCGCGTCATGAGAACGGCCCCGGCATGCATGCACGCCGGGGCCGTTCACAAATCCGACACGGTGTCGGTTCGCGGGGCCGGAAGAGCCACCGCCCGCAGAATCAGCGGTTTCCGATCACCGCAATCCCCTGGATCTCGATGAGAGCTTCCTTCTGCCACAGCCGGGTAACGCCAATGCCGGCCATGGCGGGATACTCCGAGCCCGCCATCTCGCGCCAGATCCGTCCGATTTCACGGCCGTTCGCCATGTAGTCGTCGACGTCGGTGAGATAGATCGTGACGCTGACCAGGTCCTGCGGCTGTCCCCCGGCCTCCGCCAGCGTTGTCAGAACGTTCGAAAACGCCTGCCTGAACTGTTCAACAATGCCGCCGGGCACGATATTCATGTCCTTGTCCAGTGCCGTCTGGCCTCCCAGATACACGGTGTTCCCGGCAAGGATGCCATGGGCATACCCGGATGGTTTGGGAAGCGACTGGGGGTTGACTGTCCTGTTGGTCACGGTGGTTCCTCCTGCATATGGGGTTGTCGTCGTTCGGGAAAAGAGCTCTTTTCAGATCCTCTGCATCGTGCTACCTTGAGCATATGTGACGACCGTAAAAAAGTCGACATATCTGATTGAAGGGAATTGGACGGATGAAACTGGCCACACTGCGTGCGGGCAAGCACACCACGGCGGCGGTACTTGTCTCGGACGACACTGCTTATCTGCCGTTGCCATACCCGGACGTGGGCACTATGGTCGCGGACCCGCAATGGCGCCGGACGGCCGATTCCGTCGTATCGGGACAGCGTCATAATGCCAACAGCGTTTCGGCTTCCGCCGCCGAGCTGGCAGCCCTGCTGCCGGCGGCGGGCAAGGTGATTTGCTGCGGTCTGAACTACAGCGATCACATTCAGGAAATGGGCCGGGAACTCCCGGAATATCCCACCCTCTTCGCGAAGTACGCGGACACATTGACCGGGGCAGGTGACACGATCGACGTCGTCGGCAGTGAACGGGTTGACTGGGAGGCCGAACTGGCCGTCGTCGTCGGTTCCCCCTTATTCCGCGCAGATGAGGAACAGGCCCTGCAGGCCATCGCCGGCTACACCGTGGCGAACGATGTTTCGATGCGTGACTGGCAGAACCGCACCCTGCAGTGGTTCCAGGGCAAAGCCTTCGACGCCAGCACCCCCGTTGGGCCGGTCATGATTACCGCCGATGAAGTCGAAGGCGATTTCGAGGTCCGCGGTTACGTGAACGGTGAACTGGTGCAAGCCGGAAACACGGGCACGCTGGTGTTCGGCCCCGCGAAGCTCCTCTCCTACATCTCCCACTTCACGGTTCTGCGGCCGGGGGACCTGGTCCTGACCGGCACGCCCGGCGGAGTGGGAATGGGAATGAACCCCCCACGCTTCCTGCAGGACGGCGATCTTCTTACAACCGAGATTGCAGGCATCGGACGCCTGGAGAACAGGATCCGCATCCATCACAACGACGGCCGCGCAACCTACAGCGCACCGGTTACCTCAACCGCAACAACCTAGGAGTGAAAACCATGAGCAATACCACCACCGCGTACCTGACCGAGGGCGACAACTCCATGTACGCCGGAGCGGACGGCAAAGTCGTCCCGGTCGTCACCCGTGCAGGTGAGGAAGACACCAACACCGCCCAGTCCGGTGACTGCATCCGCGTTTCGGGTGTCTCCATCCAACACACTCCCGCCACAAAGATCTGGTTCGGCCAGGTATCGAACACGCCCGGATACCGTTCACTGCCCCACCACCACGGCGAGGCGGAAACCGGAGGGTACGTCCTGCGCGGGCACGGCCGCATCTACTACGGCGAAAACTACTCCGAGTACCAGGACATGAAGGCCGGCGACTGGGTCTTCGTCCCGCCCTTCATGCCGCACGTCGAGGCCAACATGTCCGTCACCGAAGAACTCGTCTGGCTCACCACCCGCACCCCGGAAAACATTGTCGTGAACCTCGAAGACGTCGCCGACGGCACCCTCGCCGACTACCGCAGGGTCTAGCCGCCATGCCCTCGGTTACGCCCACCGTCACGGTGCCCACCTCGGAAACCTTCCTCCGCGCCATCCAGCTCACCCACGTCCCGGCGCAGGTCAATGACGAGGCCTACGAAGCCACCACACAGTACGTGCCATGGCCCAAGTCCTATGGCGGGGACATGGTGGCCCAGTCTGCAGCTGCCATGATGCGCTCCGTCGAGGCAGACCGGACACTGCACTCCATGCACAGCTACTTCATGCGGCCAGTCGACGTCGGCGCAACCGTTCGCTACGAGGTGGAACGGCTGCGGGACGGGCGCGGCTACTCGACCCGCAGCGTCCGTGGTTACCAGAACGGCAAGACCGTTTTCACGGCCATGGGGTCCTTCCAGGTTCCCGAAGCTGGTCCTGACTACCAGCCGGGCTCACCCGCGGACCTCGCACCTGAGGCGCTGCGAAGCGCCGCCGAGGTGCTGGCAGGGGTCGACGGGCCGGCAGCCGAGTATTGGTCCACCGGACGCAGTTTCGACATGCGCCATGTTCCCGGTCCGGTGTACCTGGGCGTCGAGGAAGGCCCCCAGGCCCACCAGGCCGTCTGGGTGAAGGCCTTCGACCGGCTGCCCGATGCAGCCACTGACCGCCTCACCGCTGACCTGCACCGGGCCGCCCTGGCCTACGTATGCGATTACACGATTCTGGAGACGCTGCTTCGGGTCCGCGGACTGCACTGGTCCTCGCCCGGGCTCAGCACCGCCAGCCTTGACCATTCAATGTGGTTCCACCGCGAGGGACGCGCCGACGAATGGGTGCTCTATGTCCAGGAAGCCGTCTCCGCACAACGCAACCGAGGCCTGGCACTGGGGCGCTTCTTTGACCGGCAGGGGCGCCTGCTGGCCACCGTCGCCCAAGAAGGAATGATCCGCTCTTCTTCCTGAGCCGGTTCCCGGACTCACATCACCATCACTTGAAAGGAGAGGCCATGACATCCACATCATCGGCCCACGTGGATACCTTTACCAGGGACCACCTACCACCGGCCAACCTTTGGCCTGCGCTCGAGTTCACCCTTCCGGAGCTCCAGTACCCCGAAAAGCTCAATGCTGCGTCAGTGCTGATCGACGGCGGAGTCACCGAATACGGGCCAGACCGTGCCGCGCTGCACACACCTGACGGCACAACCTGGACCTACGGCGAACTCCAGCAACGTGCGAACCAGGCAGCGCAGGTGCTGACCGAGGACTTCGGCGTCGTCCCGGGCAACCGCGTCCTGCTGCGCGGTCCAAACAACCCGTGGCTGGTGGCCGCCTGGCTCGGAACCCTGAAGGCCGGCGCCGTTGTCGTCACCACCATGCCGATGCTCCGCGCCGCCGAGGTCAGCACGTTGATCGGGCTCACCAAACCAGTGGTGGCGATCTCGGATCACCGCTTCGTCGACGAACTGTCCGCGGCAGCCGGCGCCGACACCACAGTCCTGTCCTATGGAGGAGATGGTGTCGATGATTTTATCGCCCGCTGTTCTGCGAAAGACGGCCATTTTAGCGATGTTGAAACCTCCGCGGACGACGTCGCGCTCCTGGGACCGACGTCAGGGACCACCGGCGCACCGAAAGTCACCATGCACTTCCACCGTGACATCCTCGCCACCGCAGACACCTTCGCCCGCCATATTCTCCAGCCCACCTCCGGGGATGTGTTTGCGGGATCACCGCCTATTGCCTTCACCTTCGGGCTCGGGGGTCTGGTGATCTTCCCGTTGCGATTCGGCGCCTCCTCACTTCTGACGGAGCGTGCCGCCCCGGTGGAACTGGCCGAAAATGCCGCCGCCGCCGGTGCCACCATCCTCTTCACGGCGCCCACGGCCTACCGGGCCATCCTCAAAGCCGGCCGCGGCGAACTACTCAGCCGCCTGCGGATCGCCGTCTCGGCCGGAGAGCACCTGCCGAAGGAAACGTGGGAAGCCGTGCGCAACGCCACCGGGGTCCGTCTGGTGAACGGTATCGGCGCGACCGAACTGCTCCACGTTTTCATCTCAGCTGCGGGCGACGACATCCGCCCCGGCACGACAGGAAAAGCTGTACCCGGCTACCGGGCAGTGATCCTGGACGACGCGGGCATGGAGGCCGGACCCAACCAGCCCGGCAGGCTCGCCGTCATAGGGCCCACCGGCTGCCGGTACATGGACGATGACCGACAGACGAAATACGTCGACAACGGCTGGAACGTTACCGGGGATACTTTCGTGCAGGACGAGGACGGGTACTTCACTTACCAGTCACGCTCGGACAACATGATCGTCTCCTCCGGATACAACATCGGCGCCCCCGAAGTCGAAGCAGCCATCGACCAGCACCCTGACGTCGTCGAAAACGCTGTCGTGGCACGGGCCGACGAGGAGCGAGGCAGCGTCGTCTGCGCCTTCATCGTCCTGCGCGAGGGCGTCAACGCAGACGACGCCAAACGCAAAGAGATCCAGGACTTCGTCAAGGCCACCATCGCCCCATACAAGTACCCGCGGGACGTCCGCTTCGTCGATGAACTCCCACGCAACCCCAGCGGCAAACTGCAGCACTTCAAGTTGCGCGACCGCCTCGAACACGAAAACGACCAGCTGGCCGGCGCAGCCGCCACCCAGCCGTAGAAGGAGCAAACCATGAAGATCGCAATCGTCGGAGGCGGCCCCGGAGGCCTGTACTTCGCAGCACTAATGAAGCAGCTGGACCCCTCCCACGACATCACGCTCTGGGAACGCAACGCCGCCACAGACACCTTCGGTTTCGGCGTCGTGTTCTCCGATGAAACCCTCGGGGGCATCGGCAACGCCGACCCGGTGGTTGCCGAATACATGAGCCGGCGGTTTGCCCGGTGGTCCGACATCGACATCCACTTCCGCGGCGAAACCCTCATCGTCGGAGGCCAGGGATTCGCAGCAATGAGCCGCAAGGAACTGCTTGAGCTGCTCCAGCGCCGCTGCGCTGAACTGGGCGTGGACGTGCGTTTCAGCACGCTCGCCCCGCCCATCCAGGAGCTCGAGGCCGGCTACGACCTGGTCCTGGCTTCCGACGGTGTCAACTCCCAGATCCGGGCAACCTATGCGCAGTCTTTTGGCCCGAGCCTTGATCCCCGGCCCAACAAGTTCATGTGGCTTGGCACGGACCAGGTTTTCGAAGCGTTCAAGTTCTTCGTCAAGGACACCAAATACGGCACCATGCAGATCCACGGATACCCATACTCTGACGAAGGTTCCACGTTCATCGTCGAAATGTCCCCGGATGTGTGGGAGGCAGCAGGCTTCGACGAGACTGCTACCGAGGTATTCGCCCCCGGCGTGTCCGACGAAAAGGCAATCAGCAAAATCCGCGACATTTTCGCCGAAGAACTCGCCGGACACGAGGTGCTGGCCAACAACTCCAAGTGGCTGAACTTCACCACGGTCCGCAACCGCAGCTGGCGCCACGGGAATATCGTGCTGCTTGGCGACGCCGCCCACACCGCCCACTTTTCCATCGGATCCGGCACCAAACTCGCCATGGAAGACTCCCTGGCCCTGGCCGCGTGCCTCCACGAGCACCAAGATCTTGAAACCGCACTGGCCGCCTACGAGACCGAGCGCCGTCCCGTCGTCGAATCCACACAACGAGCCGCTCAGGCTTCGCTGGAATGGTTCGAACGGATCGGACAGTACAGAGGGCAGGAACCCACGCAATTCGCGTTCAACCTGCTCACCCGCTCGCGCCGGATCACCCAGGAGAACCTGCGCCTCCGCGACCCGGAATTCGCCGGCGCCGTGGACAAACACTTCGCCGATTCCCAAGGATTGCCCGACGTCGCGCCCGCAATGTTCCAGCCATACCGCATCGGCGGACTCGAATTGAAGAACCGGATCATAGTCTCCCCCATGGACATGTACTCCGCCACGGACGGCGTTCCGGGGAACTTCCATTTAGTACACCTCGGCTCCAAAGCCCTTGGCGGGGCGGGACTGGTGATGACGGAGATGGTTTGCGTGTCCGCCGAAGGACGCATCACTCCCGGATGCTCTGGCCTCTATACAGACGAGCAGCAGCACAGCTGGAAGTCCATCGTCGACTTTGTCCACGAACGTTCGACGGCAAAGATCGGGTTGCAGATTGGACATTCCGGCCGCAAGGGATCCACGCGCCTGATGTGGGAGGGCATCGACGAGCCCCTCGAAATCGGGAACTGGCAACCGGTCGGCCCGTCCGCCTTGCCGTACGGGGCCGGCAACCAGGTTCCGCGCGAAATCGACACCACCGAAATGGACCGGGTCAAAGCCGACTTCGTTGATGCTGCCCGCCGCGGCGCAGAAGCCGGATTCGACCTCCTCGAGGTTCACGCCGCCCACGGATACCTTCTGTCCTCTTTCCTTTCGCCAATTTCCAACCAGCGCACCGACAAGTATGGCGGCAGCCTGGAGAACAGGCTGCGCTTCCCGCTTGAGGTCTTCGACGCAGTCCGCGCTGTCTGGCCTGCGGACAGGCCGATTACTGTGCGGATCTCGGCGACCGACTGGATCGAGGGTGGCAACAACTCCGACGATTCAATCGGCATCGCGCAGGCATTCGTTGACCATGGTGCAGCGGGCATCGACGTCTCCACGGGTCAGATCTCAAAGGATGAGAAGCCGGCGTTTGGCCGCAGCTACCAGACGCCCTTCGCCGACCGGATCCGGCAGGAGGTCGCCGCGCCGGCTGGAGTGGCCGTGATTGCCGTGGGCGCCATCTCCACCTACGACGATGTCAACTCCGTCCTCCTGGCCGGACGCGCGGACCTCGTGGCACTCGGACGCACACACCTGTACGACCCGCAGTGGACATTGCACGCTGCCGCTGAACAGGAATACCACGGCCCTGGGTCACAGTGGATTCCGCAGTTCAGGGCCGGTCGCCGCAAGCCCCCGAGCGGCCGTACCGATGCCGTCCGTCCGCGGTTGTCCCTCCTCAAGGAACCTGATTCCATCACACCCGACGGGCACTTGCGTTGGACACCCGGTGTCGCCGCTGCGGAGCCGGTCCTCACCCAATAGTCAGCCGGTCCCAGCTCCCCCGAGCGCAGTCACTGCACTCCTTCTCAGCCTCAATCGCGCCATCTCCTGGGCGAGAACGGATGACTCGGCGTAACCACGCAACCGCTCGTGCATCCATGTGCCCGGCGACGCTCGAAGGAGTGTACAAAGAGCTCCCGGGTGACGTGCGCGGACTGCTGCGCCTTGCTGAAGGTTTCCAAGAACGATCTACCGGCTACGGCTCCTGCTGAGTAGCGAATCCAGCGCCGCAGGTTGGATCGATGACAGAGAGTGAACGTAACACGTATTGGCATCGTGGCCGATTTCGGCCACGATGCCAAGGTGGCGGCTACGACCACAACTGTGAGGCAGCTGGCGGCGCTAGGCTACGCCATTGTGGTTGAGAAGGGCGAGGCCACCGAAAAGGAATCCAGAATGTCGCCAATTTTCACCAGCACAGGAGGGTGGAGGTCCCTACATGTTCTCGGCCGCCATGCACCAGGCGATAGGCGACTGGTAGCTTCCCGTGTCCGATCTCAGTTAAGTTGGCAACGGCGACGTGGGGTTTTGCCGGATCTACTGAGACGAATCTCGTGTCTCCGGGCTCACTTGAGTTGGCATTTCCGTAGAACGCACCTGGGCTGGTGAACCACATGCACGACGCCTCGTCGACCATTTCCGACATCGAAATCGGTCGAGTACGCGCACGGATCCTGGCGCCTTCACCGATTGAGACAGGGCCACGATCCCGTAGGTTGGCATGTCTACTGAGACTCTTGCTAACAAGACTGAGACGGGACAGCCGCCACTCCCCCGTCGGCCCTTCAGAAGCCGCCATGGTCCATTATCGGCGTTAGAAGTGGCGCGTGGGATCGGCGCAAATCCTGGTGGGACCATGATCGACTTTTCGTGCGACGGCCTGTATCTTCGACACTCCGTGTGCCAGCTAGTCCAGCTGGCTCGAGCATCCGATCGAGTTAGGACGCCGCTCGTACCGGGGTATGTAGGGAATACCTTTAGTCCTGGGCCAGAATTTACCAATGTCCGACCCGTTGGGGTCTCGATAGTGTGTTGAGTGGAGTTGAGACTCGTCGGGGGGACTGGGAGGTGGGCGAACGGCCATAACCGCACCGGCGAGACTTTTTGGACGATTGCGAGGGGTTCGAAACGGCGGGTGCCAGCCGGAGTCTTTCCCCGGGAGAACGAGCCTTCAGAGCTGCACCAATTGTCTCGTCGTCCGGGCTCGTATACCCAGCCAGCGCCACTTGGTACAAGGGCATTTCGCAGTCAGCGTATCCGCAGCGGCGTCGACGAACCGGATTACGGCGAGGCCCAAATCCGATTAACACATACGATATGGAGACACGATGTCTGACGAAACGACATTGGCAAGCCTTGTGAAGCGCATTGAGGTGTTAGAGGCAGAGGCGGATATCCGCCGCCTCCAGGCCCGCTACATGTTCCTTTGCGACACCCCGTGCCCGGAGTTCGCGGTCGGCGACGACGCGCACCGCATTGACCTGATTATGGCGCTCTACGCTAAGGACGCCGTCTGGGAAGGCGTAGGGGAATACTACGACAACCAGTTCGGCCACGCCGAGGGACACGACGCCATCCGAGAACACTTCAACACCTTCTGGGGCGAGGAACGGGCACCTGCGCTGCTGCTTAACGCCCACTACCTCACGTCGGAACAGATATACGTCGACGGTGACAATGCCACCGGCCAGTGGATCCATATGCAGCCTTGGCTCTTCTCCGACGGGACGTCGTTGCTGCGGTCAAGTCGGCTCAACAATTCGTTCCGCAAGACTGACAGCGGCTGGAAAATCACCAGGACCCGCACGGAGAATGTTTTCATCGCGCCGTTGCCAGCCACCTTCGCCTCCCACTATCCGTCGGCTTCCGTACTGATGGGGTCCTGAGATCAGGGCTTGAGGACTCCCGGCCGTGGAGGAGCGTCGCGGGCGGAGCAGGCCATTCCTATCCGTCCATTTCATACTCCAGGTCCCTTTCGCGAAGGAGCTATGCCATGACACTTGAGTTCACACACGCAACACTCGGGCAGCGAGTACTGTTTGGCACGGGTAAAGCCGCCGGCAATGTGGCCGCTGAACTGGACCGGCTAGGAACCACCCGGCCGATGGTGATCGCCTCGGCTTCCGGGCGGCCCTTGGCAGAGACCGTCCTCTCCGGTGTCGCCTCGGTCCTGTGGTGGGACGAAGTAGTCCAGCACGTGCCCGTCAAAATAGCCGAGCGCGCCCGCAGCGCGGCCGCTGAGCACCGGGCCGACGTCCTCATTTCTGTCGGCGGAGGGTCCGCGACCGGATTGGCCAAGGCTGTCGCCCTGACCACCGGGATTCCGATCATCGCCGTGCCTACCACTTACGCCGGATCGGAAGCTACAAACGTGTGGGGGATGACCGAGGACCGCAGTAAAAGAACGGGCCTAGACAACCGCACCCTGCCTGCCGCTGTGGTTTACGACGCGAACCTGTCCAGGACCTTGCCGGTGGGACTGTCCGTAGCCTCCGGACTCAATGGACTGGCCCACTGCATCGACTCCCTCTGGGCCCCGCGCACCGATCCGATCAATCAGGCGCTGGCCCTGGAAGGCGCCTGGGCCCTGAACCTAGCCCTGCGCGGGATCGTCATCGACCCAGGTGATGTCGATTCCCGGGAACGGGCTCTCTACGGGTGCTACCTCGGCGCAGTAGCGTTCTCCTCGGCAGGGTCCGGACTGCACCACAAGATTTGCCACGTGCTCGGCGGAACCTTCGACCTGCCCCATGCCCAGACGCACGCCGCCGTGCTGCCCTACGTGCTGGCCTACAACGCTCCCGCCGTGAGTGATCTCGCGGGCCGACTTGCCACAGCCTTGGGTTATTCACCGGATGCCGCCGGAGAACACACCGATCGGGCTGGCCTGGACGATTTGCCCACCGGCTATAGACCTGACCGGGCTTCCGCTGCCTTAACGGCGCTGCAGGACCTTTACGCGGCTGTCGACGCCCCGAGCAGGCTAGCCGATTACGGCTTTACCTCCGCCGGAATCGGCGACGCTGTGGAGCGGGTGGTCGCGGCGGCCCCGGCTTCTAACCCCGTGCAGGTGACCCAGCAAGGAATCACGTCCCTGCTGGAGCACGCGCTACTTGGCATCCCTCCCATGTTGGAACCCCCGTCACTCGCCGAGCTAACACATTAGAACGCGGAACACCGCGTCAGAGATGCAACTATCAGCGGTGCCAGCGGGAACCAGGCCGTGGCTAACGGAAAATCATGGACACCGTCGACACACTCCCGACGAGCGGCCGAATCCGAAGGCGGCAGCGGTAAGGCCAGAGGCATGGTCTTTCATCGGTCCACCCCCTACGTGTCAGGCTGGAACGGTACCAAGGGCTCATAGCAAGTCCGCTTAATCGCGTGGGGCGAGAGCCAGGAATCCAGTAATCATGTCCAGTCCAGTTTTGAGTGCAGTACGCCAAGATAGTGCTGTGAGTAGTAGCACTGGTAGTTCCGGGCCGCGGGCTGGTGGACCACGGCCTCGTCGGTCGTTCACCCCCGTCCAGAAGCTCGAGTTTTTGACCGCGTACGAGAAGGCGTGTGAGAACAGTGAGGGCGGTGCTTTCCTGCGCCGGGAGGGTCTGTATTCCTCGCAGATGACCGAGTGGCGCCGGCTGCGTGACGCCGGGGTCCTGGCCGGGAAGAAGGCCGGGGAAACGATCGGGAAACTCTCGGCGGACCAGGCCGAGAACGCGCGTTTGCGCCGCCAGCTAGAGGTGAGTGAGAGCCGGTTGCAGAAGACCGAGGCAGCCCTGGAACTGATGGGAAAACTACAGGCGTTCTTAGAGAGCGCCTCAGAGGATATGCCGGACGGGCCCCGGTCCAGGAAGCGCTGATGGCCACGTACCGGTCGATGCTTGAACTGAAGATCCCCACGCGCCGTGCAGCATCATTGACCGGTGTTTCCAGGACGACCGCGAACCGGAAACCGGCCCCGCCGCGGGACCATGCGTCGGTGGTGCCGCAGAACAAGCTCAGCGCCGCCGAGCGCGCCGAGATTCTGGCGGCACTGAACTCACCGGAGTTTGTGGATCTGGCACCTATGCAGGTCTATACGAAGCTGCTGGATCAGGGAATCTACCTGGGATCGCTGTCGACTTTTTACCGGGTGCTGGAGGAAAACAAGCAGGTCAAGGAACGCCGCCGGCTGGCCAAGCATCCTCCCCGTGCGGTTCCTGAACTGGTCGCCACCGCCCCGGGAGAGGTGTTCACGTGGGATATTACAAAGCTTGCCGGCCCGGTCAAGGGCAAGTATTTTGATTGCTACATGATGGTTGATATCCATTCGAGGTTCATCGTCGGCGCGCACGTCCACGCCACCGAATCCGGGATGCTGGCCGTGGAAATGATGAAGGGAATCTTCGGGATCCATGGGATCCCCCAGGTCGTGCACGCGGACCGGGGAACATCCATGACGTCAAAGACTGTGGCCGCGCTGCTCTCGGATCTGGAGGTCACCCGGTCTCACTCCAGGCCCCGGGTAAGCAATGACAATCCCAACAGCGATTATGCCGTGCCCGTGATTATGCCGAACACGGACCGGCGCGGGCATGTTTGCGCTGGTCAGGGAGCTGTAGCGGCCTGATCTATTCGGCATAATTCAGAGTGTGTCGAGGTAGGCGAGCAGCGAGTCCGACGGGCGGTAGTGGTTCGGGGCTACTTCCAGGGGCGTGGTCTTGTCCAGAGCCCGTTGTTTGACGGCGAGGTCGGCATGCATATAGATCTGTGTCGAGGTGATACTTTCGTGGCCGAGCCAGAGGGCGATTACCGAGATATCCACCCCTGCTTCGCGTAAGAACATGGCAGCGCTGTGGCGCAGGACGTGAGGGGTGACTCGCTTGTTCGCCAGCGATGGGCAGCGAGATGCCGCGGCGGTGGCATATTTGTTCACCAGCCATTCAACGGCGTCGGTACTCAACGGTGTGCCGTGTCGGCTGGGGAACAGTGGCGAGCCGGGCTGGGTGTCATTCGCTTTCAACCATTCCCTCAGCGTGGCGACGGTCCCGGCGGTCAAAGGTGTGGATCGTTGTTTTCGGCCCTTGCCACGACAACGAACGTGAGGCCCGGTTCTCAGGTTGATGTCGTCGCGCCGCAGGCCGGTGAGTTCGGTGACGCGCAAACCTGTTTGGACTGCGACGGTGAGCAGGGCGTGGTCACGGCGACCGAGCCAGGTGTCCGTGTCCGGGACGGAGAGGATCGCTTCAACTTCCTCTTTGCTGAGGAACGCAACGATGCCTTGATCGAACCGTTTCGGTGGGATCGCGAGGACGCGCGAGATCAGGTCGGCATGTTCGGGGTGCTCGAGCGCGGCGAACTTGAACAGCGAATGGATCGCTGCCAGGCGCGCGTTGCGGCTTCGTACGGTGTTGGCCCGCCCGGTTTCCAGATAGCTGAGGAACGCTCCGATCGTCGGGGCGTCGAGGTCAGCGATGTCCAGGCCCGCCGGAGCGAGCTTCTTTGTCTCGGCGATGAATCCGAAGAGCAGCCGGAACGTATCGCGGTAGGCGGCGACGGTGGCCGGGCTGACCTGCCGTTGGGTGAGGAGGCGGTCGGTGAAGAACTTTTGCAGGGTGGGGGCGAGGAGGCTCATGGCAGTTCTCCCAGGAATTCCTCAAGTCGCGCTCCGACGATGGCGAAGAGTTCGGGGGCGGCTTGCAGATACCAGTAGGTGGATGCGGGATCGCTATGTCCGAGGACAGCTGAGAGCAGGGGTATTCGGGCGTCGACATCGGCATGCTGTTGGTGCCAGTCGATCAGTTGGCGAACCGCATAGCTGTGGCGGAGGTCATGTAGTCGGGGTCGGGGTCGTTGCCCTCTCCCGGTCAGCCCGGCCTGGTCGATCAGGAGCGGAAACGTTGCGTGTATTGAGTCCTTGTTCATCCTGGTGCCCCGTATCGAGACGAACACCGACGGTGAGATCCGGTCCGGGAAGTGGCGGTCCACGCAGTCGAAATAGTGTTGGAGCGCCCGGAGGGTTGTTTCGTGCAGCGGCACCTTTCGCCCGCCGCCCTTGGCATGCCGGACAACCAGCAGTAAGTGCTTTTTGTCGATGTCCTCGCGGTTGAGAGCCAGGGCTTCCCCGAGTCGCAGGCCGGTGACTGAAAGCAAACCGATGATCGTCTCGTAGGTGGCGGCACGCAGGGGCGGGTTTAGGGATCGGGCGGCCGCCACCAGGGCCGCGATGTCAGCACCGGAGTACAAGTACGGTGCAAGGCGCTGCTGTCGTGCCGGCAGCAGGTCAGCTGGCGGCACCTCGGTCTCTGGGTCGATGGTGCGCAAGTACTCGGCGAACCCGCGAACGAAGCACAGCCGTTGACGCCACCAGACCGGGTGGGTGTTCACGGGCCGGGTTGCCCATGCAAGGGACAATTCGTTGCTGACATGCTCGGCGCCGTTCTCGTGCAGGTAGCCGACGAAGGCCGGCAACAAGGACCCGGCATCGACGAGTTTGAAGCCCAGACCACGACGCATGGCGAGATAGGAGTCGACTGCTGCGGAAAGATCAGTCATCACGCACCAGGCCAGGGCCGTGCCAATTCGCGCATCAGCGCAGAGTCGACGGTGGCATAGGACACGGTGACCGCCATGCTCCGGTGCCTCATGACCTGTGCGATCTCCGGCCATGAAGCGCCGTTGCGGACCAGCCGCGTCGCGGTGCCGTGCCGTAGCTGGTGCGCTCCCATTGCAGGCAGCCCAACGCGACGGCACAGGCGCTCCACGACGTCACCGACACCGGTGGGGCTCATTGGGCCTTCCGGTGCTCTCATCTGGACGAACAGTGCACGGCAACCCGGCGGGACCCGGCGATGGCCATCCTGGAGGTAGCGCACGATTGCCTTACCGACGTCTTTGGGGATCGGGAGAAGCTCCTGATGGTTGCCTTTTCCCCGGATCGTGATTTCACCGCGCCGCCAGTCGATGTCATCGACCCGCAACCCGGCCACCTCACTGCGGCGCAGTCCCAGCCGCCACAGAACCGTCAGGATCGCGCTGTCGCGTAACCCCACGTCGCGACCGCAGTCACAGCCGCCAAGCAGACGGGCGAAATCATCTTCGCCAAGCTCACACGGCACGTTTTGACGGTGTCCGGCGACCTTCGGAAGCGCCAAAGCGAGCGGCTGAGCGGTGACACCTGTGACGTGGAGGAACCGCAGAAACGATGCCAACGCGCTCACCGTCTTCTTCGTCCACCCGATGCTCGAACGCGCGCACAACGCCACGATATATGCGGTGACCTCTGCGGTCGAGAGCTCCTCCAACCGGTGATCTTGCTTGCTGCAGAAACTTTCGGCGACATGCATGGTGACCGGTATTGAACTCTCTGCAAGGCCACGCTCGGTGGCCAGATAGCTGCGATATCGTTCAAGGATCTGTGAGACCGTGTCAGCTGGGGGTGAGGCCTCAGGCGGCACTACGCCGATTCGGCGCAAATACGCGACTGGAAGCGAAAAATTCGCAACTGACACGAACGTTGTTCGTCCCTGGGCCCGTCGGGCCTCGACCAGCCGCTCCACACACCCGGCATCCAGATCGCCGGCTGCCAGACGATGCTCGAGCAACCAACGATCCAGCGCCGCGAGTTGCCTCAGCCTCCAGCGAACCGACTCCGGCGCATATCCCTTGCTTTCGAGATGGTCGCCAAATCCCTCCGCATACAACAAAAGCGGACCAGCGTCCCCTGCCGACTGTCGCTTCTTCATTTGTGCCTCCTCTGAACGAAAAAACTGTACAGAGCAAGCATCAACCGCCTCAGGATTATGCCGAATAGGTCAGGCCGCTACGGCTCCCTGACCAGCGCAAACATGCCCGCGACGGTCCGTGTTCGGCATAATCACGGGCACGGCATAATCGCTGTAGTGGGTATCCGGTTAGCTCAGGTAGTCTGGGTAAATGTCGAGACCGGATTTTCCGCGGACGATTCTGGAGTTCCAGGCGCGGTTCGGCGATGAGAAGGCGTGCTTGGACTACCTGGCTGAGTGCCGCTGGCCGGAGGGCTACGTGTGTCCGCGGTGTCAAGGTCGGTCCGCCTGGCCCCTGGCGGCGCGGGGACTTTGGGAATGCGCCGCCTGCGGTTACCAAGTCTCGCTGACGGCCGGTACGGTGCTCCACAAGACCCACACAGCGATGCATTTATGGTTCTGGGCGGCCTACCTGATGACGACGAGTACCCCAGGGATCTCGGCCCGGCAGCTGCAGCGACAGCTCGGATTGTCCCGGTATGAGACGGCGTGGACCATGCTGCACAAGCTGCGCCGGGCTATGGTCAACCCGGAACGCACCTTGCTGTCCGGTGAGGTCGAGGTGGACGAGTGCGAGGTCGGCGGTCCTGAGATCGGTCGGCGCGGCGGCAGGAGCCTCACAGCCCGGGCCGCGCACGTCGTCGTCGCTGTGGAGGTACGTGGCCAGGGCTCGGGACGGGTGCGGATGAAAGTGATCCGCGATGCGTCCGGTGACACATTGACGGGTTTCGTGACGGACACCGTGGCTCCGGGGGCCATTGTGCATACTGACGGCTGGATGGGCTACGCCCCGTTGGCCAAAAAGGGCTACACCCACCAACCTCGCTCCCAGCGGGCTGCCAAGAAGGCCGGCGACCCCGACCCGGTCCTTCCCCGCGTGCACCGCGCAATCAGCAACCTCAAGACCTGGCTGCGCGGAACCCACCGCTCCGTAGGCGATGAACACCTACAGGTGTACCTCGATGAATTCACGTTCCGCTACAACAGGCGAGGCACGCCCATGGCGACCTTCCAGTCCCTGCTCGGCCTCGGCACTACGCAAGGACCGACCACCTACCGCCAAATCACTGCCCACGATCCGGGATCGGCCCCTGTTACCTGAGCTAACCGGATACCCACTATCGCTGTTATTCCGAATTCGGGATAACAGCGAGTCGCTGTTCAAGACCCTGAAATACGGTCCGGAATTCCCGGAACGCTTCGCCTCAGTCCAGGACGCCGGGGCATTTATCAGCGGTTTCGTGGACTGGTACAACTGTGAGACTTGTTTTAGCTGGTCCGGGACTGGCTGGCAGGATAGGGACCGGCCGATCCGCCCCGTGGACGTGACTCTTGGTACAACTGACCCGAAAGTGTCTTTTTGTGGACTTGTCCGTCCACGGCGGTGGTCGGCCGGCACCCGTCCGGCCCACCACGGTAGCTTGATCAGAAGAATGTCCACCCCTTGCGGGGCGTGACCCATCACAGTGCTGTTCCGTTGTGACCCTTACCCGGACTGGTGCCGGCCGGCGACGGCCATGACCATATCCGTGAAGAGGAAGGCACGAATGACCGCCACATCTATCGTCGCGCATGCCCATCCATTTGTCGTGGGCGTCGACACGCACGCCCGCAAACACGTCTACGCCATCCTCGACGCCGCCAACGGCGCACTAATGGACACGCAGTCATTCCCCACAACCGCGGCCGGCATCAACCGGGCCATCAAATGGGTAGCCCGCCGCACCAATGCCGACGCCGATACCCTCTGGGTCGTCGAGGGAGCCGCCTCGTACGGGGCGATCCTCTCCGGCACCGTAGCCACCTACGGATTCCCCGTCGCCGAGGCGCCGCGCATGGATGCCAAGAAGAACCGCGGCGTGGGTAAGTCAGATGCCTTGGACGCCCACCGAATGGCCATGGCCGTGCTGCCGCTGCCGGTTGAGAAACTCCGCCGCCCCCGCCTGAATGACGGGATACGCCAGGGCTTGCGGATCCTGGTCACCGCCCGCGAGTCCATGACCAAGGACCGCACCCGGACGATTAACGCACTCAATGCCCTCGTGCGCGGCAACGACCTCGGCATTGATGCCCGCAGGAAGCTCACCCCGGCCCAGATCGAGGAGATCTCCCGGTGGCGAGAGCGTGAGGAAGAACTGGCCTTGGGCATCGCCCGCACCGAGGCGGTCCGCCTGGCCAAGCACATCCTGGGCCTGGACGAGCAGCTCAAAACCAACGAGAAGCAGTTGGACGAGCTGGTCACGGTCAGCGAGGCCGCACCGCTGCTCGAGGAGACGGGCTTCCAAGCGGTGACCGCGGCCAAATGTTTGGTGGCATGGTCGCACGAGGGACGGGTCCGCAGCGAAGCATCCTTCGCCTGCCTGGCCGGCGTGAATCCCATCCCCGCGTCGTCAGGGAATACGGTGCGGCACCGGCTGAACCGAGGAGGCGACAGAAGGCTCAACAGCGCCCTCCACATCGCTGCGGTTACCAGAATGACCCATGACGTTGAGACCTGCGACTACGTAAAGAAACGCCGTGCCGAAGGCAAGACCATCAAGGAGATCCGGCGCTGTGTCAAGCGTTATCTGGCACGGCGCGTGTTCCGGGCCCTGAACGCTGCCGCACTGGTGAAACAGGTACCCGAAGCGGCCGCTTGACAGACATAGAAGAGTCCATCACCACCAGCACTCCGGAATCGGGTTCCACACGCCAGCGAACGTCCACTACGATCACGCCGCCGGCGTGTCCAGGGAACGCTCGGCAACACTCGCCGCAGCCCGCGCGAAACACCCCGAACGCTTCGCCACCACCACCGACCCCAAAATCCTCGCGCTCCCAGGCCCCGCCTGGATCAATCAACCCAAGGAAATCACCGAGCAGTCAGCCGCCTAACTCCCGTTGGTACCGTTCAGCTTGAAAAATTCCGACCACGCCAATTTCAACAGGAACAAGGGCCATAAAACCGTTCTCTTGGAGTCTGTCGAACGCTCAGCGCAATAAATCAAATCGATAGGATAGGCGGCTCCGTCCCGAGGGCTGAGCCGTCAGCCCCTCAACCACGAAATAGTCTCCAGCGGCGGGGGCCTGATTCCCAACAAGTAGTAGTGGTTTTAAGGATCCCTACGCTGCAGTATGAACTGTCAAGCTGAGACGGTCGACGCCATGCATTGCGTGGCCGCTCTTACTAGGGCCAGATGCGAAATGGCCTACGGAAAGTTGCCAGCCATCCTTTGCTCCTTCACCGCGTACTCTTCACTAAGCAGGCCGAGCTCGTTGGAAAACCCCACCAGCTTGTCCATGAGAATTGTGGCATCAGCCTTGCGGTCTGTGCGGGCGTACTGTTCCACAAGCCAAAACGAGCACGCAAGGAAAGGGTGCTCTCCGGGATCCAGCCCGTCGACCCCGCTCTCGGTACGGTAGCGCAGCAATAGACCGCCGTCGGTGAGGAGCTCCTTCTCCAGCCGAGCGACAGTGCCCAGCATGTGCTCATCGTCGTAGGCAAGGAACCCAACCTGGGGCATGACCAGTAAGGCCGCATCGGTTTGGCGTCCGCCGGGAATGCGTGAAGTACTGGGCATTGCCGCGCATCCCCCACAGACCAATGTCCCGGTCCTCGATGTGTTTCTCAACAAATCGCAACAGAAGGCGCTGAAGGGCCCAGGAGAAGTGGTCTTCCTTGCCTCCCGCCAGACGCAGCCTTTCCAACGCCACCATGACTTCACCGACAACGTCGGCCTGGAACTGGGCGACGCGGCGTTTCCAATACGCACAGGCTTTGAATTCCGGTATCCGGCCAGACGAAGCACGCGAAGCCAGCCGAGCTCACGCCCCACGAGATTGCGCCGAGGTCCTGTACATCAGCGCATGCCGCAGGTGGAGCTATTGACGATGCCTACTCCTGTGCAGTCCTCGAAATGAACCAGTTTCCGTTCATTGAATTCATTGCGGACCCAGACCATGTTCCCGTCCTGAGTCCTATCCTCCACACGTGCATGTGATCCCACGTCGGCTCCTTCCAGGACAACAATGTCTCCCGACTGCATGGAGTCCCACATGGGTTGGTGCCTCTCAACACTTTTCGTAACCGAACTTGTAGACAAAGCAAGGGTTCCTTTCCGTGCGGGTTTCTGAACGGATGATTTGGATCCGTGCCGGGAGAGACCTCCCGGGCCGGGACTTTGAGAATCCTTGGGTCCTCGGCCGACTGGATTTCAGCCAGACGCGAGGATGAGAGGCCTGCAGTTGGGCGCGACACCTCAGCCTGGCTACCAGCGTCGCGGCGAGCAGCGCCGTCGTGATTTCCAGACCGATCACCAGCAGCTGTCCGGCCGCACCGGAAGTATCAACAACGTTCGACGCCGGCCCTCCGCCGTGGGCGTGTCCGGCACCGCCCGCTCCCAACAGCAGGACGGAGTGCAGGGCAACCATGGCCAAGGCCGAGAGAGTCACCTGGTGGAGGGCGCCGACGCGGCTTATGTTGCCAAATATGCACCGTGCAGGGAACACAGACGGCGGCCAGGGCAATCATGAGGACTCCCAGCCAGGTGTCATGGTGCCCCGCTGCCGCGAGCCACAGGTGCACCAGACAGGAGACAGCCGTCAGGGCTGCGCGGACCCGGGGGTGCAGGACGGGTCCGGCTGACCGGACCCGTCCCGCCGTCGACGTCATTCGCGATTCCGGGTGGGGCTCACTGGCAGTGTCCGTCGGCCTCGCCGTGGGCGGAACCATGTGCGGAGTCCGCGGCAGAACTGTGGCAAGACATCGAACCGGCAGCGTTTGCCGGTACATCCAAAACCGGGCTGCGGTCGAAGAAGCCCTCGGGCCTGAGCTTGAACCCGACAGTATCCACGGGCATGATCGGCCAGTCCTCGGGGCGCGGGAAGTGCGTGAGGCCGAAGGTATGCCAGAGCACGATGTCCTGGCCGTCAATGTCGCGGTCCTGGGCGACGTAGGCCGGCAGGCCCGCTCCCCCGGAGTGCTGGTTCACGAAGTCGCCCGTGGGGTAGCGCTCCTCGTCGCCGGAGTAGCGCGTGACCCAGACGTCCTTGGTGGCAAAGGCGGCACGCCGGGCAATGGACGATCCCGGGTCTGCCAGCAGCGTGGACTGGTTCTCGGAGTGGAGCTTGTAGCCCACTGGCTCGCCCAGCCGGTTGCGGGATTCGGGGTTGGAGATGATCCAGGTCCTGCCGCTCCGGGCGTCGGCTTCACGGACGCCCTGGGATTCGCGGGTCAGCACAGTGCGCTTGCGGGAGAAGGCGTTGCCGCGTTCGTTGCCTTCGCCCATGGTCTGCCGGACGACGTCTTCTTCCACGACCCGGTTGGTGAAGCCATCTATCGCCATGTCCAGCCGGGCGCAGAACAGGTGCTGGTGGTACGGGGCGCCCAGGCCGGGCGCCAGCTGGGAGATGTTGTCCGAGCCGCCTTCCGGGAAGGCGCTGGTGAAGACGACGCCGGTGGCCTTGGCCTCGAACTCGATGGTGCCGTCCAGGTAGAGGTACCAGTAGAAGCCGTAGTCGTAGTTGCCGATGGTGGTGAAGAAGGAGATCACCAGGCGGCGGTTGCGGCGGGTGTAATTGATGCCTGTGTACATATCGGAGTGCTTGGAGAGGATGCCCCAGTCTTCCTCGTGCATGCAGATGCCGTTGCGGATTTCCCGGGGGTTGCCCAAGGCGTCCGAGACCACTGGGCTGAGGTAGGTGATATCGCCCAGGCAGTCGCAGCCCAGTTCCAGCGAGTTCGCGTACTGGCCCACCAAGTATTCGCCCGTGTCGAAGTAGTTCTGCCAGGACCGGATTGGCGAGGGGTCGCCGTACGGGACCACCATCTCGGCAATGGACGCCCGGTTGATGATGGAGCGCAGTTGGTCACCGTCGCGGAAGCCCAAATTGTGCAGCACCACGCCCTCGCGTGCATCGAAGCCGACGTCCACGCTCCACTTTTCCCACTCCACGTGGTTGCCGCCGGTGACCGTGAAGCTGGGCCCGTCCGGCTGGGTGATGCTGATGGGCTTCTGCGTGGTTCGCAGCGGCCCGGTCAGTTCAGGGTCCGTGTAGTTGCCGTGCTCTGCCGGGATCGGCATGGCCCCGAGGTCAATGACCTGGGTGACTTCCTTATTGACCACGTCCACATATGCCACGAGCCCGTCCACGGGGTGGGCCCAGGCGCTGTCCTCCGGGAAGTCCTGCACGAACGCCAGGCCACGGAGGATGCGGCGGCCCTTCTCTTCGGCGTACTCGAAGACGCCTGCGGACAGTGGGGCGACACGGACCTTGGCGACATCCAGGTCACGTGCCGCGAGGGCGGCGAGCCAGCGCTCATCCGTGGAGAGCAGAACCTCCACCAGCTCGAATTCTTCCTCCAGCACCGGCAGTTCGCCGGTGACTTTAGTGTCCAGTTCGGTGACGGAGTCAATCTCACCACGGGCCAGGGATACAACTACGTCGACGGGTGCCGCGCCGGAAACGTCATGAATGAAGGCCCGGAACCGGCGGTCCTGTCCTTCCTGCCCGCGTGAGGGATCCAGCAGCCCCAGGTAGGCTATCCGCTTCTCTGGCCCCAGCAGGCCGTTCGAACTCAACAGGGACTGGACCGCCGTGATTTCGTGAGGGCTTGTCATCGGGTGGATTGGGGCGGTCTGCAGTACGGGAGTGCTCATGGATCCTCGGCTTCAACGTAAAAGTGGCGGAAATGTTTTTTCTATGACTGTAGAGAATACGCGATTGTGATGGCCCCCACAAGGGTTAAAGTTTTTTTTCGACATCTGTGGAAAAAAGATGACAGGCGCCCGCGGTCGGTCTACTGTGTGTTGTGTCACACCCGTCATCTGAGCAGATAGGCCCATGACGGCAAAAGACTTCCCTGCCGAGGCAGAGCCGCACCTCCACCGGACGCCGCCTTCTCGGCCCCTGCAAACAACGCACTAAAAGGAGCACGATGAGCATCAGCACAGCCACGGGAACCGTCGAACAAGCGTCGTCGACGGCAGAATCAAGGACGATCTTTGACCCGGCGACCGGCGAGCCCGTAGGCGAAGCCCCGATCCACACCATCGAAGACCTCGAGGGTGCCATTGAAGGCGCCGCTGCCGCGCAGCCGGCGTGGGCTGCCTTGGGCCACGAGGCCAGGTCCGCCGTGCTCATGAAGGCCGCCGATGCCGTCGAACGCTCTGCGGAAGAGCTCGCCCAACTGCTCTCCCGCGAGCAGGGCAAGCCGCTGAACGGCCCGAATGCCCGCTTTGAGGTGGGTGGCTGTGCCGCTTGGCTGCGCACCACCGCCGCTACCCCGCTGACCGCGGAAACCGTGGTGGACGACGGCGAAACCCGCGCCGAACTCCACTATCGGCCCATCGGCGTCGTTGGTGCCATCGGCCCTTGGAACTGGCCGATGCTGATCACCGTCTGGCAGATCGCACCGGCCCTGCGCATGGGTAACGCCGTGGTAGTCAAGCCATCCGAATACACACCGCTGTCTGTGCTTGCGTTGATCAAGGTCATCAACCAGGAACTGCCCGAAGGCCTGCTGTCGGTGGTCAGCGGCGGCCGCGACGTCGGCGCCCGCCTGGCCGAGCACCCGGCGATCGGGAAGGTCATGTTCACCGGCTCCACCGCCACGGGCAAGGCGATCATCAAGTCCTCGGCGGATACTGTCAAGCGTCTGACCCTTGAATTGGGTGGCAACGACGCCGGCATTGTCCTGCCCGATGCCGATCCCAAGGCCATCGCTGAAGGTCTGTTCTGGGGCGCGTTCATCAACACCGGCCAGACCTGCGCCGCACTGAAGCGCCTCTACGTCCACGACGACATCTACGACGCCGTCTGTTCTGAGCTAACCGCCGTGGCGGCCGCGATGCCGATGGGTGTTGGCCTGGACGAGAACAACGTGCTAGGTCCGCTGCAGAACCGGCAGCAGTTCGACATCGTCGCCCGGCTCGTGGAGGCAGCGAAGGAGTCCGGCGCGCGTGTCCTGCTCGGTGGCAACCCCGATGCCGATCAGCCCGGCAACTTCTACCCCACCACGCTGGTGGCCGACATCGACAACGACAACCCGCTGGTCGCCGAGGAACAGTTTGGCCCCGCCCTCCCGATCATCCGCTACAGCACCGTTGATGAGGCGGTCGCCAAGGCAAATGCGCTCGACGTCGGACTTGGCGCCTCGGTCTGGTCTTCCGACCCCGCCGCAGCCCGCGAAGTCGCATCCCGCATCCAGGCAGGAACCGTGTGGATCAACTCCCACGGAATGGTCAACCCCTTGATTCCCTTCGGAGGATCGAAGCAGTCCGGCTACGGCCTGGAATTCGGCGTTGAAGGACTCAAGGCCCTGGGCATTCCCCAAGTAATCAACGGCTAAGCGCCGTCAACCACTAGCGGTTCGCCGCGTGACTCGATACATAGACTCAGTCAGGTGGGGGATGCGATGGCGCCTCCCCCACCTGATACCTTCCCGGCCCCGCTTTTGTCGCAGTTGCTATTTTTTGAACAAGGCATATGCAGCGGGCACCGGTCGAACAACTCCCCCTGCTCTCGCATCCACCTTTCGGAGGCTGAAATGTCCCACCAAACCCCAAACACTCCCGTCACCGCGGACCCGCCAGGCCTAAGCCGACGCACGCTCGGAGTTCCCGCGCTGGTCTTCATGACCATTGCCGCCTCGGCGCCCCTAACTGTTGTCGCCGGAGGTTACCCCAGCAACTTCGCCGTGAGCGGAGTAATAGGCGTACCCCTCTCTTTCATTGTGCTGGGCGTGGCCCTCACCCTGTTCACGGTCGGCTATGCGGCCATGAGCACAAAAATCCGAAACGCCGGCGCCTTTTACGCATACATAGCCCAAGGTATCGGGAAGAGAACGGGTGTTGCAGCCTCGTTCATTGCACTGACTGCCTACAACTGCATCCAGATCGCAGTCTATGGTCTCTTCGGATTCGCCTCGGCCGCCTTCATCAACTCCAAGACAGGGGCAGAAATCCCTTGGTGGGCAACAGCCTCGGTGGCCTTCGTAGTTGTTGCGTGGCTAGGCATTAACAAGGTCGATTTCTCGGTTCGCGTAGTGGCCATAATGGTCGGACTCGAATTCCTCGCTGTCATCGTCTTCGACGTCGCCGCCTTTGCAGTGCAGCCCGAAGGGGTTTCGTCAGCGGGACTGATGCCGGGTGATTTGTTCACCGCCGGAGTGGGCGCCGTCCTGGCCTTCAGCATCGCGTCCTTCATGGGCTTTGAGTCAGCGGCAATCTACAGCGAGGAGTCGAAAGACCCCACGCGCTCCATTGCCCGGGCAACGTACATTTCCGTCGCCATCATCGCAGTGTTCTATGCATTCTCGGCTTGGGCCATGATGATCGGAACCGGACCGGACCAAATCGTTGGAGCATCCAGGGAACTGGGGCCGGAACTGCTGTTCGCCTTTCTCGGCCAAAATGTCGGCACGCTCATGGCCGACGTAGCCCAGGCCCTGTTCCTGACCAGCCTTTTCGCCTCGCTTCTGGCGTTCCACAACGCGGTTGCCCGATACATCTTCTCCCTAGCCAGGGAAAACGTGCTGCCGAAGCGCCTTGCTTACGTGAACGGGCGCACCCACGCCCCGGTCGCCGGCTCACTCACGCAATCCGCCATAGCCTTGATCGTCGTCCTGGTCTTCGCCGTAGCCGGGACAGGATCTGAACTAGGCTCCCTGTTTCCGGTCCTGACTCTCTTCACCTGGCTCTCAAACACAGCCGCCCTCGGACTGGTGTTTCTCATGGTTCTGGTCTCCCTCTCCGTGTGGGGCTACTTCCGTGCCAACCATCACGGGCACTCACTTTGGACCCGATTCATCGCCCCGCTGCTCAGCGCCTTGGCCTTGGGAGTCGTCTGCGTACTCATTTTCGTGAACTTTGACGTACTCATCGGTTCCTCAGGCTCGTCACTCCTTTCATGGATCCTCCCAGCCATCGCTCTATTACCGGGTGCCGCTGGACTATGGTGGGGCCACTACCTCAAGTCCAAGGCTCCCGCTGTCTATGACGGCATCGGACACGGCAGCGAAGGAGCCCCGGTCGGAGAACACCCTTCCGGCCAGCAAGCCTCGGATAGCGAGGTCCTGCAGGTCGCCCAGGCATAGCCAACAGATGCATGCACAGCACCCTCGGCGCCCTCACCGGGCCGCCGAGGGTGCCGTTGGTGTTGCGCACCGTCTGTCCATCCCCCAGTAGCGGCCATCCCAGCACAATAGTCCGGCATAGAGTTTGGCCAAGAGACAGTAAGCTTGGATTCGGGGCTTATGGCTATACCCGGCGATCCCATGAAGCACGAGCGAACCGTCCAGTTACTCTAAGTGGGGTCCGCAGGACGGACGGAGTAAAAGGAGTCTTCTTGCCAAAAGTTGTTGATCACGATCAGCGAAGAGTGCAGCTGGTGGGCGCCACGTGGAGGCTCATCGCCCGCGATGGCCTCGGCGGCGCGACCATGCGGGAAATCGCTGCAGAGGCAGGATTCGCCAATGGCGCCCTAAAACCCTACTTCAGCAGCAAAGAGCAACTGCTCACCTTCGCTTTCGAGCATGTCTTTCACGAGACGAACAAACGAATAGATAAGGCCACCGGGAGCAAGAAGGGCTTGGCTGCTCTCCGCGTGTTCTGCCACGAGGTACTGCCGCTGGACGAGGTAAAGCAGAGCGAAGCTCGAATCGTCATAGCGTTCTGGCAACGCGCGCTGGCCGATGCGTCCAAATCTGCGCTGCACGAACAATCGATGGAACAGTGGCGCAAGAGGATCCTCGTCCACCTCCGGGACGCCAGGGCCGCTGGGGAAACTGTCCCTGGGATAAGCGATGATGACTTCGCCGGGATCCTGATGAACATGCTTCTGGGGGCTCAAATCGGCGTTGCCCTCGCCCCTGGCACCTCCACCCCGGCCCAGCTCATTTCGCAGCTGGAAGCTCTGCTCCGGCTCATCCACATCCCATAGTTGTCCGACCGCCTCATTTTCGACGGCCCTGGGGCTGCGAGAGACCCGCCATCTTATGTCCTTCGGCTGTTACCCGGCTCAGGATCTTAGGTTGCCTGCCCGTCGTCGGTGTCATCCACTACTGCGAGCGGCAACTCGAAGGTGAACGAGGCCCCTCGTGATTCGTTTTCTTCGGCCCATAGGCGGCCCTGTTGCCGTGTGATGATACGGTGACTGAGGGCGAGGCCGATGCCGCTCCCGGCTGACTTTGATGTGAAGGCGCCGTCGAAAATGCGCCCGTCCGGGATGTGGGCCAACCCCTTGCCGCGATCGGCGACACGGAAGACACCGGAATCAGCCGTGGCGTAGGTCGTAATCGTGACGTGCCGTTCCTTCGGCGGCCAGCCTGACATCTCGTCAATGGCGTTGTGACAGAGATTTAAGATCACCTGGCCGGTGAGCACTTTTTCACATCTGATCCAAATGGGCACGTTGCCTTTCACGACTTGGATCTCGGTATCGTGCTGCCGGGCCCGGAGCATGATGAAGTAGAGGCAATCTTCGACAATGTCGTTGAGGTCGACAATCTGTTCAGACTGCTCAAGCTGGACGACGAATGCGCGCAGACTGGAGACTATCTGGTTTGCGCGGCTGATTTGTTTCTTGGCGTTGTCGAGCCCATATTCGAGGTCGTGCATGCTGGTTTCCGGATTGCGGAGCCGTCGCGCTGCGCCCTCGATGAAGTTCGTGGCCGCGGCCAGCGGCTGGCCCAACTCGTGGGCGATGGCCATGGCCATGTCTCCCATCGCGTTGTATCGGCCCAGATAGTTGAGGTGCTCAAGGTCCCGCCGGTGTTGTTTCTCGGCCGCCACTTGGTCAGATATGTCGTGAAGAAGCACCAGTGTGCCGGTCAGATCGTGCTCCAAGGCAATGTACTGGCAGCTGGCTCCGAACCAGGCCGTGGTCCCGTCAGGGCGCGCAATTTCCAAACGCAGGCTAACCGGGGATCCTTCCGGGTGGGGGTTGGCAAGGGCCTTTTGGAGTACCAGCTTGGACGGCGCCGTGCAAAGCCCCAGAAGAGCCGTGCCGATGAGCTGGTCGGCGTCCGTGCCGAGCTGCTCGCCGCCGGCGACGCTGGCATAACTGATGACCGAATCCTGATCCACGACCAGAATTCCTTCAGCCATGTGCCGCAGGAAAGCCTGCAACCTTCCCTCAGTGCGCTGCAGGTCCGACTTCAGCAGTTCCTCTTTTTCGATATCACGGAACTGAACCATAATGACCGGCCGCTGACGCAGTTCCACGCTCACGGCTATTGCCTCTGAAAGGAACTCCCGGCCAGTCTTTGACTTGTACATCCATTCAATGCGGCTCATGCCATGATCGACGGCATCCTGTAGCCAATGAACCCCGATGGAGCGCCGGAATTTCGGATCAGCGCTGCTCATGTCCGGCGCTTTAAGAGGCCTCAATTCATCAAGGCTGAACCCCAGCATGTCGCATGCTGCCTGGTTGGCCCACAAGATGTCTTTGGTCTCGGCATCATGAATGAGGATGCAGTATGTCAGCGACTGCATAAGGCTGGCGTAGTCGCCGACCTCAGGAAAGGGTAGCTCGCTAGCTAAAGAGGAGTTGGACACAAGGAATTTTACGCCCGGACGGCCGCCGCCGGGCATAGGTGAATCCCTTAGCAAACCAAGGTAATGCTGTGCTGGCCCACGAAGAATCTCCAATTGTTGCGTAATCGGCACTCCCATAGCTTTGAAGAAGACAAAATTCGATGCTGAACGAGTGGGAGCCTCACATGACAGAAGTCCTGAACACGACTTCAAGCGCTACCTTAGACGAGGTGCTGAAGACGGTAGAGCTACGCCGCGAAGAATTCGGTGATCAGAAGTCGGTACCCGTTGATGTGATTGCGGAGTTCAAAAAGGCTGGAATCTACCGCGCAGCAACCCCAAAGCAGTTTGGCGGGGATGCCCTGCAGCCGGCCGACTTCCTGAAGATTATTGAGCGCATCTCCGCGGTTGACGCCTCGGCCGGTTGGGTGGCGAGTTTTGGTTCTGCTCTGGTCTATCTGGCTGCCCTGCCGCTTGAAACCCAGGCGAAGCTCTATGCCGAAGGTCCGGACGTTGTATTTGCAGGCGGACTCTTCCCCGTCCAAAAGGTGGACCGTCTCCCGGGGGGATGGAACGTCACCGGCGAATGGAAGTTCTCAAGCGGATGCCGGGGCGCGGACATTATCGGCGTTGGGCTGGCTGGCGGAGACGACAGCAACGGAAAGCCCCTCACGGCGCTGCTGCGCCCGGACCAGGTTCAGATTGTCGAAAACTGGGATGTCATCGGACTTAAGGGCACGGGCAGCAACGATTTGCGCGTGCAGGGAGAGTTCGTACCGGATGAATGGACGTTTGTACGGGGCGGTGAACCGACCGTGGATGAGCCCCTGTACCGCTACCCAGCGATTGCCTATGCTGCCCAGGTACTTGCGGCCGTAAATCTCGGTACGGGCCGGGCAGCGCTCGACTACGCCATCCAGGTCGGCAGCGGACGCAGTGGGATCACCGGCGCTCCAAAACTGGCCGACCGAGCCTACTACCGCATCGACATCGCCAAAGCCGAAGCGTCCCTGCTGTCGGCCCGTGCGTTCTTCTACGAGATTTCTGAAGAAGTGTTCGCTACGGTCAGCGCCGGCGACCCGGCCACAGACAAGCAAAGGGCTCTCCTTCGCCTGGCATCAACACACGTTGCAAAAGTCGGGGCGGCAGCAGTCCAAAGCGCTTACACCTTGTCTGGAACCGCTGCCATCTACGATTCGAACCCTATGCAGCGATACCTCCGGGACGCCTCCGTCGTCACCCAGCATGCCTTCCTCGGAGACGGCATTTACGACGGCGCGGGCGCAGTCCTCATGGGCACCCCGCCGTCCATCCCGGCATTCATCTAGACACAGCACCAAGGAGCTAACGTGACAACCACCGCTGAACCGCTGCGAGTACTCTTCTGCATTGGCATCAACCAGAATTTTTTCGACCTCCCCAAGAATGAAATCGGCAGTGTCTGGACCGCATTTTCAGGAATGATGTCCGAAATGGCAGGCATGCAAGGCGTGCAGGTCATCGGAAACATGGATGACGACTCCCACATGGTGGGCCCTTCCACCGGATGGCCCTGGACCTGTTACATCCTCGCCGACGTTGACACTCAGGAGACCGTTAAAGACGCCTGCAACCTTTTCCGGACCACCATGATCGGCGAGCACGCCCTCTGGCATTACGCAACGGTCGAGGCCCGCATCGGGCGCGCCCTCGTGATCCGTGACGACGTGGCCCCAGCAGGATAAGCCATGGCAGCTGGTTGTCGAGGGCGGCACTGCCCTTATAAGCCACTTTCAGACAGAAAAGCTCTTCGTCCACGAACCGGCACAGAGACGCCCGAGATTCAACCAATATTTTACCCGCAACTGAAGGAGTACCGATGACTGTCCCAACTACAGACCGGTCAGGCGGTTTCGCCGGATTGGCAGCCGACGACCGTGTTGCTGCCCGGCTCTACACCGATCCCGAAATTTTTGACTGGGAGATGGAAAAGATCTTCTACAGCACCTGGGTCTGGGTCGCCCACGAGAGCGAGATTCCCGATGCCGGAAGTTTTAAAATGGCGCACGTCGGCCTGCAGCCGGTCGTAGTCAACCGCGACCGCAAGGGCAACTTCAACGTTCTCCTCAACCGCTGCCGGCACCGCGGCGCCAGCGTCTGCGAGGTTCCCAAAGGCAAGGCCAACGGGTTCACATGCGCTTACCACTCCTGGTCGTACTCGCTCGAGGGAAACCTCAGGGGCATCCCGTATCCGGACGGATACGAAGGTGTCATCGAAAAGAAGGATCTCTCCCTCCAAAAGCTGCGGGTAGAGTCGTACAACGGCCTCATTTTTGCCACGTTCAAGACGGACATCGAACCTCTCGAGGAATTCCTTGGCGACGCAAAGATTTGGATCGACCGCTTCATGAAGCAGGGCGCAGGCTTCCCGGTGAAGGTCCAGGGCGAACACAAGTTCCGGTTCGGGGGCAACTGGAAGATTCAGCTTGAAAACACCACCGACGGATACCACTTCCCGATCGTGCACCGCTCCTGGATGGCTTCGGTCGATGCAGAGACCGCAGACATGCTCTCCTTCATGACCGATGAGAAGGCCGTCACCCACGCTCTGGGCAACGGTCACAGCGTCGCTGTTATGGTCCCCGAACACGTTGATCTCGAAGAAGATGACGGTTCCGAAGAACTCCAGGAACGGTTCCGCCACATCATCGACGAGCTGTCCGAAACCATGCCCCAGGAACAGGTGCGCCGCATCGTCCGCACCATGCACGGCGCCGGCTACAACCTGAACCTGTTCCCGAACCTCTCACTGTCCATGTCCTTCTTCCGTGTGCTCCGCCCCATCTCCGTCAATGAAACCGAAATCCAGCACATGGCACTCGGCCTGGACGGCGGACCCGAAAGCGTCAACCGGGAGCGACTGCGCATTCACGAGCACTTCCAAGGCCCCTTCGGTTTTGGCACCTCCGATGACTCGGAGGCGTGGGACCGGGTACAGCGCGGAGCAGTAGCCAACCCGGATATGCCGATTCTGGTCAACCGCGGCCTTGGCCGCGAAGAAACCGTTGAAGAAGGCTGGAAGACCTCGCATGTGACGGATGAAACCGGCATGCGCGAATCGTACGCAATGTGGAAAAGGATGATGAGCGATGACAACTGAGGCACCTGAAGAAGCGGAAGCGATCGACAACCGCCCCGCCCGCGAGCCTTTTGACCTGGGTCTTGGCAACCTGTCTGATCCCCGCGTCGTCCGCGCAATTGAACTTATCTGGCTCGAAGCCCAACTTCTCGACGATAAGGACTACGAAGTCTGGCAGACCCTCTATACAGAAGATGCTAAGTACGTCATCCCGGTTGAACCGAATGTTGCGGACTTCGAATCGTCCCTGAACATGGTTTACGATGACGCCCGGATGCGTCACATGCGCGTAACCCGCCTAGTACAGGGCTACTCCATGTCTGCCGTCGCTGCGGCCCGCACCTCCCGGACAATCTCCCGTTTCACCGTCCAGGAGATCACGGAAAACACCGTCACCTTACGTTCAGCACAGGTGCTCGTGGGCTTCAAACGCGACAAGTTCCAGATGCTCGGCGCTGACCTCACCCACCGGATCAAGATTGCTGGCGACGATGCCCGGATCGACCTCAAGGTCATCCGCCTAGTCAACTCCGACTCAGCCGTCAACGCCTCCGGCTTCCTCCTCTAGGAGCACCATGAACAACGTCGCATTAGTTACAGGCGCCGCCCGAGGTCTCGGCGAAATCATCGCCCGTAAGCTGCACAAAGAGGGATTCCGGATAGCTATCACAGGCACCAGCGCGGAATCCGTCCAGCCGATCGCGGACAGCCTTGACCCGTCAGGGGAAACGGTTTGGGCGGGAGCACTGGACATCCGCCGGAAGAGTGACTTCGAAGCAGTCCTTGACGCTTTGGCTGAAAAGTGGGGCGGGACCGATGTCCTGGTCAACAATGCAGGGCGCTCAAAGGTGGCCCCTCTTCTGGAAATAACCCCCGAAGATTTTTCCGACAATGTCGAGATCAATCTCAAAGGGACCTTCCTGGGCTGCCAGGTTTTCGCACCGCACTTCCGCGACCGGGGCTACGGCCGGATCATCAACATCCATTCGCTGGCCGGGCATAACGGAGGAACAGCTACGGGAGCACACTATGCCGCCTCGAAAGGCGGTGTTTCGACCCTGACGAAGGTCTTCGCGCGGGAGTTCGCGTCCTCCGGGGTAACGGTTAATGCGGTGTCTCCAGGCCCACTGGAGCTTCCCGTTGTTTACGAAACGGTGGATCACGACAAGCTGGACTCCATCAAGGCAAGTATTCCCGTGGGCCGCTTTGGCGATGCCGAATTCGTTGCCGACACAGTTGCCCTGCTGGCCTCACCCGGCGCCTCATCGGTGACGGGAGCCTGCTGGGACATCAACGGCGGCATCTACATGCGCTAACCCTGGGCCAGGCCATCACCGATCAACGACAAACTAAAACAAGAAAGGAGCGTTGCCCCATGGGTATGTTCAAGGTACGGGTAGCCGAAGTTTTGGAGGAAACCGGTAACATCAAGTCCTTCCGCCTCCAGCGCACAGATGGGGCAGCGTTCGACCCCTACCCGGCGGGAGCGCACATTGACATTGTTGGCCCCACTGCGGTGGTGCGCCAATACTCACTGTGCAGTCCTCCGGATACGGCGGAAGACTACATCATCGCCGTCAAACTCGAACCAGAGTCGCGCGGCGGTTCAGCAGCACTCCATGGCCAGGTGGAAGTCGGCCAGGAACTCGAGATCAGCGCCCCACGCAATCTTCTCTCGGTCGCCACTGACGCTGACCGCCACATCCTTGTGGCCGCCGGCATCGGAGTCACACCAATGATCAGCATCGCGTACCATCTGCATCGCGCCGGACAGGACTTTGACCTGCATTACTTTGCACGGTCCCGTGATGAAGCGGCCTTCTGCGAATTACTCAGCGAAAGAAGTGGCTTCGGTGAACGAGTTCACTTCCACTTCGGTCTCAAACGTGAGGACCAACCTTCTGCTTTGGACAAAGCATTCGTCGGCCTCACTACCGTGTCGCACGTCTACACGTGCGGACCAGAAGGCTTCATGGAGCGCGTTCAACAGCACGCTTTGGCAGTGCTTTCGGAAGAAAACGTTCATATCGAACACTTCCAAGCGGGCACACCCATCGATACTGACAGCGACGTGCCATTCGAGGTTGAACTGGACGGTGAGGTCTACGAGGTCCCCGTCGGAAAGTCCATCGTGCAAGTTTTGGCGGACAACGAAGTTGAAGTCGACACCACATGCCAGGAAGGAATCTGCGGCACCTGCATTATGGGCGTCCTCGCCGGGCAGCCTGACCATCGTGACCAGTGCATGTCCAGCAGCGAGAAGAAAGCCAATGACCAGATCGCGGCGTGCGTTTCGAGAGCCAAGAGTTCACGCCTCGTCCTTGAGCTCTTCTGAGGATAGAGGCAGCAGCAGTCCAAAATGATAGAAATGCGTCAGGGCCGGCCCTTATGGGCCGGCCCTGATGCATTTACGGTCAAGGAATTCAGGCCGAGCCGATGACGTACTAAATCACGGGCACTTGGTGCTGCAGGATGTCGCGCACAAGCGTGGCAATGCTATCCGCGCCGGTTTTAGCCTTGATGCGGGTCCTGTGGACATCGATCGTTTTCACACTGGTTCCGAGCTTCCGAGCGATGTTTTGACTCGGAAGTCCATCGATGACCAATGCAAGTATTTCCCGCTCGCGGGGAGTCAAACTAGCAATTCGTTTCTTGATTTCTCGCCGTCCGCGGTCGGCTTCGAAGCGCTCCTGAGCCAGCTCCAAGGTTTCCTGGACCACGTCCAGCATGTGCTGGGGATCGTAGGGCTTTTCCAGAAAGTTCATGGCACCCTGCCGCAACGCCTTCACTGACATCCGTATGTCTCCATGTGCTGAGACAAAAATGATGGGAATCGGTGAGGAAAGCTGGTTCAAGGTCTCCTGCAGCTGGAACCCGCCAGTTCTGGGCATCCGGACATCCAGCACCAGGCACGCCGGCAATTCCGGATCATACTCGGCAAGGAATGTGGCCACGTCGTTGTAGATCCGGGACTTGATGTTCACCGACTCGAGCAGCCACGACAGTGAGGCGCATAGCTCCTGATCATCGTCAACGATGTACACGAGCGCTTCGGGTGAATCCATGGATGACGACCTTGCAAGGGGGAAATGGGCTTCCTTTGAAGCTACCTACCGGGGAACCCGGCAGTCAACGAAGATCGCGTAAAGATGTTACCTACTTTGCTAAGGCGAACGCTAAAGCCTGCTGGGACAAATTGCAATACTCATTAGCCCGCAATCATTCTAGATTCCTTTTATAGGAATTCACGAAATGACCGGCACCGGTCACGGCGGATGGAGAAACAAAATGCCCGAACTTTCCCAGATCCAGAAGGATTTCCGGTCGGCGATGGCCCACCTGCCGGCAGCAGTAAACGTCGTTACCACTGACGGCCCGCACGGCCGGGTCGGCATAACTGTTAGTGCTGTCTGCTCCGTGACCGATTCGCCGCCGACAGTTCTCGTCTGCGTAAACCAGGGCAGCGCTACACATGACATCTTCCGGAACAACGGCGAGATCTGCATCAACGTCCTCAGCGGCGAACACGAGGAGCTCGCCCGCCACTTTTCAGGTGCGACCAAGGTACCCATGGAGGAACGCTTCGGATGGGACATCTGGGAGAAGGACGCCGGAAGTGTGCCGGTCCTGCGGGACGCGCTGGTCAAGATCGTCGGCCGCATCAGCGATCGCTCCATTCAGGGGTCCCATTCAGTGATTTTCGTCCAGGTGGACCGCATTGAGGTTCAGGAGGAGCGTGACAGCCTCGTTTACTTCAAGCGGCAGTTTCATCGCCTTTCCGTGACACCGGAACTGGTGGCAGTTTGACCGCCCCCAACAGCCTGCTGGAGCTGACTTCCAAACTCCGTGACGGGACCATCACACCTCATGACGCCGTTGAGGACAGCCTCAAGTCCATCGCTGACACGGAAGAGTCAATTCGGGCATGGGTAATAGTGGATGAGGAAGGTGCCCTCGGGCAAGCATCCGCCCTGGAGGCTGCCGGCGGACCACCGGGGCCGCTGTGGGGCGTACCCGTTGCGGTAAAGGACCTCATCGACGTCCGAGGCCTGCCGACGGGGTGCGGGTCCAGTCTGAAAGGCCGTGTTCCTGCCCAGGTCGACGCAGACTGTGTTCGTCTCCTACGCGGTGCCGGAGCCGTGCTACTTGGCAAGACCGTGACGACCGAGTTCGGCTACTTCAGCCCCGGCCCCACCCGCAACCCCGTCAACCCCGAACACACCCCCGGCGGCTCATCCAGCGGCTCAGCAGCCGCCGTCGCAGCCGGCACGGTACCGCTGGCCCTGGGGACGCAAACGGCCGGATCCCTAACCCGCCCCGCCTCCTACTGCGGCGTTGCAGGCTTTGTGGCATCCCAAGGACAGTTCACGATGTCCGGCATAACCGGATTGAGCAAATCCCTGGATTCCCTCGGGTTACTGGCCCGCAGCGTGAAAGACCTTCGCTATGCGTGGGATGCCCTAAGCGGCCATGACGCAATCGAGACTCAGGACAACCCCGGTTCCGTGGATCTCCTGCTCTGGAACGGCAGCGGGCTGGACGAGCTGACCCCGGACATGACAGATGCACTGAACCACACCTCCACCGTGCTCAGCAACGGCCATGAAATTCACCACACCGAGTGGACAGACCACGAACTGATCCGCGGTCTGGCGGAAGACCACGCCACAGTGATGGCTGCAGAAGCCGCCGTCGAGCGCTCTGCTGAGCTCACTCAACCGGAGTCGCTGAGCCAACCCTTCATCGATCTCCTCACCGCGGGCCGCGGCGTCAAGGAGGAGCAGTACCATGCCGCCCTCGAGCGCCTCGCCGCTTCCCGTCGCATATTTCTGGCGTTGCTGGAACGATTCGATGCAGTGTTGGGCCCGGCGGCCCTGGGGGCGGCACCGCTCGGCGAAGCCACAGGAAGTCCCATTCTTAGCCGACCCTGGCAGGCAATGGGCCTTCCCGCGTTGACCATCCCCGGATTACGCAACCGGTTCGGGATGCCCCTTGGTTTGCAGCTCATCGGCGTCCCCGGCCGGGAACCGAAGCTCTTCGAAATCGGCGAACGCATAGAAAACGCCCTCCGCGCTTCTGCCAGCCATCACATCCAGCCGGCCCTCACTCAGTAGCAGGCGCCTGCTACATCCTCACTCCCCCGACGACAAAGAGGCATAAATGATTTCCTCAACTGCAAAGCCAGGATCCCTGGCAGAGGCCGTCCAAACTGGCCGCATGAATAAGCGGGCGTGGCTGATAACGGTCATGCTCGTTCTCTTCCAGATCATCGCCTTCGCCGATAAGGCAGTCCTGGGCCTCGTGGCCCAACAGGCGATACCTGAGCTAGGCATCAGCACGGTGCAATTTGGCTTCATCGGCAGCGCCTTTTTCTTTCTGTACGCCATCGCCTCAGTGTTCCTCGGGATCTGGGCAGGTAAAGTCCCCATCAAGTGGGTGCTCCTTGCCATGGGACTCAGCTGGGCTATTCTTCAATTTCCGATGCTCTTCGGCGGTGGTGCAGCAGTTCTTCTCGTAACCCGGATCCTGCTTGGCGGTGCCGAAGGACCAGCGACGGCCATCTCACTGTCATCAGCGCATTCCTGGTTTCGTCCGGCGGACAGATCCTTGCCCAGCAACCTCATCGCCATCGGTTCAACCCTCGGGCCTGTAGTGGCAGCCCCCCTGCTGGCCGTCGTTATCGTCAATTTCGGTTGGCGCTGGGCCTTCGGCGTATTGGGAATCTTCGGAGTTGTCTGGACGATAGCCTGGTTCATGTTGGGAGCCGATGGCCCATATGGAGGCAAGCGAGCCAAGTCATCCAAAACGGAGACCCACCACGGGTTGACGGCCCTCGAATCCGAAACAGCTGCCCGTGCGGAGGCGTCCACAAGCGCTCCAGGACCAGATTCCGCTGAGCAGGACAAACTGGCAGGAATCGATCGTCAGCAGCGCGTTCCATGGCGGGCAATCCTCACTTCCGGTTCCTTCGTCGTGGCCGTTTTCGCGGGATTCACTAACTTCTGGACGCAGGGGTTCCTGACCACCTGGTCCCCCAAATACCTCGCAGGTGTTGTTAATCTCTCGCCTGAAATGGTCGCCGTCTTCTTTACTTTCCCCTGGCTCTTCGGAGCCGCCGTCTTGCTCGCCCTGGGCATCCTCGGCCGGTACCTGATGAGGCGTGGCCTGAGCGTTCACAAAGCCATCGGCATACCCTTTGGGGTGTCTCTTGCCCTGGCCGGAGTGTCCTTCCTACTCCTGCCCGCAACAACGGGTGCGGCGTCGGTAGTACTACTGACAGTTGCCGCCGGGTGCAGTGTTATCTACCCCATGGCCCCGAGCGCCATGGCGTATGCGGTCGGGCCCCGGCAGAGGCCAGTCCTGATGGCCACGTTGGGAGGCATCGCATCTGTCGGCGCCATCATCTCCCCGACAGCTGTCGGTCTCTTCATGGACAATGCCGGCTACCGCACTCCAAGTCCAGGGCAAAAGGACACGGTCGAAATGATCGCGAACATGACCTCAGGGGTCCACCAATCATTCGGCGTGGCCGGCTTGCTGCTGCTTACGGCCGGCGTCCTGTCCGTCTTCTTCCTCAATCCCGACCGCACGGGTCAACGCCTACAGCGCAAGTACGCTCACGATGCAGACACTGAAAGCACTGTCGGCGCCAAACACTAAAACTGAAAACTGGTCTGACGAGGAGAGGCTCCGCTGGAAAATGCAGCGGAGCCTCTCCTCGTCAGTGCTCTGGTTAGCTTCGGTTTACCGCCAGGCGGCGTCCGCAGTCCAAAACTCCATCCCGTTGGCACTCATTCCATGCTGCCACTCTGATGTGCGTTTCAGTCCCGGCTCGACCAGGGCCGTGACGGCATCAGCCGCCATGGGCCCATCCTCATCCACCTGCCAATGAACCCAGTTCACCTCCAACCCTTGCTCGTCGTGAACGAACAAGTCCACGTGGTGCCAGCCATAGCCAAATGTGTCCGTGTAGCAGGTCAAAAACATGCGATGGAAGTTCCGTTGTCGCATCCATAGCCTCCTTAGCTTCGTTTCTTCCGAAGGCTACGACGGATTTTCCTGTCGCAACAGGAGAGAAAGCCTTACAGGGCCCTGTGATATTTCGCCTGTTGGTTGGTCCACCTGGCGACGAAAATTGAGGGGACAAGGACCCGTGACGCGGATCGTTGTCTCCCATCCAGTTAGAAACGACGTCATCGTCACGACCAAAGGTGTTGCTGTTGAAGATAGATCGCATAGAGGCGATCCCCTACTCGATCCCTTACTCAAGGCCACTCGCTTTCGCAAGCGGTTATGTGAGCGACGCCGAGCATGTGCTCATCCGCATGCACACGGACGAAGGAATTAGCGGAGTAGCAGATCTTCCCCCGCGCCCCTACACGTACGGTGAAACGCAGCAGTCAGCCATGGCCGTCGTAGAGACGATTTTTGCGCCCGCAATCCTGGGCTTGGACCCACTGGAGCGCGGCAAGATCCACGCCATCCTCAACCGAACTGTCCACAATCAAACCGCCAAGGGTGCCATTGACATCGCTCTGTGGGACATCATTGGGAAGTCCTGCGACAAACCGGTGTCCAGCCTGCTCGGCGCGTACACGGACCGCATGTCAGTGAGTCACATGCTCGGATTCAAACCGGCGTCGGAACTCCTTGACGAAGCAGTAAGCATCAGGGCCGAATACGGCATCAACACATTCAAACTCAAGGTTGGGCGCCGCCCGCTCGCGCTTGACATAGAGGCCTGCCACGTCTTAAGGGACGGTCTGGGCTCCGACGTGGACATATACCTGGATGCAAACCGCGGCTGGACAGCAAATGAGGCTCTGGAGGTCCTCCGGAGAACCGAAGGGCTGGGTCTTTCGCTGCTGGAAGAGCCTTGCGACGCGAAAGAGACCATGAGCCGGCGCCGCCTCGTTACCAAATCGGCCATCCCCGTCGTAGGCGACGAAAGTGTCCCTACCGCCGGAGACGTCTCGCGGGAACTGCTCTCCGGCGGCTGCAACGCCATCAGCATCAAGACAGCACGCAGCGGATTCACAGAAGCCCAACAAATCCTGGGGCTGTGCACCGGACTGGGCATCGACGTCGTCATGGGCAACCAGATCGATTCCCAAATCGGAACGCTGGCCACCATCGCCTTCGGGGCAGCCCACGAAGCAACCTCACGCCGGGCCGGGGAACTTTCCAACTTCCTGGACATGTCCGATGACCTGCTCGCAGAACCGCTCACCATCATCAACGGAACGATTAAGGTCCGCGACGTTCCAGGCGTAGGGGCCGACATCGATCCCGAGCGGCTCGAACGCTATCGGCAAGACCGCTAGCCCGACAGACCAAACCCACTCCGGAGGAATCTACCAATGCTTTATCTCGTCAAGATGGACGTGAATGTTCCATCACATCTGCCACCGGCGGAAGTTGAAGCCGCTAAGGCCACCGAAAGAGCCCGTTCCCAGGAGTTGCAACGTGACGGGCGCTGGGTTCACCTGTGGCGCGTCGTGGGCCGCTACTCAAACTACTCAGTATTCGACGTGGACAGCAACGACGAACTCCACGAAATCCTGCAGGCACTCCCGCTTTACCCCTTCATGAAAATCGAGGTCACACCCCTTGCTCAGCACCCTTCCGCCCTCGATAGCAGCAAATAACGAAACATGTCAGGTATCGCTAAAGAAGCCTGACACTCAGAAAGGAACACCATGTCCGTAGAAACACAGGCCACAGCCGCTGACTCGGGAGCCAAGGCTACCGAGCGCTTCCGGGCCAACAAGAGCGTCACCTCCGAAGTCACCACTGAACGGGTTAACCGACTTGCTTCACGCGCCATCAAAGCCCTGGTCGACACCGTTCTTGAGGAAAAGGTCACCTATGAGGAGTACAACGCACTCAAGGCCTGGCTGATCGAGGTGGGCGAGACCGGCGAATGGCCACTGTTCCTAGACGTGTGGGTCGAACATGCCGTCGAGGAAGTGGCCAACGAAAACCGGCAAGGCAGCAAGGGCACCATCGAAGGCCCCTACTACGTACCCGAATCACCGGTCTTGGAGTCCCCCGGAACACTCCCGATGCGCGACGATGAGCCGGGCACGCCACTGGTGCTGCACGGCAAAGTCACCAAAGTCGACGGCAGCGCCCTTGCCGGCGCAAAAGTGGAAATCTGGCACGCGGATGATCTTGGCTTCTACTCCCAGTTCGCGCCCGAAATTCCCGAGTGGAACCTCCGTGGCACAATCCTGACAGACGATGACGGGCGGTACGAAATCAACACCGTGCAGCCCGCGCCTTACCAGATCCCCACAGACGGGGCCTGTGGGAAACTCATCGAAGCAGCAGGCTGGCACGCCTGGCGCCCCGCCCACCTCCACCTGAAAGTCAGCGCCGACAACCACCAACTGATCACGACCCAGCTCTACTTCCAGGCCGGCGAACACCTCAGCGACGATATCGCCTCGGCAGTCAAGCCGGAACTGATTCTCAACCCCCAGGACAAGAACGACGGCTCGGACAAGGAAGTGGCCTACGACTTCGCCCTGGCGCAGGCAAACTAGCACCACCCAGCAGCCGGCGAACTTGCAGCGGCGTGGTCTCCCCCAGAAATCCTCAGGGGGAGACCACACGTGCTACTGCACAAGGAAGCCAACATTCCAGACGACCGAGGTGCCGCCGCCCCCGCGGTGGCTATTTCCAAAATTCATTCGCATACCTACAACCGGGTCACGACTCTAGGGAGGACCGACAGATGACACAGGTTATCGCCGACTTTTATGTCGAAACCAGAACCGAAATGGACGAGAAACTGAATGCAGCGGTTAGGGCTGCTCAAATAAACGCAGGTTACGACCGGCGGTGTGTCCTCCTTGTTATACGTCACGACTTCGGTCATTTCTCCGTCGCCTTCTCGCCCGATGTCCCATTCGGATCTATCATCGAGAAACGATTCTGTCCGGCGACCATCGCATCCCAAGTTGCTCCAAACTTAATGGCCACACCCAAGTTTCCTGAGGCAAGTGCCGGCTACGGAAAGCAGCTCGCGCTGTAACGCGCCGATGCAGCAGGCGTGACCCTGCGGACGCCTTGCGTGACTTCCGTTCAGGGTTGTCCCGGACACGACGCCCACCGTCCCGGAGCGGGCCAAGGGCTTTGACGATCCTGAATTGGGCCTCCGGCGTCGGCCTGCTCCTCGGCGTCTTGGACGTGATCATCTCGGCATTCGCATGGTTATCCAGCTCGCCGGCAGTAGCGGCGGGAAACACATCATCAAGCTCGGTTGGGTCCTGCCCGACTGCATCATCATCTCCGGCGCCACGGCATTGTCGGCGCCTTCGCCTAACCCGACTACCGGACTCGGGAATTAACCCGAACGCGCAAACGCCTGATCGAGGTTCAACGAGCTGCCGGTCTCAAGCCTGATGCCTCATAACCATCGCGTTGAAAGACACGGGTTGATGAGTAGATGCTGCCGCTACCCTCATGGGCGCTTCAGACCAGCAGTAACGAACCTGACGATTCAAGTGGCATCCCGCACGCATTCGTCGATCATGGTGCGGCCGGCATCGACGTCTCCACACGTTAGATCTCCAAGGATGGGAAGCATACGATTGGCCGCAGCTACCAGATGCCCTTCGCCGACCGCGTCCGGCAGGAGATCGCCGCACCGGCCGGAGTTGCGGTGATTGTCGTAGGTGCCATCTCCACCTACGACGATGCCAACTCCGTCCTCCTGGCCGGACGCGCTTACCTCGTGGCACTCGGTCGCGCACACCCGCACAACCCGCACACCCGCACACCCGCAGTGGACATTGCACGCTGCCGCTGAACAGGAATACGACGGCCCTGGGTCACAGTGGATCCCACAGTTCAGGGCCGGTCGCCCCAAGCCCCTGAGCGGCCGTACCGATGCCGACCGTCCCAAGGAACCTGATTCCATCACACAGGACGGGCACCTGCGCTGGACACCCGGTGTCTCCGCAGAGGAGGCGATACTGACCCCATAATTAACCACGTGCCGCCACAAGCGCAGCATGGTCTTTGAGACGTTGTTGCCAGCTCAGACCTGACATCGCAAGTGGCCCTCAGACCTACGGCATCGCTAAAGCGACCCTAATTCGCGCCATACTCCCTGTGGCAGGACACGATGCCCGATGCCTTGGGGACATGTGACCGCGGCAGGCAGAGCTCCCCCCGGCGAAAGTCCTGGCCGCGGGAGCCGGCGCCGCCTGCCTGGCACCGATAGGTGCATCGGGCAGTCTCGGCGCGATCCTCCGCGCCACCGAACCCGGCCCGAGGTGGCCGACAAGGTGAAGTCCACCGGCGGGGTCCACCTTCTAGGTCGAGGTCGAGGAGGCCCGAAGTCCTCAGACGCGAATGCCATGGCCACCAGCGAGGGCCTACAACCGGCGCGCTCGAGACTACTCCGAACAGGTTCTTAGTCCCTCGTCTAGCTCGGCACGTGCACCCAGGTCCGCAACGCCTCGGGATTCACTCCAAGCTGCTCGCCGATCCGGCGGTAAGCCCCTGTCCTGGTCGACGTGTCCTTCCTTGCCTCAATCGCCATCCGCGTCGCGCGCTCACGCAGTTCGACCCGGCACTTCCGTTGTCCTGGTGTGGGACTGTCCTTCCGGGTAATCGATGCCTCCTTCAAACGCGGGCGATTCAGCGCTGCCTTTCGTGAAATTGTGGATAGGCCAAAGATGAGGGGTCTAGTCCGCCGGGGAAGGCCCGGGAGGTGAAATGTGTTGCTCGCAGGTTGTTCGCTTCCTGGTCGGCGGTTTTGTGGGATCCAATGCGCGCCCTCGATGGGCGCACTTAGGTGATCCGCCTGTACTGACCGGACGGTCTGACGGACACTGATTCACGTCCTCTTACGCCGGGAACGACGAGCGGGCGGAGAATCCAAAATCGGACAGCAGGTTCACCCCGTTAATCGCTCGTGCCTGAGGAGAAGAGAGGAACAGTACGCTTCGGGCCACATCCTCTGCTGTGTTGACCGGGTATGGCGCGTCCTCGAAGCTCTCGACGCCCAGACCGCGACGTGCCATGGGCGTGTCGACAATCGACGGGCACACACTGTTGACTCTGATGCCGTGTTGGACGAAAAGCTCGAAAGAAAGAGCCCTGGTCAATTGCACCAGGGCACCTTTCGAGGCGTTGTAGGCAAGCATGCCTGGGGCCGAGACGAATCCCGAATCCGACCCGATAATCGTCACGGATGCGTGCTCCTCCTCGACCATGTGTGGCAGCGAGTGCTTGACAGTGTGGAATACGCCGAGCACGTTCACCTCAAGAACACGACGAAAGTCGGCGGTAGTGACGTCACCGACGCTAGCGCCCAATTCCCCGTCAATGCCGGCACTGGCCACGACCGTATCGACTCCCCCCATGGCAGTGCTCAGTTCGTTGATGGCCCCGGCAATCTCCGTTTCGTCGGAGACGTCTGCCACCCTGGTGTGCAGGCGATTGCCATATCCGGCGAGGGCGTCACCAAATGCCTTGTCAACGATACCGACCTGGGCACCGCTTTCGAGGAATGCCTTCGCGACAGCCAAACCGATACCTGAAGCACCGCCGGTCACGATTACACGTCCTGGGGTTTTTGTCTGACTCATGTCGTTCTCGCTTTCAATCTTGGGTCCGTTTTTGTTTTCCCGCACGCATGGCCGGGGAATCTGAACCGTGCCAGGCTCAGGCCGTTTTCCTGCTGGGAGCCTCGTCGTCTGGCAAAGCGTCTATTTGAGCTTAGAAGTGCTGCTCGAACTCGTCGGGAGGGCACATCGGTTGGTTGCTGCGCCGCCGGGTGGTGTTGTACCAGTGGACCCACTCCATGGTCACTTTCGCCACATCCCGATGATCCCGTCTTGACCTGCAGTCCGAAGCCGCCCATCGATAGGTCGCTGATCGCCCTAGTCTCCCAGTCCATAATCCGGTCGTTGACCTCCTGACGCTTTGGCGGCGCGACACCACCGTCCCAATTGCTCCAATGGCTGGACGAATCCGGCGCCCACTACGGGGATCACACTGCCGTAAAGCCGCCGTCCGCCGTGACAACGGAGCCAGTCATAAAGAGCGACGCGTCCGACAGCATCCAGCCCACGATGGCTGCCATCTCCTCAGGTTCGGCAATGCGACCCTGAGGAGTCATCTCAGCCATCTTTTCGAGGGCGCCCTCCTCGTTCAACCAGTCGGTAAGAAGGTTCGTCCGCACAGCTCCAGGAGCAAGGGCGTTTACCCGGATGCCGAGTCGCCCATAGTCTGCAGCTGCTGACTTGGTCAGGCCAATGACAGCATGCTTACTCGCGCAATAGGGGCCGATTCCCGGCGCCGCAATTATGCCGCCCACCGATGCGGTGTTGAGAATGACGCCCCCGCCGGCACGGAGCATGGCGGGGATTTCGTGCCTCATCGACCGGTAGACCCCAAAAAAGTTCACGTCAAGGATACGGCTTACTTCATTGGGATCCTGTTCATGCAACAAAAGCGCTGGCCCATCGACGCCCGCATTATTGAACGCTAGGTGAAGTGCACCGTACTCCCGCTCAATAAATTCGACGGCGGCAGCGACTTCGCTGTCGACCGTTACATCAAGCAAGATCGCGGATGCCACGCTACCTCGCTCGACGATCTGCTTAGCGATGACAGATGTCGCGGCAAGGTTACGATCCGCCAAAATCACCGTCGCGCCACAGTCGGCCAGATAGAGTGATGCGCTGGCCCCGATGCCTCCGCCGGCGCCGGTGACGAGACAAACTTTGTCCAACAGATCGGGATGTCCAATATGCGGAAGGGTTGACATAACAGATTCCTTAGATGGTGGCATGATCTCACTTCGTCGTCGCGGACGATGCGAAGTTGCTGACGAACGTCGCTTAGCACCTCACACGTATTGCGATCCATCACGAAAAGTTCCAAATTGTCGCCGCGGTCATTTCCGCGGAGGGGTGCAGGCGTGGAAGTGCTCTCGGTGCCGACATCTTTGAAGGACGCGGGGCGGGTCTCTCGCAGGGACACCGTCGAGCGCAAGCCTCGGTCGATGACTCCGACCGCGGCCGTTTTTGCCGAAAATGACCGCGCGCCTGCGGCCGCTACTAGGCCGAGAACCAGTAATCGGTAGAAGGCTTACTATTTCAAGTTGAATTGTCTCTGTACAACCTGAAAATAAATTTCGTCTGCGCGACGCCGGGTCGATGTCATTGCACGTTTCACTCATCCCAGAGCTTGCGAGCTGTCGCCCAGGCTGACGCGGCAAGGTCGTTGCTCGCAGGAATATAACGCGCGCCCTCGAAGGAGTTGGCTGGAGGTGTAAACGCGCCACGTTCGATCAGGCGACGGATATTGTCGCGGTAGACCTCATCGACCTCGGCGTGTTGCGCCGGCTCCTGCTTAAGCCAAAGATTTGCGGGATGAATTGGTTTTTCGTACATCTGTTGGAAAATCTCAGTACGCAGATCTTTCATCCAGTTGGAGTTGAGGTTCATGACACGGAACTGGCGCAGCGCTTCTACGTCGACGATCCCGGCCACCAGTGTGTTGTTGCCCGAGGACGTATGAGCTACCACGTTGCCTTGATAGTCAATGATGTGGGAGTTCCCGCCGCCGATGTCGAATGGATGCTCCATCGCGGGATGCGCATAGACCGGGCCAACATTCGGACATATCATGTACAGGCTGTTGAAGTGTGCGTGGGCACGATTCTGCAGCAGCCAAGTACCTCCGGCGTCAGGGCCAGTTTGAGTCATGGGTACCGCCTCGCTGGGTCGATAGACGACCTCGGCGCCATTTAGGGCCAGCGCTCGGACAGCTTCGGGATATTCGCCATCACTACAACAGATCGTGCCGATGTTGCCGATGTCTGGGGTACGTAGAACCGGATAGAAGGCATCGATACCACTGCCAAATAGTTCGACCCACCGATCGTAGATGTCGTGAGGGGTGCAAGAGCGCTCACGACACCATAGATGGTTCTTGGCCGCGCGATGCACGATCTCACCCTCTGGCGAGATAACAATCATGTTGTTGAAGAATCTATCGGGCATCACCTCTGGCCAGCGCGCCTTACACTGCACGGCAATATAGGTCTTGTAATGGCGCGCAAGAGCGGAAAGCCGCTCAGTTTCCGGTCCTGGGATATCAATGAACAGTTCGCGCGCTGCGGTTACATGCGGTATGTCGAAGATCTCGTCCGTAAAGCCAGTCAGGGCGCCCTCTGCCAGAGTGATGAATTTGACGGGCATGTTTATGCCGATTGTCGAGACAGCGGCGTGGATCGCGTCCTCAATAATGTCCAGATTCCGCCCAATATGTCTGCGCTCACCGATCCCGTGCACGACCGTAGACAGTCCCACAGCCATGTAAGGAGCTACCGGCATTATCTGGGCTGCCTTGGGTTCGGGAGCTCGCACCGTACTCGCTTTAATGCGCTGCTTCGGAGGGCGAGCTCCCTCGGGTGTCGCAATCATTGAATTTCTCCCATCGTGATCGGTGACCAACATTTCGGCGACCCCAGTTTGTGGGGATGACCCGACCGAGTCATGCGGCTGACTCAGTGTTCGATTTCGGTCGCAGTCGCACAACTACAAGCCCTGCAAGCGCGGCTATCAGGAGCAGCCATGGCGCAAGGTTTAGCGCCCCCAGGTCGCCTGTGAGTATGGAGTAGTTGGCAACTACGAGCGCGGCCACAGCAACGAGGGATACGGCAGCGATTGAAGCGATGAGCAATGTCCAGAGCAGACCGCCCGGCTCCTCTTTTCGACGGGAAAAGTAGACGACGACCGAAACTGAGGTCGCAGCCTGCAGCAGGATGATCCCGAGTGTAGCCAGTCCGAATGTGCTTGAAAGAACTGTGAGCAGTGGATCTGCGTTGCCGATTGCGAAGAGTGCAAGCAGCGTCACTGTCACCACTGTCACCGCAAGGCTGGCGACATGTGGTGAGTTCAGCCGGCGATGGATTTGACCCAGTTTCCGGTGAAGCATACCTTCGCGCGCTAGTGCAAACAGATACCGTGAAGCAGCGTTGTGGAGGGCGATAGTGGCTGCCAGTGCACTCGTAACCATTAGCCCTTGGACCGCCGTCGTGAGAACTGGATTAGTGAACTTCGCAAAGGCTCGGAAAACAAGGGTGCCAGGATTCTCGGCTGCCGCTGCGACGATCCCATCGGCACCGAAGGCGATGACTACACTCCACATTGCGATTGTGTAGAATATAGCGATGAAGATCACTGCGGAAATGAGGGCGCGACGAACCGTTCGCTGTCCATTGAGTGCCTCTTCACTGTAGATTCCGGCTGATTCGAATCCGAGAAATGATGCAAATGCGAACATCAAACCGATTCCCACCGACCCGCTGAGCACTGTTGGGGGCATAAACGACTCTGTGGTGATGCCCGAGCTACCGCCGTGCACGAGGACGCCGACAATCAATGCAATCAAGATGAGCACCTCTAAGGTGAGGAATACTGCCAGGACGCGGGCCCCCATGGATATCTCGCGATAGCCAACGATTGCGACGAGCAATAATGCAAATCCTGACCATGCGTACCACGGAATATCGATTCCGAGATTGTCCACGAAAAATACATTGGCGAAAAAACCGAATCCTGCGGCACTGCCCACGACCATCACGGTGTAAACGACGATAGCCACAAACGCTGCGGCCAACCCTGCCGTTGCCCCAAGGCCACGCCGTACGTAGACGTAGAACGCTCCCCCACCGCGGACATGCGGGCTCATCCGCACGAAACCCACCGAGAAGAGGACAAGGATTAGCCCTGCGATCAGGTAGGAGCTCGGCATGCCCGCACCGTTGCCTAGCAGGACTCCTAGCGCTCCGTTGCCTACAACCCCGGCCAGTGGGGCGGCGGCCGCGACGACGAGGAAGAATATGTCGATGGATCGCAGAGTGCGTCGAGGTGCAGAAGTCGAAGAAGGAATCATGCCATCCTCTCCGGTGATAGTTGCTGCAGGAGGCAAGGCCTCGCGTTGTGTCATGAATCTTCCTTAAAAAGTTTGCCCATGGTTAGTTGAGCGGTATAGGTATAACCAACGTAGTGACGTGGGACACGTGGGCGCTATCCACAATGCGCGTCGACTATCCACTAGGCGCAAGCGCACCGGTTCCATACAGGTGGAGCGGGCCTTCGCCCTGAGACTGCGTACGCGGATGCCTGGTTGGCAGGGATGCCTACGCCGCTGAATTCGAAACGCCGGTTTTGACCACCCGGGAGACAGTGGCCCCTACTGTCATGTTCTCGAGTGCGAACGCCAAGGGAAGTCGTGACTCAATGTGCATCGTCAGGCGGCGCAATCAATGTCGATCCCTCCGATCAGAACGGCTGCCCGTCCGGCGTGGCCCACTTCGGTAACCCCCGGCGGTGGCAATGGCGGTTCGCCTTTCCAACCAGGATATTGGCCCATCTTCAAAGGAGCGAGAAATGTCTATCACGTTGTCATGACGTGCGTCATACTTGTTTTACCTGGTCTCGCAGCCAGAGCCGAGTTCATGTCTGGCCGGCCTGGGCAGCGGCTCGGCACGAAAGAAGACCCCGAAAAAGAAGGTTGCGAGTGGGCAGGATTCTTGCACGCGATGTACTCAGGGGCCAGCCGACGGTTGCGACTTCGGATGTTAGCAACGCCCAGGAAACCATCGCTGAGCTTTTTGGTGATCACAGGCTCATGCCGCTTGGCTTCCGGCATTCCTTGGACATGAAACTGCGCTCGGTGCGCAGAGGTGGCGTGGGCATCGAATTCCTGGACTACGGAACCGAGGTCCAGATCGATGCGCAAGCCCTGGACGACTTCTTTCTAGTACAGATTCCACTGGCGGGCCACGCCCGCCTGCAGGTGCGTTCGTCCATTATCGAATCAACCCCTATGCTGGCAACAATCCCTCCACTGGAGCGTCCGTTCACCATGACTTGGGACCGCGGAGCCCCACATCTCATCGTGTATGTTCAGCGTCAAACTCTGGCCGGCGTGGCTGACCGGCTCTTCGGACTGGACAGCGGAAAAGATCTGGCTCTCGGACTCTCCATGGATCTGAAGGGAATTCAGGGTCGCGCCTTTTTGAGGTCAGTGGTAGAACTGCAGGATGAGATGGCAGCAGAGAATGCGGCGGCCCCCGACCATCTTCACCGGCTGCTGGCCGAAACGATGCTCTCCAGACTGCTCATGGCCACAATCAAGCCCCTCGGGCCAGCTCCAGGTGGAAATGCAGCTGACCGCGGACGGCTGACGCGGCGGTTCAACGAGCTTCTCGAACGTCATTCCACGGAAGAACTGTCAGTCTCCGATATCGCAGTTTCGCTCGGTGTCTCCATCCGGACCTTACAAGCGGTCGTGCGCTCCGAGCTTGGAATGACTCCGTCCGAGCTGCTACGGAGGTCTCGGCTGACACGCGCTCGGGAGTTGCTGCTGGCCGGGGAGCCAGGGAGAGAGACCGTGACCTCGATCGCCATCGAAGCCGGATTTTCACATCTGAGCCGTTTCTCATCCGCATACCTTCAAACCTTCGGGGAATTGCCCTCGGAAAGCCTTCACCGCTGAAGCGTAGGGCAAAAGCGAGGCAAAGAGCCGCGGCGTGACGTCGAAACCCCAGCCGACGCGTCAAGGCGGACAGCTTGTCCATCGTCCTCAGGAATTCCCCTTGAGATGTAAATCGTTGGCTGCGGTATGAAGTGCCGGCCATGCTCAGGGCAGCCGGAGGAGCGATCGTTAAAACGGCGTCGTTAGGACGCGGGGTTTGGGCATGACGGAGCGTCCGGCTCCACTGCCTGTAGTGTTCCGCGATGACCTCGTCACCCAGGTCTTCCCCGGCCGGCGAAGACCTGACCTGCAACCCCTGATCGAATCGACCAAGGACCATTTGTCCAGGCGGTAGCCCACGGTCAGTTCCGGTGCAGGTGAACGCGGCCGTTCCGGGCGTTGGCTGCGACTCCGGCAGGAACACCAATCAGTTTCCTTCGGGTCGTCCGGTTCTGGCTTTGGGTGTCGAACATCCTCGGCTATGCGGCGCCGGCGTGGAGGTTCGGATCCGGGAGGCCGAGCATCACTCGACGACCCTCTATGTTGGCGAGTCAAGCCACGAGCGTGTGGAGTTGGCGGTGGATTTCCCGTGGGCACTTTCCTTCCGCGGTGCGCCGCTCGATGTAGGCGCTGGTGGCGGGGTCTGTGAGGCTTCTGGTCCTGGCGACGACGTCCAGTGCGCGGTTGAGTTGCCGGTCACCGTAGCGGTTGAGCCGGCGCCTGTTCGTGTTACCAGAGGATGCCAGGATGGGGCTGGCGCCGGCGAGGACGCCGAAGGCTGCTCCCGAGCGGACCCTGCCGTGGTTCGACTACGAGGCGGGGATGATCGCCGCGGTCACCGGACCTACCCCTGAGATGCCCACGATTCCCGGGGCAAGCAACCACGGCAACTTGCAAGACGCGGACATAAGACATTCCCCGCATGGGAGGGGTTTGAGCTGCCGCGAGGATTTCGGACAGCGGAATTGGTGAATTCTTCTACGCTGCCAGTGCTGGCTGTTGATAACCATAGTGGACTTCGTTAGGCCGTCGGTAACCGAGTGCGGAGTGTCGGCGCCGACTATTGTAAAACCCCTCGATATAGCGGATAACGTCGCTGCGGGCCTGTGATTTCGTCGCGTAAACGGTCCGGTAAACACGCTCGTTCTTGAGCATCGAGAAGAAAGATTCCGCCATACTGTTATCCCAACTCACGCCCGTACGTCCCATCGATGAGCGCATCCCCAGGCCGGTCACCAAGGCCCGAAACCCGGCCGAGGTATACACGCTGCCGCGGTCGGAGTGCCAGATCGCGTCAGGCTCGATCAGGGTCGTTGCCGCGGCGTTCTTGAGGGCGTCGGCGACGAGTTCGGTGCGCATGTGATCGGCGATCGACCAGCCGACGACCTTCTTGGAGTAGCAGTCGATGACGGTGGCCAGGTAGATGAACCCTTGCCAGGTGTGGATGTAGGTGATGTCGCCGACGAACTTCACCCCTGGGCGAGTGGCGGTGAAGTCACGCTTGGCGAGGTCAGGCATGTTCGCCGCGGCCAAGGCGGCGGCCTCGGTCGTCACCCGGAAAGGCCGCGGCTGGCAGGCCACGAGACCCTCCTGGCGCAGGAGCTGCCGCGCAAGCTCGGGCGAACACTCAGTCTGTTCCGCCGCGAGGTCGGCGTGGATTCGACGATACCCGTAGGGTGCCTTCGGACTCCTCGAAATAGTGTTGGATCCGCGCTATCAGGGCCTTCCGGCGAGTGGCGGTCGCCGATTGCGGGCGCGTCAGCCAGTGGTAGAAACCGGAGGTGGAGACGCCTAACCAGCGGCACATCTTCACGACCGAATTCAGGTTGGCGGGCTCAGTTTTCTGGGAGTCGATGTATTCGTACTTGCTCACTACCGCTGCTCCCGCGCGAAGTAAGCGGCTGCTTTTTTGGCTCTCCTGACTTATCCGTGGGCTAATTTCGGCCCGGGAGCACCGGTTTGTGACCGCCGAGGCTGAGCATGGCCAGGGCGATGAGGGCCTCGGGTGATTTGAAGCCGAAGGCGATGCGGGTGATGAGTCTGATCTTGGTGTTCATGGATTCGATGCGTCCGTTGGAGAGCCCGTGCTCGATCGCTGCGAGGATGGATTCCCGGTGTTTGACGATGCTCTTTTGCAGTTTCACGAACGATGGAATGCGGCACCGGCGCGCCCAGGCAACCCATTTGTCGAGCGCTTCTCCGGCTTCGTCGTAGGGCAGTTTGAAGACCGTGCGCAGCCCTTCCTTGAGGTAGTACGCCCGGCCGAGTCCGGGGTCGGTCTGCACGATCCAGGCGAGCTTGGCCTGCTGCTTTTCGGTGAGGTTCTCCGGGTTCTTCCACAGCGCATAGCGCGAGTTCTTCACCCCGGCGGCAAGAGTGCTGTGGGGCCTGGCCGGGGCGTCTTTGGACGGGCGTCCCCGGCCTCGTTTGGCCTCTCCGGTCCGGGCCGCCCGGCGGGCGTCGTTCCACGCGCCCCGGCGGACCTCGTCGAGGGCTTCGGTGGCCCATTTGACGACGTGGAACGGGTCGGCACACCTGATGGCGGCGGGACACCGGGCGGCCACGACAGCGGCGATCCAGTCGGCGCCATCCGCGGAAACATGCGTGATCCCGGCGCACCGTTCTTCTCCGAGGGCATCGAAGAACGTGCCCAGGGTGGCCTTGTCCCGGCCAACGGCGGCCCAGACCAGCCTGCCGCTGTCATGGTCCACCACGACGGTCAGGTACTTGTGCCCGCGCTTGTAGGAGATCTCATCGATACCGATCCGGACCAGGTTGGCGAAGGGGTCGTAAGTGGCCGCCGTGTCCTCCCAGACCCGGGTGATGATCGCCCCGACGGTCCGCCAGGCAATGCGCATCAGCGCGGTGATCGCGGTCTTGGATGTCTGGGTGGCAAGCCAGGCGACCTGCGCATCGAAATGATGGGTGTGTCCGGCCTGATGCCTGGCCCACGGGACGGCGGCCACGGTGACGCCGTGTTCACGGCACCGGATCCTCGGGGCGTCGGCCTCCACCTGGACCTGGACCGTGCCGGCATCCAGGGAACGCCAGCGCCGGCGGCCGTGCCCCTGGTCGTATTTCGGACACCTGCGCCGGCAGATGCCGCAGCGGTTCCGGACCGATCCAGTCGGGCGGACCGAGGCGACCAGGACCCCGGCTTCGTCATCAAAATCGATGGCTTCGACGACTGTTTTCTCGACACCGAGCAGAGTTCGCCATAGTCTTGCATTTCGCACGCCGTTTTCCCGCTCTAATAGTTTCTGTTCCTTAGACAGTCAGAAACCTAGACAGGAAACGGCGTGCGGCCGTTAAGGCGCTCCGAAAACACCCACAGTTACGTCAGGAGAGCCGCTTTTTTCAGGAATAGAGTCTCCGCGCGCAGCTCCTGATTTTCCCTCTCGAGCTCCTTCAGGCGAGCCCGTTCCGGCACCGTCAGGTCCGACTCGGTGCCCCCGTTGGCCTCGCGGTATTTGTTCAGCCAGTTGCGGAGAGTCTCGGGGCCAACGCCGTATGAGGTGGCAACATCCTTGATTGGCTTGGACGTGTTGATCACCTCACGGCACAACTCGTCTTTGAACTCCTGGGTGAAACACCGGCGTGCTGCAGTCATGCTGATCTCTACTTTCAGTAGACCCCCATCTTAAGAGGGCCCACTGTCCGAGAACTCCGCGGCAGCTCAGGGCGGTGTGCCGCTGAAGTATCGGACGGCTCGGTGGCCCGCAGGGCTTCCAATTTTGTCCTCGTGTTGATTTCGGCGTAGCGGTTCGTTGTTGTCAGGTCGGCATGCCCGAGCCAGCCGCGGATGACGTTGATTTCGACTCCGGATTCAAGGAGATGCATGGCTGCGGTGTGGCGGAATACATGCGGGCTGACCGTGCGGTTAATGCCGGGATCGTCAAGGTGGCCGGCGAGGCGCCGCACGACCTTGTAGATGCCGAAGCGGGTGAGAGCTTCACCGGTTGTCGAGCAGAAGACCGGGGCGTTTGCTGCCGCTGGTTCCCCTGATGAGTCAAGCAGGGCGGTGAGTAGTTTCGCTGTCTGGTCCCATAGTGGGCAGGTTCTCCATTTGCCTCCCTTGCCGTGGAGCCGGACGAGGAAGGGCTCGATGAGCTGCAGGTTTCCGGCCCGGAGTTCTGCGACCTCCTGTGCCCGGGCTCCGGTGTTGTAGAGGAACAGGATCAGGGCGTGGTCTCGCTGGGCGAGGCGGCCGGCGTGTGGCAGGTGCCGCAGCAGTGCCTGCATCTCGTCGCGTTCCAGGAAGTGCGTCTCTGCAGGTGCTGCCCGTTTTATGGGGATGGCGGCAACCCGTTGGCAGGTTTCGAGCATCGTCGGTTCCCGGGTGGCGATGTATTCGAAAAGGGTGTGCAGGGCGGCCAGGCGTTGGTTGCGGGTCCGCACGTGGTTGTGACGGTCGCTTTCGAGGTAGCGCAGGAAGCCAAGGATGTGATCGAAGCTCAGGTCCTCGAGCGTGAGTCTGGTGATCTTGGTTCCCTTTTGCCGGGCCACAAAGCACAGCAGCAGCCGGATGGTGTCGCTATAGCTGCGCACTGAAGCAGGGCGGAGGCCCTTGACGGTGACGAGGTGGTCTATGAAGAAGGAGTGGATCAGCGGCCCGAGCTGTTGTGTTCCGGTCATGGCGTCGTCTCCAACCATGCAGGTTCGGCATAGGCTTCGAACCGATGGCTTGCCTCGGAGAGGAGTTCCGGGGTGATGGTCAGGTAGACGGCGGTCGAGGATGGGTTCACACGGCCCATAAACGTTGAGAGCTGGAAGAGTTTCGCCGAGGGATCCAAGCCTTCCCGGTACCAGCGCAGCAGGCAGCCCACGGCGAAGGAATGACGCAGGCAGTGCAAGCGGGGCGCCGTCGTGCCCTCAGGAACAGGGAACGCCAGGCCGGCGGAGAGGCGGCTGAACGTTTCGCTCACACCGCACGGGTTGACGCAGCGCCGGCCGTCGAAAGTGAACAGCGGCGCACCCGGTTCGGCGCGACCTTCCTCGCGTCGGCGGCCGAGTTGGAGGGCCAGCAGCTCCCCGATGCGCGGTCCGAAGGGGACCAGGCGGCTCTTGCCGAACTTGCCACCACGGACAATGAGGAGCTGCCTGCCGGTATCAATGTCCTCCAGGTGCAGGCCGCAGGCCTCCCCGACCCTGAGCCCGAGTCCGTAGCACAGGGCGAAGATGGCATGGTAGGTCGGGCCGCGGCCGGTGGCCCGGGAATAGTCGGGAAGGGCAGCTGCCGCCTCGAGCAGCTGGCGGGCCTGGGACGGATCGAACAGGAAGGGCAGTCGCCGGTCCGTGTCCCGGCGCCGGGTTCCATGCCATTGAGATGTATCCAGGCGTTGCTGGCCGACAGCCCAGTCAAGGAAACTTCCGAGTACTCCAATGAGGTGGTTGAAACTGCGGGCCCGGTGCCTTGGCCTGGAGGCAACAAATTCATCAAGCAGCCCCGGGGTGAGGTCAGCCAGGTCGGACACCGTGTGCTGTTCGGCGAAGCCAAGGAGCAAGTGAAGTGTCGCTTCCTCGCTCAGGTATTTCCGGCCCAGTGCCCGCTTGTAGGCCAGGAAGTCCGCCACGGCGGCAGCAAGGTTCCCGCTCATCCCAGCACCGCCTCCCCGTCACCCAGGGCGACGTCGCGCAGCGCCTCGACGGCGACCTTGGCATAGACCTCGGTGGAACGTGCAGAGCGGTGCCCGACGAAGTCACCGATGGTCTTCAGGGCGAAGTTCGCATCAACGAGGCGCTGCACCGCCGTGTGGCGCAACGTGTGCGAACCCGGCCGGGGCACGTCGATGCCCGCCTTGAGCAGATAGAGGCGGGCGCAGGACGAAACCGCGGCGGCGCTAATCGGCTGGCGGGGAGCCAGGGCACGAAAGAACACGTGCCGATCACTGGTTGTTGGGCGCCCATGCTGAAGGTAGTCAACGAGAGCCTCGCCGACCACGGCAGAAAGAGGAAATGCCGTGGAGTGGCCGGCCTTGCGCTCGGGGACCGCCAAACGCTCATGCTTCCAGTCGATGTCATCAAGGGTCAACGCAGCGACTTCCCGGCCACGCAGCCCATAAGTGACCAGCAACAGCAGAATGGCATAGTCGCGCCTGCCCGCATCGGTCCGGCGGTCAACACTGGCCAACACCCGATTGACGTCGGCCCAGGAAATGGAGCGGGGAATGTCCGATAGCCGATAGACCTGGGGCCATCCGACGGCAGAGCTCAGGTCTCTGGAAAGGATGCCCTGACGGTGGGCATAACGCAGGAAAACCTTCAACGAACCCGCTTCATCACGCACCGTAGTCTTGGCCAGACCGGCGCCAGCGCGCTCCACGACGAAGGCACTGAGGATCGCCGGGGAGATCTCCCGAATCGACTCCACGCCGACCTTCCGCAGGTAGGTTTCGAATTGGTCGAGGTGGATGCGGTAGCCCCGCACCGTAAACGGACGGAGGCCTCGCTCCTGGACCAGATAGTCGAAGAAGCCCGGGACAGTGTCGGCGAACGGATGAAGATCACGCTTCCGCCCGGTCGGCTCGTACCCGGCCAGGACAACCGCGAGCATGTGCTCCACAGGGCCCCGAACTTCGATGGCCATCGAACGAGTCGAACGTGTATTCTCATCGTGAAGTGCAACCCGGTGTTCGACGAACGCGTCCACGTGCTCGGGCAACTGACCAATACTGGTGGCACCCCGGGCGCTGGCAAATTCGCCGAAAGCGAAGATGACCGGGACCCGAGACCAGATGTACCTGTCCTTGTACTGGTGCGCGGCCAGCCAATCAACGTAGGTCTCGATTTCCGCGCCTATCCATGAACGCCGGAGCCGATCGACCGTGGACGGCTTGACGAAATACTCCTCCAACATGGCAACTTCCTTTCTCATCGAAGAGACTGATGCTTCTATATTCGTCAAGCAGGGATCGTGGCCACCACGTCAGTGAAATGTTCTGTGAGAGGGGTCGAAGGGACCAGTTGCTTTGACTGGCAGGGCCCGCGAGGTCTAGGTGCGGCCTGAAGTTCTCGTCGATTGTAGGAAGTAGCTCGTTCCGTCTAGGGTGTTTTGCGTGGAGCACTTTTTCTTGACGCGCACGCGTCTCTGAGGAACGACCGCCCGCCGTCCAACACGCTGACTGGCGTGAGGACTACGCCAGGACTATCCCCACGCTGCACGCCCCTGATGCCGGCAAGTTTGTGGACGTGGGCGAAGTTGAGGGCGCCATAGCGGGATTCGTCAGTTGGCAGATAGACGCAGCCCGGGAGCATGGCGAGATCAGCATCCTTGCCGTGGCACCAGGGCACCGGCGCGCCCACGTGGGCCGCCGGCTATGTGAGCATGCCATGGCCAGGATGAAGGACCTAGGGGCCCGAATCGTTGAGATCGGTACCGGAGGGGATCCGTTCCACGGCCCGGCCCGCAAGCTCTATGAGAGCCTTGGCTGTGCGCAGATACCTGTTGCCGTCTACTTCAAGGAGCTATGAAAGCCGGTCCGGGAACGGGCTGCTGGCCATTCCCAGACCAGCCAGGGAAAGACTTACCCAAGTAGCCACCATCGCCCCAGCCAAACGTTATGTGCCATGGAACACCGGCTTAGAGCGAGAAGCACGCGCCGGTGCCCACCGCACGGCCTGCGGGCCACATAACCCCGCAGGCCACAGAACACAGATAACGAGAAAACGGTCACCGTTTCCCATGTCGCCGGGGTCCCGGTCCGCAACCAGCAGACGGTCGACTTCGCCCGCCATTACGGCGTCACGGTGCTGACCTGCCAGCAGGCGGATCCCGCGTCCAAGGGCGGGGTGGAGGCCTCGGTGAAGATCGCCAAAGCCGACATCGTGCCCAAGGAAATCAACCTTCGCGCCGAATATGCCTCCTTCGCCGAGATCGAAGCGGCCTGCCAGGCGTTCATGGACGACGTCAATCATCGTGAGCACCGTGCCACCCGACGCAAACCCGCCGTGATGCTGGCAGAGGAAGCGCCGCGGTTGCACCGGATCCCGGACACCGCTCACACGGTCGCGTTCGGCCTCTCCCGGTCCGTCCCGGAGAACACGCCGATGGTCACGTTCGAGAACGGCCAGTACTCCGTCCCGGCGTATCTGCTCGGCGCGAAGGTGTTCGTCCGATCCCACGGCGCCGGGCCCGACGAGCAGGTCATCGTGGTCCACCACGGCAGCAAAGGACCGGTGGAAGTCGCCCGACACCCGCGGGCCCGGCCCGGCAGCCCGGCGATCAACGACGCGCATTTCCCGGACCACCGGCCCAGGATCCCGGGCGATTACATGGCGAAAGCCAGGACGGCCGCGGAAGCGGAGTTCCTCGCGATCGGGGACGGCGCCCGGACCTGGCTGCTCGAAGCCGCCGCGGCGGGCACGGCCCGGATGAACGTGAAGATGGCCGAAGCGGTCGCCCTGGCCAAGATCGCAGGCCAGGCCGATGTCGACCATGCACTGGGAACCGCGGCCATCCATGGCCGCTTCGCGAACAAGGACCTCGCCTCGATCCTCACCGCCGCCCTGACCCGCACCACGACCCATGCCGCCGGGGAAACCCGGTCCCTCACCCAAGGCACGGCCGGGTGGGCCGCCATCGGCCGCCCGCCCGCAACCGCCGGCGTTCTGGAGGAAAGCGCGTGAGTCCCGTCCCGGGCACCGCACCCGTGCTGGCGCCGGAGCTGGAGGCGCTGATGCGGCAGCTGAAGATGCCCCATGCACGGGCTCTGGCCCCGGAACTGATCGCGACCGCCCGCGCCCAGCGTTGGGAACCGGCCGAGGTCATCAAAGCCCTCTTCGTCGAGGAAGTCGCCGGCCGGTCCCGGTCCATGCTCGCCACCCGGCGCAAAGCCGCGGGCTTCCCGACCGGGAAAACCTTCGACACCTGGGACCCTGCCGCTTCCTCGATCCCCGCCCCGACACAGCAGGCACTGCGGACGCTGGAATGGATCGGACGGAAGGAGAACGTCGTGATCTGCGGCCCATCCGGCACAGGCAAAACGTTCTTCCTCGAGGCCCTCGGGCAGCAGGCCGTCGAGGCCGGCATGCGGGTCGCCTGGTTCCGCCTCGAGGACCTCGGCGCTCTCATGCGCGCCCACCGCTCCGATGACAGCGTAACCAAAGTCGTGGCCCGGATCCTACGCGCAGATTTGGTGGTGGTCGATGACATAGGCCTCTTGCCGGTGGGCACCGACGCGGCCGAGGGGCTCTACCGCCTCGTCGACGCTGCCTATGAGAAACGGTCCATCGCGGTGTCCTCAAATTTGCATCCCGCCGGCTTTGACGAGCTCATGCCTAAAACCCTCGCCACGGCAACCGTCGACCGGCTGCTCCACCACGCCCACCTCTGCCAGACCTCAGGAGATTCAATCCGCCTCAGCCAGGCCCTGGCCGGAAAAGGAGTCACACCAATGAACTAAACCCAAACCCCAACATGGCCAACGCCGCCAAACACATGGTGGGCAGATCTGGTGGCCATGAGTGGGCAGTTTTCATGGCCACCAGCTTGAGTTCTAGCGATCGTTGCAACACCCCCGAATAATCGGGAGTTGCAACACCCATGGGATCACCATCGAAAAGTAGTCCTTCCTTAAGGAAAAAATCTCCTCTACCGAAAGAACCGGGGTCGAGAGCCGGGGCGCAGGGGAAGCGTTCCCAGCAGTCCCATACCCGTGCGCAAAGACAGGATTTCCTTTCTGCCGTTGAGCGGTTGGGAAGTGTTGCCGCGGCGGCCAAGGAGCTCGGCATTAACCGGAGCACCTGCCAGAAGTGGGCGAACGCTGAAGGGATCAGGCCGCAGCGCCAGTACACCCAGGCGGATAAGGACCACTTCTATGCCGTCTTGGACCGGGCCGGCACCATCACCGCGGCGGCCCAGGAGCTGGGATTGAACATCAGCACCGCGCATAACTGGGCCGGCAAGGTTAATCCTGCTGGGAGAAAACCACGGGCCACGAGAACTGTGAATGCTGATCCGGCGCGGCGCCACCCACCGTCGGTGATTGAGGAGTTCCTGGGCCTGCTGCGGGAAGTCGGCAGCGTCAGCGTTGCCGCCAGAGAACTCGGCCTGAACTACTCCACCTGCTCCAACTGGGCCAAAGCCGCCGGTCTGGTCTCCGTCAGTCCGCGACGGCCATCGGCGAAGCAGCTTCACTACCTGCGCTTGCGCCAAGAAGGAGCCGGCCGGAGGGACGCAGCCCTCGCAGTCGGTGCAAGCAAACCGAGCTCCTACAACTGGGACCGGCAACAGACTGCAAAGGACACGGCCGCGGCCCAAGGTCATGCCGCGGATCTGCCGTATAAACAGGAAGTGACAACTACATTCGCGGAACCTTCGGCCCCTGCAGCGGCACCGGAGTTGACAGCGCCGGTGGCTGAGCCGGCACCCGCGGTGGCGTTGGAAGCGCTGGAGCAGTCCGTCAGCGCCCGCTACCTGTCCCTGTCCGAGCGGGAGAGGATCGCGGACCTGCGGTCCCAAGGAACCTCAATGCAGGCGATCGGCAGGGCGCTGGGCCGGTCCGTGGGCACCATTAGCCGGGAGATCAAACGCAACAGCCACCCGGTGCTGGGTTACCGGCCTTACGGTGCTCACCGGGCGGCCACTGCGGCCCGGGCACGGCCGAAGGACAGTAAGCTGGCAGAACCCGGGGAACTACACGACTACGTGAAAACCAAGCTCCTCACACGCTGGTCCCCACAACAGATTTCCAAGCTCCTGATCAAGGAATTCCCCGATGACGAGCAGATGCGCGTGAGCCCCGAAACGATATACCAGGCCCTCTACTTTCAGGCCCGCGGTGGACTCAAACGCGAGGTCAAAGAAGCCCTGCGCACCGGCCGGACCCGCCGCAAGCAGCACAGGAACCCCGAAGAACGCACCAACCGTTTCCGTGACCCGATGATCAACATTTCCGAACGCCCCGCCGAGGTCGAAGACCGCGCCGTCCCGGGGCATTGGGAGGGGGATTTAGTGACCGGAGCTTACAACCAGTCCGCGATCGCAACGCTGGTTGAACGCACCACGCGATACGTGATGTTGGTGCACCTGCCGGTGGACCACACCGCCGAATCAGTCCGCGACGGGCTGATCAAGACCATGTCCACCCTACCGGCGCACCTGCGCGGATCCCTCACTTGGGACCAAGGCGCCGAAATGGCCAAACATAAGGCTTTCAGCATCGCCACCGACATGGACGTCTACTTCTGCGACCCCGCCAGCCCCTGGCAACGCGGATCCAACGAGAACACCAACGGGCTGCTACGCCAATACTTCCCCAAAGGCGCAGACCTGAACGCCTACGGGCCCGAGGACCTCGAGCACGTCGCCCAAGAACTCAACGCCCGACCACGCAAAACGCTCGACTGGGACACCCCAGCCGAGCGCCTACGTGATTTACTGATAGCCAGCTAAGCACGGGTGTTGCAACGACCCCTGGAATTCAAGCAGCGGGCATTTCTGCTGGCCGCCCATGGGCACAAACTATTGGCCATTGACAGCCGGCCGTTGCGGCCGTGAAACTGTTGCTTTTCGTACTTGCAGCACCTCACATGGGGGCGGCGTCTTTGTCTCCTGCAAGGCCCCTTCAACCGGACTCCCTTGGACGCAATGCCAACTGGACGCTGGGCCGTAGACTTTCCGGTCTTGTCGAGGGCAGCGAGTCCGCCTGCGTGTGCTTGAGGCTCCTCCTCATCCCGTCTCCCCAGCCATTTGGAGTACTGTTCGACCATGACGACATCTGGGCCGGAATCCAGTACTCCACGGCCCAACGTCAGGGTGACGACGAGCCGTGTCAGGTCGGAAGGCGACGACCTGTACTTCGAAGTGCGAGGTCACGGGCCGGCGCTTTTGTTGATCCCAGGAGCCGGCGGAGACGCCGACGTGTATGCCGCCGTCGCGGACCTCCTCTCAGATGAATTCAAGGTCATCACCTACGACCGCCGTGCGAACGCCCGCAGTACTTCCAATAGTCCCCAGAATTTCGAGATCAGCCAGCAAAGCCGGGATGCGGTAGCAGTCATCCATGCCGCCGGCGAGCAAGCGGCCTTCATCTTCGGGAGCAGCAGCGGAGATGTAATTGCCCTCGATGCGGCGAGGACCCAACCCCATGCCGTGCGGGCCGCCGTCGCTCACGAGCCGCCGTGCGCGAGGGTATCCCCGAACGCTGCCAAGTGGCAGCGTTTCTTCGCCAACGTATATAGAACGGCCCACCATTTCGGCTCTTCGCTGGCAGGGCTTCGTTTCATCTTCGGAATTCAGGTTCCCGTGAGGAAGCTTGTCAAAGGACACACCCAGGCCGTGGAGTACGCCCGCGGCCGTAGAGAGTTCCGGCAACACGAGGATCGCATCAGTTCGCTCGACACGAACAATGTCCTGATGAAGCTCGAACTCCTGCCGGTCACGAACTATCTCCCGGATGTTCAACTGATTCGCCGCAACGGGGTGACCATCATTGTGGCCGTGGGCAAGTGGGCCCAGGACCGGCAGACCTGACTTAGTGAGGTTTCACGCATCTTGGCAGAGCGGCTGGGCTGTGAATTGGTGACATTTCCCGGCCACCACGGCTCGTACACAGACATGCCCCACGAATGGGCGGCAGCCCTGCGCAGGGTCTTGCGTAAAGCCGGCGGAACAGAGCAAAACCGCCAACTGACCAAATGACAGCCTGCTCAGGCGTATCCGTGCCTTGGACCACCGCGCTGGCGCTCGGGGCTCGGCCGGGCACGGGAAAGCACCCACTCGGCAACCTGCTTGCTCCGGCGTCCGTGCCGGGTGCTGCCAACGACCACCCCGATGTTCACCATTGAAACCACTCCCCTCCGATGCCCCCTGCAAGGCCAAGGATAATGCCGGCATGAGTGGAGGTGCTGCGCATCCCGGTGGAATCTACGCCATTCAGGCCCGTGATCCATTGTGGAAGGGGTGCTTATCCGCTGCTGCGCCGGTCTGTGGGTTTCCTCCGGCCGGATCCATTGCAAGTCATCTGAACGGCTATCGGGGAAGGCGCTCGACCGAAAGTGGCAATCCCTCTGTCACTATCCCCTCTCTCGGCGAACACCCGCGAAGGTCCGCGGAGACGTAGCATCAAGGTACGTTAGCCAGGAGTGTGGCGCAATGTTTGAGCGATTTACCGACCGTGCCCGTCGTGCAGTTGTGCTTGCCCAGAAGAGGCGCGCATGCTGAACCACAATTACATCGGTACCGAGCATATCCTCTTGGGTCTGATCCAGGAGGGTGAGGGCGTTGCCGCCAAAGCTCTTGAGTCCTTGGGTATTTCGCTCGACGGTGTCCGCGAGCAGGTGCAGGAGATTCTCGGCCCGGGCCAACCGTCCCCGGCCGGCCACATCCCCTTCACTCCGCGCGCCAAGAAGGTGCTGGAGCTCGCACTCCGTGAAGCCCTGCAACTGGGCCACAACTACATCGGCACGGAGCACATCCTGCTCGGCCTCGTCCATGAGGGTGAGGGCGTGGCCGCCCAGGTGCTGGTGAAGCTCGGCGGGGACCTGAAAGGTGTCCGCCAGCAGGTGATCCAGCTGCTGTCCGGCTACCAGCGTGAAACCGCCGGCCCCGGCCCCGGCCCCGGCCCCGGCGCCGGCCAGGACCAGGCTGAAGCTGAGCTGCCGCGGAGATCTCGGACAGTGGGCCCTCTTAAAATGGGGGTCTACCGAAAGTAGAGATCAGCATGACCGCATCACGCAAGCGATTTACCCAGGAGTTCAAGGACGAGCTGTGCCGCGAGGTGATCAACACGTCCAAGCCGATCAAGGACGTGGCCACCGCGTACGGTGTCGGCCCCGAGACGCTCCGCAATTGGCTGGTCAAGTACCGCGAGGCGAACGGCGGCACGGAGGTGGATCTGACGGTTTCGGAACGGGCACGGCTGAAGGAGCTCGAGCGTGAAGTTCAAGAGCTGCGGGCGGAGACTGCCTTCCTGAAAAAAGCCAGCGCTTACTTCGCGCGGGAGCAGCGGTAGTGAGCAAGTATGAATTCATCGATTCCCAAAAAGCTGAGCCCGCCAATCTCAATTCGGTCGTGAAAATGTGCCGCTGGTTGGCCGTCTCGACGTCCGGTTTCTATCACTGGGCCACACGCCCGCAATCGGCCACGGCGGCCCGCCGTCAGGGCCTGACCGCGCGGATCCAGCACTTCTTCGAGGAGTCCGAGGGCACCTACGGCTACCGGCGCATCCATGCCGATCTCGCCGCGGAACAGACCGAGTGCTCGCCCGAGCTGGTGCGGCAAATCATGCGCTGCCAGGGCCTGGTGGCCTGTCAGCCACGCCCGTTCCGCGTCACCACCGAGGCTGACGCTGAGGCTGCCGCGGGCATGCCGGACCTGGTCAACCGGAACTTCACCGCCGACCGGCCCGGGGTGAAGTTCGTCGGCGACATCACCTACATCCACACCTGGCAAGGATTCGTCTACCTCGCCACCGCCATCGACTGCTACTCGAAGAAGGTCGTCGGCTGGTCCATCGCTGATCACATGCGCACCGAGCTCGTCGCCGATGCGCTCAAGAACGCCGCCGCCACGACCCGGATCGAGCCTGACGCGATCTGGCATTCCGATCGGGGCAGCGTCTACACCTCAACCGATTTCAGGGCCCTGGTGACAGGTCTGGGCATGCGCTCCTCAATGGGACGCACCGGCGTGTGCTGGGACAACAGCATGGCCGAATCGTTCTTCTCAGCCCTGAAAAACGAGCGTGTGTACCGGACCGTGTACGCGACGAAATCACAAGCCCGGAGCGATCTCATCCGCTACATCGAGGGGTTTTACAACAGCCGGCGCCGTCACTCCGCGCTCGGTTACCGTCGGCCCAACGAAGTCCACTATGGTTATCAACAGCCAGCCCTGGCAGCGTAGAAGAATCCACTAATTCCGCTGTCCGAAATACCCGCAGCAGCTCAAGCGGCTCCCGCCGGATCCGTTGTCCTGGACCAGTTCGGCCGCAACCTGACCCAGGCCGCGCGCGAGAACAAGCTGGACCCGGTCATCGGACGCGAACAGGAAATGGAACGCGTCATGCAGGTCCTGTCGCGGCGCACCAAGAACAACCCTGTCCTGATCGGCGAGCCCGGCGTCGGCAAGACCGCCGTCGTCGAGGGCCTCGCCCAGGCGATCGTCCGGGGCGATGTCCCGGAGACTCTCAGGGACAAGCAGATCTACACCCTGGACCTGGGTTCCGTGGTGGCAGGCTCCCGGTACCGTGGTGACTTCGAAGAGCGGCTGAAGAAGGTCCTCAAGGAGATCCGCACCCGCGGGGACATCATCTTGTTCATCGACGAAATCCACACCCTGGTCGGTGCCGGTGCCGCCGAAGGCGCCATCGATGCCGCTTCCATCCTGAAGCCGTTACTGGCCCGCGGTGAGCTCCAGACCATCGGTGCCACCACGCTGGATGAATACCGCAAGCACATCGAAAAGGACGCCGCCCTGGAGCGCCGCTTCCAGCCGATCCAGGTTCAGGAACCCGCCGTGGCCCACACCATCGAAATTCTCAAGGGCCTGCGCGACCGCTACGAGGCGCACCACCGCGTCACCATCACCGACGGCGCGCTGGTCGCCGCCGCGAAGCTCTCGGAGCGATACATTTCGGACCGCTTCCTGCCGGACAAGGCGATCGACCTCATCGACGAAGCCGGTGCACGGCTGCGCATCCGCCGCATGACCGCTCCGCCTGAGCTCAAGGCTATGGCTGAGACGATCGCCAACGTCCGGACGGAAAAGGAGTCCGCGATTGACGCGCAGGACTACGAGGCGGCCGCGTCGCTGCGCGACAAGCAGCAGAAACTCATCGCCGAACGGGCAGAGAAGGAACGCCGCTGGAAGTCCGGCGGCATGGATGACATCTCCGAGGTTGACGAGGAACTGATCGCCGAGGTGCTGGCGAACTCCACCGGCATCCCGGTGTTCAAGCTGACCGAGGAGGAATCCTCGCGTCTGCTGAAGATGGAAGACGAGATGCATAGGCGCATCGTCGGACAGGACGAAGCGATTAGGTCGGTTTCGCGGGCTATCCGCCGCACCCGTGCCGGCCTGAAGGACCCCAAGCGTCCCGGCGGCTCGTTCATCTTTGCCGGCCCCACCGGTGTCGGCAAGACCGAGCTCGCCAAGGCCCTCGCCGAGTTCCTGTTCGGCGAAGAAGACACGCTGATCACCCTGGACATGTCCGAATACTCCGAGAAGCACACGGTTTCGCGCCTCTTCGGTGCCCCTCCGGGCTACGTCGGGTACGACGAGGGCGGGCAGCTAACCGAAAAGGTCCGGCGCCGTCCGTTCTCCGTGGTCCTGTTCGACGAGGTTGAGAAGGCCCACGCCGACCTGTTCAACTCACTGCTGCAGATCCTCGAAGACGGCCATCTGACGGATAGCCACGGCCGGGTGGTGGACTTCAAGAACACCGTGATCATCATGACCACCAACCTCGGAACCAAGGACATCTCCAAAAGCGTAGCCACCGGCTTCCAGTCCGGCACGGACACGCAGACCGGCTACAACCGGATGCGCGCCCGCGTTACCGAAGAGCTCAAGCAGCACTTCCGCCCCGAGTTCCTCAACCGCGTAGACGACGTCATCGTCTTCCCCCAGCTGACCCGGAACGAGATCATCCAGATCGTAAACCTGATGATCGGCCTCCTGCAGCAGCGCCTGACAGACAAGGACATCGGCATCGAACTCACCACCGCGGCCAAGGAACTCCTCGCCACCCGCGGCTACGACCCCGCCATGGGTGCCCGCCCGCTGCGCCGCACCATCCAGCACGAAATCGAAAACCAGCTCTCCGAGAAGATCCTCTACGGCGAAATCCACCAAGGCGACAACGTTGTCGTGGATGTGGACGGCGCCGGCGACGACGCGAAGTTCACCTTCACAGCAAACACCAAACCCCGGATCCCGGGCGCACTGCCCGCACCAAGCTGAACCAACCACACAGAACATGCGTTTGGTTGTGGATAAGCATTTTCCACACCTGTGGATATATCGAGTTCATACTCTGGCTAGCTTCTCGGTGAGGGACCTCTCACGGCTCACTCTTCGGTTTGCCGGGAGTGTCTCATTTTCTTGGAACCGGGAAACCCTGGGCGGGCCACTCTCCGCGGGTCCAAATCCCCGAAAGGCGCAGAGCAATGATGCGGTCGTAGAGTGCTTCATTGCTCTGCGCCCGGGCTCGATTCGTGGACGGGCCAGCGGGACTTAAGGACCCTAGACCTACGCCAGCGGCATCCCTGCCCGCTCGAACTGGCGGACGAAGAAGCTCGTGTCGAGTTGCGTCTGTGGAACTCGGAAGTGGCTGCCCGGGAACGCGAGCAGTGTCTTCTCCGTGGATCCGAAGGCGTCGAAGATCTCCAGCCCTGACGCTCGGTCGATCTCGGGGTCGTCCAAGGGCATGAGGAACTCGATCGGGATGCTGACCTCGCGTGCCGCCGAGAGCAGGGCGTCGTAAACGAAGACTCCACCGAAGATCGCGGCCCGGATGCGCGCGTCGGCTGCCGCCAGAGGGATGCCGATTGTGGTCGCGAGCGTCATTCCCATGTAGCCTATCGGCGCGTCTGTCCCGACTTCCGGCAACGCCTGAAGGGCGTCAATAGTGGCCTGCCATTCTGGTACGGTCCGATCTGCGAGGGACCCGTTGTACGCGGTAATACTGGGGGCCAACGACTCGCCAGCCGCACGTGCCCGCAGCATCTCGTCGACCCAGCGTTGATCCCGGTCCGTCCGTGAGCGGTCGCCGTGCCCTTGCACGTCGATCGCCGCCGCGTGGAAACCGTGCTCGGCGGCCATCGCCCGGGCGCGGGCGACCAAGCCGGGAGCGCGCTTGTTGAGCCCGCCGCCGTGCCCCATGAGCATCAGGGGTGCGCCAGAAGCAGGCGACTCCGGAGACCAGAGAACGCCGGGGATGTCGCCGAGAGTGAAGGAGCGGTCGACGACTCCGTCAAACGTCGACTCCGCAGTAAAGAGAAATTTGTGCATGATCGCAGCTTTCTAGAAGGGAATACAGCACTCCCCGGCGACGGCTACGTCAGTCGCACGATCGTGAATTCTAGGGGAGCGCCCAAAGTGGACAAAGCGTTCATTGGGTGCTCACCTCCTCGCATAGCGTCACGACCTTCGACGTTTATAGTGCACCCCCCGTCGTCATTTGCGCAAGATTTCGCGTTGACTCCCTAGGGTGTCTCACTTCCTTGGAACTGGGATACGCTCCGCTTGTCGCAGTAAGACCGGCCGAAGTTCGGGAACCACACGAAGTATTTCACGTAACCCGTAGAGCCCAACTGACGCGCATTTTCGTCGCAGTGCAGGAAATAGTAAGCGAGTTAGTTGGGCTTGCGACGACCTCAATCAGCCGCTCCTTGGAACTGGGCACTTTCGGCTGCGTCACTCCCGGCTTTGCTCAACATACGGCAACTCCCCTGGCCCTTTGGAAGCAACGGTCCGGGTCAGGGAAGGGGCTCCTGGAGAAGCCAGTGCATGGCCTCATTGCGGGAGGTGAAAAACCGAGTTGGACACGGGAGGGTCCGCCGCGCCATAGCGAAGTTAGCAATGACACGATTGACCGGGCTTGAGCCAAGCAGGGCAATCCGTGAAGCAGCGCACCGGACGCTGAAGACGGACTTGGCCCGGCGGGTCACCTCTTGTGTGTTCGTTATGTCGATCAACATCGGATACTCGGCACCATCGGCAACCTCATTGACCGTTGCCATCGCCGCATGTACATCATCGGCCACCAGAATAGTCCCTGGGTTCCACACAAGGTGAAGAACTCCCTCAGCATCGAGTTCCACGGTGCCCTTGCCGCTTCCAACACTTATTTGATTCATCTTTTGCTCCCCCAGCATCTTGTGTAGCTAAGACTAGCTGCCTGCTTGGAGGTGCGGAGGAGTCAAGGCGGAGCCTCATCGCCGATAATGCTCGTGAACGGATCCAGACTGTTAGCAGTGTCCCATTTCCTTGGTTGTGGGACAGCCCTGGTGGGACACTCCCCCACGGCCCGGGACTCCCGAAGGTGTCCCCAGGGGCAAAGTAGCTGAAGACCGGACGGGTGCTCCTCGCTGTTCAGGAGCTCCTATTTCGTAGGGCTCTCTCGTACGGTGTGGGCTTGCTGGTGACGTCGCCGATCTGTCTCGAAAGGCTGTTGGTTTTTGAGACTAGGTATTGGCGCATCTCACGTGCAGGTCCGTGAGGCAAGCCGTGCACTCCGTCTTCTGTAAGGGCGGGGCTTTCGCCAGCAAGTAGTTGTCGGTTCTGAAACTCCGCATGGAGGTAGCTGCGGTGCTCAGGGTTCCTGTTCGAGTTCTGCCAGTCGGGCCCGCACCTGGTCGCCGAGTCCGCAGATGAGGTCGAGCTGCTCCGGCGTGAGGTGGTCGATCAGAACCTTGCGCACGTCCGTCACGTGTGGCGCGGCGGCAGCCTCGATGAGCTCGCGACCTTGCGGTGTGATGACCACGACGGCGCCGCGCTGGTCCGCCGCGCAGCGTTCGCGGCCCACGAGACCGCGTTTTTCCATACGGGTCAGATGCTGCGAGAGCCGGCTCTTCTCCCAGCGCAGAAGGTCGCCGAGGGCGAATGCCCTCAGCCGCCCCTCCGGTGCCTCCGACAGGTGCGCCAGCACCTGGTAATCGGCGCTCGACAGACCGCTGCGCTGGCGCAGCTGCCGCTCGATGTACTGGGACAGGTCGGCCTGCATCGTCATCAGGCTGCGCCAGGCACGCTGCTCCCGGTCGTCCAGCCAAAGTTGATCACTCATACCTGCCACGTTACCCCATGGTTGACATGTTAACCATTTGGCGCCTATGGTTTGGTTAACACATAAACTACTTGGAGGTTTTACCGTGACCATCACAGCCATCGTTCTCAGCGCTCTACTGGCCCTCGCCGCACTGGGTGCGGGCATCCCGAAGATCAGGCTCAAGGGCGATATCCCGCGCCAACTGCAGGAACACATGGGCGCCAGCGCCTCCCTCACCCGGTTCATCGGCCTGGCCGAGGCCGCCGCGGCGATCGGACTGGCGGTCGGAGTCTTCTGGCACCCGCTCGGTATCGCGGCCGCTGCCGGCCTGGCCGTCGTGTTCGCCGGAGCGATCGCCTACCACCGCCGCGCCGGCGACTACGCCAACCCCAAGACCCGGGGCCCGGCGATGGCACCGGCCGTCCTGGGCCTGGTCTCCGTGGCAACCGTGGCCGCCTTGTCCCTGACTGCATAAGCCACGCACCCAGCGGAACCCGTGCCTGTCGCAGGGGCAGGTTGCCAGGCCGTCGGCAGATCGCTCCGCCGCCCCGCCCGCCCCGCTCCACACAGAGCCCCCTCACCCTGAACCAGCACCGTCCGCCCGGACGCGTGCCTCACCAAGCAGCACCAGGAGACGCCATGTCAATCCACATCCTTGCCCTCGTCGGTTCCGTACGCACCGGCTCACACAACAGCCAGCTCGCCCAGGCCGCCGCCAAGCTCACCCCCGAGGGAGTCGAGCTGTCCATACAGGAAAACCTCGAGCAGGTGCCCTTCTATAACGAGGACCTCGACAGCGAGGGGAGCATCCCGCAGCACGCCGCAGCCCTGCGGGAGTCCGCCGCGCATGCCGATGCCCTCCTGCTGTTCGTCCCCGAGTACAACGGCACCATGTCCGCCGTTCTGAAGAACGCGATCGACTGGCTCTCCCGCCCCTACGGAGCCGGTGCCCTCTCCGGAAAGCCCGTCGCCGTGATCGGCGCCTCGGGCGGCCAGTACGGCGGCGTCTGGGCACACCAAGATGCCCGTAAGGCAGCAACAGCCGCGCAGGCCAATGTGATTGAGGACATCACCCTCTCCATTCCCGACTCACTGACACGGTTCGCCGACACCCACCCGCTCGACGACAGCGAGATCTCCACCGAACTCAAGTCCGTCGTCGTCCGCCTTGCCAAGGCGGCCGAACGCACCACCGCAGCACACGCCTGACCGGCTCCCACTCCCCCGACACGACCTCAGCTTCGACTATGAAAAGCAGGCACACATCATGAGCAGCATCAGTATCATCGGTCTCGGAACCATGGCCCGAATCCTCGGCACCCGGGCGGTCACCGCCGGCCACAGCGTCCAGGTCATCGGCCGTGACGGTACCAAGGCCGCCGCCCTGGCCGGCGACCTCGGTAGCCATGCCACAGCAGGGACGATCGCAAGCGGCGCGCTCACCGGTGACATCGTCATCCTGGCTGTGCCGTACGCCAGCGCCTCACCCATTGTCAGCCAGTACGGGGACGCGCTGACCGGCAAGGTCATCGTCGACATCACCAACCCCTTCGATCTCACCACATTCACCGCGCTCGTCACCCCCGACGACAGCTCCGCCGCACAGGAGATCGCCAAGGCCGCCCCTGCGGGCGCGCATGTCGTCAAGGCGTTCAACACGCTCTTCGGCGGCGTCCTCGCGTCCGGTGAGGTCGAGGGCCGCCCCCTCGATGTGCTCATCGCCGGTGACGACGCCAACGCCAAGGCGTCCGTGTCCTCGTTCGTCGAGAGCCTCGGACTGCGCCCGCTGGACACCGGTAACCTGAAGACCGCGCACTGGCTGGAAGGAGCGGGTCTGCTGCTTCTCGGTCAGGCCCAGCGGCAGAAGAACTTCTCCCTCAGCATTAAATTTCTCGGCTGAACGCACGTCAAAGCGCCGCTCCCGATCCGGATCGGCCGAGACAACAAGGGAGTAACGGGCCCGCGGGACCAGATCGACCAATCCGGCGACCGGTGCGGGGACTCGATCTCTAAGATCGAGTCCCCGCAAGCCCCACTCCTCGACCCTCGCCGCCCAGTCGGCGAGTGACGCAACCGCTCACATGGCGGGCTCCCGGCCAGGCCCCCGGCCTTCTGCGACACAGACCACACGCTCATATGCCGACTCACCGCCCCCCGGCACGCACGGAGAGCGGTGGGCCGGGCAGCCCCAACCAGCGAAGGAACAAGCCCATGAAGTTCGGAATGATAGGTGCGGGAACGCTCTCCCGCGCCATAGCCGGTCACGTAGTGAAGGCCGGTCACGACGTGGTCTTCAGCAACAGCCGAGGCCCCGAGACGCTCAAGGACGTCGTGGACGCCTTCGGGCCGCACGCCTCCGCCGGCACCATATCAGAAGCGGGTGACGCGGATTTCGTCGTCCTCGCCGTCCCCTGGACAAAGGTCCGAGAGGCGGTGGGTAACTTACCTGCCCGCGAGGGGCGGATCGTCATCGATGCCACCAACCAATGGGCGAGTCTGACCCCCACGTTTGTCGCGGACAAGCTGGACATCGGAGGCAGCGAACTCGTCGCCTCACTGATCCCCGGGGCGCACGTCATCAAGGCCTTCGACAACATGTATGGCCCCTATGTTGCCGCCGACCCCATCACCGCAGCCGGCCGCCGGATCCTTTTTTACGCGGGCGACGACCAGAACTCCAAGAAGCTCTTCCGCTCCGTCGTCGAGGGCTTCGGGTTCGCCCCCGTCGACCTCGGCCCGCTGCCGATGGGCCGCCTGATGCAAGTGGACGGCGGACCCCTGACCGGCCTGCACGCCATCCGGGAGGGCTGACAGCGAGTATGACACCCGCTCCGGAACGCCTCACATTCCGGAGCGGGTCAAGTATCTTCCGGCAGGAATTTGCCGAAATCAACCATCCCTGGGCCGGTTCCGAATTCCTTGCCCGGATTGAGGCTGCTTGTTGATGCGGCTCCGCGATCGCAGCGCAGCTCAGGCGGTCGGCCTCGACGGTCAGCCGTGAACTGCGCCGTATCGGACCCGGGACGGGCCCGCGGGGCCGGGGGAAGTACGCCCCGTATGCGGCGCAGAAACGAGCCGAGATGCGCGGACGACGGCCCAAGGCCAGCAAGTTCGATGACCTGGAACTGGCATCCTTGGTACAGGCCAAGTTGTGCGCGAAGTGGAGCCCTGAACAGATCAGTGACGACCTCGCCATGACGTTCCCGGACCGGGAGGAGATGCGGGTGTGTCCCGAGACGATCTACCAGGCGCTGTATGTGCAGGGCCGCGGTCACCTGCGCGCTGACCTGCACCAACACTTGCGCACGGGCCGCGCCGTGAGGCGCCCAAGACGCTCCACCGGCAAGCGGTCGGGGAAGATCCCGGACATGATCTTGATCAGCGAACGACCCGCCGAGGTCGCCGACCGCGCCGTGGCCGGGCACTGGGAAGGGGATTTGGTGCTGGGGTCGAACTGCCGCTCGGCCATCGCCACCTTGGTGGAGCGCCAGACCCGGTTTACGATGCTGGTCCACCTGCCCGATGACCACGGCACCATCGCTGTCCGTGACGGTTTGCTGGCAGCGATCAAGACCCTGCCGGAGCACCTGCGTAAGTCGCTGACCTGGGATCAGGGCACCGAGCTGGCCCAGCACCGCCAGATCAGCGCCGCGACCAGGATGGACATCTTCTTCTGCGACCCGCACTCACCCTGGCAGCGCGGAACCAACGAGAACACTGGCTCCTGCGCCAGTACTTCCCCAAGGGCACCGACCTGTCCACCCACTCACCCGAGCGGCTGCTCGAAGTCGCCACCGAACTCAACGCCCGGCCACGCAAGACCTTGGGCGGCATAACCCCCGCCCAGGCCATGGAACGGCTAATATTTGAACCAGAAAAACCCGCCGTTGCAACGACCGCCTGAATTCGCCGTAGCACAGTCGTGGCGGTCAGGGCTTCCACGGTTTCCAACCGGCGGGCACGGGAGTCTGTGTCGGTTGCCGCATTCACCCGTGCGTTGAGCTCGGCGATAGTGATGATGCAGATAGAACCCTCCTCCGCCAGGTTATTTCGGTCGAGCGGGCGCCCGGATTCCAGAGCGATGAAAACGCTGGTGTCCAGGATCGCCCGGATCATCGGATAGGGCCGAAATCGTCGGCCGTGTCGCCGGCGAGGTCGTCAGGCAGCTTTGGGTCAGCTTGCGGAAAGGTTGGGGCGTCTGGAATTTACCATAGCCACCGCCGTGATGAACTCCGTCGTAATCGGCCTCGTCTCCGTGACAACGCGGCAGCTGCATGATGTGTTTCCCCACCGGCGACTGGCCTCGAATCCCCGGACCCCGTCGATTAGTGGTCCTATGCTGGTGCCATGACGCAGACGTCGATCAGCTCCGCCGCAGCACTGGCCGAAATGCTGGCCTCCACCGGCTACCTCGCCGATGAAGGCCTGGCCACGATCGGCTACCTCGCCCTGAGCATGGAACGCCCGCTGCTGCTCGAGGGGGAACCAGGTACGGGCAAGACCTCCCTGGCCGAGGCCCTCGCGGAGGCCCTTGGGCTGCCACTGATCCGGATGCAGTGCTATGAGGGAATCGATGCCGCGCAAGCGCTGTACGACTGGGACTTCACCGCCCAAATTCTGCATCTGCGCAGCGTCGAGGCAGGCGGCGGCGCAGAGTTGAGCGTGGCCGAGCTGGAGCACTCGCTCTACGACAAACGATTCCTGCTTGCGCGGCCGATCCTGAAGGCGCTGCAGCAAAGCCCGGCGGTGCTGCTGATCGACGAAATCGACCGTGCCGACGACGAGTTCGAGGCATTCCTCTTGGAAGTGCTCTCCACCTACCAGGTCTCGATCCCCGAGTTCGGCACGGTCAAGGCAGACACCGCGCCCATTGTGGTGCTCACCTCCAACCGGACCCGCGACCTCCATGATGCGCTCAAACGGCGCTGCCTTTACCACTGGATTGACCACCCGGGGTTGGCCCGCGAGGTGGAGATCGTGCGTACGCGGTTGCCGGAGGTCCCCCCGCTGCTGGCCGAACAGGTGGTACGCGTGGTCCAGCAGATCCGGGCTTCCGACGACATACTCAAGCCTCCCGGCGTGGCCGAAACTCTGGATTGGGCCCGGGCTCTGCACCAGCTTGGCCGGGCCGAGCTGGACCTGGCCTCGGCCGTGGCGAGCATCGGCGCGCTTTGCAAGTACCGTGAAGACACCGAGCGCGTATCGGCGGCACTGGCCCGGATGCTCGGCTGACTGATGGCGGCCGTGGAGCACAGCGCCGAGGAGATCTTGCTGGCGTTTGCCGCTGCGGTGCGGTCGGCCGGGGTGAAAGTGACGGCGGACCGGGCGCGGAACTTCGTTGACGCCGTCGGCCGGCTCGGCCTGGGCCGCCGCGCCACCGTTTTCTGGGCCGGCCGGGCAACCCTGTGCGCCTCACCGGACGATTTGCCAACCTATCAGCGGACCTTCGAGGCCTGGTTCGCGGTGGAGCATTCCTCCGCCACGCGCGTCTCGCCATCTGCAACGTCCGTCAGTGCGGCCTCTTTGGACGATGACGGCGGCCTGGAGGGCGGCCGGAACCAACAGATGGCGCTCGCCAGCAGGCGGGAGCGGCTGCGGCACCGTGACGTGGCTACGCTCAATGACACCGAGCGGGCGCTGCTGCACCGGATGTTCGAGGAGCTGCCGGTGCGGTTGCCCACCCGGCAGACCCGGCGCAAACGTGCCGATCGGCACAGCGACGTGGACCGGGTGCGGACCCTGCGCGACCAGCTGCGACGTGGCGGGGAGCCGGGTCCGCTGCGCCGGGCCCGGGCGCCGCGCAAATCACGCCGGGTTGTCTGGCTGATCGACGTTTCGGGCTCGATGGCACCCTATGCGGACAGCCTCCTGCGGCTGGCCCACCGGGTGGTCGAGGCCGCTCCGCTTCAGGTGGAAGTCTTCACCCTAGGCACGCGGTTGACCCGGGTGACCGGTGCCCTCCGTGTTCCGGACGCCGAAAAGGCCCTCGCCCTCGCCGGCCGCGCCGTCCCCGACTGGTCGGGCGGAACCCGCTTGGGGGAAGTGCTGCGGGCCTTCAACGACCGCTGGGGCCAGCGCGTGGTGGCACGCGGCGCCGTCGTCGTCATTGCCAGCGACGGTTGGGAGCGCGGCGATCCCGCTTTGCTGGGACGCCAGGTCGAGCGGCTGCATCACTTGGCGAGGCGCATTGTTTGGTCCAACCCGCATCGGGGCAAGGTGGGGTACGAGCCCATACAGCAGGGAATCAAGGCAGTGCTGCCGCACGTTGACTATTTTATAGGGGGGCATTCAATGCAAAGTTTCAAGGAGTTGTTGGACGTGCTTGCCAATGCGTGAAGTCTTGGATGATTTAGTTGCCTCGGTACTGGCCGGCCAAACCGTGGGACTGGGTACCGTGGTCCGCGCCTTCCGGTCCGCGCCGCGGCCTCCGGGGGCCGCAATGATGGTCGACGCCGACGGCCATGCGGTCGGGTCGGTGTCTGGCGGCTGTGTCGAAGGTGCGCTCTACGAATTGGCCACCGAGGTCGCCCGCGACGGTCGGCCGGTGCTGCAGCGGTACGGCATCAGCGACGATGATGCGTTCGAGGTCGGCCTGACCTGCGGCGGGATTCTGGACGTCTTCGTCGAACCGGTCTCGACCGTGACCTTCCCGCAGCTGCCGCAGGTGGCCGACGACGTCGGCGCCGGGCGTCCGGTGGCCGTGGTCACTGTGATCGAACACCCGGATCCGGACTGGGTCGGCCGCCACCTGGTGGTCCGTCCGGACGGATTCAGCGGCTCCCTGGGCAGCAACCGTGCAGACCACGCGGTCTGCGACGACGTGCAGGGCCTGCTGGCCGCCGGCCGGAATGCCACCCTTAGCTATGGGCCGGACGGCCAGCGGCGAGGCGAGGGGATGCGCGTCTTCGCGGTCAGTTTCGCCCCGCAGCCGCGGATGCTGGTGTTCGGCGCGATCGACTTTGCTGCCGCCGTCGCCAAACAGGGCAGCTTTCTCGGCTACCGGGTCACGGTCTGTGACGCGCGTCCGGTATTTGCAACGGCCGCGCGTTTCCCTCAGGCGGACGAGGTGGTGGTGGAATGGCCGCACCGCTACCTGCAGGCGCAGATCGACGCCGGCCAGGTGGATGAACGCACGGTGATCTGTGTGCTCACCCATGATCCGAAATTCGACGTGCCGCTGCTTGAAGTGGCGCTGCGCCACGACGTGGCCTATGTCGGGGCGATGGGATCCCGGCGTACGCACCACGACCGGCTGGAGCGGCTGCGCGAGGCCGGCCTGACCGAAGCCGAATTGTCCAAGCTTTCCAGCCCCATCGGCCTGGACCTGGGGTCCCGGACGCCGGAAGAGACGGCGGTGTCGATCGCCGCCGAAATCATTGCGTTGCACTGGGGCGGGGGAGGCGCGAGATTGGGCAGCATGGACGCCCGGATCCACCATGTGCCCCTGGCTGAAGCCGACCACGAGGAGGCAGGGTAAGAACTTCGAGATTCCCGGCCCACAACCCCTCGCCGTGATGTAGCGTGTGACTCATCAAGACTGGATGCCGGGCAGTCATGCTCGTCCTCCGAGGCGAGAGGAGATCTCAATGGCGAGTTCCAAGACGATCACCGTCGAAGTCGACAATGTGAGCTATACCGACGACGTCGAGCCGCGGCTGCTGCTTGTTCAGTACCTGCGCGAACGGCTAGGGAAGACCGGCACATTGATTGGCTGCGACACCACCAACTGCGGCGCCTGCACAGTCCATCTGGACGGCGTCAGCGTGAAGTCCTGCACCATGTTCGCGGTTCAGGCCGATGGCCACCGCGTCACCACCATCGAAGGCTTGGCCCGGGACGGGAAACTCGCCCCGCTGCAGCAGGCCTTCCACCAATGCCATGCTCTGCAATGCGGCTTCTGCACGCCGGGCATGATCATGCAATCGGCGTCCTTGCTGGACGAAAACCCCCACCCGTCCGAACAGGAAATCCGGGACGGTCTTGAGGGGAACCTGTGCCGGTGCACCGGGTACCAGAACATCGTTGCCGCGGTCCAGGCCGTCGCGGAGGGCACCGTGTCCTCGGACAGCGGCGATACGGAAACGGCAGGTGTGTCATGACCACAACCGAAGTCGGCAGGGCCCGCCTCCGCAAGGAAGATGCCCACCTGATCACCGGGCGCTCCAAGTACACTGACAACATCACGCTGCCCGGCATGCTGCATCTGGCGATGGTGCGCAGTCCATTCGCCCACGCTAAGATCACCTCGGTCGACGTCGCCGCCGCGAAGTCTTCCCCCGGCGTCGTTGCGGTTCTCACCGGCTCCGACGTAGCGGCTGAGCAGGGCAGCCTGCCCAACGCCTGGCCGATTACGCCCGACCAAAAGGCCCCGCGCACCCGGCGATTGCCGTGGACGAGGTTTCTTTTGCGGGCGAGGTGGTTGCCTGCATCATCGCCCGCAGCGCCGCCGCCGCCCGCGACGCCGTCGAACTCGTCGACGTCGACTACGAGGAGCTGACCTCCGTCCTGGATCTGGAGGAAGCGGCGACGGACCAGGTGCTGGCCCATCCGGGCCTGGGCACCAACAAATCAGCCACCTGGGTCTTCGACTCTGGCGAGGCCGGCACCGGCAAACCGATCCGTGAGGCACTGGACGGTGCCGAGGTCCTCATTGAGCGTACGTTCTACCAGCAGCGGCTCATCCCGTCCTTCATGGAGCCCCGCTCGACCGTCGTGGACCCCACCGGTGAGCAGATCACCATATGGTCGGCCACCCAGATACCGCACATTCTGCGATTGATGCTGGCGCTGACCCTGGCCATCCCGGAAAGCAAAGTGCGCGTGATCGCCCCGGACGTCGGCGGCGGTTTCGGCGGAAAGCTGCAGGTGACCCCCGAAGAGGCAATTACCGTGCTCGCGGCCCGGCACACGGGCAAGCCGTGCAAATACACCGAGACCCGCAGCGAATCCATGATGGCGGCGCATCACGGCAGGGCCCAGGTGCAGCGGTTGAGGCTCTCAGCCACCAGGGAGGGGATCGTCACAGGACTGGACGTCAACCTGCTGGCGGACATGGGAGCCTATCTGGGCCTGGTCACCTCCGGTATCCCGATCCTGGGTGCCTTCATGTACAACTCGATCTACAAGTTCCCGGCCTACCGGTTCGAATGCACCAATCTGTTCACCAACAAGGCGTGGACGGACGCCTACCGCGGTGCAGGACGTCCGGAAGCCACCTTTGCGATCGAGCGGATGATGGACGAACTCGCCGTCGAACTGGGTCTGGACCCGCTTCAGGTGCGTGAGAGGAACTGGATCAAGCACGAGGAATTCCCGTTCACCACCGTTGCCGGGCTCGAATACGACACCGGCAACTATGAGGCGGCCACTGCGAAGGCGGTTGAACTCTTCGGCTACGACGAGCTCCGGGCTGAGCAGGCCCGGCGCCGCGAAACCAACGACCCGGTCCAGCTGGGCATCGGCATCTCCACGTTCACCGAAATGTGCGGTCTGGCCCCATCCCGGGTGCTGGGTGCGCTGAGCTACGCCGCCGGCGGCTGGGAGCACGCCCAGGTGCGGGTGCTGCCTACAGGCAACATCGAAGTGGTCACCGGGTCCTCCTCCCATGGCCAGGGCCACGAAACCGCGTGGAGCCAGCTCGTGGCGGACAAGCTGGGCGTGCCGTTCGAAAACGTCGAGGTGCTGCACGGGGACACGCAGATCTCCCAACGGGGCCTGGACACGTACGGATCCAGGTCGCTGACAGTCGGCGGCATGGCGGTGCTGGCCGCTGCGGACAAGGTGATCGAGAAGGCCAAGGTCGTGGCCGCTCACCTCATGGAGGCCAGCGAAGACGACATCGAGTTCGCCGATGGCAGGTTCAGCGTGAAGGGCACCGATCAATCGACGGCGCTGGGCGAAATCGCGCTGGCGACTTTTTCGGCACACAACCTGCCGGACGGGTTTGAGCCGAACCTGGATTCCGACGCGACCTTCGACCCGCAGAATTTCTCCTTCCCGCACGGCACCCATCTGGCGGCCATCGAGGTGGACACCGAGACCGGACGGGTCTCGATCCGCAAGTACGTCTGCGTGGACGACGTCGGGGTTGTGGTCAATCCGCTGATTGTGGAGGGCCAGGTGCACGGCGGTCTGGCACAGGGAATCGCGCAGGCACTCTATGAAGAGGCTGTGTACGACGACGCCGGAACCCTAGTCACGGGCTCGTTTGTGGACTATCTGGTTCCCGGCGCACCCGACCTGCCGCACTACACCACGGCGCGCACCGAGACGCCCTCGACCACCAACCAGCTGGGGGCCAAGGGGGTCGGGGAGGCTGGAACCATCGCCTCAACGCCCGCCATTGTCAACGGTGTGCTGGACGCGGTGCGGCATCTGGGCGTGAAGGACATCAGGATGCCCTGTTCGCCGTCCCGCGTGTGGGCCGCACTTGAAGAAGCCACGATGACCGGAGGTGTCCAATGATTCCGAGCGCATTCGACTACGCCGCGCCCAATACCGTCGCGGAGGCGCTGAGCCTGCTGGCCTTGGCCGGCGACGCGGGGAAGCTGCTGGCCGGCGGGCAAAGCCTGATCCCGGTGATGAAGCTGCGTCTGGCCGACCCGCAGATGGTGATCGATCTGGGCCGGATTGGAGGGCTGACCGGGGTGCGCGAGGACGGGGATGCCCTGCTGATTGGCGCCATGACGACGCACCACCAGGTGGCCACCGACCCGCTGGTGGCCGCCCATGTCCCTTTGCTGGCAAAGGCCGCGGCAACGGTGGCGGATCCGCAGGTCCGCCACCGCGGCACGTTCGGCGGCGCCCTGGTGCACGCCGACCCGGCGGGCGACCTGCCCGCGGCGGTGTTGGCCGCAGAGGCGACGTTCATCCTGGCCGGCCCGGGCGGGGAACGCCGGGTGGCCGCCGCGGACTTCTTCCAGGGCTACTTCACCACCGCAATCGCCGAGGACGAGATTCTGACCCACGTGCGGGTGCCGAAGTACACCGGCTGGGGCGCGCACTACGAGAAGTTCACCCGGGTGGCCCAGCAGTGGTCCATCGTCGCGGTCGCCGCGATGGTCCGGGTGGAGGGCGGCACCATCGCCGAGGCCAGGATCGGGTTGACCAATATGGCCAGCACACCGGTGCGGGCCACGGCGGTCGAGCAGGCGCTGGCGGGGGCTCCGCTGACCCGGGACGCGATCGCGGCCGCCAGCTCGCACGCAGCCGAGGGGACCGATCCGGCCAGCGATCTCAATGGCGACGCAGCCTACCGGCGCCATCTGGCGGAGGTTCTGACCAGGCGGGCGGTCGTCACGGCCGCGGGGCTCTAGCGGAACACGGCGAGAGGAAGACGTGGAACTCAAACATCACTTCGTCGTTCCCGGTTCGCTGGAGGACACCTGGCATTCCTTCAACCAATTGGAAGATATCGCGCCGTGTTTCCCGGGGGCGGCTCTCACATCCGTGAGCGGCGACCAGTTCACCGGAACGGTCAAGGTCAAGCTCGGACCAATCGCCATGATGTATGCCGGCACCGGTGAATTCCTTGAACGCAACGAGGATTCGCACACCGTGGTCATTGCCGCGACCGGGAAGGACAAGCGCGGCAATGGCACGGCAGGTGCCACGGTGACAGCGGTGCTGACGCGGGACGGCGACGGCACCGCCGTGGACGTGACCACCGACATGAACGTCACCGGCAAACCGGCCCAGTTCGGCCGGGGTGTCATCCAGGACATCTCGGACAAATTGCTGGCCCAATTTATCCAGTGCGTGGTCGGGAAAGTGGGCGGCGGGGAGGCCGGGCAGACCGCGGAACCGGCAGCCGGGACGACCACGGGACCTTCGGCGACAGCACAGGACACCGTGGAAACGGCCGGGCCCGCCTCCACGGGCCCGCGGGCCGCAGCCGCGTCACCGGTAACCCGGCCTTCGGCGGGAGAGTCTTCGTTCAAACCCCAGTCCGTGCCGGCGGCCGAATTGGACCTTGGCTCGACCATGTGGCCGATACTGGTGCGCCGTTTTGGTCCTGTCGCGCTCGGCGTCGTCGCTGTACTGGTGCTCATCGTCTGGCTGGCTCGCCGATGCCGTTAGGCTGGCGATCCGCCTTATGCGCTCGTGCTTTCCGACGCGACATCGTCGCAGCAGCCGACGACCGTCAAGAACCTGTCCCCCGCCCAAATGGGCAGGACAGATTGACAGTAGGCCACGGTCACTCACGTTTTATTCACCTTTTCCAACTAAATGAAATGACCAGCGATGACATGCCACCAAAGGGTCTCCGTTCAGGCCCCGAAATTCTTGAAAGGAGTATCGCGGAAGGTTTCTTCACGAACTCATTCAGAACGGCTACGACGCGCATCACCGCGGTACCGGCGGAGACGGAATTCGGATCCTCAGGTGGGAGGACGGACTTCCCGGACGACCCCACCCTGGACGGTGACCTTTTCCCGGTGTCCTGGCCACGACGCGAAATAGGAGGTGCCATGCCCACCCGCGGCGTGCTTCAGTCGGTTGCATACTGCGGGCGCCCGGCGGGCCGGTAGACCTGGAGCGTTATGCCCTTCGGGAAGGACCGCGATTCGATAAGGTCAAGCGCTGTGTCCGGGCCGGTGTCGGGGAATAGGCGCGTACCCGGGCCGACGACCACGGGACAGACGAGCAGGGTGATCTCGTCGACGAGCTGGTTGGCGAGGAGCCAGCGGACCAGGTTGCCGCTGCCGTGCACCTGCAGCTCGCCTCCCGGCTTGGCTTTTAGCCCACCGATGGCGGCCGCGACGTCTCCGGAGAGCACGGTCGTGCCAGCCCACTTCGGGTCGGTGAGCGTGTTCGATGCGACGTACTTTGGCCTTGTATTCAAGGCCCCGACGATGGGGTTCTCCAGATCTTCCCTCACGCCCCAGTAGCCGGCGAAGAGCTCGTAGGGTCCGGCGGCCGAACAGGAACGCATCGGCGCGCTGGTAAAACTCCTTGACGAATGTCATGGCTTCGTTGTCGAACAGTGGCCTGGCCCATCCGCCACGCTCGAATCCCGGGTCGAGATCCGGGTGCCGACCCCCTTTCCCTGCACCACGCCGTCGACAGAGACTTGCGTGTTGGTCGTCAATTTCATGATTGTGGTTCCCCTCTCGTTGGTTTAGTCGTCATTCGGTAAGACCGGACGCCTACGAAATCGGTCAGCGGGAGCTTCTGGATCGGGTTCGGCTGCTTGACGGGTGGGGTCGTCCAGGGACGGACTCAGACATGCAGGGCGGGCCAGATGAGCTCTTGGGTGTGGCCATCGAGCGTCCGGCCCTCGATCAGCTCGAGGTCGAAGTCGGCCGCACCCTGGAAGATCGGGTCCAGTCCGGTCAGACCGGTGATCACAGGGAAGAGCGTCACCTGGACGCGGTCGACCAGACCGGCTGCCATCAGCGCCCGGTTCATCGACAGGCTGCCGTGTGAGCGCAACGGCACATCGGACTCCTCCTTGAGCCGGGCGATGACGTCGACGGCGTCGCCTCTCACGAGGGTCGCGTCCGGCCAGTCGAGGGGCCCTTCCAGTGTGGTCGAGACCACGGTTGCCGGCAGGTTCCTCATCCGAGTGACCCATGGGTCACGCACGTCTGACTCCTCGGTGCTCGAGGCCAGCATCTTCGCGAACGCCCGATACGTGTTGGCCCCGATGACCATCCGCTGCTCCTCGCTGTACAACGCGAGGCGGTGGTCGAGCAACTCGGGGCCCGCCGGCCTGCGCGGCGCGGCGATCGCGCTGATCGCGATCTTCCTGCCCGGATTCCTACTGCTGGTCGGCGTGCTCCCGTTCTGGAACAGCTTGCGGGAGAAGGCATGGACACAAGCGCTGATGCGTGGTGCGAACGCGGCCGTCGTGGGCATCCTCGCAGCCGCTCTCTACATGCCGGTCTTCACGACCGCGATCGTCGGCGTCGGAGCATTCAGTCTGGCCGTGGTCTGCTTCGTCCTGCTCATGGGATGGAAACTGCCGCCCTGGGTGGTGGTCATCGCAGGTGCTGTTGGAGGCGTGGCGCGGGGACTGACTGGGATGCACTAACAGCGGGCAAAGGTGGAGCGGACCTCACAAGCATGGCGGTGAAGCGAGGAACTACGCACGTTCGCGCCCGGCGGTCGATACACCGTGACCCTGATCAGCCAGGCATAGAGAACGGGGATCGCCATGGACGGACCTAGGTGAAGACGATTCCGGTAATGTCGGATCGAGGGTTCGGTGGAGTACTGACGCCAACTGGTTCCAGGCTCAGTTGTGAAGACATCATCCTGCTCGGAGAAGAACAAGTCCTCATCATCCAAGAACACGAGGATGGCCGCTGCCGGTGTGGAGAAATCTGGCGCTGAAAAGACTATTGCCCCGGGAGTCCGAGTCGTCAGGCTCGAATAGTCACCGGGGCGTTACACCGAAAATGCTAACCGAACCGCCAATGCCGAGCAATCACAACGCTGAGTAAACCGAACGCCAGTTTTTCACATGCACCAGGACACGACTACCAACAGTTGCCCGCTGATGATGCACTTGATCCATGTTCAGCTACGAAGACATCATCCTGCTCGGAGCAGGAGCGTGTCCTCGTCATCCAGGAGCACAAGGACGGGCGCTGCTGGTGCGGCCAGATCTGGCTTTGAACGGCACCAGGTTAGAACTTCGCCGGGTTCATTTGCGTCGGTGACGGGGTGGGTTTGGAGTCGCGGGCTCCTCTCCCCCGGGCCCTGATTAGAGGTATTGCTTAGGCATGCCGCGCGGCAGGCCTGCGACACTCATCCCCAACTCCGTTGCGCCGAGTGAAGTCTCAGCTGTTCACATCGAGCACATCTAGACTCAACTTTCGTGGGCCACTAACTATTCTCCAGAGATGGGTAGCATGGACCGCCCTGACCTGCGGAAATGCGTGAAACTGGCTAATTTAGACCCATATAATTCTCCAATTAATCTCGCCAGAGACCGCTGTTAGATGAGTTGTTCGCCAGCATGCCACTGGCAGCCGAGCCGGTCGGGATTATGCCAATGAGGGCCCGCGACGGGGACGGCATCCGAATTCCGGCTGATTGTTAAGCCTTTGACCGACAGCACCTTCTCTTAACCGAACGGTGCAGGGAGCCCCCGACGAAAGCACGTCGCCGTCACAGACACGCCCCGAGGCCGAACCGGCGCCCAGCGGACCCAGTGAAAGCCTACGCACGCAGAAGAATTCGTGCCGACGTGTGGCACTTTACCGTGTCATGCCGCCCCGCTCCCCCACTCCCATGAACCACCAGAAGCAACTTCGCTGTTTGTCATTCTGATCCCAATCATCGCTGGGCGGGTCCTCCACGCAACCAGGGCGCTTCGCGCCGGGCACGATCCCCCAAGTTGCACTCCGGACCCTCCAACCCAGCGGTGACTCCATGTATCAGAACGACGCACAACTCTGACAGACACATCCGGTGCCCGCCAGTTGCTGAAGGAGAAGGAACATGGAGCCGCTCACCATCAAAACCCCGGCCGACGTCCTCAGTTTCGTTGGGCACACCCTCGGGTTTTGGCCGCAGGAAAGTCTCGTGTGCATCACCCTGGACGCCAACCGCGTCGGCGCAACACTCAGGGTTGACCTCCCCATCCGCGAAGGCGGACTCAGGTACGTCCGCACAGTGGCCGACTACCTCGCCCACGACGCCAGCGCCGCCAGCGTGCTTTTCGCCGTGTACACCTCAGAGCCCCAGAAACCCGGTCGGCCCAAGCCGCATGCAGCAACCATCGCAGCACTGACATGCGCGCTGGCCGAACGCGGCATGACCATCCGTGACGGGCTCCTCGTCGGAGACAACACCGTTTCCCCGTACGACGGCGATCCCCAGGACGGACTGACCCTGCCGCTGAAGGCGACCCAGTCCAGCCAGATCAATGCCGAATTCGTCTACCGCGGCAGCACCATCGCACCGACCAACCACATCACCCTGCCGGCCTCGACAAAAGAAGGCCGCACAACGGACGCCGTCGACGACCGCGTGAAAGCCATCCACAGGATGAACCCGGGCGAGGCGCTCGAACAGGCCAGGACCCTCTGGGACGCCATGCTGGAGGCCATCTCCTACCCGAACGACGATCAGACGATCAATCTGATTGCCAACTTCCAGGCCCCCGCCACCCGCGACCAGCTCATGGCCGATATCCCGGGAATCGACGAACCGATGGACCGGGTTCTCCTGACACAAACACACGGCGGTCCTCAGTGGTCGCGGGTCGAATGGGCACAGCAGCTGCTGCTCCACGCGTACACGCACAGCAGCACCAAGCACTCGGCCCCCATCCTCACCGCCATCGCCTTCGTGAATTGGTGGGAAGGCCGAGGCAGCAAGGCCCATCAGTTCCTGCAGCTCGCCCTCGAAGCAGACCCCGCCTACCGTTTGGCCAGGCTCAGCGACCTCATGATCGGCTCCGGAATGGTGGCCAGCTGGAACATGGACAAAGACCGGGCCTTCCGGCCCTGGGGCCTCGAAGCCTCGTAGCCTCGCAGTCATAGGGAATTGGACGACGACGGCGGGACGTTCCGGAGCCAGTTCTCCACCGCAGCGTCCCAGCCGTCCGGATCGGAATTCCACTCCTGCGTGTGCTCCGCGGAAGGGAAAGTGAGCAGCGTTGCCGGCTCGGGGCGCCAAAGTCGGGCGGATCAACCAAACTAGGGCTGCCCGGAAGGAGAGTCCGGATCCCACACACCTTCACTCTATCGATGGGTCGGACGCCACAGCCGCAGATACCCCCAAAGACGTTCCCGCTGACAGGAACGTCCTACGAAAACCGACGAACTAGGCGGCGAAGTCATGTCGTCTGAAGCAGAGAACTCCATGAACTAGTGAAGGCAGAGCCAGAAGGAGGGGATCACAATGAAGGCCCAAAAGCCACCCGTGCACAAAAGTGTGCACAATGTGCACACCATCTTTGGCCGGACAAACCCGCGATAAGGGGACGCTGCCTGGCTCGCAGAATCAGCCATCCGAGGAAGGTCGTCGAAGAAAATTCGGCTTCGTCATGTCGTCACCACAACCCTTGTGCATGAATAAGTGACGGCCAACACCTGGCCACCGGAACAGTCAGATAGGACGGCAAACACCTTAGATTCCAGCAGGCGGAGGGCCACAGGCCAGGACCCCGACGCGCCACCCACACAACTGAATAGGCGACCGCGGCGCCAAGCACAGTCTGCGGCCAACGTCAGAGGGACCCGCGGAGGTCAATGTCCACACATTAAAGCAAAAACCCCTCTGACGAGGGGTTATGCGTGCCCGAGGTGGGACTCGAACTGCATTCCAGCCCGTACAAACACTGGGCACCCGCGGAAACATGCGGAATCCGGCCCAGTTCGGGCTGTATACGACCCAGTCCGACGGCAAAAGTGTGCACATTGTGCACACCCCAAATTCGCCCTTTCGCGCGCTCCAAATGAAAACCGCGTCCCCCACTGAGGGGACGCGGTTATTGTTTTGCGCCGGGACTACGGACGGGTCCGCCCGGTCCTAGTTGCGGGCGGCGCCGCCGGGCCAGGAACTGAGGTGACAATAACGGGGCCGGACGACCCAGCAAGGAAGAAATTCGTCGTGGCGACACCTCCTTCGCTTGTTCATGAGCTGTTCGGCAGATATACACATGATCGGACATATGGCGAGCGGCTACGCGACCATTCTGCTTCCTCCAGGAACTGATCCTGCGGCAGCGAGGCGCGAGGCATGCCGGCGTGTATTCCAGAGTCACCGAACACTCGGCCCCAGAACTGCGTGGTTCGTGTTCCCCATAGGCGCGAGCCGATGATCCTCGGACTATCCCTCCAGCGAGACCTGCCGGCGGCCACTCTTACGACGTGATCGACAGCCTCGAAGACATACCAGCCAATGTCGGTCCAAAGCGTGAGTCCCAGCGTTCACGAAGCTCGTTTGGTGACGGGCTCAAGGAAGATAGTCTCGTGCGCTCAATGCAGAAGACGCAAACATCATCGGATTAGCTCCGGATGGCGCGAAACGGCCGTGACAACGGTCGCAGGCAGGAGAAGGTCCCTCTTTGAGGATTGCATCAATTGTGCCATGTGGCGCCTAACGCCTTGGAATGGGTACTCGCGGATCGTATGTAAGATTTGATCGCGCTTCTGGGGCGCCTGCTGGTAAAGCACCACCAATGCCTCGAGCGCAACCCATGCATTGCGACGCCCGTCAACACACACCTGGCGATTCAGTCCGAATACTCGAATGGTGTGCCTCCCTAGTTCGTCACGCTCCACATAACGACCAGTCGAAGGCGAAAAATCGAGATGGTCAAAAGGATCCTGAACGCACGGGTCGATCAATCCCGGAATTCCTCCCGATAGGAGCGGGAATTCACCTCGTTTCTGGTTACTGTTGCAGTGTGAGCACGCAAGATAGTAATTCGACCAATCAAACGCCGCCTCCGGATAGTGATGTTTGGGTCGGAAATGGTCGATGTCAGTACCCATACTGTCCTCGCAGTACATGCACCTGTCCAAACCGGAGGCCATGCTCTGAAGGCTCGACATCACGTCAACCCGAGCGTTGCCACTGAACGTTTTCCAAGACCTCTTGGCCATATCCTTCGGATCGGGCGCGGAGTTGACCTTGATTTGCCGTCGAGCCAACACCGTTTGTGTGCGCTGAGAGAGATTCCCGCGCGTCAAGGGCAGCATCGACTACTACTCGATGAGTCGGAGCGCCGTGTCCACGGAACTCGTCTGCGCCGTTGGAATTCGACCGCTCAGCTGACGGAGTTCCTCTTCTTCGAAATCGTCGATGGTTCCACGCAATGCTGCCACTTCCAACGCGGCCAATCGCTCCCGATCAATCTGAGCCCTTTCGGAGATAGTCGATTCAAGGCCGAAAATATCTGTCAGGAGTGCCTCATCGGTCGAACCGTTGACCACGCGGTTGTATGCCTCGCCGTCAACCACAGTGCCCGCAGGACCGGCTTCCCATGCCGGCGAGAGCCGAATCAATCCACCGGGGTCCGCCGCTTGGCAAATGAAGGGACTGTGCGTAGTCACAAGGAATTGGATGTTCGGGAAGTGGTCCTTTAGCCAGAAACCGATTCTCTTCTGCCATTCAACATGGAGGTGCACGTCAATCTCATCTATGATCACAACCCCTTCTTGCGTTATGACGACCTTGCCCTCGACTATGTCAGTCGGCACGTCACTATTCATCGCATGAATCTGTTTCACGAGATCGAGCACAAGCCCTGCAACTGTTCGATAACCGTCGCTGAGTTCTGTCAGGGGAAACGAATTTCTTTCAGGGGTCTGGACCCACAAACCTTGGGAGTCTATTTTCTCAACTCCCATGCCTTCGGGAAGCAGACCGTCATCCAGAAGCGCTAAAACTGTCTCCTCGAGCCTTGCGGCATCCTCGCGGCCCTCTAGACGCTGCAAGTAGATGCGCTGAAGCCATTGAACTGACTCGCTGAGGGATGCATCTTCTCGGAATAGGCTGGCGAGCGCGGCTGGCCGTCCGGGTGACATCATTAGGCGCTGCGCTTCAGTTGGAGCTGGGGAGAGTCGACGAAACGGTCCGTATCCGGCAATGAACCATCCCTTAGGGTTCTCAGCCCAAGGGCCCCTATCCGGCGTCCAGTTCCCACCCACTCTCGTCCGCTCTATAAGCGGTTCGGGCCCATCCGTTCTAACCCAGGAAAGCGATGCCCACGGGTCGAAGGTCGGCCTGCGTCCGGCCGCGAAAGAGTCACCTTCTGAAAACTGCATTCGCACCGCGATGTTAGCTCTAGATTCTCCATCACGAATCCAGCCGCTGAACGTTTCTGCAAGCAAGCGCGCGACCGACGGGCCAGCGATCGCAAGCGCAATGGCACGCATGAGAGTCGATTTTCCAGCCCCATTACGGCCTGCAAAAACAATCCATCTGGGAAGATCTCGATTCTTGGCCGAGAAGTTGAGCGCGAGTTTGTCCACCCCGCCAGGCACCCCTTTGATGCCCTCAACGTGCAGTTCGAGTATCTTCATGGATCCACTCTAACTGGCAGTGGACGAGGTCCCTTGCAGCGAACTCACGCGGATCATGCCACTTTAGGGCCCGCCGATGCTCGGTAAGCTTGTGGTAAAGCCTGCAGCCTCTCGGAGGGGCTCGACCTCGCAGCTCCAGCCCCTCTCACGTCTCTGCGCTCCGCGGCTCGGCCCTTTCACCTACATGATAAGACTCGGTCTTCCTGACAGCTTTCCGTCCAACCATTGTCTACCCATCTCTCGGAATCACCGTGCCGGTGGATTCCCGGAGATCGCGGCTTCAGGCGTCCGGCCAGCTGGAGTTACTCGTGGGCCAATGGTTCCCTGTCCCTGGCTTCCGATTCGGATCGTAGAGCCACTGCTCACCAACCGCCAGGGCCATCTGGAGCAGGTCAGATTGGGGAAGCGTGTCGCTAGCCGTCGAGTAATCGCCGGCCGCAGGCATGGCCACCGATCTGTGACAGCCTACCTTTGTTGTTCACCTGCATCGATAACAAGATAGCCTCGGCACTCCGGCTGTTGCGTGTTGGCGGCTCGTGGCAGTCATTATCTCGCGCACGGTTAGGAGACTACGCTGAACGGAAACTGGACACCGTCACCGTTCGCATTCAACCTGCCAGCAGCGGTTCGAATCTAGCTAGCAGCTCTTTCGACACGTACGTGTACATGTCCGCAAGCAGACTCTGTACCCGGCGATCATTGGGCCACGGACCGGGTTCGCCGAGCGCTACGAACGAACTGCCCTTGGCGGTCAGTTCCCAGTCAGAATCGATCAAACTGCCAGCGAATCTGAACCCGCCCGATAATTCCGTCGTCCCCCACGACCGTTGTTCGAAATTGTCCCCCTAACCATTGACGATCCGTCGGGCGAACTCAAGAGCACTTGCGTATTGGCAAGCATTGATTAAGGCGGTCAGGCGCAGGTTCCGATGTTTATCCACGTTCCAGAGTTCATTGAGAATGTGGAGAGGGTGCGATTCCGGGTTGCCCTGTCGATATGGCTGAACCGCATCAACTTGTGCAAGATTCTCGGCTGTCACGCCGCCGGAAACGGAGAGACGGGTTGGCGGCCTTAAGCACACAGGAAACGACGTCCGGCTTGTGGGTGCGTTACCTGCCACGAGAACCAACCCGTTAGCGATGTGGTCTACGCCAGAACGAAGCTGATGTGCGATCTCGCCAACGAGCACACTGAGAGAAACAGGTGGTTGTTGTTTAACTCGGACCGCGATAAAAGGCATCTTGCCTTCTGGCTGAAACTGGCGGACCAAAGTGATCGGATCAGCGTCGAGATAGGCCTGAAGCTCATTGTTTAGCCTCAGAAGGTGTTCTCGGGCCCGATCAAACTTTTGCGTGGACGCTGACAAGGTGGCTCATGGTCGGAAATCTTAGTTTGAGCCACGGGGGTCAGACTAACCGCAGAAGGCAGACTAAAGAGACGGGCCGGAAAGACAAGCCCTTGCAACGCGCGGGGATGGGAGCCGCCCGCAGACTTAAGGGTCCGGCGCACCGCAACAGGGATGTCGAGACAAGTTGGGCCACCACCAGCGAGGCTCGTAGGCGGGCCTTTCCGACATCTGCGGGGATACGCTGCCTAACAGACAGAGCCGCACCACAGCGCGCCGCCTGATCAGGATTCTTTTGAATCGGAAGGTCTAGTTGCATCACCCAGGGTTTTCACCTGGGCAGGTCCAGGATGAACCACAGTGGAGATGGTCGGCGAGTCGTATGAGAAAGTCAGTTCCTCGAAGTTTCGGTCAATGCCGATCGGGAGGTCGTTGTCGCCAACGATAAATTGAAGGCGACCGGGCACCATTGCTACCTGCGTAGCAAACCGTCGATACATGTGACTCGAGATGTCTTGTTCTGCGTTCAATGCCAGTCGCGGGCTGTCCAACAGCAGAAAGGCAGGAAAACGTGTATCACGTCTGCGGGTCGCGACAGTTACTAGTGAGATCCAGTATGCGACCTGTGTCGCCGTAATGATTCCACCAGCAGAGCTTACTTCGATAAAAGGTTGACCATTCAAGAGTGGAAGATAAGTCTCTGGGCTGATGTTTGCCGTCTCCACCCCCGGTATCCCGAAGTCCGTGACGGTACTCTGAAACTCCGCGTCAAGCTCTGCGAACAGCTCCGATTTGCGTCGCGTAAGCGCGCTTTCCGCTCGTTGCAGGTCAGCCTGCATTCGTGCCCTACGCTTAGTCTTCTCCTCTGCCTCTGCCTGGAGCTCCTCCGCCCTGTCCCACTGACGAAGGACTTGTTCTAGGGCATCCTGTTCGACAGCCGAACGCTCCGCGCCTGCGGTTGCGTCGGCGTATGCCTGCAGACGCGGTGTGATGCGAGAAGCAGTTCGCGAGTCAATTTCCGCCGTTAGCGATTCAACGAGCGCAACTCGATCATTTGCCACGCGAGCTGTTTGCAGAACTTGTTCACTGATGATTCGGACTTGCTCGTCGATCTCACCTAGTTGATTTTGGAGCTGCGCGCTCTCGTATTGTGCGGTTGCAGGAAGACCGACAACGATATCCTCTTGCAGGCAAACAGGGCACTGATCTGCGGGAACAGCCCTCTGGTCGAGGCGCTGCGTGCACCTCGGGCAGACGGAGAACTCAATACTAGCCAGCCTCAACCCGGCCGACTCCATGCGGGCGAGACGATCAAGGTCACTTCGAACTCGAAGGCGCTCGACGGTGTACTCCTCGCGCTGCCTACTCAATTCAGCTGCACGGTGGCGGGCTTCCGCGAGGGAGTCTTCAGCATCGTTAAGTAGATCACGCAGAATTTGAGATTGGCGGTCGACGACCTCAGATAGTTCAAGCTTGAGGCTATTCAGACTGGCCTTTGCTTGGACTTCTTGCTTTTGCACATCGGCCAAAGTCACTTCGGCTTCGAAACGGCTGGTGAGCCCTGTGTCGGCCAAGAACTGGCGGACAATGTTTGCACTTTGGGCCGCATTATCAATGTCACTCTTCAGAGTGTTTACTTCGGAACGCATATGAAGCATCGCTGATGACGTGATCCCAAACAAAATCTCAAAAACGGATTTTCGCTTTGGTTCGTAATAGCCTTGCTGGCTCCAGGCAATGTCCCGGTTCATCTCCGCTTGGGGTATATACATGAAGTGGAAAACGTCGTTAAAGGTGATCTGCGCACCGGCGCTTGTGCTACGACCACCTCTGGCGGCGGCAAGCAGTCCGGTCTCTAAGCCCATTGCTGTCATCAGAAGGTCGCTAATGGGCCGCTCATCGCCGCCAACCGAATGATCCCGCAATCGTTCACCGGTAACAAGGTCGGCGACTCTGACCGTTCGCTGGAGTTCCGAGGCCAGTCCGCGAGATAGCCGCAGCCTTAGGTCCCCTATATGAATCGAAACATGTACATCATTGATACTTTCTCGCGCCACAGGGGCCAGAAGAGCTTCCCCACCCAAACCGTATTTAATGAGTTCGAAGAGTGTGGTCTTGCCAACCCCAGTGCGACCAGAAAGTACAGTCAAATCTGAGGCAAAGGTATATGCAACGGTTCCGTTCGTAGTTTCAAGGTGAACCGACTCGATACGGAAGAATGCTGTCATGAAATGATCTCTCTCTGCGGACGATCCATTAGGTCGGCGAGCCTGGTATAAATGAGTTCTTTCAAAGCGTTACCCGATAAACCGACAGAGGCGTGAGCGATTGCCTCGCATCGATCTGCGGTCTGCCCCCACAACGTGTCGCCCTTCAGCGCATCGACAAGCTTCTTCCCCGATGTAGTTGCGGTCAAGGCGACACTGCCTTGCCGTCCCTTTACGTACCTAATGAGTCCCCGTGAGACGAGGGCTCCCACGACCGGGTAGTACCTGTCATCCCAGGGCCCATACTTATACCGAACCATAGGGTCCTCCACCTCCGTGGGCGCCGAAATCTCGCTCTCCGAGAGATGCAATTTGGGATCACCGTCATGGAGGGCGTCTAAGACCACACTTGCCAGTGCCGGGTACCTAACAAGAAAGTCGAGCTTTGCAAGCTTCGTGAGTCCGTCGAGCTTCCTAGCATGTCCTGACTCTGCGGCAACAGCCGTAATCAAGAGAAGAATGCGCGCTTGGTGATACGCGAGGTCATCTATGACCCACCGTAGCGACTCCGGATCAGTTGTCGTCCTCACTAGACGCTCCTCTGAGAGATCAGTAGCTGCAGCAACCCCTCTGCATCAAATCTGTCCGTGTACCACGCACGGCAACGATTCGTGAGGTCCGAGGCGCCGCCCAAGAGTAGATCGGCGTTCAGGCCCTGCACATCGGTGTGGCCCTCTAATGCAACAAATCGAGCGTCAAGTTCGCGCCAGAGCGCTGCTCCCCACCGCGCACCATCGACACGTACTTCTTCCGTCGCCTGATCAATTACCCGACTTAGGACGTTATTCATTGCCCTTCGTTGATCTGAAAGGCTAGGAGTTCCTCGGCGTGCCCGCCAGTATTGTCCGAATTGGAGGCGAAGGTCATCCGCACGTTCAATCGAGTTGTCAGAGCAGCCACCCTCAGCCATCTTCACGGCCATTCGGTTAGCCTTGATCAGGCGCGGCAATGGTGCGTAACCTGCGGCATTCGCAATCGCGAAACGCACGGCAGTATCGACATCCGCCAGCGAGAGTTCGCGCGATGAAAGCTGCTCGTCGTGAGGGATACCTAGGACCACTGGAAGTGATCCTCCTCGAGAAGGGCCGGCCGCCCTCATACGAGGTCTAATTAGAGCTAAGGCTGCATGCCATACAGCGTTCCCAGACTCCGGACGACCAAGACGTTCGGCCACGGGCCTGCCATAGCGCTCTCCGGCCAAGTCGGGAACTTGATCTCGACGAGGAAGCTCTGAGTCAATCCGCGTCGCCGCCAGGAAGGCCCGGAGCACAGTAGCCGAGACTTCCTTACCCTGGCTGACATTCGTCGCCGTCAGCTTCCGAATGCCCTTCTGCAACCCGTCAATGACTTGGAGGACGTGTTCTTCTTCAGAATCCCTTTCCGAACGAAGAACATCGCACACTCGAGATGTTTTGGCCCCGTCATCGCTCAGTCCCCCCGTCGTGACTAACCTACACAAGGGGGTTTGTTGAAGGTCGTCCCAACGAAGGAAGAGATGCAGCAATCCACCTTCAGCCAAGACCTGTCTGTAGGTTGAAAACGTACCAACACTAGCCTCTCGGTGTTTACCGGAGACTATTTCCGTCGCGTTTCCTTCGACAACAACCCAATCCTCATGGTGCTCGCAGACAATTCTGAACGAGACGTCTCCGAAGGCTCCAGCATCATCTAACGCCTCGAAGTATGCGGCCAAGACGTCGGCCGTTGCCATCATGGCCTGCCATTCGTAGCGGTCTGCGGTGTCCGCCCCAGCGTCGTCGGGTGGTGGTGTGCGCCTTAATACCTCTACAGCATTTGGACTATCCGTCGAAAATGTCACGCTGGCCCCCTCACGGACAAGAATACAGTTGTGTCTTCAACATCGTGTCGGACACGCCTAGAAGCCTAACTGCAAGGTCATGTTTCGCCGACTCTCAATTCGAAAGACTTGATGATTCTCGAACCCACCATTGGCTAAACCGTTCCGGGTTTGATGCCGTTATCTTCTGTGAGAAAGATAGTGATTATGCCCGGGCAGTTCCTGTGCCCGAAGTCCATGACCGTGCAGTGCGCATGACCTTGGATCGGTTGTCCGAATGCTCATCTGTTTATGCTGCCTGCAAGGCCGTGGCGCCGGAGCTCGGGGTCCGGTCCTGAATCGCTGCGCCGAGGGTTGTCCAGTCCCGGTCGATGCCGGTGAGAAGAGCGGTCCGAGCAGTGATGAGCTGGAAGAGTTCGAGCGGCTTCGGGCTGAGGTGCGGGGCTTGAGTATGTCCGACGAGATCCTAAAGCAGCCTCGATTTTGTTCGCGAGGGAGCTCGACCCTCGCCACCGCTAATCTGTCGATTCATCGACGAAATGCGCGCTGAAAGGAACCTACCGGGCGTGGAAGAAGCGCCTGCCGGCCCTGCGCACCATCGAAGACGCGCGCATCACCGACGGGCTCCGCAGTCTGAAGGTCCCGGATGCGAAGGGACGTCCCCGGCCCGAGATCATCTACGGGCGGCGGAAAATGACGCAGTGGCTGCGCCGGAACGGGTTCCCTGAAGCCTCCAAACACACCGTGGACCGGCTCATGCGCCAAGAGCGCATGAACGGGCTCATAGGGGCCGCCGGACCCGCCCCACCATCCCGGGCAAGGACGGCCGCCGTGCCGGTGACCTGCTGAATCGGGACTTCACGGCCGAGGCCCCGAACCGGATCTGGGTCACCGATTTCACCTACGTCCCGGTCTACTCCGGATTCGTCTACGTCGCCCTGGTCATCGATCTGCACTTCCGGGCGATCGTTGGCTGGGAAGCCTCCACCGTCAACGACACCGCGTTAGTCGAACACTGCCTGCGGATGGCCCTGTGGCGGCGCCAGCTTACCGGCCGACCGGTACCGGCGAAACTGATCTATCATTCAGTCGCCGGGAAGCCAGTACGCCTCGACCCGTTACACCGACACCCTGGCCTTGGAGGGCTCGCAGCCATCCAGGGCAGTGTGTGCTTGAACGGCCATCCGTGAAGGGAGCGATGCCGCTCGAATTTGATGAGTAGGCCTCCGGAACCGGACCGGCCGGATAAGCACCGCAAGATGGCCGTTCTGCTGGAAATCGACGAACATCTTGGTGGCCGGTCCCTCCTCGCCTAACGCCTCATGGAAGAACGAAGACCTGCATGACCAACCACAGGCCGGCCTCCAGGAAGTGAGCAGGGACCGCCACCGCCGCAGCAGAGCCGACCGCAACGTCCGCCTCTTCCCGCCCGAACGGCCATACAAGGCGACTTGGCTAGATTCACAAGTAACAGCCCCAGGAGCTTGCGTCTTCGGCTGGCTGAACTGCCGTGGCCTGGCTTCGCACGACTTCGACCTTCATGTCCGACGGAAGGCATGCCTACACTTCTGGAAGGACCAGCGGTCCTGATTCGAACTACGATCTCCAGGGGGAATCTGTGTCTTCAAATTGGCACCCAAGAAAGCGCCGAGAACTCTCCCCTTGGCTTCTGTTCTTCGCCGGACTCTTCGCTGCGGGTACCGTACTCATCAGTCGCGTCGGTTGGCCTGCTTGCGTTCTTGGCCTGCTTGCCATCGTCTGCGTGGTGGGAGGTGTTGTCGTCCAGGCGGCAAAGGACAAGGCAAAGGCCAAAGACACCAGCGCCGGAGTACGTCAGCAAGCCATGAGGACCAGCGGGCCCGAGGCAGTGGACGCACCGTTGGCCAAAGATGTATCCCTCAGCATGTGGGGGGTCCACGAGTCGCTGGTGGGAATACCCTACCTGGACCGTGACGCCGAAGCTGAGGTCGTGGAAGCCTTTGAAGAGGAACGGCCCGTGCTCGTGCTGGGCGACTCCATGGTAGGAAAAACGAGAATGGCGTCCAAATTGGTCGCTGAGCTCTTCCCCAACCGCCAGGTTGTCATTCCGGACATTCCTAATGGCGTCGCAACCCTGATGAATGCGGGAGAAATCCCCGTGGAATCAATAGTGTGGCTGGACGATCTCGAGAGGTACCTCGCTGATCCGAAGGACTTGAAGACTAAGTGGATTGACCAGCTCCAACAAGCTGGAAACGTGGTCGTTGCTACCATGCGAGAAAGCTTCTACGAACGGTTTCAACCGAGTGATGATATGCCCCGGACCCAATGGGACACCCTCCTTAGGTTTCGCGTCGTACGCCTTAAGAATGACCCGGAGGAACGCAAGAAGTTAGCCGCCTTTAGCCCGATCCCCCGGATCCGCGACGGCATCCTGAAGCACGGTTTGGGAACATATGCGGGCGGAGGGTTCTTGGCCGTTGAGAGGTTAGAAAGCGGGCGCGTTACCACCCCAATTGGAGCGGCACTCGTACTTGTTGCCATTGACTGGCAACGAACGGGTATTAGTGAGGCCATACCGGAGGAAACAGCTATCAAGCTTAGCGGTCTCTATCTCGCAGAGCCTTCCTCACCGCTAGATCCTGAGCAAGTACGGTCAGGCCTGGCATGGGCCACCGATAACTCGTCAGGCGGGAGCACCTACAGGCTCACTACCCGTGCCAGCGACGGTAACCTCCGACCCTTTGACTACCTCGTGGACCACGTAGCGTCCTCTAGGAAGGCGATTCCGAACGAAGTGTGGGAGGCAGCAGCTCAAAGTGACGCTTCACCTGGGCGCCTGAACACTGCCGGAGTTTCCGCAAACATGCTGGGGCGCCAGGAGATAGCTGAACGATTTTTCGTACGAGCAGCAGAAATGGGCGACCCTGAAGGAATGGCAAACCTCGCCACAGCACGTGAGAGGCAAAATCGAATCGCTGAGGCAGAAACCCTGCACCGTAGGGCGGCTGAGGCGGGCAGCCCTCATGGTATGACGGGCCTAGCAGTAATCCTTTTACGTAGTGGCAGGACGGAGGAAGCCGAGGGTTTGCTCCGAGTGGCCGCAGTCAATGGCGACGCTGATGCCATGGCCAATTTAGGGTTTATCATGATGCGCCGCGGGGAAGAGGACGAGGGCCGCGGCTGGTACAGGCGGGCCGCTGCCGCAGGCAGCGGTCTTGGGATGACCAACTATGGCATGCAGTTAGAGGGCGAGGGTCGGCAGGAGGAGGCCGAGGCCCTCTACAGGGCTGCGACGGCCAGGGGCAATGGGGCAGGGATGTATCAGTTGTCCCTCATTCTTTCTCGACGGGGCGAAGACGCAGAAGCTGAGCGTCTCTTGACTCGGGCGGTCAGACACGGTAATCCGGCGGCCATGGCCGTGCTTGCCTCGCACATGGAGGGTATGGGGAACCAAGCCGAAGCCGAAAGGCTCTCAACGATGGCGGCCGATAGAGGTGACGCATATGGGCTGGCGCTGCAGGGAAAAAGAATGGCTGAGCGCGGAGAACTTGATGGCGCCGAGAAGCTACTCAAAAGGTCGGCCGAACAGGGTTTCACCTTCGGAATACATTGTCTGGGGGTCCTCCTTGCGCGTAGCGGCCGTATGGAAGAAGCCAAAGTGCAGTACCGAAAAGCAATTACCGACGGCGATGCCCAGAGCATGGTGAACCTCGGCCTACTTCTCACAGAGGAGGATCGAAAGGAGGAAGCAACAGCTCTCTATCAGCAGGCATCCGACTTAGGACTCCCTTTGGCGATGTTCCTCCTCGCGGAGGACCTCGAAGACAAGGGCAGACAGCAGGAGGCAGAGGAGTTAGTCAAAAAAGCCGCAAGCATGAAGGAACCTCGATCAATCACCAAACTAGGCATGGTTGCAGCCGAACGAGACGACTACGACGAAGCACTTAGGCTGCTTAGGCAGGCCTCCACGATGGGCCACCGGCACGCGGCTGAGTGTCTTAAGGTGCTGAATGATCATCTGAAGGCGAAGGAGAAGTAACAGCACCGTACTACGGCCACTAAATCCTCGCTGCCCGACGAGTCACAGGTGACTGGCGCATTCAAAGATTCTCCCAAACCGACGTCGATGTGTCTTGATGAGAACAAAGCGCACACCCGCAGAAACGGTTGTCCGTTATCTGCGGAGAACCACGCGGCTTTGAACGGGTCGCGCGTGGGAATAACTTCGGGCCGCTTATAGTATTTGGTCATTGGAGGTTGAACCACTAGAAGTGGGCTAACGCCCTGCTTTAAGCGACTGGAGCAGACTTGATGCTGTGGTGGCATCGACTGGCAGGTTGAAGGAATGAAACATGGATGAAGTGGCGAGCAAGAGCCCGTGGCTATTGAGTCTCAACTTCATTGCCCCCGTAATCTCAAGGTGGCCTCGCTACTCCGTGCCGCACTCACAGCGTCGCCAGTGGACCCCAGAAACAGCCGTCGTGGCATACTTCATCCCACTGCCTGAGCCTCTGGACGTTCCTCACTTATTCGACGTGCCGATAACTGAGGTTTTGGATCCAAGAGACAAATCACCGTCGGTGTCTCTGGGGAAGCGTCAAGGCGTGGAAAGTGTGTTCCGTACGCAGGTGCGATTCCACCAATCCGAACACAAAACTCCAGATACAGCTCTCGCCGCCGTCATGGACGCGTTGGGCGGAAGAGGGAAGGAGCGTGCATCGTCTTTTCAAAGGCCCCGAAGCGTCACCATTGCCGAGATCACGGGGCCGATAGCACTAGCGGATGAAGATGGACTGTCAACCGGCTTCGACAATGCACTCAATATCCTGCGCTCATTTCAGAGGTCGCACCACATAGTCACTACGAGACCTCTTAGTCTCGTAGTGTGAAAGAGCCTTCCGGCGATCCTCCCCGTCATGCTTTCCTCCGGTGAGATATTCGCAAAACCTGAGATGACTATGTTCGTGGCGAACCAGGACGAGCAGTATGCAAGTAGTTTTCGGGGTCCCGAACTACCCCAGGAAAAGCTCAAACAGATAAGCCAAGCGTTCAACGATTACTCCCCTAATCTGTTCACTGCGTTCAGTGATATGCGACGAGAAGCACGTCTGGCATACGCGTGTGGTAAGAACCTCTCGGCCATCATATTGGCTGGCGCCGCCGCGGAGGCACTGCTGTCCGAGATCATGCTCCTAATGATGTGGGAGGAAGATTTGGACTGCGCTGCTGTGGCGAAAATTTTAGATACTAAAGATACGGTCACCAAGAAAGTGACCTCACAGTTCGCCGGCCGATTGGGGGGCCAGTGGAACACCAAACAACCAGGGCCTATTCGTGACTGGCGGTTCAATCTAGCTGATCTGCGCAATAGGGCCGTGCATGGGGGCCACACCCCTGATGATCGAATGATACAAACTGCCTTTGAAAGCCTGGAAGCGCTTGAGCGATACATCGGCGATCGGTTAGCCGCTAATATGCGGGAGTATCCGGCGACAACTCAGATTTTCCTCGGCGCCGAGGGCCTCGCGCGCAGGGGTAAAATTACCGCGTTCCAACAGGCGGTCAGGCAAGACAACTCGTACCTTCCGCCGGCGCCCGGCCAGTATTTTCGACGCTGGAACGAAGAGGTAACCCGTATCAGAGCCGGCTGCCACGTTGGAAGCGCAGAGAACGCGGACCTCTTTCTAGTCAGGTACCCCAACGGACTTCATAGCTGGTTCATACAAGACAACTACAGCGGACTCGCTGCGCAGGTAGCTCCTCCAGTGCTGGAAGAAAAGCTAGCCGCACAAATTGCCAAACTGATGTCCGATGCGCCGCCACCAATGCCGATGTCCACAGTAATTCGCCCCCACCGTGTTGCCCTGGGAACTTCAGTGATGTGGCAGACTATCGGTGAACTAAACCCAGCCCATCCTTATCGGCGCTGGCAAATCTGCCTGATCCCGCCTCGGCTTGTCTGATGCCCTGCAAGGTGCGGAAACTTTCGAACTTATGTAACGCATTTGATTTGCACCACTGACTTCGCCGACCGGACTCGTGAGGCTTACAGGCTCACATACGGGCACTGACGGCTGGCAGGGTGCGACTGGTCTTATCATCCTGGCCACAAAGAGTTTTCGATTTTTGGATCTTTACTTTCCGCGGCAGCCATTTCCGGGTCTTTACCAGTCGGACTATGACTTCGGAGTGAGTCAGGTTGTCTTCCAGTATCTGCGCCATGCGGAGAAGGCGGCCAGGGCTGAGATCCTCCCCAGCAATTTCAAAGCCTATCCTTCGGGAGTGGGAAGCATCTGCGGGTGCCTCGTACCAATTGGAGACGCCTCCAAAGATGAACTGGCGATTTGGAAACTTCTCATCGAGATGACTGAGCAAACCAGGGAGGACAGCAATAATGCCCACGAGCAAGCCTGCGTCTGGGAGTGGCACTGCTCCACCCTGATGTTTGGCAGAAAACTGAATCCAGACAGGCGGCAATCGCCTGTTAAGTTTGTCCTGCTGTTTCTTTCTTACGGCATCAACTGCCCAACGCGCCGCAGAACCGAGCGCCTTTACCACAGAGACGACCATACCGGCAGTCACTTTGAATTCAATGAACCCTCCCCCGCCGAGTCCGGTCGGCTGGGTGACTTCTATGACGAACCCTGAGTTGCGCATGTATTCAGCCACCGTCGAGGTGAGGCCGTCATCGTTCCGACGTCCGAAACGGTCAAGGGTAGCCGAAGACACGCTCAGCTCTGAGGAATAAGCGTGAGGGAATTCGGGGATGCTAGCCATGATCTTCAGGGACTCCGCTTCTTTTCAAGGTGCCTTTTGCCCGACGGGCCTTGGCCATCCTATAAGGACATTGAGTATTTGAGGCTTTGAGCACCACCCAATCGTGCGGTTCAGCACCACTGATCGTGCGGGAGAGCGCCAGTGGTGGTGTGGCTGGGAGCCACTGACGCTCTCCGTCATCGATTACGCGCTGGCCAGCGCGGTGTGCTCCCTCATGTTGTAGGTGCCCGTCTCAACCCAGATCGTGTTGTGGATGATCCGGTCCATGATCGCGTCCGCGTGAATACCGGAGCCGAGGCGCTGGTGCCAGTCCTTCTGCGAGTACTGGGTGCAGAAGACCGTCGATGTTTCGCCGTAGCGGCGCTCCATCAGCTCCAGCAGCATGCCGCGCATCGACTCTGTCGGCCGGTCCAGCAACCACTCGTCGATTACGAGCAACGTGAATGCGGCGTATTTGCGGAGGAACTTCCCGGCTCCGCCGGGGGTGTCTTGAGCGGCGACCCAGGCTTCTTCGAGGTCGGGCATGCGGACGTAGTGGGCGCGGATGCGGTGCTCGCAGGCGCGTTTGGCGATCGCGCATCCCAGATATGACTTCCCTGATCCGGTGAACCCCTGGAAGACGACGTTCTGCTGCCGGGTCACGAATGAGCAGGGCCGAGCTGGGTCAGCAGCTGCCGGTTCAGGCCGCGTTCGTCGAGCAGCTCGATGCGGCGCAAATCCGCGTTCGGATAACGCAGCCCCGCCCGTCGGATCAGCCCGGCGACCTTGGAGTGCATGAAGGTGGAGTAGGCGTCATCGACGACCAACCTCACCCGCTCTTCGAAGGACAGACTGATCGACAGCGTCTCGTCCTGGGTGTCGATCGCCTCGAGCAGCTCGCTCGCGTTCATCTCCCGGAGCTTGCGTTTGGTCTCCCCGTCCAGGCGGCTCAACGGGTCCCTCTGGCGTAGTAGGCGCCGCCGCGGACGTATCCGCCATCGTCGCCCTCAGGTTCCTCCAGGACGTGGCCGGTCTTGTCCTGCCCGGTATCGAGGATCGGTCTCAGATGGGCGTAACGGGGCGATCGTATCGGCCCGCGCAGCGCGAGTTGGCATGCGGCTTCGACCCGGGCTGGTGAGAACCTACGAGACAGGCGCAGGACCGCCAGGGTTGGGTCGTAGCCGACCTCCTCGATGGAGGCTGCTTCGAAGATTTTGCCGATCACCGTCACCGTGGCCGGGCCCATCCGGGCTGCCCAATCGTCAATCCGGGCCCGGTCCCAGACCTGCCAACTGCGTCCCTCGGGCAGGTCCGCGTCGTTCGTTTGATACTGATTCACCGTGCTTGCCGGCAGCAGCAGGTGGCTGGTCAGGCGCTCGTCAGCCCGATAGACCTCCAGCATGGTGTCCGTGACGCGAAGGTCAACGAGAGAGCCGATGTGGCTGAAGGGGACGGAGTAGAAGTTCTTCGCCCAGACCACGTGTGCGTTCTTGTTCACCTTGCGCCGGTAGCCCACGTGCTGATCTCGAACGGGGCAGCCGGCAGCGGTTGCATGAGCGGCAGTTCCTCGGTGGTGAAGACGCTCAGCCGGGATCCAATGCGTTTCTGGAACGGTTGCCGGTTATAGGCATCGATCTGCTCATAGACCCGGGTGCGCAACTGGGCCAGGGACGTGAACTGCTCGTGTCTGAGCCCTGCGATGACCCAGGTCGCGACGTGCGAGACCGTGTTCTCGACGCTCGCCTGGTCTTTTGGTGCCCGAACTCTGCCCGGCAGCACGGCGGCTGAATAATGCGCCGCCATCTCGCGGTAGGCGTCGTTGAGAACGACCTCTCCCTCGCGGGGGTGGGAGATCACCCCGGTCTTCAGGTTGTCGGGCACCATCGCCGCATGGGCGCGCAACCACGACTCCTGCCGCATATCCAGGCTCGCTTCCACGAACGCATACCGGCTGAAAGGCAGGCAGGCGACGAACAAGTACACCTTCGAGATCTCACCCGTGGTCGGATCCAGAAGCTGCATGGTGGGCCCGGACCAGTCGACCTCGATGCTGCGGCCGGCCTTGTGACCAACCCGGGACGACGCCCCGGTCACGGCGGCGTGCTCACCATAAAGCCGGCAGAATCGGTCATAACTCATCACCGCCTGCCCTGCGCGAGAAGACGCGTCGAGATACTCCTGGTGCAGCAGCTTCAACGTCACCCCCACACGGGCCAGCTCGGTGCGCACACGGGCCCAATCCGGCTGCGCAAAGACACTCTCACGGACGCCACGGCCGGGAAACAACACCGCATACACCTCGGCCTCCGACAGCTCGGCGACGTCATCCCAACCGAGACCTGCCAGCTCCGCCGCATCGAGGACCGCCTGAATGCTATGCCGGGATATCCCATGAGCTGACTCCATTGCTCTTCTCGACAGGCTTTGATTACGCAGCTGCAACACCAGCTTCGCTTTGATCTTCCGTACCATTACCGGTACTCCTTCCACCATGTGTCCGTCACACGGTGGAAGGAGCTTTGCAGGTGGTGCTCAACCACACCAACAGTGGTGCTGAACCACACCATTCGCGCTATCGGACGATGGCGCTCACCCGCACCACAGGTGGAGCCCACGGAAGCCAATATTCAAGGACATCACCACACGGCATTGAAGAGCAGACTCCGAGAGACATGTACATGGCCGCGCGGCCGAGTTTGGACAAGTACGACGGATCAACCCAACCAGAATTGCCCGGAAGAAGAGTCCGGATCCCACACACCTGCAGTCTGTGGACGGATCGTACGCCAGCCACAGACGCCACCGGAGACGTTCCCGCTGAACCCGGAACGTCCTAGGAAACCCACGATCCGGGCCGCAAAGTCATGTCGCCTGAAACAGAGAACCGCATGAAGTAGTGAAGGCAGAACCATGAGGAAGGGACCAAAATGCAGGCCGGAAAGCCGCCCGTGCACAAAGGTGTGCACAATGTGCACACACCCTTTGGCCGGACAAACTCGCGATGAGCGGGACTCTGCCTGGTTCGCAGAAAGCAGCCATCCGAGGAAGATCGTCGAAGGGAATTCGGCTTCGTCATGTCGTCACCACAACTCTTGTCCATGAATGAGTGACGGCCAAAAACCTGGCCGCCGGTACAGCCAGATAGGACGGCACATACCCTAGATTCCAGCTGCGGAGGGCCCACCAGCCAGGGCTCTGATCCCGCCACCCACATAACTCCACAGGCGATCGCGGCGCCAGGCACAGTCCGCGGCCAGTATCAGAGGAACCCGCGGAGGCTCAATGTCCACACATTAAAGCAAAAACCCCTCTGACGAGGGGTTATGCGTGCCCGAGGTGGGACTCGAACCCACACACCTTTCGATACCGCATTTTGAGTGCGGCGCGTCTGCCAATTCCGCCACTCGGGCGCGGATTACACAGGAGTAACAATCGTAGGCCCACAGCTCAGTTGTGAGCAACGCGATCGCTTCCAGTGCGCGAAATTACTCTACATGCAGATAGGCTGAATTCCAGAATCGCGCCAGTGCCGCCGCAACGAACCCATGCAGTTCCAAGTACAACAGCGGGCACAACTAAGATGGACTAGTTCCCGCCGTACCTTTCAAGGAGTTCCCGTGTCAGAACAGACGGAGTCAAACCCCAACACCCAGCCGGCCCGCCGCGTGATTGTCGCCGAGGACGAGACCCTTATCCGCCTGGACATCATCGAAATCCTCCGGGGCGAAGGCTATGACGTCATCGGCGAAGCGGACAACGGCGAGAAGGCCGTGCAGCTCGCCGAGGAACTCAAGCCCGACCTCGTCCTGATGGACGTCAAGATGCCAGTAATGGACGGCATCTCCGCAGCCGAGAAGATCGTCAAGGCCCGCATCGCCCCCGTCGTGCTCCTGACGGCGTTCAGCCAGAAGGAACTCGTGGAGCGCGCCCGCGACGCCGGAGCCATGGCCTACGTAGTCAAGCCCTTCACCCCTGCGGACCTGATCCCCGCCCTGGAGATCGCACTCTCCCGTCACGAGGAGATCAAGGCCCTCGAAAGCGAGGTCTCGGACCTCCAGGAACAGTTCGCCACCCGCAAGCTCGTGGAGCGCGCCAAGAGCCTGCTGACCACCAAGATGGGCCTCACCGAGCCCGAGGCCTTCCGCTGGATCCAGAAGACCTCCATGGACCGCCGCCTCAGCATGCGCGAGGTCGCCGAAACCATCATCAACCAGGTCAACTAACCACAGCGGCCCGGCAGGCCACCGCCCGCCGGGCATCAAGGCCAGCTCCGCCGGCCCGGCAGGTCCCGCACGACGGCGGCCCGCCGGTCCATGCGGACAGCTTAAGCCGGCCAGCACCACCAGAAAAAGACAAAAAGGGAGGCTCCCCGCCAATCTGCAGGGAGCCTCCCTTTTGTTCCAAGCGCGGCTAGCGCCGCATCAGAGGACCTACTAGGCCTTCTTCTTCCGTTCCGGCCACGGTCCGAGCTTTTCCTTGTTGCTGGCAGCATCGCCCACGAATGTGCTGTCGGCAAGGTCGCCCACCTTGTGGACCTTCAGCGAGTTCGTCGAACCGGCCTTGCCGGGAGGCGAACCGGCAGCGATGACCACCAGGTCGCCGTCCTCCACGAGGTTCAGTTCCAGCAGGCTACGGTCAACCTGTGCGGTCATTTCGTCGGTGTGGTCCACCATCGGGACCAGGACCGGCTGGATGCCCCAGGTCAGCGCGAGCTGGTTCCAGACGTGCTCCACCGGGGTGAAGGCAAAGACCGGCTTGACCGGACGCAGGCGTGACAGGCGGCGGGCGGAGTCGCCGGACTGGGTGAAAGCACAGATGTACTTTGCGTCCAGCTGGTCGGCGATTTCGACGGCGGCGCGGGTGATGGCGCCACCACGGGTCTTGGGCTTGGTTCCCAGCGGGGGAACGCGCTCCAGGCCGTGGACCTCGGTGGACTCGATGATCCGGGCCATGACCTTGACGGTCTCGATCGGGTACTTGCCCACGCTGGTCTCGCCGGAGAGCATGACTGCGTCAGCGCCGTCGAGCACTGCGTTGGCGCAGTCCGAAGCCTCCGCACGGGTGGGGCGCGGGTTGTCGATCATGGATTCGAGCACCTGGGTGGCGACGATGACCGGCTTGGCCCAGCGGCGGGCCAGTTCGATGGCGCGCTTCTGGACGATCGGCACCTCTTCGAGGGGAAGCTCCACGCCGAGGTCGCCACGGGCCACCATGATGGCGTCGAAGGCGTCAATGATCTCGTGCAGCTGCTCAACGGCCTGCGGCTTCTCGATCTTGGCGATCACCGGTACGCGGCGACCCTCTTCGTCCATAATTTCGTGGACGCGCTTGATGTCCGTGGCGTCACGCACGAAGGACAGGGCAACCATGTCCACGCCGCGGCGCATGGCCCAGCGCAGATCGTCCTCGTCCTTTTCGCTCAGCGCGGGAACGTTGACCGCAACACCGGGCAGGTTGATGCCCTTGTTGTTGGAAACCATGCCGCCGACGGTCACCTGGGCGACCACCTTGACGTCGTCGACCTCGAGGGCCCGCATGGCCACCTTGCCGTCGTCGATCAGCAGCGCGTCGCCGACATTGACGTCGTCGGTGAGGCTCTTGAGCGTGGTGGAGCAGATGTCCTTGGTGCCCGGGACGTCTTCGGTGGTGATGGTGAAGATGTCGCCGACTGCCAGCAGGTGCGGGCCGTCAACAAAGCGGCCAAGACGGATCTTGGGGCCCTGGAGGTCGGCCATGATGGCAACCGGCTTGCCGAGCTGCTTCGATGCCCTACGAACGTTCTCGTAAGTCCCGTCGTGCACGGAGTAGTCTCCGTGGCTCATGTTCATGCGGGCAACATCCACGCCGGCTTCAATAACTGCGAGGGTGTTCTCGAAGCTGGAAATAGCCGGTCCGAATGTTGCCACGATCTTAGCGCGTCTCATATACCTACCCTATTGGTCTGTTTCTGGATTGGAGTTGTACCGCAGGTGAACTTCCGTGGTCCCCCGTTTGTGACTAGAGAACGGCGATCGCCCGGTCGGTGGGTGCAACCGGGGCAGGCAGGATCGTTGTTCCCATCAGGAATTTGTCCACAGCCGCCGCACAGGCACGGCCCTCGGCGATGGCCCACACAATGAGCGACTGTCCGCGGCCGGCGTCACCGGCAACGAACACACCCTCGGTGTTGGTCATGTAGTAGCCGTCACGCGCCACGTTGCCGCGGCCGTCGAATTCAGCGTGGACCTGCTCCGTGATGCCGGCAGGCTCCGCGCCGGTGAAGCCCAGGGACAGGAACACCAGGTCCGCGGGAATGATCCGCTCGGTGCCGGCCTTGGGGAGGCGCTTGCCGTCCACGAATTCCGTCTCGGCAACCTTCACACCGGTGAGCTGGCCGTTTTCGCCGACGAACTCCACGGTGGAGGCGAGGTACGTACGCTCGCCGCCTTCTTCGTGCGCACTCGCCACCTCAAAGAGCGTGGGGAAGGTGGGCCAAGGCTGGTTCGGCATGCGCTCCACGGACGGCTGCTTGCCAATGGCGAGCGTGGTCACGGAGGCAGCACCGTGGCGGTGGGCGGTACCGAGGCAGTCAGCACCGGTGTCGCCGCCGCCCAGGATCACAACATGCTTGCCCTTGGCGTGGATCTGGTTTTCCACCTGCTCCCCCGCAACCACACGGTTGGCCGGAACAAGGTAATCCATGGCGTAGTGCACGCCCTGCAGCTCGCGGCCCGGGATGGGAAGGTCTCGCGGAACGGTGGCGCCAGTGGCAACAACCACAGCGTCGTACCGGCGGCGCAGCTGCTCCCAGGTCACGTCAGTGCCTACAGCCACTCCGGTCCGGAAGCGGGTGCCTTCGGCCTTCATCTGCTCAAGACGGCGGTCCACCTGCTCCTTTTCCATCTTGAAGTCGGGGATGCCGTAGCGCAGGAGCCCGCCGATCTTGTCGTCGCGTTCATAGACGGCGACGGTGTGTCCCACGCGGGTCAACTGCTGGGCCACGGCCAAGCCTGCCGGTCCGGAACCCACGACGGCGACCGTCTTGCCGGTGAGGCGGTGGGGCGGCAGCGGGTTGACCCAGCCGTTGTCGAAGGCTTCATCGATGATGGAGACCTCAACCTGTTTGATGGTCACCGCGGGCTGGTTGATGCCCAGCACGCAGGATGCCTCGCAGGGAGCAGGGCACAGGCGGCCGGTGAATTCGGGGAAGTTGTTGGTGGCATGCAGCCGCTCAATCGCTTCCTCACCCTTGTCCCGCCAGACCAGGTCGTTCCACTCGGGAATCAGGTTGCCCAGAGGGCAGCCCTGGTGGCAGAACGGCACACCGCAGTCCATGCAGCGGCCGGCCTGGCTTTTCAGGACACCCTTTTCCTGGGCCTCGTAAACTTCCTTCCAGTCCATGATGCGGACGGGAACGGGACGGCGCGGCTGGGTTTCACGCTGACGTACTTTCAGAAATCCGCGTGGATCAGCCACCGGTCACCTCCAGGATTCGAGACCATACTTCTTCGCCATCGGGGTCAAGGCCCTCTTCGATCGCGTCAAGACGGGTTTGCAATACGGCCGCGTAGTCGCGCGGCAGGACTTTGGTAATGCGGGCAGCGGTGTCGTCGAAGTTTTCGAGCAGACGTGCCGCGTGCTGGGACTCGGTCTCCTCGACGTGCTTGACCAGCAGGCCGTGCACAATGTCGCGGTCTTCGGCATCCAGCTCGCGGAGCTGCAGTTCGCCGGACTCCAGCGCCTGCTTGTTCACGCGGGTGGTGCGCAGGTCCAGCACATAGGCCGTACCGCCGGACATGCCCGCGCCGAAGTTACGGCCCGTCCGTCCGATGATCAGCGTCTGGCCGCCGGTCATGTACTCGCAGCCGTGGTCGCCGATGCCTTCGACAACCGCCGTCGCACCGGAGTTGCGGACCAGGAAGCGTTCGCCCACCTGGCCCCGCAGGAACATCTCGCCGCTGGTGGCACCGTAACCGATCACGTTACCGGCGATTACGTTGCTCTCGGCCTGGAACACGTTGGTGCGGTCCGGGCGGACGATGATCCGGCCGCCGGAGAGGCCCTTGCCCACGTAGTCGTTGGAGTCGCCGTACATGCGCAGCGTGATGCCGGCGGGCAGGAAGGCGCCCAGCGACTGGCCCGCGGTGCCGGTCAGGGTGATGTCGATCGTGTCGGTCGCCAGCACATCCGTGCCGAACGTCTTGGTCACGACGTGGCCCAGCATGGTGCCCACGGAACGGTCCGTGTTGATGACGTTCACGGCGATCTTCACCGGGCTGCGGTCGGTCAGCGCCTCGGCGGCCATGGTAATGAGCCGCTGGTCGAAGTGCTTGTCCAGCTCGTGATTCTGGCCGGTGAGGTTGCGCAGCGGCGCGTCATCGTCGAACTCGAGTCCGTGCAGGATCGGGTCCAGGTCCAGCCCTTCGGCCTTCCAGTGGTTGATCGCTTCGCGGGTATCCAGCATTTCGGCGTGGCCGATGGCCTCTTCGATGCTGCGGAAGCCGAGCTCGGAAAGGATTTCGCGAACCTCTTCAGCCAGGAACTCGAAGAAGTTGACCACGAACTCGGGCTTGCCGTTGAACCTGGAGCGCAGCTCGGGGTTCTGGGTTGCGACTCCAACGGGGCAGGTGTCCAGGTGGCAGACGCGCATCATGATGCAGCCCGAGACCACCAGCGGTGCCGTGGCGAAGCCGAATTCCTCGCCGCCGAGCAGCGCGGCGATTACCACGTCGCGGCCGGTCTTAAGCTGGCCGTCCACCTGGACCACCACGCGGTCGCGCAGGCCGTTGAGCATCAGGGTCTGCTGGGTCTCTGCGAGGCCCAGTTCCCACGGAACACCGGCGTGCTTCAGCGAGTTCAGAGGCGAGGCGCCGGTACCGCCGTCGTGGCCGGAAACCAGTACGACGTCGGCCTTCGCCTTCGTGACGCCGGCGGCAACCGTGCCGATGCCCACCTCGGAAACGAGCTTGACGTGCACCCGGGCCGAAGGGTTGGCACGCTTCGCGTCATAAATGAGCTGGGCGAGGTCCTCGATCGAGTAGATGTCGTGGTGCGGGGGCGGGGAGATGAGTCCGACTCCGGGGGTCGAGTGGCGCGTGCGGGCAACCCAGGGGTACACCTTCTGCGCCATCAGCTGGCCGCCTTCGCCGGGCTTCGCGCCCTGCGCCATCTTGATCTGGATGTCGTCAGCGTTGGTCAGGTACAGGCTCGTGACGCCGAAGCGTCCGGAGGCGATCTGCTTGACGGCCGAGCGGCGCTCGGGGTCCAGCAGGCGGTCCACGTCCTCGCCGCCTTCACCGGTGTTGGACTTGGCGCCCAGCCGGTTCATGGCGATGGCCAGGGTCTCGTGTGCTTCCTTCGAGATGGACCCGTAGCTCATGGCGCCAGTGGAGAAGCGCTTGACGATGCTGGAGACGGGCTCAACTTCCTCAAGCGGCACCGCGGGGCGTGCGCCGGACTTGAACTTCAGCAGGCCGCGGAGGGTCATGAGGTTCTCGGACTGGTCGTCCACGCCACGGGTGTAGGCCTTGAAGATGTCGTAGCGGCGTTCACGCGTGGCGTGCTGCAGCCGGAAGACAGTCTCCGGGTTGAACAGGTGCGGCTCGCCGTCGCGGCGCCACTGGTATTCGCCGCCGCCGAGCAGCGGGCGGTGCGGCTGTTCGATGCCGTTTTCCGGGTAGGCCATCTGGTGCCGGGCGGAAACTTCCGCGGCAATGACGTCCAGGCCCACACCGCCGAGCTGGGAGTGCGTGCCGGCGAAGAATTCGTCCACGAGTTCCTGGCCGAGGCCGAGTGCTTCGAACGTCTGCGCGCCGGTGTAGGACGCCACCGTGGAGATGCCCATCTTGGACATGATCTTCAGGACGCCCTTGCCGAGGCCCTTGATCAGGTTGTAGACGCCGTCCTGGGCAGTTACGCCCACAACGTCGCCGGTACTGATGAGCTGTTCCACGGATTCCATGGCCAGGTACGGGTTGACGGCGGAGGCGCCGTAGCCGATCAGGACGGCGACGTGGTGCGTTTCGCGGACGTCGCCGGCCTCGACCACCAGGGCGGTCTTGGTGCGGTTGGCGCTGCGCAGCAGGTGGTGGTGCACAGCGCTGACAAGCAGCAGCGACGGGATGGGCGCCCACTGGGCGTTCGAGTCACGGTCCGAGAGCACCACGTACTGCACGCCGCGGTTGATGGCGCCGGAGACCTGTTCGCAGATTTCCGTCAGGCGGGCACGCAGGGCGTTTTCGCCGCCTTCGGGGCGGTACAGGCCGCGGACCTTCATGGCGATCCTGTCGCCGTCCGGGCTTTCGATGTTTGCGATCTTGGCGAGCTGGTCGTTGTTGATCACCGGGAACGGCAGCGAAACCTGCGGCTGCCGGACCTGCTTGGTGTCCAGCAGGTTGCCGTTGGGGCCGATGGCACACATCAGGGACGTGACCAGCTCTTCGCGGATGGCGTCCAGAGGCGGGTTGGTCACCTGGGCGAAGGACTGCACAAAGTAGTCGAAGAGGAGCCGGGGGCGCTTGGACAGCACGGCCACCGGGGTATCGGAACCCATGGCGCCGAGGGGCTCGGCGCCGGTGCGGGCCATCGGGCCCAGCAGGATTTTCAGTTCCTCGGTGGTGTAGCCGAAGGTCCGCTGGCGGATGTTGACCGACGCGGCGGTGTGCACCACGTGCTCGCGTTCCGGCAGGTCGTCGAGGTCGATCAGGTTGTCCTTGACCCACTCCGCCCACGGGTTGGCGGCGGCAACTTCTGCCTTGACCTCTTCATCGTCGATGATGCGGCCGGCTTCCGTGTCCACCAGGAACATCTTGCCCGGCGAGACGCGGCCCTTTTTGACCACCTTGGAAGGTTCGACGTCGATGACGCCCACCTCGGAGGCGAAGACCACCAGGCCGTCCTCGGTGATCCAGTACCGTCCCGGGCGCAGGCCGTTGCGGTCGAGCGTCGCGCCCACCAAGCTGCCGTCGGTGAAGGACACGGCGGCCGGGCCATCCCACGGTTCCATCAGCAGGGAGTGGTACTCGTAGAAAGCCTTGCGGGCCGGATCCATCGTGGCGTGGTTTTCCCAGGCCTCGGGGATCATCATCATGATCGAGTGCGTGATGGGGCGCCCGGACAGCCATAGCAACTCGGCAACCTCGTCGAAGGAGGCCGAGTCGGAAGCGCCCGGGGTGCAGATGGGGTACAGCTCCTCGGGGGAATCCCCCAGCAGCGGGTTGGCCAGCTGTGACTGGCGGGCGCGCATCCAGTTCCGGTTGCCCTTGACGGTGTTGATTTCACCGTTGTGGGCGATGGTGCGGAAGGGCTGGGCCAGCGGCCAGGACGGGAACGTGTTGGTGGAGAAGCGCGAGTGGACAATCGCGAGCTTGGTCTTGAAGCGCTTGTCCGAGAGGTCCGGGTAGAACGGCTCCAGCTGGGCTGTGGTGAGCATGCCCTTGTAGACGATGGTCCGGGAGGACAGCGACGGGAAGTACACGCCGAATTTGTTCTGGGCACGCTTGCGGATGCGCCAGGCCCGGGAATCGAGTTCGTTGCGCTCCAGCACTTCCCCGGTGCTGGAGGCAAAAAACGGCTGCGAGAAGTACGGCATGCAGGCACGCGCCATGGCACCGACGAGATCGGCCACCACGGGGACTTCGCGCCAGCCGAGGACGGTGAGCCCCTCGTCGGCGGCCAGGCCCTCGATGCCGGCCTTGGCGGCATCGGCTTCGCGCTGCTCGGCCGGGAGGAACGCGGTACCCACGACGTACTGTCCGGGCGCAGGAAGCTCAAACTCTGCCACGGCGCGGAAGAACTCGTCCGGGACCTGCATCAGCAGCCCGGCGCCGTCGCCCGTTCCTTCGTCGGCGCCCACGGCACCACGGTGCTCGAGGTTGCGCAGGGCAGTCAGGGCGGCATCAACGATGTCATAGCCGGGCTCACCCCGGAGCGTGGCAATGATGGCGAGGCCGCAGGCGTCCTTCTCGCGCTCCGGGTTATACAGTCCGGCCGCTTCCGGAAGGGCCGCGAACCGCTTGAACGGCGACATGGCGGCATCCGGCCGGGTCGGCTCGGACCAACTGGGGCTGTGAAGAGTTTGGGTCATGGGAGACGTCCTTCCTCCTGATCGTGCGTATGGAAGGGACAACGTTGGCCCCACTCGCAATGCCGGTGTGATGGGCACAACAAAGTGTTAGTTACTGGAAATTGTAGGTCAGCCCGGCCTGCTGAACTAACAGTTACGCAGGCCCCTGACCCGGGCTTGACCCGTCAACAGCTCTGTGCTGACGGGAACGGGGCCCTGGTGCCACGACGCTGTGGGAACGGGCGCTGCGAGCGGTAGCCCTGCTGCCCGGTTTGCCGGCGCTGACTACTTGGTGCCGTCAGTGTCCGGCGCGGTTCCGGAGTCCTGGTGACCGGGGTTTCCTTCGGCCGGCGAGCCCTTGGCGGGCTTAGTGCCGACAGACGAATCCGTCACCGCTTCAGTTGGGGCGGAAGTGTGCCCCGGACCGCTTTGGTTATCTGGGAGATTATCACGGGACCCACTATCTGAGACACTCTTGTCCGAATGCCGGATGGTTTTGCCGTGCGCCGGAACGGCTGCCAATTCGGCATCGTCGCCATTGCCGGCGTCCGTGTCGACGGCATTGTCCGCCGGAATATGACCGTCCAGGTACGGGGTATCCGGCTCATCGCGTTTGCGGAGACCGAGTACTACGAACACGATCAGGGCCGCCAGGAAGACGACGATGCTGGTCCAGACATTCAGCCGGGTAGTGATGCCGAACAGGTTGATCTGTTCCGCGTCGTCGATCCGCATGGCTTCGATCCAGACACGGCCCAGCGTGTAGTACATGGCATATAGCCAGAACAGCCGGCTGCGGCGGAAGCTGAACTTCCGGTCCAGTGCCAGCAGGATCACCACGCCGGCGATGTTCCACAGGGATTCGTAAAGGAACGTCGGGTGGAACAGCGTATCGGCCGGCATTCCCGCCGGGAAGTTCGGGTTGGCGGCGTCGATCTGCAGGCCCCAGGGCAGCGTGGTGGGGCCGCCGAAGAGTTCCTGGTTGAAGTAGTTGCCCCAGCGGCCAACGGCCTGGGCCAGGAGCAGACCCGGAGCTGCTGCATCCAGGAATGCCGTGAGCTTGACGCCGGCCCGGCGGCAGCCGATCCAGGCGCCCACTGCCCCGAGGAGCACAGCACCCCAGATCCCTAAGCCGCCGCGCTGAATCTGCGGGATCAGGGAGAGGTCGCCTGTGCCGTCAAAGCCGGGGCCGAAGTAGGCGTCCGGGGACGAAAACACATGGTACAGGCGGCCGCCGATGATGCCGAACGGGATGGCCCAGATGGCGATGTCCCACAGGCTGCCCTCAGGCGTGCCGCGCTTATTCCAGCGAACGGAGGTCAGCCAGAGGCCAACGACGATTCCGGCCAGGATGCACAGGGCGTACGCGTGGATGCGCAGCGACCCCCACGGCAGCGGGATGTCGAACCCGGACCAGTCCGGGCTCGGAATGCTGGCGGGGACCAAGGCCGCCGCCTGGAGGACAGTCTGCATCGTTTAGGCTTCTTCCCTGGTGAGGCCGGTGCTGAGGTCTTTCGTTAGCGCGGCCACGCCGTCCACGCCGTCGTCGCGGATGGCGGCGACAAGCGCCGTTCCCACGATGACACCCTCGGCGTAGGCCGCGATTTCCCGGACCTGGTCCGCGTTGGAAACGCCCAGTCCGACGCAGACGCGTTCGGCGCCCGCAGCGTGGGCGGCGGCAACAACGTCCTTGGCCGCGGTGCTGACGGAATCACGCGCGCCGGTGACGCCCATGATGGACACCGCGTAGACGAAGCCGCGACTGGCATCCACCGTGCGCTTCATGCGCTCCGGCGAGGAGGACGGGGCCACGAGGAACACGCGGTCCAGTCCGTACTTGTCCGAGGCGGCCATCCATTCGGCGGCCTCGTCCGGGATCAGGTCCGGAGTGATGAGTCCGGCTCCCCCGGCCTCGGCGAGGCGGCGCGAGAACTCGTCCACACCCATCCGCAGGACGGGGTTCCAGTAGGTCATGACCAGGACGGCGGCGTTGGTCTTGCTGGTGATGCCGGCTACGACGTCGAAGACCTGGCGGACATGGAAGCCCTTCGCGAGGGCCTCGGTGGTGGCTGCCTGGATGACCTGCCCGTCCATAACGGGGTCTGAGTACGGGATCCCGATCTCGATCAGGTCGGCGCCGTTCTCGGCCAGCGCGATGCCGGCCGCTATGGTCTGCTCCACGCTGGGGTAGCCGGCGGGCAGGTAGCCGATGAGGGCTGCGCGGCCTTCGGCGCGTGCCTTGTCAATGGCGGCCGCCGATTTGCTGGTGCTGGTGATGTCCTGGACGCCGTTCACAGCTGTTCCCCTTCTTTGCCGATCTCGGCCTCTGCGGAATTCTCGTCCAGCAGGTCGAACCATTCGGCGGCCGTGGCCACGTCCTTGTCGCCGCGGCCGGAGAGGTTCACGATCACGATCTTGTCGCCTGCCATTTCGCCTGCGGCGCTGGCTTCGGCAGCGAGGCGCTGGCCCACCTTGATGGCACCGGCCAGGGCATGGGCGGATTCGATGGCGGGGATGATGCCTTCGGTGCGGCACAGGAGCCGGAAGGCGTCCATGGCTTCGGTGTCGGTGATGGGCTCGTAGCTGACGCGGCCGATGTCCGCGAGGTAGGAGTGTTCCGGGCCGACGCCCGGATAGTCCAGGCCTGCCGAGATGGAGTGCGACTCGATAGTCTGCCCGTCGTCGTCCTGCATCAGGTAGGAGCGTGCGCCGTGCAGCACGCCCGGCTTGCCCAGCGTGATGGTGGCGGCGTGGCGTCCGGTGTCCACGCCGTCGCCGCCGGCCTCGAAGCCGTAGATCCGGACCGAGGGATCGTCGAGGAAACCGTGGAAGATGCCGATGGCGTTGGAACCACCGCCGATGCACGCGCAGACGGCGTCAGGCAGCCGGCCGGCCTGGTCAAGGATCTGGGCTCGGGCTTCCTCGCCGATGACCTCGTGGAAGTACCGCACCATGGCCGGGAACGGGTGGGCTCCGGCGGCCGTGCCAAGCAGGTAGTGTGTGTGGCCGACGTTCGCCACCCAGTCGCGGAGCGCCTCGTTGATGGCGTCCTTGAGGGTCTGCGATCCGCTGGTCACCGGAATGACCGTGGCTCCCAGGAGCTCCATGCGTGCCACGTTCAGCGCCTGGCGGCGGCAGTCCTCAGCACCCATGTACACCACGCATTCCAGGCCCAGCAGGGCCGCGGCAGTGGCGCTGGCAACACCGTGCTGGCCGGCGCCGGTCTCGGCGATCACGCGGGTCTTGCCCATGCGCTTGGCGAGAAGGGCCTGGCCCAGCACGTTGTTAATCTTGTGCGAACCTGTGTGGTTCAGGTCCTCACGCTTCAGGAAGATGCGGACTCCCCCGGCGTGCTCGGCGAAGCGCTTGGCCTCGGTGAGCAGGGACGGGCGGCCGGAGTAGTTCTTGTTCAGGTCCGCTATCTGGGCGACGAAGTCCGGGTCGGCCTTGGCCTTCTCGAAGGTGTCCTCCAGCTCGTCCAAAGCTGCGATGAGGGATTCGGGCATCCAGCGCCCGCCGTAGGAGCCGAAGTAGGGACCCGGCGCGTGGCGCAGGGACCGGTCTCCTTGAAGAAATGCGTCCGCGGTGCCCTCGTCAGAGCCCGCTGTTGGCGCGTCGACCATCGGTCTCACCATCCTGTTCCACTGTTCATAAGAAATATCGGGCGGCACCCGGCAGCAGCTGTCTGCGGCCGGGTGCCCCGGTCGTCAGACCCGTGCTGCGATGGCTTCCGCCCCGGCAGCGGTAAATTCGGCAATCCGCTCACGCGGGGTGGCGTCGCTCACGAGGGCTTCGCCCACCAGGATGGCGTTGGCGCCGTCCGCGGCGTAGTGGCGCACGTCGTCCACGCCGCGGACTCCGGATTCGGCCACTATGACTGCCTCGGACGGGATGCCGCCGGCGAGGGAGGCGAAGAGCGAGCGGTCGACATCGAGCGTCTTGAGGTTGCGGACGTTTACGCCGATGATCCGGGCGTCCGCCGCGACAGCGCGTTCGATCTCTTCGGCCGTGTGGGTCTCCACGAGGGCGTTCATGCCCAGCTCACGGGTGAGCTGGCTGAAGTCGCGCAGTTCCGCGTCGCTCAGCGAGGCCACGATCAGCAGGATCAGGTCCGCGCCGTGGGCGCGGGCTTCCCAGATCTGGTACTCGTCGACCGTGAAGTCCTTGCGGAGCAGCGGAAGGTCCACGGCCTTGCGGACGGCGTCGAGGTCGGCGAGGGACCCATTGAACCGGCGCTGTTCGGTGAGGACACTGATGACGGAAGCTCCGCCGTCGGCGTACTGCACGGCGAGGTCGGCCGGGTCCGTGATGCTTGCCAGATCGCCCTTGGAGGGGCTTCGCCGTTTGATTTCGGCGATCACCTTCAGCTCGTTGCGCACCGCGGAAATTCCGCCGAGGGCGGCCCAGGCGTCACGCGCCGGGGCGGCCGCTGCGGCACGTTCCTTCAGCTCAGCGAGGGAAACCAGGCGCTGGCGGGCCTCCATATCCTCCCTGACACCGGCATTGATGTCATCGAGAACAGTCACTGCTAGTGGCCGGAGTTCTTGAGCTTGCTGCCGTCCACGCCGTAGCCGGCCTTGCGCATGATCCAGCCGGCAATCAGGCCGATCACCATAACGACGGCACCGGCAATGAAGATGGGCGTGCTGGCGATGACGAAGGCGATGGACGCGATGAGTGCGCCGATCAGCATGACGATCACGCACGTCCAGGCTGCCGGGCTGTTGCCGTGGCCCAGGTCTGCGCTGTGGTCCACGCCAGTGTTGACGGTTTCGGCAGCAGCGGATTTGGATGCGGAAACAGTGGCTTTGCTCATGGAAATCTCCTCAGGATGAATACTGCTTACATTCTGCCATTTTTTGGCCGCGCCTTGGACATCGGCCTGCCCGCGGGCTACGTGGGATCGTCGCCCCGCGACAGCCTGTCCCAGCTGTCGATCTCATCTGCGGGGCCTTCCGGCGCACCCGGGGTGCCGGGGGCCGCGGCGTCGTACTTGGTCCTGGCCTTCCAGTGGCGTCCAGCCGGGATGATGAGCAGGGCGCCCAGCCCCAGCAGGATACCGGCCACGACGGCGAGGGCCGGGAAGGCCGAAACGCTCACCTGAACGCTGCTCCCCGTAATCCCGGTGGCGGCGGCGATGGAACCCTGGGCGGCGGCGAGCGGGTCCGTCATGACCGTGACGGCCGCGGTCACGATGCCTGCGGACGCCAGGACGATGATCGCAGTGATGACCCAGCGGGCCATCCGGCCGGCGATCGAGGCAGCCAGGCCGCCAGCCAGCGCCACGAGGGCGAGGGCGGTGACAGTGGTGGCCGCCTTGCTGCCCTGCACCTGGAGGCCGTCCTGGCTGTTGACCGCCTGGCCAAGCTGGGCGGGGTCCAGGTGGACGGTGAGCCAGGTCTGGGTCGTGGTGCCGAAGGCGGCCAGGGCCATGGCCGCAATGAGCAGGACCAGCGTGGACTTCCGTGCCCACGCCGGTGTTCCTGTTCGCTTAGTGGCCGGCCGGCTCGCTTTTTCCTGCATGACCGCCATCAGCTGCCTGAGCTTTGGCTGGCCGGGGCGCCGGCGCCACCGCCGGTGGCATCTCCCGGCTCCGGAACGGAGTCGGCAGTGATGTTGTGCAGCGAACCGGCCGTGTGGACGGCGCGCAGCGGCGCGGCAGCCTTATTGACGGTTTCCAGGGCTTCCGTCGGGTTGACCGAGTCGGCCACAATGCCGCCGCCGGCCTGGACATAGGCCCGGCCTTCGCGCAGCAGCGCCGAACGGATGGCGATGGCCATGTCCATGTCACCGGCGAAGTCCAGGTACCCCACCACGCCGCCGTAGATTCCGCGGCGGTGGGGCTCAAGCTCGTCGAGGAGCCGCAGTGCGCGGGGCTTCGGAGCCCCGGAGAGCGTACCGGCCGGGAACGTGGCTTTGAGGACGTCGTACGCCTTGGCGGCGGGGGCGAGCTTGCCTACCACCGTTGAAACCAGGTGCATTATGTGGCTGAACCGCTCCACTTCCATGAATTGCGTGACGTCCACCGTGCCGGCGACGCACACCTTGGAGAGGTCGTTGCGGGAGAGGTCCACCAGCATGAGGTGCTCGGCGCGCTCCTTCTGGTCGGCCAGCAGCTCCTCGGCCAAGGCCTTGTCCGCCTCCACGGTCTTGCCGCGCGGGCGGGAGCCGGCGATGGGGTGCGTGATGACTTCCTCGCCCGTGACCGTCACGAGGGCTTCCGGGGAGGAGCCCACGATGGAGTACTGCCGGCCGGCGGCGTCTTCGAGGCTGAAGATGTACATGTACGGGCTGGGATTCGTGTTGCGCAGCACACGGTAGACGTCCAGCGGGTCGGCCCCGCATTCCATTTCGAAGCGCCGTGAAATGACCACCTGGAACACTTCACCGTCCACGATCGCTTCCTTGCCGCGGTCCAGCGCTGCGAGATAGTCGGGCTCGTTCCAGCGCTCCTGGACGCTGGAGGCAAAGTCCAGCGCGGCAGGCTCCAGGACCGAAATCGGCTGTTCAACAGGCGTGCTGACCCTGGCGAGGAGCGCCTTGACCCGCGCCACGGCGTCGTGCCAGGCCTCGTCGACCCGCTCGGAGCTGTTGTCGAAGTTGATGGCGTTGGCGATCAGCAGGACGGTGCCGTCCATGTTGTCGTGCACTGCCATGTCGGTGACCAGGTTCAGGGCCAGTTCGGGCAGCTGAAGGTCGTCTTCGGGCGGGCTGGTGAGCTTCTCCCAGTGCCGGACTGTCTCCCAGCCGAGGAATCCCACCAGGCCGGATGTGAAGGGCGGCAGGCCGTCGAATCGGTCGGTCCGGAGGGCCTCCACGGTGTCCCTGATGGCATCCACGGGGTTGCCGTCGACGGGCACGCCCGCAGGCGGCTGGCCCAGCCAGTACGCCTGGCCGTCCTTCGTGGTCAGGGTGGCGCGCGATTTGGCGCCGATGAAGGAATAGCGGGACCACGCCCCGCCCACTGCAGCGGATTCCATCAGGAACGTGCCGGGCTGGCCGTTGGCCAGCTTCCGGTACAGCCCGATGGGCGTCTCGGCGTCGGCCAGTACCTTGAGCCGGACGGGGATGACGCGGCTGTGGCTGGCGAGTTCCCGGAATTCTTCGAGGCCCGGGCTGATGATTCCAAGGTCCTGCATGGCTATGGTGATCCGCCTGTTCTTGAGTGGTGCCTGAATCGTGTGGGGTGGGTGTCCGGCGTCTTCCGCCGGCACCTGCCAAGGGATGTGCTAGCCGGCGTTGCCGGAAACCACGGAAAGCCCGCGGCCGTCGAAGCACGTCCGGGTGCCCGTGTGGCAGGCCGCGCCCACTTGGTCGACGCGGACAAGCAGGGCGTCGCCGTCGCAGTCCAGTGCAACGGACTTGACCCATTGCACGTGGCCGGAGGTGTCGCCCTTGCGCCAGTATTCCTGGCGGGAGCGGGAGTAGAACGTCACACGCCCTGTGGTCATGGTGCGCCGCAGCGCTTCGTCGTCCATCCAGCCCAACATAAGCACCTCATTGGTGTCGAACTGCTGCACGACGGCGGCAACCAGCCCGGCGCTGTCACGCTTGAGCGCCGCCGCCACCTCGGCAGGAAGCACTCTGCCATCCTGTGCGGCAGCAGGCGCCGAAATCGGCCCGGCATCGGGTGCCGCAACGGGCGCCGAAACGGGTACTGGGGCGGGGGCAGGCTGCTCAGACATCAGACCAAGTCTAGTGCCTCACGGCAGTGTGACGATCAGCTCGATATTCGCAGCGGGTCCACTGCGCAACACGAGGCCTCTCGTGCTAGTTTCACAAGTGATGCATTTCGTCGATCCGTCCCGAGAAGTCCTGGCCGAAACCCTGTTGGCGGCCGGTCCTGACTCCCCCACGCTTTGCCGCGGCTGGCGTACCCGCGACCTCGCCGCGCACCTTTACCTGCGCGAACGCAAGGCCGGTGTGGGCCTTGGCCTGATCATCAAGAGCCTGGCCAAAGCCTCCGACGAGGCCACCGCGAAGCTGGCCGCCAAACTCAAGACCCCGGAGGACTACACCCGGCTGGTCAATACCTTCCGCGGCGGTCCGCCGGCACTGTCGCCGCTGAGGATCAGGGCCCTGGCCGAGAGCTCCAACCTGATCGAGTATTTCGTGCACACCGAGGACGTGCGCCGTGCCGTGGACCGCTGGGCGCCGCGGGCCCTGGACGAGGAGTATTCAGACGCCCTGTGGGACGAACTCGTCAAGCGTGCTGCCATCCTGTACCGCGGCGTGGACCTGGGCATTGTCCTGGTGCGACCGTCGGGTCCCCGCCATGTCGCCAAGCGCGCTCCCGTGTCGGTGGCCATTGTGGGCGAGCCGGGCGAGCTGCTGATGCACGCCCATGGCCGGACCCGCCATGCCCTGGTTACCTTCGAAGGCCAGCCTGACGCCGTCGCGCTTCTGCAGTCAGCCGAAGTCGGGCTCTAAAACCCTCCCCTATTAAGCCTACTAAGGGGAAACGCACTTTAACGGGAAACGCGGAGCCACCTGGCGCCATCCGGTCAAAGGATGATGCGCAGGTGGCCCCGCGTTTTTAGTTAACGGCTAGCGCACTTCGAAACCCGCTTCGCGGATGGCGGTCTTAACCTGCGAAATCATGTCGACCGGCCCGAAGTGGAAGATCGACGCCGCCAGTACAGCGTCCGCCCCGGCTGCGACGGCGGGCGGGAAGTGTTCGGGCTTGCCGGCACCGCCGGACGCGATGATGGGCACCTTGACGGCGGCACGCACCAGGCGGATCAGCTCGAGGTCGAAGCCGTCCTTGGTGCCGTCGGCGTCAATGGAGTTCAGCAGGATTTCGCCGACGCCCCGGTCCGCGGCTTCCCGTGCCCAGGCGATGGCGTCGATCCCGGTCCCCTGCCGGCCGCCGTGAGTGGTCACTTCAAAACCCGACGCCGTGGGCTCGGATCCGGGGCGGGTGCGCCGGGCATCCAGGGAGAGCACCAGCACCTGCGATCCGAAGTGCCGGGTGATTTCGTCGATGACGTCGGGCCGGGCGACGGCCGCCGTGTTGATGGAGGCCTTGTCCGCCCCGCAGCGCAGGAGCTTGTCCACCTCGGACACGCCCCGGACACCACCCCCGACAGTCAGCGGGATGAAGACTTCCTCGGCGGTGCGGCGGACGACGTCGAAGGTGGTCTCACGATTGCCCGACGACGCGGTCACATCCAGGAACGTCAGTTCGTCGGCCCCGCCGTTGTCGTACCGGTGAGCCAGCTCAACGGGGTCGCCGGCGTCCCTGAGGCCTTCGAAGTTGATGCCCTTGACCACGCGGCCGGCATCAACGTCCAGGCACGGAATGACGCGCACTGCTACAGCCATGATTACTCCTGAAGGTTCGCTGGAGGGAGATTCGGGAAGGCCTCTGGATAGGGGCCCGGCTCAGATCCGGCAGGCGTGGATGCTGCTGACCAGGATGGCGCGGGCACCGAGGTCGTAGAGCTCGTCCATGATCCGGTTGGTTTCCTTCTTGGGGACCATGGAACGCACGGCAACCCAGTCCGAATCGCGCAGCGGGGAGACCGTGGGTGATTCCAGTCCGGGGGTCAGCGCGGCGGCCTGCTCCACGAGTTCCTTGCGGATGTCGTAGTCCATCAGGACATACTGCCGGGCCACCAGCACGCCCTGCAGGCGGCGGATCAGCACTTCGATCTCCTTGGCCGTGCCGTTCGCGGCACCGCCCTGGCCGGTGCGGCGGATCAGCACGGCCTCCGATTTGAGGATCGGTTCACCGAAGATTTCCATCCCGGCGGCCTTGAGCGTGTTGCCGGTTTCGACGACGTCGGCAATCGCATCCGCGACGCCGAGCCGCACCGATGACTCGACGGCACCGTCCAGCCGGACAACTTTGGCGTTGACGCCGCGTTCGGCGAGGAAGCCGCGCAGGAGGCCGTCGTAGCTGGTGGCCAGGCGTTTGCCTTCGAGCTGTTCAACCGTGGAGAAATCGCCCACGGGGCCGGCGAAGCGGAACGTTGAGGCGGCGAAACCCAGCGGCAGCAGCTCTTCCGCTTCCACCTCGGCGTCCAGCAGCAGGTCGCGGCCGGTGATCCCGACGTCGAGCGTTCCCCGGCCGACGTAGACGGCGATGTCACGCGGGCGGAGGAAGAAGAATTCAATGTCGTTGTCAGGATCCACCATGACCAGCTCGCGGGTATCGCGGCGCTGGCGGTAGCCGGCTTCGGACAGCATGGCCGAAGCCGCTTCGGACAGGGATCCCTTATTGGGGACGGCAACTCGCAGCATGGGGGTCTTTCTGGGTTAGGAAGTTTTGGTTACAGGCAATCGGCCACGCAGCGCATGGCTACAGATGCTTGTAGACGTCTTCCAGGGTGAGTCCTTTGGCGAGCATCAGAACCTGCAGGTGGTACAGGAGCTGGGAGATCTCCTCGGCTGCCGCTTCATCGGATTCGTACTCGGCAGCCATCCACACTTCGGCGGCTTCCTCCACGACCTTCTTGCCGATGCCGTGGACTCCGGACTCCAATTCTGCGACGGTGCGGGAGCCTGCCGGGCGGGTGGCTGCCTTCTCACTCAGTTCTGCGAACAGCGTCTCGAAATTCTTCACGCCCTCCAGCCTACTTGCTCCGGGCCTGACCCCGCCTCTCGGGCCGTTCCATGACGGCGTGGATGTGAGGCAAGACACTGCAACCAACAGCAACACAGGACCGGAGCAAGCAAGGGGTCCCTTAGCTGTACTGCTTCAGGGTCACGGCGGTGGCAAGAGCTGCGGTAACGGCCTCGTGGCCCTTGTCCTCCGAGGAACCGGGCAGGCCGGCGCGGTCCAGGCCCTGCTGTTCGGTATCGCACGTGAGGACGCCGAAGCCAACTGGCACGCCGGTGTTGACGCTGACGTCCGTCAGGCCCATTGTGGCCGCCTCACAGACGTATTCGAAGTGCGGGGTTCCGCCGCGGATTACGACGCCGAGCGCCACGACGGCGTCGAAGTGCTTGGCAAGCCGGGCAGCGGCCACGGGGAGCTCGAAGCTGCCCGGAACCCGCAGCACGGTGGGTTCGCTGATGCCGGCGTCCTTCGCGGCGCGGAGGGCGCCGTCCAGCAGCCCGTCCATGATTTGGGTGTGCCAGCTGGCAGCCACGATGGCCAGCTTCAGCTGTGACGTCTCCTCCGGGTTGAGGGTTGTGAGGTCAATCTCCGGTGCGCCGTGTCCACTCATCTAATGTCTCCTGGTTCGTTTCTTTTGGTCAGGCTTGTCAGTACTGACTTAGTCTTGTTCGTGCTGGAAGGGACCCTGGCCGGGCGACGGCAGCGCCGTCACCGGTTCCGCCGCCTGGGTATCCAGGACGAGCCGGTGGTCCATCCGGTCCTTTTTGGTCTGCAGGTAGCGGATGTTCTGTTCGCGCGAGGGAACCTCGGTGGGAATCATTTCCACTACCGTGACACCGGCGTCCGCCAGCCGGTTCTGCTTGTCCGGGTTGTTGCTCAGCAGGCGGACTTCATGAAGTCCCAGCTCGGCCAGGATCTGGGCCGCGGCCTTGTAGCAGCGCGCATCAACCGGCAGGCCCAGCTGCTCGTTGGCTTCCACGGTGTCGAAGCCGGCTTCCTGCAGGGCATAGGCCTTGATCTTGTTGGCCAGGCCGATGCCGCGGCCTTCCTGTCCGCGCAGGTACAGCAGGGTGCCGCCTTCCTCGCTGATCTTCTCGAGGGCGTAGGCCAGCTGTTCGCCGCAATCGCAGCGGTAGGAGCCAAAGACGTCTCCGGTCAGGCATTCCGAGTGCAGTCGCACCAGCGGGGCCTTGCCGTGCACAGGCGGAAGAGGTGAACTGACCGCGAGGTGCTCGGCGCCGGTGACCAGGTCCGTCCACGCCTGCGCCACGAAGTCCCCGAATTCGCTGGGCAGCTGGACAATGGGCCCGCCGCTCACAGGGTGCGTCCCGCGGCCGGCCCTTACGTCGTTTCGTGCCTCTGAAGCCGTCATCGTATCTCCTCTTTCCCTGCCGGGACCGTTGCCTGCCCGCCGGGCTGCGCTGCTTCAAGGTAGGCCACCAGGTCTTCGATTGAGATCAGGGGGCAACCGTGTTCTGCAGCAAAGCCGCGAAGACCGTCCAGTCGCATCATCTCTCCGTTGTCGTACACAACCTCCGCGATCACGCCCACAGGTTCCAATCCGGCCAGCCGGCACAGGTCCACGGCCGCTTCGGTGTGGCCCGGACGTTCACGCACTCCACCGTTAACGGCCCGAAGCGGGAAAACATGCCCGGGGCGGGTGATCGATCCCGGACGGCTCCCGGGGTCCGCCAGCACGCGGGCCGTGAGGGCCCGGTCCGTTGCGGAGATTCCGGTGCTGACTCCGACGGCGGCATCGCAGGACACCGTGTACGCGGTGCCCTTGGAGTCCTCGTTGACTTCAACCATCGGCGGCAGCAGCAGGGCGTCGGCCCGGGCGCCGTCGAGCGGCACGCAGATCACCCCGGAGCTGTACCGGACCGTCCAGCCCATCAGGGCGGGGGTGGCATGCTGGGCGGCGAAAATGATGTCGCCCTCGTTTTCGCGGTCCTCGTTGTCCACCACCAGGACCGGAAGGCCGGCAGCCATTGCGCGGACGGCGTCTTCGATCCGGTCAAGGCCGGTCCTGGCCCCAGCCGGGAGTCCTTCGGCATGCACGTCGGGAGTGTGCAGTTCGGGAGCGCGCAGTTCCGGAGTGTGGACTTCGGGGGTGTGCTTGAGCTGGTTCACTTCGCGTCCCCCAGTCCGGCTGTGGCAGTGCCGGTGGCGGCGCCGCCGGCGAAGGCGAGCAGGCGTTCGGTGTACTTCGCCAGCACGTCAACTTCCAGGTTGACCTTGCTGCCGGTGCTCTTGGCCCCCAGTCCGGTGTCGGCCAGCGTGGTGGGAATGAGGCCCACCTCGAACCACGGCGCGGATTCCGAGGCGTCGCTGACCGCGGTGACCGTGAGGGAGACGCCGTCGACGGCGATGGAGCCCTTCTCGGCGATGTACCTCGCCAGCCGCACGGGAACCGCGAACCGCAGCCGGTCCCAGTTGCCCAGCGCCTCGCGTTCGAGCAGTTCCCCGACTCCGTCCACGTGTCCTTGGACAACGTGGCCGTCCAGGCGTCCGCCGGCCGGAACGCAGCGTTCCAGGTTCACGGAATCGCCGGCGTCGAGCTCGCCGATGGTGCTCCGCACCAGGGTCTCGCCCATGACGTCAACGCTGAAGTCCTTGCCGTCAATCGCTGTGGCGGTCAGGCACACTCCGTTGACGGCGATCGAACCGCCGAGGGTGAGTCCTTCAGTGCTTCCGGGCGCATGCAAACGCACAGTGGCGCTGACGTCGCCGTTGCGTTCAACGGACAGCACCCTGCCCTGTTCGGCAATAATTCCGGTAAACATCAGTGGCCTCCTGTGGCTGTGCCCGCGCCATTGCGGTGCGGTAAGGATTCGGGTGGGTGGATTTCGGATGAAGACAGTTCGGTACCGGCGTCGGCGTGCCGGCCGGCGGGTTCGGTGTGCCCGGGGAAGAGGTGAAGCCTGAGGTCCCTGCCGAGCGTTTGCACGGCTCCCCCGGACGCCTGATCCCATTCCCAGGCCTGGGCCTCCGTCAGGGTGGTGATGCCAAGGTCGCCAAGCGCCGGAGTGCCGGAACCCAGCAGGGTGGGCGCCAGGTAGACGATCAGCTCGTCCACGAGGCCGGCCGCGAGGAACGCGCTAAGGATCCGCGATCCGCCTTCCACCATGACGTGCCGGACGCCGGCGGCGAAGAGCTGCTCCAGGGCTTCGCGCGGGTCGCGGGTGGGCAGGTGGAGGACCCGGCCGTCGTCCCCATGAATGGCAGCCTCCGCGGGAATCCCGCGCAGGCCCATGACCGCCCGCAGTGGTTGGCTGCCTGCCGTCTCGCCTGAAGGATCCCGGGCCGTGAGCCGCGGATTATCCACCAGGAGCGTTTGCGTGCCCACCAGGATGGCGTCCACCCGGCCGCGGAGTCCGTGGTTGTCCGCGAGGGATTCCGGGCTGGAGATCCACTGGCTGGTGCCGTCCGCTGCTGCGATGCGGCTGTCCAGGGTCTGGGCGATGTGGAGCGTGACGAACGGGCGTTTGGCCAGGACGGCTTCAAACCACCTTTGGTTCAGCTCGAATGCCGCCCGCGCGGACAGCCCCGACTTCACGCCGACGCCCGCGGCGCGGAGCGTTGCGGCTCCTCCGGCGGCGGGGTCGTGGGGATCGTCCACGGCGTAGACCACGGACGCGATTCCGGCGTCGATGATTGCCTGGGCGCACGGCCCGGTCCGGCCGCAGTGGTTGCAGGGTTCCAAAGTGACCACCATGGTGGACCCCGCAAGGTCGATGCCTTTCATGGCGGCCTGCGCAATGGCGTCAGCCTCCGCGTGGGCCGTCCCGGCGCCGCGGTGGTATCCGGTCACGAGCTGCCGGCCGTCGGGTCCGATGATGACAGCCCCCACCAGCGGGTTAGCCCCTCGGGGACCCTGCAGCGCCGCATCGAGCGCGGCCTCCATGGCATCGATCTCGGTGGCGCTGAACATGCCTGTTGTCTGCGGCGTCAAAGCGTTCGTCGTTCCTTCCCTCGAGAACCGATTTGGCTCCGGGGGTATACGACAGCGCAAATACCGCACCGCCCAAGGGGCGCTGCAGTAACAGCTGTACGTGCTTCTCTCATCCAGACTTTAACTGTCGGTACCGGAATTTCACCGGTTCAACCGTCCGCCGGACCAGTTCCTGGAAAGGACCTGTGCCGGCTCGCGGGTCGCGGACTGTCACCGCCGGTTCGGACTTACACCGACCCCGGAGCACGTAATGTGTGTTGTTATTCTGTCACAACTGAGTGACTGGTCCTGCTATTCCCGTCAGACGCCGTCATGATTCCGAGACAGCGCCCGCTCCGGCTGAAAGCGGGCGCGATCCGGCTGCCCTGAGTCGGTCGATCGCTGCTGCGGGATCGTCCGCACCGTACACGGCGGAGCCTGCAACGAAAACGTTGGCTCCAGCCTCGGCGGCCCGGACAATGGTCTCCTCGGTGATGCCGCCGTCAACCTGGAGGGCCACCCCGGTGCCCGATCCGTCGATGGCTGCCCGCGCACGCCTGATTTTGGGGAGCGTCAGGTCAAGGAACGACTGGCCGCCAAAACCCGGTTCCACGGTCATGATCAGCAACAGGTCCAGTTCCGACAGCATGTCCAGGTAGGGCTCCACCGGGGTGCCCGGGCGCAGGGCCATGCCGGCCTTCGCCCCCCGTGCCCGCAGTTCCCGCGCCAGTTTGATCGGCGCGATGGAGGCTTCGACGTGGAACGTCACGGAGGCGAGGCCGGCGTCGGCGTAGGCGGGCGCCCAACGGTCGGCGTCGGCGATCATCAGGTGCGCGTCAAGCGGCACCGGGCTGACCGCCTGTATGCGCTGGACCACCGGCAGGCCGAGGGTCAGGTTCGGCACAAAGTGGTTGTCCATGACGTCTACGTGGACCGCGTCAGCATTGCTGATTCTGCGCAGCTCGGCCTCGAGGTTGACGAAGTCGGCGGAGAGGATGCTGGGGTTGATGCAGCACTGAGCCATGTCGGCTCCTTTCACTGAAGGCGGAGGGATCAGGTGGGCGGAGGATCAGGGTTTCTTGTGGATGAGGGCGAGGAACATGGCGTCCGTCCGGTGCACATGCGGCCACAGCTGGGCCGTCAGTTCATGCCCGGCGTCGAGGTGGCCCGGCAGGCTCACTTTGTCCAGGGCGGCGCCGGCATCGAGCAGTTCAAGGTCGTCTCGCTTGCGCAGCGCATCGGTGACGACGGCGGTGGTCTCGGCGGGGTGGGGCGAACAGGTCACGTAGGCCACCACGCCTCCCGGCCGGACGGCGTCGAGCGCTGATTTGAGCAGTTCGCGCTGCAGCGGGCCAAGGTCCGCGAGGTCCTTGGGAGTGCGCCGCCACCTCGACTCGGGCCGGCGCCGCAGGGCACCGAGTCCGCTGCAGGGGACGTCCACCAGCACGCGGTCGAAGCTCTCCGCCATTTCAGTGCCCACCTCGCGGCCGTCTCCTGTCCGGACATGCCAGACCTCGTGCGGTACTGCGGCGAGCGCCTGCCGCACCAGCTTGGCGCGGTGCGGTGCGGGCTCGTTGGCCAGCAGGGTGGCGCCGTTCTCCCGGGCCAGGGCGCCCAGCAGCGCTGCCTTGCCGCCCGGTCCGGCGCAAAGGTCCAGCCATTTTTCGCCGGCCTTGCCGGCGGGCTGACCGCCAACGGCGTCCAGGTCCACGGCGGCCATCGCCCGGGCGACGAGCTGGGAGCCGACGTCCTGCACCCTGGTGCTGCCCTCGCGCACCGACGCCAGCCGGCCAAGGTCACCTCCGCTGGAGAGAGCCGAGCCTTCGACGAGCTCACCGGGCGTGGCTCCGCCTTCCAGCGCTTCATCAAGGCTGCCTAAGCCGGGCAGGGCGACGAGGTTCACCACCGGGACGGCGTTGTCCGCCTCGAGGAGTTCATTGATCTCTGAAACCGGGCGGCCGTGTGCCACCAGCGATTGCCGCAGCGCCCGGACAATCCACTCCGGGTGGGCGTATCGGATGGAGGAGATCCGGGTTTCGTCTGTCTCGTCACTGAGGAGGAGCTCCAGCCACTCCTCAAGGGTGCGGGCAGAGACTTTGCGGAGCACGGCGTTAATCAGCGCGGACGGCCCGGCGCCAATGACTGCGCGGGCCAGTCCCACGGTCTGGTCCAGTGCGGCGTGGGCGGGGACACGCATCGCGAGCAGCTGGTGGGCGCCGATCCGCAGGGCGTCCAGGACAGCGGGGTCCAGCTGGTCCAGCGGCCGGTCAACACAGCGGGCCAGTACTGCGTCATAGGTGCCCTGGCCCCTCAGGGCACCATATGCCAGCTCGGTGGCGAACCCTGCGTCCCGCTTGTCCAGTCCGTGGTGGCGGATACGGGCCGGCAGCACAAGGTTTGCGTACGCGTCCTCCGCTGCCACGGCGCGCAGAACTTCGAAAGCCACCAGCCGGGCCGGATCTGCCCGCCGCGTGCGCTGGGAGGGGGCGCTCTCGGTAAAGTTCCGCTTCGGGCCGCGGTTACGCTCCCGGCCCTGGGCGTTCCGCTGGCTTACGCCGCGGCCGCGCTGGGGACTGTTGCCGCGGCCGTTGCCGCCCGTTCCGGACTCACTCATTCGAATTCCACACCTTCCAGTGCACCTTGTCCGCGCGCCCAATCAGCCGCGGCCATCATCTTTTTGCCCGAGGGCTGTATCCGTGTGAGCTCCACAGGGTGGGATCCCGTGCCTACCAGCACACTCTTCCCGTTCAGCAGGACCTGTCCGGGCAGCAACGCCGGAACGTCCGGCCGGAGCGCAACGGGTTCGAGTTTGACCCGCTGTCCGTCCAGGGTGGTCCACGCGCCGGGTTCGGGCGTGACGCCGCGTGCCCGGCGTCCGATGGCCAGGGCCGGCTGGCGCCAGTCGATGCGGCCGTCGTCGATCCCAAGCTTTGGCGCCAGGGACACTTCGCCTTCCTGCGGAACGGCGTTTGCCCGTCCGGATTCTATTGCCGAGAGCGTCTGCGCAAGCAGGACGGCACCGCTGTGGGACAGCCGTTCCAGGAGTTCACCCGAGCTGTCATCCGGGCGGACGGCCTCGGTGAGGGTGCCGAAGACGGGGCCGGTGTCCAGCCCTTCTTCGAGGAGGAACGTTACGGCCCCGGTGATGTCATCTCCTGCGATGACGGCGCGCTGCACCGGCGCGGCACCCCGCCAGGCGGGCAGCAGCGAGAAGTGTAGATTGATCCAGCCGTGCCGGGGAATATCCAGGGCGGGGCGCGGAATCAGTCCGCCGTAGGCCACGATCGCTGCGACATCCGGCGCGATGGCGGCGATGCGTGCCGTGACCTCAGCGTCCACCTTCGCGGCATGGATCACTTCAATGCCCAGTTCAGCGGCACGGGCGGCAACGGGCGACGGCGTCAGCACGCGTTTGCGTCCGATCGGCGCATCCGGACGGGTCAGGACAGCGACGACCTCAAAGCCGGCCTGCACCAGGGCGTCGAGGGACGGGACCGCGACTGCCGGCGTTCCGGCGAAGAGTACCCTCACTCGCCGGCGCCGAAACTGCCGCCGCCGAAGCTTCCGCCACCGAAACTGGATCCCACGGTCTTCGCCCGCTTGGACGTCGTCTGTTCCGTAATGGCGTCGTAGTTGGCATTTCGGATGGACCGCAGGGCGGCCTTGCGGTCATCGCCTTCCAGCCGGTCCGTGAAGAGGATGCCGTCGAGGTGGTCTGTCTCATGCTGGAAGCAGCGGGCCAGCATGCCTTCGCCGTCCACGGTGACGGGGTTTCCGTGCAGGTCCACTCCGGTGACGCGGGTGGCCCTGCGCCGGCGGACGGGGAAACCGAGGCCCGGGATGGACAGGCAGCCTTCCACCTCGTCGGACTGGAAGTCCTCGCTGTTTTCCAGGACGGGGTTGATGATGTGGCCCTCCACGCCGCCGATGCGGTAGGTGAAGACCCGCTTACTGACTCCAACCTGGGGCGCGGCCAGGCCTGCGCCGTCAACGTCCTCCATGGTCTCGGTCATGTCGGCAACAAGTTTTGCAAGTTCCGGCCCGAATTCCGTCACGGGATCGGCAACTGTGCGCAGCACAGGATCGCCGATGATGCGGATATTCAATATGGCCATGTGCAATCTGTCCTTACGGTGGCTGTACGGGATGGGCTGTACGGGAACCAGTCCAGTTTAGTTGCCCGCTGCCCGGACCGGGACCCGGTATCCCAGGTGAACCGGCACTCCCCGGACACGGCGCTTCGCGGGGGTGCCGGTTACGTTCCGGCGGCCACCTGAAGGGCCGGCCCGGACGGTGGCAGCGATGTTGCGGGCAGCGATGGCGGCGCCACCGGAAGCAGGGCGGTGCCGGCGCTCACCGTGTCTGCGGACATCTCCCACACCCTGCGCAGGGCGCAGAACTTCCACCAGTGATGCTTGAGCACGTCCGGATTGGCCCGCATCGGGCGGACCTCTGTCTCGCCAATGGCAACCGCCAGCAGCACCGGGGAATCGCCGTGCTTCCAGGGCTCCCACTCCCCCGCGACGGGATCGACCAGGCTTTCCTCGGCCTTCATCCCGGCCACCAGTTGCATGACTACCTTGTCATCCAGCGGCTTGACGGTGCCGTCCCGGGACGTGCCTTTGGTCTTGTAGTCGATGATGCAGGTCCGGCCATTGATCGTGGCTACAAGGTCAAGCGTGCCTGCGTAGCCGACGGCTTTGTTCCAAACGGTGACTTCCGGGGCAACGGGTTCCACGCCAAAGAGCTCCCACCATTCGTCAAAGCGCGCTGCAAAGGCTTCCTCGCCGTTTGCTGCCAGGGCCTCGCGCATTTCCTTCATCTGGTGCGGCCGGCCCATGGCCCTGAGCGCAACCTGTTCGCAGTAGTTGTGTACGCGGTCACCGCGCTTCGCTGCGTCATCACGGTAGGTCTCGGCGGCCTTCGCGGCCCGGCTGACCGCCTGACGGACCTTGGCAGGGCTGCCAAGGATGCCGGGGAGCAGCGGATCGCTGGCCAGGCTGTTCGCCCCCATGTAGCCGAACCACCCGTCAAGGCCGTGCGGCTGCTGCCCTATGACCGTAGTGATGGACGGTACAGAGAATGAGTCGGAGGTGGAGCGCGCATACATCCGCCCGTATTCCGTGGCGTGGGCAAGGAGTGGATCAGTCATGCAAACACTCTTTCATGTAGGTCTGACAGGAATATGTGGCCGGAAAAGCGAAATGGCCCGTCCCGCTGTCTCAGCGGAACGGGCCATTCATTGGTGGGCGATACTGGGTTCGAACCAGTGACCTCTTCGGTGTGAACGAAGCGCGCTACCACTGCGCCAATCGCCCCAATGCCATTGAATGCTAGCCCACCCCGGCGGCATTTGGAAATCGGCCCTTTCGGCGCCGGTCCGGACCGGTCCGCAGCCGGCCGACCGACCGCCGTCGGGCGTTCCCCGACAGGCACGGCCACCCCAACAGCCGCCGGAACAACTGAGCGGAATTACATCCCTGTAATTAGCAAAATCCCCTAGATTTCAAGGAAAGCGGGGCCTTCGTGGCCGCGCGCACTGCCCCGATTTGTAGATTCACTGAACCTCCTATAGAGTTCTTACTCGTTGGAACGCGAGGAAATGCCGAATGCGGCACGGAAATGCTGACAATATTGCGGACGTAGCTCAGCTGGTAGAGCACCACCTTGCCAAGGTGGATGTCGCGAGTTCGAATCTCGTCGTCCGCTCGCAGGACACTGTCACAGCAAGGTTCCTTGGAATCCTGGCTTACACGGTGGGTTGGCCGAGAGGCGAGGCAGCGGCCTGCAAAGCCGTATACACGGGTTCGAATCCCGTACCCACCTCGGTGAAAACCTTGGTTTCCGGTTTACCCCGGAGAACATTTTGGGCGATTGGCGCAGCGGTAGCGCGCTTCCCTGACACGGAAGAGGTCACTGGTTCGATCCCAGTATCGCCCACCAGAGCAAGGCAACTTGCTTGTTGTTGAACGGCCGGTCCAACCGGCACGTGCTTCATGTGCGGACGTAGCTCAGCTGGTAGAGCACCACCTTGCCAAGGTGGATGTCGCGAGTTCGAATCTCGTCGTCCGCTCTCTTTTCTTTAATCACGCAGCATGGATCGGCGAAGCCGGTCTTCCCCGCCGGATTCTTCCGGACGCGGGCGATTGGCGCAGCGGTAGCGCGCTTCCCTGACACGGAAGAGGTCACTGGTTCGATCCCAGTATCGCCCACCACAGCAGCTCTCCGGAGCTGCTTTTTTATTGCCCGGATACCTCACCGGAACCCCCGACAGGGCACCAAGCCTCTAGACAAGGCGGTGGACTTGCCCGTGGCCCTGCCCTTGGCCCACCCAGGGTCACGGGCTAGGATCGAAGGCGGAGGAGCGATCTGGCTCCACGACAGAAGGGAGGTGCCCGTGGGAATTCTTGACGATCTGAAGGGCAAGGCTCAGCGACTGGTTGGTGGCAACGAACAGGCCATCAAGGACGGCATCGACAAAGCCGGTGATTTCATCGACTCAAAGACCGGCGGAAAGTACGCCGACAAAATCGATACCGTCCAGCAGGGCGCAGCCGGCCTCGTGGACAAGGTCGACCCGAAGCCGGACACGGCTCCGACGGCCGATGAACCTCCCGTCGCCGGTGAGCCACCTGTAGCCGGGGAACCCCGGCAGCAGGGCCTCTAAACCAAGGAACGTCAGCGAGGTGCCGGTCCCGCCGTGAGGCGGCGCCGGCACCTTTGGCGTTTAACGGCTAGGACGGTTCGTGGTTCTGGCCTTCGCGCGCCAGCGCCGTGAGGCGGGACACGGCCCGGTAGTACTTCTTGGTGTAGCCGCCGGTCATCATCTCGTCCGTGAAGAGCTGATCAAACGGGACCCCGCTGGCCAGGATGGGCACGTCCTTGTCGTAGAGCCTGTCCGCCAGCACCACGAACCGGAGGGCCACGGCCTGTTCGGTAATGGTTTCCACATCACGCCACACCACACCCTCGATGCCTGCCAGGAGCTGCCGGTAACGGCTCGGGTGGACGCCGGCAAGGTGGTTGATAAGGGTCCTGAAATCGTCCCGGGCCACGGTCTTGCCGTGGAATTCCGCCTGCATGTGGTGCGTCAGGTCTTCGTTCTTCAGCGGAGCCGGGGCCGCCGGGAGTCCGCGGTGGCGGAAGTCCTCGCCGTCGATCCTGACGACGTCGAACTGGTCGGCCAGAACCTGGATCTCGCGCTGGAAGTCCACCGCGGCGAACCGTCCGTCGCCGAGCGACCCGGGGAGGGTGTTCGACGTCGCGGCGAGCTTCACGCCGGCGTCCGCCAGTTCCCGCATCAGCCGGGACATCAGGACGGTGTCGCCCGGATCGTCGAGTTCAAATTCATCGATGCACACCAGCTTGTAGTGGCTGAGCGCCTCCACGGTCTTGCGGAAGGAGAGGGCGCCCACCAGGTTGGTGTATTCGACGAATGTGCCGAAGGCCTTGGGCCCCGGCGTCGCGTGCCAGAGCGAGGCCAACAGGTGGGTTTTGCCGACGCCGAACCCGCCGTCGAGGTAGATGCCCGCGCGGGAATTGTCCTTCTTCGCAAAAAACTTCTTGAAAAGACCTGAGCTGCCGTTGGCGCCGACACCTGCCGCAAAGGACTCCAGCGCGGTCACCGCCCCTGCCTGGCTGGGCTGCGAGGAGTCCGGCCGGTAGCTCGCGAAGGAAACTTCTCCGAAGCGCGACGAAGGATAGAAGCCCTTCAGGAGTTCATCCACGGAAACCGCCGGTGTCCGCGCGGAGAGCTGTTCGATCTGTACCAAGGTGGTCCGTTCTGCTGGTCTCGTGTCCCCAGAAAGGATACCGGCAATGGCGTGCTGGCTTCATAGGACAGTAGCGCCACGTGACGAAGGCCATATTTCCCTCTGTGAACGCAGGGACGCAATAGCGCCGGGCCGTGGCTAGTGTTGGAACTGGCCCGCCCGCAACGCGTATGTCCCGCGGCGGGCCCCCTGACCGTTTCAGTGAAAGGCCATCCCAATGTCCTACCCCGTTGAACAGAACGAAAAGTTCGCCGAGTACGCGAACCCGGAACGCCTTGTGTCCACCGAATGGCTCGCAGAGGCCATCGAAAACGGCGCCGTCGCCGACGGAAAGCTCGTGCTGGTTGAGTCCGATGAGGATGTCCTGCTGTACGAAACCGGCCACATCCCTGGTGCCGTTAAGATCGACTGGCACACAGACCTGAACGACGAGGTCACCCGCGACTACGTGGACGGCAAGGCGTTCGCGGCCCTTACAGTGGCCAAAGGCATTTCCCGGGACTCCACCGTGGTGATTTACGGCGACAAGTCCAACTGGTGGGCCGCCTACGCCCTGTGGGTCTTCACCCTCTTCGGCCACGAGGACGTCCGGCTGCTCGACGGCGGCCGCGACAAGTGGATCGCCGAAGGGCACAAGCTGACCACCGACGTGCCTCAGCCTGCGCCCGGCGATTACCCTGTCATCGAACGTAACGATGCCCCCATCCGTGCGTTCAAGGAGGACGTGCTGGCGCACTTCGGCAAGCCGCTGATCGATGTCCGCTCCCCTGAGGAATACACCGGGCAGCGCACCCACATGCCGGCCTATCCCGAGGAAGGCGCCCTGCGCGGCGGCCACATCCCCACGGCTGCGTCGATCCCCTGGGCACGCGCGGCGGCCGGCGACGGCACGTACCGCAACCGCGGCGAGCTGGAGGCCCTCTACCTCGGCGAGGCCGGCCTGAAGGAAGGCGACGACGTCGTGGCGTACTGCCGTATCGGTGAGCGTTCCAGCCACACCTGGTTCGCCCTGAAGTACCTGCTGGGCTTCGACACCGTGCGCAACTACGACGGTTCCTGGACCGAGTGGGGCAACGCCGTGCGCGTGCCCATCGCCAAGGGAACCGAGCGCGGCGCGGTACCGGCGTAAACTGGACTTGATGAATACCCAAGACCTTCCCGCCGCGCTGGCGGAAATAGTTGACGACTTCCAGGCCCTCACCGAACCCGAGCGGCTGCAACTGCTGCTGGAATTCTCCCAGGGACTCCCTGAGCTTCCGGACCGGTTGAAGGACCACCCGGAACTGCTTGAGCAGGTTGTCGAGTGCCAGTCACCGCTGTTCCTGACCATTGAGACGGAAAAGCACGACGCCGGCAATCCGGACAGCGTGCGGCTCTACTTCAAGGCGCCGCCCGAAGCACCCACCACCCGGGGCTTCGCAGGTGTCCTTCATGAAGGCCTCGACGGGCTCACGGCACCGGAGATCCTCGCGGTCCCGGATGACATGCCCGAGCTCCTGGGGCTCACCCGCGCCATCACTCCCCTGCGCATGCGCGGAATGACAGCCATGCTGGGACGCATCAAGCGCAAGGTAGCGGCCTCCGCCGCGCCGAAGGATTAGCCGGAACGCGCCGGTCCCGGATGGCACGCAAACAGGCTTCGCAGGGAACGCCGGCTACAGCAGCACTCGCTGCGGCCGGCGTTCCTTTCGTGCTGCACCCGTACAGCCATGATCCCTCGACGGCCAGCTACGGCCTGGAAGCCGCCGAAGTGCTGGGGATCGATCCTGCCAGGGTCTTCAAGACGCTGATGGTGGACGTCGACGGCAGGCTCGCGGTGGGGATCGTCCCGGTCAGCGGCAGCCTGGACCTCAAAGCGATGGCGGCCGCCCTCGGCGGAAAGAAAGCCGGCATGGCGGACCCGGCCACGGCGCAGCGCAGGACCGGCTACGTCCTGGGCGGCATCTCACCGCTGGGCCAGCGCCAGCCATCCCCCGCTGTCCTGGATGAAAGCGCGGCAAGCCTGGACACCATCCTGGTGTCCGGCGGACGGCGCGGACTGGACATTGAGCTCGACCCGGCGGACCTGATCCGGCTTACCGGCGCCGTTACCGCCCGCATCGGAACCGGTCAGAAAGCTAGTCCGGACCGTTAGCGGCGGCATCGGACGAACCGGCGCCGCGTTCCCGGTACTGACCGGGAGCCGAGCCGGGATTGTTCCTGGGCGCCAGCTGTCGCCGCAACCAGGCGGTCACCAGCCCTTCCCACCGTTCCGGATCAACGTTCCATTCCTTCGTGTGCCGCGCGTCCTGGAAGGTCTCGAAAGTGACCATCTCGGGGTTCTTCTCGGCAATGCTGGCCGACGGGCCGTACGGCACATACTCATCGTCCACGCTGTGCAGGATCAGGGTGGGCGTCCGGAGCTCCACAGCCCGGGATACCCAGTCCATTGACTTCAGGTCCACGGGTGCGGCCAGCCCTGTCAGGCGGCGGCCCAGCGGATGGCTCATCATCAGCTGCCCGTAACGGCCCACCGCCGACGGGATGCGGTTCAGCTCCGCATGGTGCGCCAGGACGTTGACCCAGTCCACCACCGGCGCGTCGAGCACCATGGCGCGGATCAGGTGGTGGTGGCGTGACAGGTCAGCCGTCTGCAGGCAGATCGCGCCGCCCATGGACCAGCCAAACAGCACCACGTCCCGTGCGCCGTTGGCCACCGCGAAGCTGATCGCCGCCTCGACGTCGCGCCATTCGGTGGAGCCCAGGCCGTAGCGTCCGTCCGGTGCTGACGGCGCCAGGCCGTCGTTGCGGTAGGAGATCACCAGGCTGGTCATGCCCACTTCCTGCGCCGGGCGCAGGGCCCGCAGGCATTCCAGCCGGGTGGCACCGCGCCCGTGCACCATAATGGCCCAGATGTCCGACGACGGTGCCCCCCGCACCAGCCATGCGGGCGCGGTTCCGCCGTCGACGTCGATCTGAACGTCCTCAGCAGACAGCCCGATCGAAGCGGCGTCGGGGTAGGCGGACCCGCTCCAATAGCCGCGGCGGGCAGTGGTGAGGTCCCCCGAGTAGACAGCCTCCACTTCGCGGAGGACGGTGCGTTCGGCGGGTGAATACGACAGGATCCGGCCGATCCGCGCATGCCCGCGGCCGCCGTCGAAAAACAGTCCGTAGACGCCCTCCACGGTGGCATCGTCGGTGGCGGCAAGAATAATCTGCAGGCTGCCGGCATCCCGGATGACGGCCAGCACTTCCTGGTTCTCGTCCCGGACCCGCACCGGCGTGATCACCCGCCTGGCGAAGTAGAGCGCAAGGGCCGAGGACCCGGCACCGAGCAGGCCGGCCGCCGCACCGCCGGCGATGGCGCCGCCCACCGCCCATTTGGCGCTCGTGGACATGCGGGCTTCTGTGGTGCCTTGGACGCCGGCTGCAGCCGCCGGCCGGTTCACCTGCGTGGCCGGGCGCGGCCGCGGAATGGATGCCATGATCCATTCTTACTGCAGCATGCCGTCCGGACATATTCGGGCGCACGCCGGTCCGGACGAAATTCGTGCGGGGAGGGCGGGCCGGGACTAGGCTGGGGGCATGAGCGATCCAATCGTCATTCTGACAGAAGAGCCGCTGGGTGCGGACGACCGAGTCAATATCGAACGCCTGGTGGACGGCGGTGACGCGCCCCTCGTGGTGCTGGTGCCGGCCAACACCGAACGGCACCTGCTGGTGGACTTCCTCGAAAACCTGTCCTTGCTGGACGTCGCCAAGGCATTCCGCGAGCTGACCTCCCATGCGCCGGATCCTGCCACCGAACGCGCAGCTGCCGCCGAAACCCTGGCTGTTTCGCTCAACGCACTGGCAGGGCTGGGCAGCGGTGTCACCGGCGAGGTGGTGGGCGGCGGCGCCGTGCAGGGCCTGGTGGCCAAGGTCAAGGAACTCGGTGCGGGGCAGGCCGTGGTCATCACGCGCCCGCACGCCATCGCGGACACCTTCCACACGGACTGGGCCAACAAAGCCCAGGACCAGTTGGGGCTGCCAGTGCTGCACCTGTATGCCGGGTCGGGATTTATCGGGGACTCTTGAGCGTTGTTCAGGCTATGAGCATCTTTAGCAATAGGCCAAAAGTCACGCCGGTCCCATCGCCGGTCGCAGCCCCCGGCACCGGGTCCACCGCCGCAGACGCCGCTCTGCCGGTGGAAAAGTCGGACGCGGAATGGCGCCAGGAACTTACTCCGGAGGAGTACCGCGTTCTCCGGCAGGCGGGAACCGAGCGGCCCTACACGGGTGAGTACTGGGATTCGCACACCGCCGGCGTCTACCAGTGCCGTGCCTGCGGCGCGGAACTGTTCACGAGCAGCGAAAAGTTCGATTCGCACTGTGGCTGGCCGTCATTCTGGGCGCCGCTTGCAGACGGCACCGTCCGTTACATCCATGACCGCACCGTGGGCATGGACCGCGTTGAAGTCCGCTGCGCAAGCTGCGATTCCCACTTGGGCCACGTGTTCGAAGGCGAGGGCTACGGCACTCCCACCGACCAGCGCTTCTGCATTAACTCTGTTTCACTGAAGCTGGTTTCCACGGACGACGCCGCAAAATAGTCCGTCCCGCCCCGCCCCGATCGCGCGGCGCCCGGATCGGCAGCCCCGGCCCCCGCTACACCTGGGGCGGGGTTGCCGGCCCATTTGAACCAGTCTTTCTTATGCTCGAGCCAATTTTGCATTAGGAGATCTGATTGCTTGCTACGCTCGCCGTAGAAGCTCCAAGCAACCAGAAAGGCGATCGCCGACGATGACCACGACCGCTATCACCGCAGCCGCCCCGCTCACCGAAAACCACCCGGAGTGGGTGCGCCTCAAGGCCGCCGCAACGGCAATCCAGTCGCTCCAGGCCCAGGACGGCTCCGTGCCGGACGCCGCCGACCACCGCGCCGCCGCCATGCATGCCAGCACCATCTGCGCCGCGGTGGAATCCCTGGCCCCCGCGTTCCCGCACGATGCCCGGTACCTCGAACTTCTGGTCAGGGATTTCGGCCGGTGGTCCGCGGGCGGCTTCGGAGTGCCCGACTTCCTGGATTCACTGCTTGCGTTCCAGCCGCAGCAGCACCGCATCAACGGGCTTCAGCACCTGGTGGTGTTCCCCATGTACACGCAGAACGGCAGCAGCAGCCGCCTGGTGGAGGCCGTCCTGATCGAGGTCATCTGGCCCGAGTTCATTGCCGGCCTCGAGGAGGGCGAATACTCCAACAAGCTCTTCGTCCCCATCCGCTTTGTGGACTTCACCCCGGGCTACAACACCAACTCAGCCGTGCTGTTCCCGGAAACCGTCGCGGTCCGGGAAACCCCCACGTTCACCTGGGGCGCCATCTTCGCCGACCGCGAAGCAGCACGCTTCCGCCGGGTCCTCGGGGCCGCGGCTGACATCACCCGCCTGGAGCTCCCTGCCGAAGCCGCCGAACTCCTGGAGAACCAGGAACTCACCCAGCAAACCTTCGTGATGTGGGACCTGATCCATGACCGCACCCACATGCGCGGGGACCTTCCCTTCGACCCGTTCATGATCAAACAGCGCATGCCCTTCTTCCTGTACTCCCTGGAAGAGCTCCGCTGCGACCTGACCGCTTTCCGCGAATCGGTAAGGATCGAGAAGGACGAGGACGCCGACCCCGAGGCACGCCGCCACGCCAAGCTGGTGCAGTACGCCGTCATCTTCGACCGGATCTTCCGCTTCGCCATCACCGGCAGCAGGGTCCGCAACTACGACGGCCTCGGCGGCCAGCTGCTTTTCGCCTGGATGCACCAGCACCGCGTCCTTCACTGGACCGACAGCAAGCTCAGCATCGACTGGGACGAAGTTGCCGACGTCGTGATTCAACTCGGCGCACGGATCGAGGAGCTGTACTGGCGCTCGATCGACCGGCCCAAGACGGCCCATTGGCTGGCCGCCTACGACCTCATTTCGGGCACCGTCACACCCAACCCGTCCTCCGTCTGGGCCAAAGGCCCGGCCGCCCTTCCCCTGGACGGACCCCCGCGCGGCCTGACCGACCAGGTGCTTGACGACGAATTCCCGCTGTCCATGTTCTACGAGGCACTCGAGAAGAAGATGCGCCCCGTTATTGAGTCCACGGCCGGCATCACCGGAACGTCCGGCACCGGAGCGGCGAACGCCGGGGCCGCAACACTGGCCATGAACGCCGGATGAGCGTTGCACGAGCTCTGACCGTGGTGGTCACGGGCGGCAGCGGGCCGTCCGGGATCGCCACGGCACGTGCCCTGCGCGAAGCCGGCCACACGGTCTTCACGGTCGGCTCGGACGGTCCCCGGATCGGGGCCGCCGCCGCCGAAGCGGGCGACGGCGTCACTCCCCTCGTCTGCGACCTCGCCAGCCTGGCCGACGTCAGGGCCCTGCATGCCTCGATTTCCGGCACGGCCGGAAGGGTCGACGGCGTCATCCACCTGGTGGGCGGCTGGCGCGGCGCCCAAGGCATCACGGACCAGAGCGACGACGACTGGGACTTCCTGGAACGGAGCGCCATTACAACGCTCCGGAACGTGACCCGGGTGTTCTACGACGACCTCGCGGCGTCGGACTCCGGCCGTTTTGCCATGGCGTCCTCCACGGCCGTCGGGACGCCGACGGCGGCCGGCGCGAGCTACGTTGCCGCCAAGGCTGCTGCCGAAGCCTGGACCCTGGCAGTGGCGGAGGGCTTCAGCAGGGAATCGCACAGCGCCGCCGTCATTTTCGTGGTGAAGGGCCTCGTGGACGCAAGCATGCGCGCCAAATCTCCCGGACGCAGCTTCCCCGGCTTTACCGATGTGGACGAGCTGGCGGCAGCCGCCGTCGGGCTCTTCACCACCCCCGCGGCGGAACTGAACGGCCAGCGGCTGCTGCTTAGCCGTTAACCGCGGACATCCCTAGACTGAAAGCGTGACCAAAGCGATGACAACCACAGTTGAAACTGCCCCTGCCGGCAACGCGGCACGGCTCCATGACCCCGCCATCCGGGGTTTTGCCTCCGACAACTACTCAGGCGTCCACCCCGAAGTCCTGGCGGCCCTGGCCGCGGCGAACGAGGGCCACCAGGTCTCCTACGGTGAAGACGACTACACGGCGCGGCTGCAGGTGCTGATGGAACAGCACTTCGGCGCCGGGATCGAGTGCTTCCCCGTCTTCAACGGAACGGGGGCGAACGTCCTGTCGCTGCAGTCGCTGCTCCCCCGCTGGGGCGCGGTGATCTGCGCGTCCACGGCGCACATCAACATGGACGAGAACGGCGCGCCTGAACGCATCGGCGGCATCAAGCTCCTGCAGGTACCCGCCCCGGACGGCAAGCTGACGCCGGAACTGATCGACCGTGAGGCCTGGGGCTGGGGCGATGAACACCGCGCACAGCCGCTCGCCGTTTCCATCACCCAGACCACCGAGCTGGGCACGTGCTACACCCCGGAAGAGGTCCGCGCGATCGCCGACCACGTCCATGCCAAGGGCATGAAACTGCACATGGACGGTGCGCGGCTGGCAAACGCCGCCGCCCACCTTGACGTTCCGCTGCGGGCGTTCACCCGCGACGCCGGCGTGGACATCCTCTCATTCGGCGGCACCAAGAACGGGCTGCTGTACGGCGAGGTAGTGGTGGCGCTGAACCCCGAGGCCGCGCACGGCCTGCTGTTCCTACGCAAGATGAATATGCAACTGGCCTCCAAAATGCGGTTCATGTCCGCCCAGTTCATCGCGCTGCTCGAGGGAGACCTGTGGCTGCGGTCGGCCAGGCACGCCAATGCGATGGCTTCGCGGCTGCGCGCCGCGGTGGACGGGATCGACGGCGTCGAGCCCACCCAGAGGACGGAATCCAACGGCGTCTTCGCCATCCTTCCCGAGGGCATCGCGGACCGCCTACGGCAGTCGTTCCGCTTCTACGACTGGAACGAGGCTGCCCGGGAAGTCCGCTGGATGTGCTCCTTCGACACCAGCGAAGAGGACGTGGATTCCTTCGTCGCCGCCATCAAGCGGGAGCTGGCAGCTGGTTGAGCAGGCGCCCGGGGCGGCGAGCCTGCAGGGATCGGCGCCACAATTTGCGTAACCTGCGAAGGTGAACGCACTCGCCCAGGTTCCTGCGGAGTTCCTTACCGCGTTGGGAACCCTTCGAAAAGCCCGGTGCCGCAGTGAGCTGCACCTGGACGAGATCCCGGCGCCCTCAAGGCTGGCACCGTTCGCTGTGGCCCTCGGCGCCGAGGTCATGGGGACTGTCCCGGGACCGGCGCAGGCCGCCGTACACGGACCCGTTTCCGCCGGGCTGGTCCGGGCCGCCGGAACACTTGACGACGACGCCGAGGAACTCGCCACCGGCCGGTTTATCCTCCTGTACGATCCTGACGGCTCGGCGGTGTGGGACGGGGAGTTCAGGATCGTGACCTACATCCGCGCCCAGCTGGAGCCGGAAATGGGGAATGATGAAATGCTTGGATCAGTGGCCTGGACCTGGCTCGTTGAGGCGCTGGAGAACCACAAGGCCCCCTACCGTGCGGCCGGCGGAACGGCCACGAGGGTGCTGTCCGAGAGCTTCGGCACCCTTTCTGACAGGCCCGAATCCATCGACATCGAGCTGCGGGCCTCCTGGACGCCGGCGGGACCGGACATCCAGTCGCACTTGGAGGCGTGGTCGGACATGGTCTGCACATTTGCGGGCCTTCCACCGCTGCCGGAGGGCGTATCCGCCCTGCCCCGAAGGCGGCGCAACTGACCATGGCTGACCACGGCGGGGCGCCCTCCGGCGCGATGTCGGTAAACTGAAGGCATCATGACCCCTCAAAATCCGGAACACACCACAGCCGGCGTCCCGGCTGCTGACATTACTCCCCACATCACGGTGGACGGCTTCGACAGCCTGGTCCCCGAGGTCATCGACCTGGACTCCCCCCGGGACGGAGTGCCGCTCGTCATTGAAACTCCCGCCGGACTGGAACGCTGCGCCGCCGCCATTGCCGCCGGAACCGGCCCGGCCGGCGTGGACGCGGAGCGCGCTTCGGGCTTCCGTTACGGGCAACGGGCATTCCTGGTCCAGATCCGGCGCGAAGGCTCCGGCACCTGGCTCATCGATCCCGAACCGTTCGGGGACCTGCAGATCATCAACGACGCCCTCGAGGGCGTCGAATGGATCCTGCACGCTGCAAGCCAGGATCTCCCCTGCCTGTCCGAGCTGGGCATGTGGCCGCACAAGCTTTTCGACACCGAACTGGCCGCGCGGCTCGCGGGGCTGCCGCGGGTGGGACTGGCGGCCGTCATCGAGCAGCTGCTTGGCTTCGGCCTGGCCAAGGAACATTCCGCCGCCGACTGGTCCACCCGCCCGCTCCCCGAACCCTGGCTGCGGTATGCGGCCCTGGACGTCGAGGTCCTCACGGAGCTGCGCGAAGAACTCATCGAACTGCTTCAGGGCGACGGGAAGCTTGAATACGCCGAGCAGGAGTTCGCGGCCATCCTCGCTGCCGGCCTTGCCCCGCCCCGCGTGGACCCGTGGCGGAAAACCTCCGGACTGCACCAGATCCGGGACCGCCGGCAGCTGGCAGCGGTCCGGGAACTGTGGCTGGAGCGGGATTCGCTGGCCCAAAAGCGCGATGTGGCCCCCGGCCGCCTCATCCCCGACTCATCGCTCGTGGCAGCCGCCAAAGCCATGCCTTCGACCGTTCCCCAGCTTCTGGGGACCAAGGGCTTCCATGGCCGTGCCGCCCAGCGTGAGGCTCCGCGCTGGCTCCGCTGCATCGCCACGGCCAGGACCATGGAGGACCTCCCGCCGCTGCACCTTCCCACCAATGCCCCGCCGCCGCCCAGGGTATGGGCCGACCGGGATCCGGCCGCGGCCGAAAGGCTCGCGACTGCCCGGCCGCTACTGCAGGACAAGGCCGACGAACTGAACCTCCCGGTCGAAAACCTGCTCACACCGGACTTCCTGCGCCGCGTGGCCTGGCGGCCGCCTGCGGAACTCAGCGAGGAGGCGATTGCCGAAGAGCTCAGCGAACTCGGCGCACGCCCGTGGCAGATTGAGCTCACCGCGCCCCTGATCACGTCCGCGTTCCTGAATCCTCAACCGCTTCCACCCAAGGAGCCGAAGGCCGCCCCGGCGGCGGCTCCCGCCGCCGGCAGCTAACTCCGGTATTCCGCAGGCCCGCCCGTGGGCCGGAACATCGAGGCGCTGGAACATCGAGGCGTTGGAACATCGAGGCGTTGGACGTCGGGACCGCGGAATGCCGAAGTCCACAAGGGTTCTTGCCAGCTAAGTTACTCACGAGTAACATTGGGATCAATGTCGCCCGGAACATAGCTGCCACTTGCATGCGTCCGGCACCAATGTCTCGATGAGGAGTACCACGTGAGCGAACACCCGAGCAACGGACAAAACAGAAGCGAAAATCACAGCAGCGGAAGCCCCCGCACCGTCCGCGACGTCGTTTTTGTCGACGGTGTCCGCACCCCCTTCGGCCGCGCGGGGGAAAAAGGCATCTACGCCGGAACCCGCGCCGATGACCTCGTGGTCAAATGCATCCGCGAACTCATGCGCCGCAACCCCTCGCTCCCCGCGGACCGCATCGACGAAGTGGCCGTGGCCGCCACCACCCAGACTGGCGACCAGGGCCTCACCATCGGCCGCACCGCAGCGCTGCTGGCCGGGCTCCCCCGAACGGTTCCGGGATTTGCCGTGGACCGCATGTGCGCAGGTGCGATGACCGCAGTGACCACCACGGCCAGCGGCATCGCCTTCGGGGCGTACGACGTCGTCATTGCCGGCGGAGTGGAACACATGGGGAACCACCCGATGGGCGAGGGCTCCGACCCCAATCCCCGGTTCATGTCCGAACGGCTCGTGGACCCGGCCGCGCTCAACATGGGAAACACGGCGGAGAACCTCCACGACCGCTTCCCGGCCATCACCAAGGACCGCACGGACGCCTACGCGGTGGCGTCCCAGGACAAGCTGGCGGCCGCCTATGGGAAGGGCCGGATCCAGCCTGACCTGGTGCCGGTGGCCACCATGAAGCCGGGCCAGGGGTGGACGGTCAATACCGTGGACGAACCGCCCCGCCCGGGCACGTCCCGTGAGGATCTAGCCGCGCTGCGCACGCCCTTCCGCCCGCACGGCCGGGTCACCGCCGGCAACGCTGCGGGATTGAACGACGGCGCCACCGCAGCCCTGCTCGCCTCCGCCGATGCCGCCGCGGAACTGGGCCTCCCGGTGAAAATGCGCCTGGTCAGCTATGCCTTTGCCGGCGTGGAGCCTGAAGTCATGGGCATCGGTCCGGTCCCGGCCACGGAGAAGGCACTGAAGAACGCCGGCCTGGGCATCGCGGACATCGGGCTGTTTGAAATCAACGAGGCGTTCGCCGTCCAGGTGCTGAGCTTCCTGGACCACTTCGGCATCGCCGACGACGATCCCCGCGTCAACCGCTACGGCGGCGCGATCGCCGTCGGCCACCCGCTGGCGTCTTCCGGCGTGCGGCTGATGAACCAGTTGGCGCGGCAGTTCGAAGAGGACCCCACGGTCCGGTACGGCATCACCACCATGTGCATCGGCCTGGGTATGGGCGCCACCGTCATCTGGGAGAACCCGCACCACAGCGACTACAGCGGCGCCGCATGGCCCCCGCCCGGCAACGCCGCCACAAACCAAACTGCCACGACCGAAACCGAAGGAGCCGCAGCATGAGCGCCGCAGATTTCCGCAAGCTTGCCGATCTCTTCCCCGATGAGACGGTCACCCATTCCTACGTGCAGGACATCCAGCTACCCGCCACAGGCGGGAAGACCAGTGGTGGGAAGCCCAGTGCGGGAACCTTCGCACTCATCACCCTGGACAACGGCCTGGACCACTCCAAGCCCACCACCCTGGGCCCGAACACCCTGGTGGAGCTGGGCGCGGTCCTCGAAGGGCTCAAGGACCGCGCGGTCCGCGGCGAGATCGTGGGCGTCGGTGTGACCGGCAAGCCCTACTTCCTGGTGGCCGGCGCGGACCTGTCCGCCGTCAAGTCCCTCAACAACCGGGACCACGGCCTCTGGATGGCCCAGCTCGGCCACGACGTCTACGCCACCCTGGCCAACCTGGGAGTCCCCAGCTTCGCTTTCATCAACGGCGTGGCTTTGGGCGGCGGCCTGGAGATCGCCCTGCAGTCCACGTACCGCACGGTATCCACCGGCGCCGGCGCGCTGGCCCTTCCCGAAGCCTTCATCGGCCTGGTTCCCGGCTGGGGCGGCGTCTACGTCCTGCCGCGCCTGGTCGGACCGGAGAACGCCGTCAAGGTGATGATCCAGAATCCGCTCAGCAACAACCGGACGCTCACCGGCCCGGAGGCCTTCGGCCTCGGCATTGCAGACGCCATGTTTGAACCCGCCGACTTCGTGGAGCAGTCCCTCGCCTGGGCTGCCGGGGTCATCTCCGGCGAAATCACCCCGGAGCGGCCCAACGCCGTCGAGCCTTCCGATCCTGCAGTTGCCGGACGCTGGGAGAAGGCCCTTACGGCCGGGCGGGCCTTTGTGGAGTCCAAGACGTCCAATGCCTCCCCCGCGCCCGCCAAGGTGCTGGACATCATGGAAGCCAACCGGACCATGAGCCAGGCGGAATCAGCAGCGCTCGAGTGCGAGACACTGGCCGGACTCATGCAGACCGACGAGTTCCGCTCCACGGTGTACGCGTTCCTGGACCTCGTGCAGAAGCGCACCAAGCGCCCGGCCGGCGCTCCGGACCGCAAGCTGGCCCGGCCCGTCACCAAAGTGGGCGTGGTGGGTGCCGGGTTGATGGCCAGCCAACTGGCCCTGCTCTTCGCCCGGCAGCTCAAGGTGCCCGTGGTCATGACGGACATCGACCAGACGCGCGTGGACAAGGGCGTGGGCTACGTCCATGCCGAAGTGGACAAGCTGCTGGCCAAAAAGCGGATCAGTGCCGACGCCGCCAACCGCACCAGGGCCCTGGTCACGGGCTCTGTTTCGAAGGACGCGTTCGCCGATGCCGACTTCGTCATCGAGGCCGTCTTTGAGGAGCTGAACGTCAAGAAGCAGGTATTCGCCGAGGTGGAGGCCATTGTCTCCCCCGAGTGCATCCTGGCCACTAACACGTCCTCATTGTCCGTGACGGCCATGGCTGAAGACCTGGAGCACCCGGAGCGTCTGGTGGGCTTCCACTTCTTCAACCCCGTGGCCGTGATGCCGCTGCTGGAGATCGTCCGCGCCCCGAAGACCGACGACGCCGTGCTGGCCACCGCGTTTGAGCTCGCCAAGGGACTCAAGAAGTCCGCCGTTCTGGTCAAGGACGCGGCGGCGTTTGTGGTCAACCGCATCCTGCTGCGGCTCATGGGCGAAGTGACGGCCGCGTTCGATGAAGGGACTCCGGCCGAGGTGGCGGACAATGCGCTGCGGCCCATGGGCCTGCCGATGACGCCGTTCACCCTGGGCGCGATGGTGGGCCTGCCGGTGGCCCAGCACGTCCAGGAATCCCTGCATGCCGCGTTCGGGGACCGGTTTACGGTCTCGCAGAACCTGCAGAAACTGATCGACAACGGTGTGAAGTCCCTGTGGTCGCCGGAGAACGGCCCGGACGGACGGCCGTTCATCCCGGCCGAAACGCTGGCGCTGCTCTCCTTCGGCACTTCCCCGTCCACGGGCGAGGAAGTGCTGCGCCGCACACAGGACGCGCTGGCCGAGGAGATCGGGCTCATGCTGGCCGAGGGCGTGGTGGCCGGACCGGAGGACATCGATCTGTGCATGATCCTTGGCGCCGGCTGGCCGATGTTCCTGGGCGGCATCACGCCGTATCTGGACCGGGTGGGCGCCTCCGAACGGGTCAACGGCAAGCGGTTCCTGGCTCCCGGCGTGGCCTCCGCGGGGGTACCGGCCTAGCATCACGCGACCGCGCGCCACCCAACCGCAAACCGGCCGCCGCCGTCCGCACGCCTTAACAGTGCGGACGGCGGCGCACTGTTAAGGCGCACTGCTGAGGCGCACCGCTGAGGCGCACTGCTGGGCTGGCCGCTGGACTCCCGCCGGGGTCAGGCTTCCCGCAGCCGGCCGCCACTGAGGCACAGGATGTGGTCGGCAGTGGCCCGGGCAAACGCGAGGTCGTGGGTGACCATCACTACCGCCGCTCCGCGTGCAACTGCCGCGTCCATAACTTGGCACAGCCTGGCCAGGCCATGGCGGTCGAGCCCCACCGTGGGCTCATCCAAGGCCATGAGGTCCGGTTCGCGTGCCACGACTGTGGCGAGTGCCAGGAGCCGCTGCGCCGACGCCGGCAGCTCATGCGGATGCGTCTCCAGCTCCTCACCGAGTCCGACGGAAGCCAGTGCGGCCCGCGCCTTCGCGTCCGTCTGAAGCCCGAACTTCCGGTCGAGGCCAAAAAGCACTTCCCGCAGCACAGTCCGTTCGAACAGCTGGTCCCGCGGGTGCTGGAAGAGCAGGCCCACCTGGTCCGCCGCTTTTCCCGTGGGGATGCCACTGATGTCGGTACCGCTGACCTGCACCGATCCCCGGTCCGGCCGGAGCAGGCCGTTGAAGTGCCGCAGGAGGGTTGATTTGCCGGCGCCGTTGGGACCCGTCACGGCCACAACCGTCCCCGGCCTGACCGCCAGGTTGAGTTCATGCAGGACGTCCGCCCCTTTCCCCTTCCGCCGGGCCGGGAAACTGAAGGTGACCCGGTCCAGCTCCAGGACCGCAGTGCCGGTTCCGGAGCTCACTCCGGTTTGGACAGCTTCAGACTGACGGATAGCAGCCGAGCGGCACACCCCGGCCCCGTAGCCGGCCGGGCCAGGAAGCACGACGCCGGAACCCAGCAGTTCCCGGCCGCCTGCCAGTTCGGCGGGCGTGCCGCGGCCGGTGACAGTTCCGCCGTCGAGCACCAGCCAGCGGGAGGCCTCGAAGGCGAGCGGGTCCGCGGCCTGGCTCAGAACAATGACCGCAGTGCCGGACTCCACCAGCGCCCGGACGAGCGTCCGCACAGACGCCGCGCCGGCTTCATCGAGCGACGCCAGCGGCTCATCCAGCACCAGCACGCCGGGGCGGGTAATGGCGCAACAGGCCACGGCGAGGCGCCGCAGCTCCCCGCCGGACAGGGTGGCGGGGTCGCGTTCCAGCAGTGCGGAGAGCCCGGCGGCTTCGGCGGCGGCCGCCACGTCCCGGTGCATCCGGTCCCTGGGCACTCCGCGGTTTTCGAGGCCGAATGCCAGCTCCTCGGCCACCGTGGAGCCAACCGTGGACAACAGCGCGGCTGCGTCCTGCGGAACGTAGCCCACATGATGGGACCAGAGCGCGGGATTGATCCGGGGGTCGTCCGGGCTTCCGGAGAAGACCAGCGGTCCGGGGTCCCGCCCAGGCGCGGTTCTGGCCGCGGCGCCAAGGTGCAGGCTGCCTTTGAACAGCCCTGAATTCGCGCCGGACAGCCAGCCCGCCAGCAGCCGGCCGAGCGTTGACTTTCCGCTGCCGGAGCCCCCGAGAACGGCGGTGAGCGTGCCGGGTTCCGCGGTGATGTCCGCGTCATGCAGTACGGGCGCTGCCGCGCCGTGGTACGCGAATTCCGCGATCCGGGCGTGCAGCAGCGGTTGCGTCCTCATGCCGGGACCCCGCCGGGCCATTGCATTTCGGGCCAGTGTCCGGAAATCCGCAGCCCGACGGCTGCGACGGCGGCCAGCAGGGCAACTGCCCGGACGCCGCGCTGGGCAGCCGAGTCGGGCACGTCCCGGTAGCTGGTCCGCGCCCTGGTGCCGTTGAATCCGCGGGAGTCGAGCGCCTGCGCCCGGTCTCCTGCGTCCTGGATGAGGGCGAGCACCAGCGGCACCATCTGCAGCCGTGCCGCAGCCAGGCGCGGCAGAAACCCGCCCCGGAGCACCAGTCCGCGCGACTCCTGGGCCTGCCTGATCCGGTCCAGCCGCGCGGCGATGGCGGGTGCCAGCGTGAGGGTGGACGCCAGGACGTAGCCGAACTGCGGCGGCACGCGGCGTGCGGCCATCACCGCAACCAGATCCGGCACCCTGACAGTGAAGGAAAAGAGCAGGAACACCAGCACACAGGCCGCCGTCCTGCTGCCCATGTCCAGGGCGAAGGAAAGCCCCTCGGCGGTGACCCGTGCCGCACCCCACTGCGCCAGGACTGTCCGCCCCTCAGGAAAGAAGAGCCCGTGCATGATCAGCAGGGAGATCCAGAAGGGGGCCAGGATCACCGCAGCGGCCGGAACCAGGCGGCCGGACACTCCGGCCCGCACGGCAAGCACGGCAGCCGCCAGGGCCACTGCGAGGGAAACTGCCCAACTGGCTGCCGCCGTCGTGATCGCCGCAGTGGCGACGGCCAACGTGAGTGCTGTCAGGGGATTCAATGCTGCACCGGGATTCAGTGCGGTGACGGTGCTCAGGCGCGCAGGCACGGGGTGTCAGGTGTCCGGATTGGACCGCTTCTTGCCGGCAAGTACGTTGAAGCGCCGGACGAAGGCGAACTGCAAAGCGGTCCGTCGCGGCAGCGCATACACCAGCAGGGCCACGATGGTGAAGACGATGGCCTTGTCCATCGGGTCCGAGATCAGCGCCTGCTTGGTGATGGCAGCGAGCAGGGTGTCGCCCATGGCCCGGAAGGCGCTGACGATCGCACCGGTGCCGGCGCCGGAGGTGCCGCCGAAGACGAAGGCCGCGATCGGCGCCGACACGACACCGGCCAGGATGCCGGTCACGAAGCCCGCCACCGGGGCCAGGTAGAACCGGCGGAACAGGCCGGTGCGGGCGGCAAGCCCGGCGAGGAAGCCGATGAGCGCGGCGCCGGCGGCGAAGGGCAGGACCGTGGGGTTGATGAAGGACCAGACCACGCTGCTGAGGGCGCCTGTTGCAGCCCCCGCTGCCGGGCCTGCCAGGACGGCGATGAGCACCGTTCCGATGGCGTCGAAGTAGAACGGCAGGCCGGTGGATCCCATGATCTGGCCGAGCGCGATGTTCAGTACCAGCGCCACGGGAATCAGCACCAGGGTGGAGGTGGGCAAGGTGGGCAGCACTCCGATGATCAGGAGGATGGCTCCCAGCAGGAACCCGCCCAGGGCTACCAGTGTGGAGACGCTGGCCAGTCCGTTCGTGATATCCGTGGGCTGGGTGAGGACCAGGAAAACGAAGGTGGCCGCAATGGATACCGCGCCAAGCACTTCGAGCAGGCGGCGGCTGCGGCCTGCCGCCTGTCCGGGCGCGGGAAGGGTCAGGGAATACTGTGACATGGTTGTTCCTTTGGCTGTGGGCTGCGTCTTCCGGGTACGTCGCTACCCGGGTCCAGCAAACGTCCGCCTATGTCACCTTGGCGCAGCTTTCATCTTAGCGCCGCCCTCCCGCGTGGCTGCCATGTCCGCGGGGTCTCTAGCGGGAGCCGAGGCGCCGGGCCAGTGCCCCCACCGAACCGATGAGTTCATCGAAGCACTGCCGGGGATTGTTCCCGGATACGATGCGTGCGTTGGGCGGGTGGCCCCACAGTCCGCGGAAGTCCGCAACCGTGGTCCCCGTCAGCATCGGCGAGTCCGTTTCGACATCCACAGTGGCCAGCCGGGCCGAAAACTCCGTCCGCCCCACGGCCACACAGGCGGCGAAGGCATCGTGCATGTGGGCGACAAACCCCTGGTCATAGAGGCGGTGGAACTCCATGTAGAACCGGATGGCGTCCGACAGGCACGCCACCAGGGGGCTGCTGGAGCGGCTGCGCTGGCCTTCCGGCTGCTCCGGGAGCACGAGCTCAGGGCTGTCCGTGCCGGCCGCCTCCGCGAGTCGCCGCAAGTGTTCGGGGCGCATCTCGATCAGTTCCGTGGTTTCCAGCGAGCACACTATCGGGAGTTTGTCCTCGGGCAGGCCCCGGTAGGCGGCAAACACCTCTTTGGCGGCGTGCGGGTCGACGGAGACGTTCCATTCCGCCGTCGGCGTGGTGTTGCCCTGGTAGTAGAAGCTGCCGCCCATGATCACGAGCCCCTTGAGCAGGCGCGGCAGGGCCGGTTCCCGGCGCAGGGCGAGGGCGAAGTTGGTCAGCGGACCGGTGACCAGGCCCGTGATCTCCCCCGGGTGTTTCCGCACCTCGTCCACCCAGACGTCCACCGCGTGCCGCGCTGAGATCGCGCCAGCTGGCGGCGGAAGTTCCGCGTAGCCGATCCCCTGCGGCCCGTGGGTTTCCTCAGTGGTGACCAATGGAATCTCCAGCGGCACCTCGGCCCCGATCGCGACTTCGATGCCCGGCTGGCCGCACAGCTCCAGCAGGGCCAGGTTGTTCAGCGCCACCTGCCGCGCGCCCACGTTTCCGGCGGTGCAGGTGATGGCGTGCAGCCGGACGTCGGGCCGTGACAGGAGGTAGACGAGTGCCAGGGCGTCGTCGATTCCGGTGTCGACGTCCATCAGGACCGAGTGCATCAGAACAGGGCAACCTTGGGCGTGCGGGGGAAGATCTCATCCAGCTGGGCGCGTTCGTCGGCGGTGGGCACCCAGGCAACCGCGGCGGCGTTCTCGCGGACCTGTTCCGGTCTGGTGGCGCCGGCAATCACGCTGCCGACGGACGGCTGGGCGGCCAGCCAGGAGAACGCCACCTGGATCTCGCTGAGGTTGCGTTCAGCGGCGAACGCGCTGAACTTCTCCAGCTGGTCCCAGTCGGCGTCGTGGACCAGGTTGGTACGCGTGTGGCTGAGCCTGGAGCCTTCCGGCGCCTTGCCCGGAGCGTATTTGCCGGTCAGCAGGCCGTTGGCCAAAGGGAAGTACGGCAGGACCCCCAGCCCAAAGGCCTCGGCCGCCGGTGTGACTTCCAGTTCGGCGCGCCGGTCCAGCAGGTTGTAGTGGTTCTGCGTCGAGATGAAACGGGAGCCTCCGCTTTCGCGGGCTACGAATTCGGCCTCGGCGATCTGCCAGCCGGCCCGGTTGGAGTGGCCAATGTAGCGCACCTTGCCGCCCGTGACGAGGTGGTCCAGGGCCGCGAGGGTTTCATCGATGGGCGTCAGCGGATCCGGAGTGTGGAACTGGTAGAGGTCGATCCAGTCCGTTCCCAGCCGGCGCAGGGACGCCTCGGCGGCCTTGACGATGTAGCGGCGGGAACCGCGGGCTCCGAAGTCGTTGCCGTTGGCACCGCGCATGTCCATGCCGAACTTGGTGGCCACGACGGCGTCGTCCCGCCGTCCGGCAAGGGCCTTGCCCAGCATGGTTTCGCTGAGTCCGGGCTCGCGGCCGTAGGTGTCCGCGACGTCGAAAAGCGTAATGCCCGCGTCCAGGGCGGCACGCACGACGGCGTCGGTCCCCTCCTGCGTTTCCGTCACCGTATTGGCCCGCCCAAGGTTGTTGCAGCCGAGACCCACAACTGAGACGGTCAATCCGGAATTTCCAAGGCGGCGGTGTTCAGTCATGAAATCAGCCTATAACGGCCGCCGGGAAGGACCGGACGCCCGCCCGTTGTGTAGGCCGGACGGGCATGCACGCCGAACCTGGTCAGGAGGCGGCGGGGAACTCGAGTCCGTGCTCGTCCATGGCATCCTCAAGCTGGGCCATGGTCCTGACGCCCATTCCGTGCAACTTCAACAGCTCCCGCTTGCCGAACTGGACCACTTGTTCAAGGGTCTCCAGTCCAGCGTGGGCCATGGCCCGGCGGGCAGGCGCGCCAATTCCGTGCGGAATCGGGGTGTGGCCTGGTTGAACGGATTTTCGCGTCATATCGGATGCCTCCCAGAAAGTCGGTTGCCCCCTCTTAGAGGGTAAAGCCCGAAGCGGGTTTCGGCGAGTGCTTGAGCTTAAACGCCTCCGGATCGCTGAAAGGCGCCGCCCCGATGCTGAGCTTCGTGAAGTCCAGGTCCTCGCCGCGGATACAGATCTTGATGGCGTTGACGGCCTTGCTGACGTCCGGGCACAGGCAGAAGATGTTCAGCTTCGAATCGCCAAACTCCGACCGTTCCACGGTGCCGAGGCCGCGCCAGGCCAGGTGGCTGATCAGGGCGTCCTTGGCTTTTTCCTCCAGGTAGCGGTCCCGGTCCGTGCCGTCTTTGGTTTTGAGCGCATACTGGGCGACCACCCAGAACTGTTCTTCGTCGGCAATTTCGGCGTAGCCGTCCTCGGCGCACTGCACGGCGAAAGCGTCCATGAGCCCTTCCGCCGCCGCGGCATCTGCAACGTCGGTTTCGTCCGTCTTGCTCTGGTGCCCTACGACGCCGTGGTTCATCACGAACTGGCTGTAGTCCTCATCGAACCAGGCTTCCCGGAACAGCAGGACCCCTTCGTCGTCGCGTTTGTAAACCCGGATAATTCCGCTCATGCCCGTCCTCTCCTGAACCACTCGGCGTCTGTGCCGTCGAACGGTGCGTGCTGTGCCTTGACGGCCTGATAAAGCTGTTCTGTCTCCTGGAGCATGCGGTCCACGATCTCGTTCGGGTACTCCATGCTCACCTGGTGTTCGGCGAATTCGTCTTCGTCGTCGACGTAGACGCCGCGGGTGACGGACCGGATCACGTCCAGGTCCATGTCGATCACGTGGAACTCGAACGTCCCGGGCCTGATAGCGGTCCAGCCGTGGCCCACGGCGAGGTCAACGTACACGCGGAAGTCCCCGGGGTACGTGTCGTCGTAGAACGTGGCCACGTAGTCGCCGGTCCGGGGAACGAGCAGCACGGCGTCGGACCTGGCGTGGAACGCCGCACCGGGCCGTGAGATGAACGATCCCTTGGGCTGGAAGATCCACCAGCCGTGGCGGTCCTCGCCCAGATAGCTGCCCGGCACCACCCAGTGGGCGCCGCCGTTCCACTTGCGGTTCCGCGCCACCACAAGGTCTCCCGCTTTGAGGCTCTCGGGAGGTGTGGCCTCGTGCGGAATCACAGTTTTGGCAGGCTGCCCGTAGTCGGGTGTTCGTGGCCGGGGAGGGGACGTGCGAAAGGCACCTTGGTCCCCAGGACCTGCGCCACGACGTCGTGCGTGATTTGGCGTGCCGTCAACCCGACGCGTTCAAGGACCTGGGCGCGGGTGCCGTGGTCCAGGAACTCCACCGGCAGCCCCACCTCGTTCAGGGCGGTGTCCACACCGGCGGCACGCATTTCCTGGCGGATGCGTGAGCCCACACCGCCGGCGCGGACGCCGTCTTCGATGCAGATGACCAGCCGGTGGCGGGCAGCAAGCGCGATGATGGATTTCCGGACCGGCAGCAGCCAGCGGGGGTCCACTACGGTGGAGCTGATCCCCTGGGCACCGAGGCGGTTGGAAACGTCCAGGGCGAGTTCGGACATGGCACCCACGCTGACAATCAGGACGTCGTTTTCGCTGGAGCCTGCAGGACGGCGGGCCAGCACATCCACGCCGTCGCTGAGGCGTTCGAGGGCTTCCACTTCGGCGCCGACGCTGCCTTTGGAATAGCGGACAACGGTGGGGGCATCCTCGATGGCCACGGCTTCGCGGAGTTCCTCGCGGAGCCTGGTCGCGTCGCGGGGGGCGGCAAGGTGGAGGCCGGGGACGATCTGCACCATGGCCATGTCCCACATGCCGTGGTGGCTGGCGCCGTCCGGCCCGGTGACGCCGGCACGGTCCAGGACGATGGTGACGCCGGCTTTGTGCAGGGCCACGTCCATCAGGAGCTGGTCAAACGCACGGTTCAGGAACGTGGCGTAAACGGCCACCACGGGGTGGAGTCCGCCGAACGCCATGCCCGCGGCGGAGGTCAGCGCATGCTGCTCGGCAATCCCGACGTCGAAAACGCGTTCCGGGTGCCGTGCCGCAAATTTGTGCAGGCCGACAGGTATGAGCATGGCGCCGGTGATGCCGACGATGTCCTTGCGCTCATCGGCAATGTTCGCGATTTCGTCGGCGAAGACGGAGGTCCAGGACTGGGCACTGCCGGCCTCCGTGGGCACACCGGTTTCGGGGTCGATGATCCCCACGGCATGGAACTGGTCGGCCTCGTGGGCGCGGGCCGGGGCGTAACCGTGGCCCTTTTCGGTCATCGCGTGCACGATGACCGGGCCGGCATAGTTCCTGGCCGTGGACAGTGCATGTTCCATGGCCTGGAGGTTGTGGCCGTCCACGGGGCCGATGTACTTCATGCCGAGGTCTTCGAACATGCCTTGGGGAGCCCACCAGTCCTTGATGCCCTTCTTCATGGCGTGCAGGCTCCGGTAGGTGAACTGGCCCACGGGCCCGCCGTTTTGGAGCTTCCGCTTCCACCAGTCCATGGTGCCCTCGTAGGCCGGGGCCGCACGGAACGAATCGATGGTGGGCCGCAGCGAGGCGAGGTAGTCCGCGAAGCCGCCCACGGTGGGGGCATAGGACCGGCCGTTGTCGTTGACGACGATGACTACGCGTCGCTTTTTGTCCGCCGCGATGTTGTTGATGGCCTCCCAGGCCATGCCGCCGGTCAGGGCGCCGTCGCCCACCACGGCAATCACGTAACGGTCACCGTCGCCGGTCAGTTGCCGGGCGCGGGAGATGCCGTCGGCCCAGGACAGCGAGGAGGAGGCGTGCGAGCTTTCCACGATGTCGTGCTCGGACTCGGCCCGGTCCGGGTAGCCGGACATCCCGCCTTCCTGGCGAAGGGTGCTGAAGTCCTGGCGTCCGGTGAGGAGCTTGTGGACGTACGACTGGTGCCCGGTGTCAAAAACGATGCTGTCGCGGGGAGAGTCGAAAATCCGGTGCACGGCGATGGTGAGTTCCACTACCCCAAGGTTGGGTCCGAGGTGGCCACCCGTCTGCGACACGTTGCCGATCAGGAAACTCCTGACCTCCGCAGCCAGCTGGAACAGCTGTTCTTCGGTCAACTTGCTCAGGTCCTGCGGATTCCGGATGGTGTCCAAAATTCCCAACGGGGCCTCCTTCGGGTGGTAGACATGCCTTTTAACTCTACCGCCTCGAAGGCGGGGCGGGCGCGGGCCCGGCCGCGGCAACGCAAAAGCTCCGGCCTGTCAGTGACGGGCCGGAGCTTTTGCGTTGCTCAGGTGCTGCGGTCTCCGCTAGTTGGCGGAGATCTGGCGCAGCACGTACTGCAGGATGCCGCCGTTGCGGTAGTAGTCAGCCTCGCCCGGGGTATCGATGCGGAGAACCGCATCGAAGGACTTGGCGGAGCCGTCTTCGGCCGTGGCCGTAACCTTGAGCGTCTTCGGCGTGGTGCCTTCGTTCAGGGCTGTGACGCCCTCGACTGCGAAGGTTTCCGTACCGGTCAGGCCCAGGGTGGCGGCTGATTCGCCGGCCGGGAACTGCAGCGGCAGGACGCCCATGCCGATCAGGTTGGAGCGGTGGATGCGCTCGTAGCTTTCGGCCACAACGGCCTTGACGCCCAGGAGCGCCGTGCCCTTGGCGGCCCAGTCACGGGACGAACCGGAGCCGTACTCCTTGCCTGCCAGGACCACCAGCGGGGTGCCGGCTGCCTGGTAGTTCTGCGCGGCGTCGTAGACGTAGGCCTGTGGGCCGTCAGCCTGTGTGAAGTCGCGGGTGAAGCCGCCCTCGACGCCGTCGAGCAGCTGGTTCTTGATGCGGATGTTCGCGAAGGTGCCGCGGATCATGACCTCGTGGTTGCCACGGCGTGAGCCGTAGGAGTTGAAGTCCTTGCGCTCCACGCCGTTGGCCAGGAGGTACTGGCCGGCCGGGGTGTCCGACTTGAAGGAACCCGCCGGGGAGATGTGGTCCGTGGTGACGGAATCGCCGAGCTTGAGCAGCACGCGGGCACCGGAGATGTCCGTGACGGGCTCCGGCTTGGCCTTCATGCCCTCGAAATACGGGGGCTTCCGGACGTACGTGGACTTCTCGTCCCAGGCGAAGGTGTCGCCGGCCGGGGTGTCGAGGGCCTTCCAGCGGTCGTCGCCGTCGAAGACGCCCTCGTAGCCGCGGGCGAACATTTCCTTGTCGATCGAGGAATCGATGACCTGCTGGACCTCGACCGGGTTCGGCCAGATGTCCTTCAGGAATACCTCGTTGCCTGCTTCGTCCTTGCCGAGCGAGTCGGTGTCGAAGTCGAAGTCCATGGTACCGGCCAGGGCGTAGGCGATGACCAGCGGCGGGGAGGCCAGGTAGTTCATCTTCACGTCCGGGTTGATCCGGCCTTCGAAGTTGCGGTTACCGGACAGCACGGCGGTGACGGAAAGGTCGTTGGCCTGGATGGCCTCGGAGATTTCGGCGTCGAGCGGGCCGGAGTTGCCGATGCAGGTGGCGCAGCCGTAGCCCACAATGTAGAAGCCGAGCTTCTCCAGGTAGGGGGTGAGGCCGGACTTTTCGTAGTAGTCGGTGACTACCTTGGAACCGGGAGCCACGGAGGTCTTGACCCACGGCTTGGAGGTCAGGCCCTTGTCCACGGCGTTGCGCGCCAGCAGGGCTGCGGCGAGCATCACGGACGGGTTGGACGTGTTGGTGCAGGACGTGATCGAGGCGATGGACACCGCTCCGTGGTCCAGTTCGAACTCGCGGCCGTCTTCGGTGACAACGTGCACCGGGGTGGACGGACGCCCGTGTGCGCCGTTGGCTGCGGATTCAACGCGTGCTGTTTCCGTGGTGTGGGAATCAGCGTGGGTGAAGGAAGGCGGATCGGAGGCCGGGAAGGACTCTTCCAGGGACTCGTCCACGCTGCCGTCTTCGATGCTCACGTAGTTGTGGATGTCCTTGCGGAACTGCTCCTTGGCATCCGTGAGCTCAATGCGGTCCTGGGGACGCTTCGGGCCGGAGATGGAGGGAACAACCGTGGACAGGTCCAACTCGAGGTACTCGGAGAACTTGATCTCGTGCGACGGATCGTGCCAGAGGCCCTGTTCCTTCGCGTAGGCCTCCACGAGTGCGACGTTCTGCTCGGAGCGGCCGGTGAGGCGCAGGTACTCGATGGTGACGTCGTCGATCGGGAACATGGCGGCCGTGGAGCCGAACTCCGGGCTCATGTTGCCGATGGTGGCGCGGTTGGCCAGCGGCACTGCCGCCACACCCTCGCCGTAGAACTCCACGAACTTGCCCACAACTCCGTGCTTGCGCAGCTGCTCGGTGATGGTCAGGACCACGTCGGTGGCGGTAGCGCCGGCCGGAATAGAGCCGGTCAGCTTGAAACCGACAACGCGCGGGATCAGCATGGAAACCGGCTGGCCAAGCATGGCGGCCTCGGCTTCAATGCCGCCGACGCCCCAGCCCAGCACGCCCAGGCCGTTGACCATGGTGGTGTGCGAGTCGGTGCCGACGCAGGTGTCCGGGTAGGCACGCAGGACGCCATCAATTTCGCGGGTCATCACGGTGCGGGCCAGGTATTCGATGTTGACCTGGTGCACGATGCCGGTTCCCGGCGGGACGACCTTGAAGTCGTCAAACGCGGTCTGGCCCCAACGCAGGAACTGGTAGCGCTCACCATTGCGCTGGTATTCGATCTCCATGTTGCGCTCCAGTGCGCCGGAGTTACCGAATACGTCGATCTGCACCGAGTGGTCAATCACCATCTCGGCGGGCGCCAGGGGGTTCACCCGCTTGGGGTCACCGCCGAACTCCTTGACGGCCTCACGCATGGTGGCGAGGTCCACAACACAGGGCACGCCAGTGAAGTCCTGCATGATCACGCGCGCCGGCGTGAACTGGATTTCAGTGTCGGGCTCCGCGCTGGGATCCCAGCCGGCCAGTGATCGGACGTGATCGGCCGTGATGTTCGCGCCGTCCTCGGTCCTCAACAGGTTTTCAAGCAATACCTTGAGGCTGAACGGAAGGTTTTCTGCACCTTCAACGGAGTTCAACCGGAAAATTTCGTATTCGGTACCGGCTACATTAAGTTTGCCTTTTGAACCGAAGCTGTCCACAATGCTCATCGCAGGACTCCTCTCGCAACAGTTTCATCTTTGTCGCGCGGTAGACCGCTTGCTAGTTAGGTCATCCTAATTAGTGCAAGGTCATACAAAAGAGCATGGGGTCAGCCGAGAATACGGCGCGCGACGTGGGACTACTACGCCCATCCTAGTCACATCAGCCGCGGGGCGTCAGCAACGCCACCGTCTCCATGTGGTGCGTGTGCGGATACAGGTCGAACGCACGGAGCCCGGCGAGCTTCCACCCGCCCTGCTGGAAGTACCCCACGTCACGGGCGAAGGACGCCGGATCGCAGGACACATAGGCGATGGCGCGGGGGCCTGCAGCGATCAGCTGGCTGACCACTGCCTTGCCGGCCCCGGCTCGCGGCGGGTCCAGGACCAGCGCATCGAAGTTTCGGGGCTTCTGCCGCAGCACCCGTTCCACGCGCCCCTGCACAACCTCCACCTGGGGTGACCCGTGCAGGTTCTTTCGCGCGTCCCTGCTGGTGCCGGGCGAACCTTCAACGGACAGGACGGAACCGGTGACCCCCACGGCATCCGCCAGTGCGGCAGTGAACAGACCCGCCCCGGCATACAGGTCCGCCACCACAGCGCCCGGTTCGAGGTAACCGCCGTCGTGCAGGAACTCCCTGACCGCCCCCACCAGCGTGTCCGGAGCGTCCCGGTGGATCTGCCAGAAGCCTTCCCCGGTAACCCGGTACTCGTGCCCTGCTGCAGATTCCTGCACCCACGTCCTGCCGCGCAGCTGCAGCGCCTCCCCCTTGGCCGGATCAAAACTTGCCACGGAGACGTCGGCCGGCAGCTGCGCCAGGATCGCGTTGAGGCGCTTGGCACGGGTGCCCGCTGCCGGGGCCAGCAGCACGAGCGGCCGCGACCCGTTGGCAGGGGCCGCCACCTCCACACGTTCAATTCCCTGCAGGTCAACGTCCCACAGCCGGAGGCCGTTGATGCCCGCATTGGCCAGCGGCATCTCGCGGACGGGAATGACGTGCTCGGACCGGTGGGCATGCATGCCCAGCTTCCCTCCCGCGGTCACGGCAAAGCTGGCCCGCGTGCGCCAGCCAAGGCCGTCGTCGCCTCCCCCGACAGCTTCCACTTCCGTAACGCGTTCGACGCCGGCGAGCCGCTTCAACTGCTCCGCCAGGACTTGGCCCTTGAGGCTGCGCTGGCGGCTGAGGGATACGTGGCCCAGCTCCGCGCCGCCCACCGGCGGGTGGCCGTGGGACCACGCCCGGAGGGAATCGGCCAGGTGCCAGAAATGGGCCATCCGGTCAGGGGATGCCTCAAGCACTTCCACGACGTCGGCGCGCCAGAACTTGGATTCCTCGCCCGAGTCGGTCAGGCGGACCCGGACTTTTTCGCCGGGAATGGCGTGCCGGACAAACACGACGCGTCCCTCATGGCGGGCAACGCAGTGCCCGCCGTGGGCGATGGGCCCGATGTCCATCACGAGGTCGGTATCCGTGCGGGCCTGGGTGTCGGGGTTCATTGAATATCCTGCAGTTTCTTGGCTTCTTCGGACGATTTGAGCTGCCAGGGAACACTGGCCACCATGACTCCCGGCTCGAAGTGGAGCCGGGTCTTAATGCGCAGTGCGGTCTGGTTGTGGACCAGCTGTTCCCACCATTTGCCCACCACATATTCAGGAATGTAGACAACGATCAGGTCCCGGGGCGAGTCCCGCCGCATGTTCTTCACATATTCCATGATGGGCGTCACGGTTTCACGGTAAGGGCTGGCCAGGATGGTCAGGGGCACCGGAATTTCCAGTTTTTCCCAATCGGCCAAGGTGTGGGCGGTTTCTTCCGAGTTGATGTCCACCGTGATGGCGTCCAGCCGGGACGGCCGCGACGCCCGCGCATAGGCGAGGGCCCTCAGCACCGGCTTGCGGACGTGCGACACCAGGAGCACTGCATGGACCCGGGACGGCAGGGCGCGCGGCGAGGAGTCCTGGTCCACGGCAAGTTCCTTGGCAACGTTGTCGTAGTGTGCCCGGATGCTCCACATGACGAGGAAGAGCACGAACATGGCCAGCAGGGCAATCCAGGCCCCCTGCTCGAATTTGGTGATCAGCACGATGGTCAGGACCAGGGCGGTCATGCCGAAACCGATCATGTTGATGGTCCGCGACTTCATTATCCGGAGGCGGACTGCTTTGTCCCGTGCCAGCTTCAGTTCGCGCCCCCAGTGCCGGACCATGCCGATCTGGCTGGCAGTGAACGAAATGAAGACCCCCACGATGTACAGCTGGATGAGCTTGGTGACGTCGGCGTTGAACGCGAGGATGAGCACCAGCGCGCCGGCGGCGAGGGCCAGCACGCCGTTGCTGAAGGCGAGGCGGTCACCGCGGGTCCGCAGCTGCCGCGGGAGGTAGCCGTCCTGCGCCAGGATGGACCCCAGAACGGGGAATCCGTTGAAGGCGGTGTTTGAGGCAAACACGAGGATGACCCCTGTTGCGGCGACCACTATGTAGAACAGCACCGAACCGGGGCCGAAAATGGTCTGGGCGATCTGGCTGATGGCCGGGCTCTGGATGTAGTTCTCGGGAAGGGGCTGCCCGTTGAGCAGGAACTCCGTGGCGGGATCCAGGACGATGTGCACCCTGGTGGCATTGGCCAGGTAGATGATGCCCGCGAGCATGGCGGAGGCGATGAGGCCCAGCAGGAGGAGGGTGGTTGCCGCGTTCTTGCTCTTGGGTTTCCGGAAGTTGGGGACGCCGTTGCTGATGGCTTCCACACCGGTCAGGGCCGCGGCCCCGGAGGAGAATGCCCGCAGCAGCAGGAAGGCGCCGGCCAGTCCCACCAGTCCCTCGTCGAATCCGGGCTGGGGCACAATCGTGAAGTTGGCAGAGGCTGCCTCGCCCAGTTGGCCGGTCACTGCCTGGAAGACCCCGACGGCGGTCATTCCGAGTATTGACGCCATGAAGATGTACGTGGGAACCGCGAAGACGCTTCCGGCCTCTTTGATCCCGCGAAGATTCACCAGCGCGAGGATGACCACGCCCACGGTGGCAATCATCGCCTGCTGGCCGTGAAGTGCCGGCACCGCGGTGGTGAGGTAGGTCGCCGCTGAGGACATGGAGACGGCGACCGTGAGCACGTAGTCCACCAGGAGCGCTGACGCCACTGTCAGTCCGGCGTATTTGCCGAGGTTGACGTTGGCTATTTCGTAATCGCCGCCGCCGGACGGGTAGGCGTGAACGTTCTGCCGATACGATGCCACCACCGTGAGCAGAACCACCATGACGGCCAGGCCCACCCACGGCGCCAGCGCCACCGCACTGACTCCCGCCAGTGCCAGGGTCAGGAGGATTTCGTCCGGCGCGTAGGCCACCGAGGACAGGGCGTCGGAGGCGAAAACGGGAAGCGCAATCCGCTTGGGCAACAGCGTGTGGGCCAGCCGATCGTTCCGAAAGGGTCTCCCCACCAGTACCCGTTTCACGGCATTCAATATTGTCAGCACTCCACAAAGCTAGTCTGATTCGGACGCGATGTCATGACGGCAAGTCCACCGTGCCCGCGCCCGCGGCGGCAGGGATCAGCCGGATGCGGGCCCGGCGGCCCGGGAGGCCGGTAGAGTCTTACGCAGCAACAGCAACAAGGGACTTGAGGAGGCACGGGTGGCGCACTTCGTGATCATGGGTTGTGGGCGCGTGGGAGCAACACTGGCGCACACCCTCGAGGATGCGGGCCACTCGGTGGCCATCATCGACCAGGACGACCGCGCGTTCCGCCGGCTCCGCACCGGGTTCTCCGGCCGCAAGGTCACGGGAGTCGGGTTCGACCGGGAGACCCTCAAGCAGGCAGGCGTGTCCGAGGCCTATGCCTTCGCCGCCGTATCCAGCGGTGACAACTCCAATATCCTGGCCACCCGGGTTGCCCGCGAGACCTTCCACGTCCCCCACGTCGTGGCCAGGATCTACGACCCCGGCCGTGCCGAGATCTACCAGCGCCTGGGCATCCCCACGGTCGCGGCGGTGCGGTGGAGCGCGGACCAGGTCCTGCGGCGGATCCTGCCCGAACAGCACCTTGCCGGCGACTTCCGTGAGCCGTCCGGCAGGCTGGTGCTCGCCGAAATCGATCTCGACCCGTCGTGGATCGGGCATGCCGTGTCCGAAATCGAGAAGGTGGCCGGTATCCGGGTTGCCTACCTGACCAGGTTCGGCGAAGGGATGCTGCCCGGATCCGGAACGTCCTACCAGGAGGGCGACACCGTCCATGCCATGGTGCGCGTGGACCGGAGCGCCGAAGTCGGCCACATTCTTGCCAAAGAACCACCCAAGGAGCAGTAAGTGAAAGTCGTCATCGTCGGGGCGGGCAGCGTCGGTTCCTCGATCGCCCGCGAGCTTCTCGCCCACAAACACGAGATTCTGCTTATCGACCTGAAACCGGAGGTGATCGGCCGCAGCGGGCTCCGCGGCGCGCATTGGCTGGTCGGCGATGCCTGCGAGCTGAGCACGCTTCAGGATGCCAAGCTCGAAGACGCCGAAGTGGTGGTCTCGGCTACGGGAGACGACAAGGTCAACCTGGTGGTCTCGCTCCTGGCGAAGACCGAGTTCGGCGTCGGCCGTACGGTCGGCCGGGTTAACAACCCCAAGAACGACTGGATGTTCAACGATTCCTGGGGGGTCGACGTCGCCGTCAACACCCCGCAGCTCATGACCGCCCTCGTGGAAGAAGCTGTGGAAATCGGCGACCTCGTCCGGCTGCTGACCCTGCAGACCGGGGTCTCGTCACTGGTGGAGTTCACCGTCCCGCACGACTCGTACGTCATCGGGCTCACCGTGGGTGACATTGACTGGCCGGAAGACTCAACCCTCGTGGCGATCCTGCGGGACCAGGCTCCCATCACGCCAAGCCGGGACGACGTGATCGACGGCGGCGACGAGCTCTTCTTCGTCACCACGATTGCGGCCGAGGACGACCTGCGGGCGCTGCTTTCGCCCGAACAGCAGCAGGACCACCAGCCTGCATCCGACGGCACGCTTTCCGACGCTGTCCCGCAGCCGGAGCAGCAGGCCCCGGAGGACGACGGCTTCGAGGGCTAGGCCTGCGTCGGGGCCGCCGGCTGCGTCCGGGCAGCGGGCTTGGTAACAAGCCAGGCAACCCAGATGCCGAGGATGTACAGCGGCGCGCCCATGATGAGCCGTGTTGTGGCGAGGCCCGGCAGGCCCTGCTCGCCGAGGAGGTACAGGGGAACCTGCACCAGCAGCCGCAGAGCCAGCACGGCCACAATCACCCAGGTGCCCAGCCGGTATGCCCTGACGCGTGCGGGATCCTTGCGCCAGTCCAGGCCTTCGTTACGGATGAACCCGAAGAGCAGCCCGGCGATGGGCCACCGGAGCGCAATGGAGATCACCATCCCCGCAATGTAGGCGGCGTTGGTGAAGAAGCCCGGGACGTAGAAGTCTTCCGCTTTCCCGGTGGTGTTGGCCAGCCACGCGGAAACGCCGACGCCGGCGATCCCGGCCAGCGCCTGCGTCAACGGACGCCGTTGGACCAGCCGGGCCACCGTGAAGGCCGCGGCCCCCGCCAGGGCGGACGCGAGGGAGAGTGTCAGTTCGCGTGTGATGGTGAAGGCCACCAGGAACACGAGCCCGGGAACGATGCTTTCGGCGATGCCCTGCAGGCCGCCGGCACTCTTGAGCACGTCGATGCTGCCGTCCTTGGACCGGTGCAGGCCCGCCTTGACGGCGTACCCTTCCGCGAGGTCTGCCACCGATGGGGACTCGGGTGTGGGCGGTGGTTTGACCGGTTCGGACGCGGCGGATCCGGCTGCGGGATCCGGGTTCTCGGACGGCGTCATTGGTTCTCCTGGCGGGACAGTATTTCGTAGCGGGGATTGAACATGGTGGGCAACCCGTCGCGCACCGTCAGCATGCCTTCGAGCCGAAGTTCACAGCCGGGATCAACGCCGGGAACACGCCGCCGGCCTAGCCACACCACGCGGAGCCGGTCACGCCGCCCGGGTCCGCCGGGCTTGCGGGCCGTCGCAGGTGCGGGGGCGGAAGGGGCACTGGCGCGCTTGCCGTGGGGAAGATCATGTTCCGTCACGATAGCGGTGAACGACGCGACCTGGGTGGCCGGAACGTAGGTCACGGACTCGATGTAGCCGCGGCACAGCACTCGTCCCCGGTCCGGCAATCCGCTGACGGAAAGCTCGGGCTGTGGAAAATCGCCGGCCGGATCAGCCAATCTGGGTGATCTCCGGTCCGCGCTCGGGCCGCTCGAATTCCGGGGCGCCCTGTGGTGCGGGGCCGGAGGCATCCTTCGGCAGACGGAGCTGCAGCAGGTCCCGCGGCGGCATCGGGCTTTCGCCCCGGACCACCACGATTTGGCGGAACAGCGACTCGAGGTTCGCCGCGGCGTCACGGTCTATTGCGGCCTCGCCGCCCAGCACGCCGCGGAGGAACCAGCGGGGGCCGTCGACGCCGATGAACCGGGCCACGCGGTAGCCGCCGGTACCATCGGTGGTCGCCGCCGGGAGCTTCGCGAGCAGTTCGGGACCGAAGGCTCCGGGAACCTCCTCGACCTGCCCGCCCTGGCTTCCCACGGACTCGCCGATCTGCTCACGGATTTCATCCCAGAGTCCTTCGCTGCGCGGGGCGGCGAAGGCCTGGAGCTGCAGGCTGGAACCGTCCAGGTCCATGGTGACGGCCACGACCCGCTGGGTGGCTTCCTCGACCTCGAGCCGAAGCTGGAGACCCTCACGGGGGGCGATCAGCAGCGCGCCGAGGTCGACGTAACCGTTGGTGCTGTCGATCTCCGAGACGTCAAACGGTCCCGTGGCTTGCCGGCCGGTGCCCTCCCCGGCCCCGGAAACTGGAGTTTCCTGGGATTCCCCGGGCTCTGCCGCCTGGTCCTTCTTGGCTTTCTTGCCACGCCCAAAAACCATCGGGTTGTCTCCTTAGTTGTGATCTAGTCCCGCGGTGCCGTCCGGGCCGCTCGGTAAGTCATGCGGCACCGACATATTCGTGCAGCGTCTGCGGGTCAGGCCCGCGGTGTGGCCAACCCGCCGGCTGAACCAAAACCACCGGTGGAACCAAAGCCGCCGTCACCGCGGACCGAGTCGCTCAATTCCGCCACGGCCACAAACTGCGCGTACTCCACGCGTTGAATGACCATTTGTGCAATTCTATCGCCGCGGCGCAGCTCGATGGCCTTGTCACGGTCCGTGTTCAGCAGGGTCACTGCGATTTCGCCGCGGTATCCGGCGTCGACCGTTCCGGGCGCGTTAACCACGGTCAGTCCGTGCTTGGTGGCAAGTCCGGAGCGCGGGTGGATCAGGGCAACGAATCCGTTCGGCAGCGCGATGGAGACTCCGGTAGGCACAAGGCGGCGTTCCCCGGGTTCAAGGACCACGTCCTCGCGGGCACGCAGGTCCGCCCCCGCGTCCCCGGGATGTGCGTAGGACGGGGCTTCGAGCCCGTCGTCGAGCATTTTCAGCTGCACGGACAGGGTGGGTGATCCGTACGCTCCCGCACCCCCTTCGAGGGAGTTCGGCGGCAAGGTACTCACGGCTGCAGTTTCTTCAGTCACAGTCATTCACTCTAACGCCAGCGGCGTCCCCGGGCCTAGCCGCCCCGGGGGGGCCGGCCGGCGCCGGACCCAAGGTGAAATACCCGGGGAAAAGTGGAAAGCTGGGCCTATGCCGGAATCTAGTGCAGCTGCGCCTGCCCCCAACAGCACACCCCGCGGAGCAACAGTGCTTTACAGCGAGAAGCTGCACCCCAATCTTTGGATCTGGCTGGTGGCCGCGGGCATGTCCGCCGCAGGCATCCTGGTGTTCGCCCCGATCAGCATCGCTGCCGGCATCACTGCCGCACTTGTGCTGTTCGCCATCATCTCGGTGCTGCTGGTGGTGTCCACTCCGTCCATCACGGTGACGCCGGACACCTTGCAGGTGGGCAGGGCCACGATCGAGCGCCGCCATGTGGGAGCGGTGTCGCAGTTCCGGGGCAAAGAAGCCACGGCGGAGCGGGGCACGCGCCTGAACGGGCTGGCCTATCTGTGTATCCGCGGCTGGGTGGACCCGGTGGTTCGGATCGAAATCACTGATCCGTCCGACCCCACTCCCTACTGGCTCACGTCCACGCGACGGCCGGAGCAACTGCTGGCGGCCCTCACCACTTCCTGAGCGACTTCCTGGGCGCCGCCTCCTGAGTGCCGCCTCGTGAGTGCCGCCTCGTGAGTGCCGCCTCGTGAGTGCCGTCCGGCGGGAGTATCAGCCCTCGCATTCCTTGCAGAAGAGCAACCCGTCCTTTTCACGGGCGATCTGCGAGCGGTGCCGGACGAGGAAGCATGACGAGCACGTGAATTCATCAGCCTGGGCAGGAAGTACCCGCACGAGGAGTTCCTCACCAGACAAATCAGCGCCGGGGAGTTCGTAGCCTTCGGCGAGGTCGGATTCGTCCTCATCCACCACTGCCGTGGGCTTGTCAGTGCGCCTGGCTTTCAGTTCCTCAATGGAATCTTCGTTCTGTTCCTCTTCTGATTTCCGCGGCGCATCATAATCTGTCGCCATTATTCTCTGCTCACACTCCGCTTTATTCCGTTGGGTCGCCGGGTCCCGGTGGCCGTTCCTTCGGGCAAATGCCCTTTTGCCCGACCACCTGGTCCGGTTCACCGATGTAAACGCTGGATTGCCCTATTTTGTGCCCGACTTAGGCGCCCATTTTTCCCTAAGCCGGGCACGAAAGCGAGGGTTTTTGCCGTTGATTCCCGCCAGAAAGAGGCCTGAGGCAGGACGGAGGCACGCCGGGAGCCGGAAAGTCGCGGAATATCGCGGCGCGCCCTCTCCCCTACCCGGAAAAACGGCTGCCGGATGGCAGAGTTTCGAATGTCAGTAATGCCAGGGTGGAGGATTTGAATGCAGGATCTAAGGCTTGTAGGCGTCCACGACGACGGAGGGCATCTCCTGTTGAGCGGCACCGGCGGCGAGATGTTCCGGCTGCCGATCGACGAAGCTCTCCGGCTCGCGGCCAGCCGCTCTCCGGCGCGCGCTGCCGCTCCTGTGGCGCCCGTCGCCCTGTCCCCGAGGGACATCCAGGCGCGCATCCGCAGCGGGGCAACGGCTGCAGAAGTGTCCGAACTCTCCGGTATCCCGCTGGCAAAGGTGCAGCGCTACGAAGGACCCGTGCTCGCGGAACGCGACTATGTGGCCCAACAGGCCCGAAAGATCGAAGTGGCATCCCCTGCCCCTGGCCACGATGTCTACCGTTCCGCATTCGGTGACAACCCGGCCACCCTCGGCGACATGGTCGCCCACCGGCTCACGGCCCACGGCATCGACTCCTCAACCGTCGACTGGGACTCCTGGCGGCGCCCCGACGGAACGTGGACCGTGGTTGCCCGGTTCGAACCCAAACCGGGCGGACATGCAAGCATCGGTGAAGAACCGCCCGCCATGTGGACTTTCATTCCCACCCGGAAATCTTTGCAGAACGCCAACCGCTGGGCCCAGCAGCTGAGCGAACTGGAGCCGCTGGACGGCCCGGTACCTGCCCGCCGCCTGTCCGCTGTCTCCGACCGCCCGTTCGACTTTGAAACAGACGCCGAGGCGGCCGCCGCACGGACGGCATCGGGCCAGCCCGGCAAGGATTCCGACGGACTGCTCGATATGCTGCGGTCACGCCGGGGCCAGCGCCTGGGCGTGGACGAAGACGGCGACGACGCCCTGGCCATGCTGCTGACCAACGGAGTGCCGGCAGCCCACCCCAGGCCCTCCGAAGTGGTGGCGGAACCCGAACCCGAAGAAACCGGGAGCGGGACACAAAAGGCCGATGCACCGGCCGCCAAGGGGGATTCCCTTACGCGCAAACGCGACGGCCGGGCCGCGATGCTCTCGCGCCTGAGCCTGGCTCCGCGGCAGAACGGGGAGGAAGACGACCGGCTTAGCCTCCATGCCGGAGTGAGCACGGAAACCCGGGAAATCACGATTGTTGCCTCCCCGCTGCGCCCGGTTGAGAATCCGGACGAGGCGTCCGGAACGGGTACCGGGAGTTTGCCGGCGGTTCCCGATGCCGGCCCGCACCGCGAAGCAGCCACCGGCCCTGAATCCACGCCCGTCCGGGAACCCGCTCCCGGCCGGCAGTCCGGCTGGGACCGTGAGTCAAGTCCCAATGTGGGCCTGGATGAGCTGCTGGGCGGCGGGAGCCCGCGCCGCAGCCGGGATGACGTACTTGCCGGTACTAGGAATGACACCAGGAGCGACCGTGATGCCGAGCAGCCGGAGCGGCAACCCGCAAAGCCGAAACGCTCCAGCGTGCCCAGCTGGGATGAAATAGTGTTCGGCGCACGCGGGGACTAAGCCCGGCAGGCCGGACAGGTCAGCCCCTGCGGGCTTCTCTTGAGCCGTGCCCACCGGAACTATCCCCGCTTGAGCCGTGCCCATTTGAGCCGTGCCACAGGCAGGCATCCACTTCGAACGGCAGCAACTGGTCCTGCTGGGCCATGACGTTGGCGCCGTGGGCAGTGACCCGCCGCATGAAGTGGCGCCGGCACAGCGTCTCGTAACCCACCACAGGGGTGTGGTCCGCTTCGTTTGCAGTGCCCAGGTCCCCGGCCATATCGACGTCGCCCACCACCACCTGCGCGCCTTCGGTAACCATCACGCCGTCGACCGTGCGTGCATTGTGGGTGGCCCGGCGCCCGCACCAGCAAAGTGCCTCCACCTGAAGCACCTGGACACGGTCCGCGAGTTCGATCAGCCGCTGGGATCCCGGGAAGAGCCGGGTGCGGAAATCCGCACTAATGCCGAAAGCAAACACATCGACGTCGATCTCGTCCACCACGCGGGCCAGCTGTTCCACCTGCGACGGGGAGTAGAACTGGGCCTCATCGCAGATGAGGTAATCCACCCGGAGGCCGCGTGTCCGGCGCTGGATCACTTCGTCCCAGAAGTCCGTGGAATCAAGCACCTCGACGCAATCGGTTTCCAGCCCGAGGCGGCTGGAAATCCGGGCGCCGCCGGCACGGTCGTTGCGGCTGAACCGGACCCCACCGCGTCCGCGGGCGCGGTGGTTGTGGTCCATCTGCAGGGCGAGCGTGGACTTTCCGCAGTCCATGGTTCCCGAGAAGAAGACGAGTTCAGCCACGCGCGCCCTTTCTGCCTTGAGCCTGGAAACAAAGCAGCGGGACTTCACGCTCGGCTTTGGTCAGCGACCCGTGCTGACCCACGACTTCCAGGGCGGTGGGACGCACCCGCCGGGTGTCGTAGAGGGCCAGGGCATCCCGTGCGGCGATCATGACGTCCCCGATCCGGCCGCGGACGTCCGGCCGGACGTCGCCGAACAATCCGGCGGCGACGGCCTCGTCCCTGGTAAACGCCCAGATCCTGTCGCCGAACCGGGCCCGCCACGCGTCGATGAGCAGCGCACGTTGCTGCTCCCCGGCGTCGGGCTCCAGGTAAAGGTGGACCATGCGGGGCTCCCCCGCCGTGTGCCGCACGCCGGCGATCAGCGCCGGCTCCGCGGAGTAGTCCAGACGCTGCGACTCCGGAACGTCGAGCATGCCGTGGTCAGCCGTGAGCAGGACCGTGGTGCCCGGCGGGAGGGTGGCGTTGAGGCGCCGCACCGTGGCGTCCAGTTCCTCGAGCTGGTGTTCCCACTGGGCCGACTGGCAGCCGTAGCGGTGCCCGGCCTTGTCCAGGTCATTGACGTAGAAGTACATGAGGGAGCTGTCGGCGCCGAGCATGGCCTCGGCCGCCGCTGCGGTCCTGGCATGCGGCGTGCCGGCGGCGATGAACCGGGCCCCGCGCAGCGCGGCCTGCGTCATGGGCGAGGAGCCGAACTGAGGAAGGCTGATGGTGGTCACATCCGTGTGGGCGGCAGCCCGTTCAAACACGGTGGGAAACGGCTGCCACGCGCGGGGGTCGACGCCGGCATCCCAGTTTCCCAGCATGTTGACCACTTTGTCCTGGCTTGGGTCGAGGACGTCGTAGCCCACCATGCCGTGCTGACCGGCAGGAAGCCCCGTTCCGAAGCTGGCGAGGGAAGATGCCGTGGTGGAGGGAAAGGCCGAGTCCAGGGCCACCGGCACGGCTCCCTGGCCCTGCTGCATCACGGAGCGGAGGTACGGGGTGTGGGCCGATTTTTGCTTCAGCAGGTTGCGGCCCAGCCCGTCCGCCAAAACCACGCACACGCGCTTGGCGTCAGGCAGGTTCAGCCGGTTCTCAAATCCCGGTATCCCCAGACTGGCAGCGGCGCTGGTAAGGACTTCGGCGATGGACCGCTGCCCGAAAGCAGGGGCCGGGGGCAGCGGGGAGGCTCCGGTGGCGCCTTCGGCAATGGCCAGGGCTGACGGTTCCGGTCTGTGGTCTGGCGTCATCTCAGCGCTGGTGCCCGCGGCTCAGGCGGTTGCCGAAGACCCCCGTACGGGGACGCGGCGGAGCCAGGGTGCCGGCGTGCGGCACAGGCGCGGCCGACCCGGTGTTGACAGCGCGCAGCGCCCGGGCGAACAGCTTCGCATCCTGCACGGCCTGCAGGCCGTCCGCTTCGGCGCTGATGCGCAGCACAATGTCTTCCTGCGCGATGGTGCCGCTGTAGCCGTGGTCGGCTTCGCACTGCGGGTCGCCGCAGCTGGCCGGGCCCATGTCCAGCCGCTGGCCGCCGGACCAGGCAATGGAAAGGGTGAGCTCGCGGACGGGATCCGAGGGTTTGTAGTTCTGCGGCTGGGCATACATGTAACTGAGCACCACGGAGCGGATTTGCGCCACGGGCACCGACTCCGTGGAAATCTGCGCAACGATCTGTTCCCCGGCCTCGTCCAGCTGCTGGTCGTCAACGTGGGCAATGACCAGCATGTCGTCCGTCAGCACCAGCACGGTGATATGGCGGCGGACCTCGGCGCGGTCGAAGTGCGTCTCGAGGTGCACAAGGTGCGCCATGCAGTCGCGGCCGTCCAGGGCGTCTTCCACAACATCGGCCACCAGCCGGGGGTAGAAGCCCGCCTGCTGGAGCGCCCCTTCGAGGCTCTGCCCCTGGGCACCGTGGTCATGTGCGCTGTGGCTGTGTGCGGCCTGGTGGCCGGACATGGGTGCTTGCGGCTTCGACGTGGGAGGCTGGGTCATTACCCCATTTTCACAGATCGGCTGGGCACTTGCTAACTGTGTGTCCGGCGGCCCGGCCCAGCGGGCAGCCGTGAGCCACCGGCCGGCAGCTAGCTCCGCATCGCGCGGCGGGCGCTGTCCGTCCGCTGGGCGGCGTTGGCAATCCGGACATCGGCGGCGAGGATCGTTGCACCGCCCGGGCCGGCCAGCACGGGGTTGAACTCGACCAGGGCGATTTCGGGGTGGTTGTCCTTCAGCCTGGTCAGCCGCGCGGCAAGGTCCTCCAGTGCCGCCACGTCAACGGCCGGAAGGCCCTGGTACCCGAAGAGTTTCCGCGATGCCCGCGGTGCGCGGATGAAATCGTGGACATCGGCGCCGGACAACGGGGGAACCCGGTGGGCCCAGTCCTCCAGCAGGTTCACGGCGTCACCGGCCAGCCCGAAGGACACCACGGGTCCCAGTAGCGGATCCTCGATGGCCCGGAACGTGCAGGCCTGCCCCACCGGAGCCATGGTCTGGACTTCCATGGAGGCCGACCCGTAGGGAGCCAGGGCGCGGTGCATCTGGATGATGTTGCGACGGAGCGAATCTGCGTCCTGGATGTCCAGCCGGACACCGCCCAGGTCCAGCCTGTGGCGCAGCGCGGGATCCATGGTTTTGAGCACCACCGGCCATCCCAGGCGCTCTGCAGCCGCCACGGCTTCGTCCGGCGACTCAAACCCTTCGGAAGGAACAACGTGGATGCCGTAGTGCGCCAGCAGCGTGGCCGCGGTTGCCGGGGCGAGCTGCAACAGCTGCTCACCGGGGACATCGTGCAGCAGCTCCTCCAGCTCAGCCCGGACACTGTCCGGGTCGCAGCCGTCGGGCTCCACGAAGAGTCCCTTGTCCCGGTCCACCCACTCGGCATACCTGACCACGGCGGCGAGCGCCGCAACGGCGGCACCCGGGTTGGAATAGCACGGCACGGAGCTGGCGGCCGCGTCCGCACCCACCATGCCCTCGACGTAAATGGACGGGTCGAGGATCCCGGTGAAGGCGGCAACCACCGGCTTCCCGGCTGCTGCCGAACAGTCCGCCAGGACCCCTGCGATGCTCTCCACGGTGAGGCCCCGTGCCGGGAGAAGGGCGACCACCACAGCATGGACGGAGCCGGAAGCGAGGGTCGCTGTCAGGCTCTCCCGGAGGGCCGGCAGTGCCACCGACATTCCGGCGTCAAGGTCCACGTCTGTGACAATCCGTTCGACGCCCAGCCCGTCAGCTGCCGCGCTGTCGGCCACCACCTTGCCGAGTGCCCGGGAGTTACTGAACACCGCTATGTCCGCCCGGCGGGGAGGGGATGGCCGGACACGATCTGGGCGACGTCCATGAGCTGTTCAATTGTCTCTACGCGGATGACACCGGATTGGCGCATCATGGCGTCCAGGGCGCCGGGCGGGGCCTGCGTGGTGCGCACGGCGTGGCCTGGCGGCAGCTGAAGTCCCATGGCGTCGGATTTGGCGACAATGACGGGTTTGGTGCGGGCCAGGCGGCGGGCCAACCGGGAAAACTTGCGCGGGTTGCCGATGGATTCGAGATAGAGCCCCACCGCGGCGGTGTCGGCGTCGTCTTCCCAGAACTGCATCATGTCGTTGCCGGAGACGTCCGCGCGGTTGCCGGCCGAGAGGAACGTGGAGAGCCCCACGCGGCGCCGGCTGGAGGCCGCATACAGGGACACCCCGATGGCCGCGGACTGGCTGAACAGGCCAAGGCCGCCCCGGCGGGGCAGGCTCGGCGCCATGGACGCGTTCAGGGACACCGCGGGATTGGTGTTAACGATGCCGAGGGACGCCGGGCCGATCACGCGCATCCCGTTGGACCTGGCCTGGCGGACCAGCTCGCGCTGCCGTGCCAGGCCGCGTTCGCCGTCGTCGGCGTATCCCGCCGTGGCCACCACAACCCCCTTCACCCCTGCGGCAGCGCAGTCCGCCACCACCTTGGGGACTTCCTCATAGGGAACAGCGATAATGGCCAGCCGGACGGCGTCGGGCACTTCGGCGAGCCTGGCGAAGGACAGCATGCCCGCGAGTTCGAGCGCCTCGGGGTTGATTGCGTACACCGGTCCGGTGAACCCGCCCTCGATGATGTGTTCGAGCAGCTGGTATCCCACTGTGCCCCATTTGCGGCTGGCGCCGATCACGGCGACCGACGACGGCGCCAGCAGCTCCTGGATGCTGCGCGCCTCTGCACGGTGCTCGCGGGATTCCATCACGGCCCGGGATTTTTCCGTGGGGTCGATGTTGAACTCGAGGCTGACGACGCCGTCGTCGAAGTGCCGTTTGACGTCGTACCCGGCGTCGGAGAAGACCATCAGCATCTTGCGGTTTTCCGGCAGCACTTCGGCGCTGAATTTCCGGATGCCGTGTTCGCGGGCAGCGGCGGCCAGGTGTTCCAGCAGGATCGACCCGATGCCGCGGCCCTGGTGGGCGTCGGCTATATTGAAGGCAACCTCGGCTTCTTCGGGATCGGCCAGCCGGTCGTAGCGGCCGATGCCCAGGATTTCCCCGCCGATGGTGATGACCAGCGCCACCCGGTCCTTGTAGTCCACTTCCGTGAAGCGCTTCAGCTCCTTGCTGGAGAGCCGCGCCTTGAAGGCGAAGAACCGCATGTAGATGGACTTCTGCGACTGGCCTGTGTGGAAAGCCTGCACGGCGTCGGCATCCGAGGGGTGGATGGGGCGCAAATGTGCCGTCCCGCCGTCCCGCAGAACAACATCGGCTTCCCAATATTCCGGATATACGCCGTCCCCGGGCTGATCCACCATAGGCTTAGCCTAGCTAAAACTCCGCCAGTAAACCGTTAAGGATCCACCAGCCCCATGGCCCGCCGCCAAAGTTCCGCCCCGGCAGGGGACGCCGTCCAGGACTACACCGAGAACATCGTTGATATCGACGTCACGTCCGAAATGGAAGGCTCGTTCCTCGAGTACGCATATTCGGTCATCTATTCGAGGGCCCTACCGGACGCCCGCGACGGCCTGAAGCCGGTCCAGCGGCGCATCCTCTACATGATGAGTGAGATGGGCCTTCGCCCGGACCGCGGCCACGTCAAGAGCGCCCGCGTGGTGGGCGAGGTCATGGGCAAGCTGCACCCGCACGGCGACACCGCCATCTACGACGCCATGGTCCGCATGGCCCAGAGCTTTTCGCTGCGGTTGCCGCTGATCGACGGCCACGGCAACTTCGGCTCGCTCGACGACGGCCCGGCAGCACCGCGGTACACGGAGGCCCGCCTGGCGGCAGCTGCCCTGACGCTGACGGACCACCTCGACGAGAACGTTGTGGACTTCGTCCCCAACTACGACAACCAGCTCACCCAGCCGGACGTGCTCCCCGCCGCGTTCCCCAACCTGCTGGTCAACGGCGCCACCGGCATCGCCGTCGGCATGGCCACCAACATGGCCCCGCACAACCTGGTGGAGGTCATCTCCGCTGCCAGGCACCTGATTGCCAACCCGGACGCCACACTCGAGGACCTGATGCGCTTCGTCCCCGGCCCGGACCTGCCCACGGGCGGCCGGATCGTCGGCCTGGACGGCATCCGGGACGCTTACGCCACCGGCCGAGGTTCCTTCAAGACCCGGGCCAAGGTGGAGGTGGAACAGCTGTCCGCCCGCCGCACCGGCCTGGTGGTCACCGAGCTGCCGTACATGGTGGGCCCGGAGAAGGTGATCGAGAAGATCAAGGACGCCGTCAACAGCAAGAAGCTGACCGGCATCAGCGACATTGTGGACCTGACCGACCGCAAGCACGGACTGCGCCTGGTCATCGAGCTGAAGAACGGCTTCAACCCGAACGCCGTCCTGCAGCAGCTGTACCGCTACTCGCCCATGGAAGATTCCTTCGGCATCAACAACGTGACGCTCGTGGACGGGCAGCCGCAGACCCTCGGGCTGCTTCAGCTCCTCTCCGTCTATGTGGACCACCGCATTAACGTGGTGCGGCGCCGGACGGCGTTCCGGCTGGAGAAGAAGAAGGACCGGCTCCACCTGGTGGAGGGCCTCCTGATCGCGATCGTGGACATCGACGAGGTCATCCAGATCATCCGGTCCTCGGACGAGGTGGCCGCCGCCCGGGAACGGCTGATGTCCATCTACGACCTCACCGAAATCCAGGCAAACTACATCCTGGAACTCCGGCTGCGGCAGCTGACCAAGTACTCCCGGATCGAGCTCGAAAAAGAGCAGGACCAGCTGAAGCGTGAAATCGCCGAACTGGAGGCCATCCTGGGCTCTGACCAGCGCCTGCGCGAACTGGTCTCCGATGAACTGGCCGAAATCGCGGAAAAGTACGGCACCCCCGCCGGACCGTCCTGCTGGAATCCGAGGCAGTCTCCCCCACCGTCGCCGCGCTGGCCGCTGCACCCGGCGGCAAGGGCAAAGCGGCGCCGCTGGCGCTGGAGATCGCGGATGACCCGTGCTGGGCCATCCTCACGGCGAGCGGGCAGATAGCCCGTACCTCGAACCAGGAGCCCCTCGCCGAGACCGGACCCCGGTCCAAGCACGACGTCTTCCGGTCTGTGGTGAAGACCTCCGCGCGGGGCGAGATCGCCGCCGTCACTTCCTTGGGCCGGATGCTGCGCCTGCAGATCATGGACATGCCGGTCCTGCCGCCGATGTCCGGTCTTCCCAACCTTGCCGGGGGCGTGCCCGCCAAGGACTTCATCACCCTGCTGAAGGGCGAAACGCTGGTTGCCTTCGCGCCCCTGGACACGGTCCTGGCCATCGGCACCGCGCAAGGCATCGTCAAACGCGTGCAGCCCGACTACCCCCTCAACCGGGAGGACTGGGAGGTCATCGCCCTCAAGGACAAGGACACCGTGGTGGGCGTTGAACCTGCGGGAGCCGACGACGTCGACCTCGTGTTCCTCACCAGGCAGGCGCAGCTGCTGCGCTTCAGTGCCGGCACCGTCCGGCCGCAGGGCCGTACCGCCGGCGGCATGGCCGGGATCAAACTCGGGGCCGAGGATCAGGTCATGTTCTTCGGAACCGTCGCACCGGGCGACGACGCCGCCGTCGTCGTGACCGTTTCCGGAACCGAAGGCGCCCTGCCGGGCACGGCCCCCGGGGCCGCCAAAGTGACCGCGTTCGACGAGTACCCGGCAAAGGGCCGGGCGACGGCGGGCGTGCGCGCGCACCGCTTCCTCAAGGGCGAAGACACCCTCCTCATTGCCTGGGCGGGCCACGGGCCCGCCAAGGCGTCCTCGCTTGCCGGCGTGGCCCGGTCGCTGCCGCAGGAGCATGGCCGCCGGGACGGCTCCGGCATCCCGCTGTCGCAGGCAGTGGATGCGATTGGGCCGAGCATGGCCTGAGCCTAGACTACTGCCATGCCTATCATCCCTGACGAAAAGGACTGGACCTGGGTGCTGACCCGGGCCTGCCCCGAATGCGGTTTTGACGCCTCGACAGTCACTCCTGCCACGGTTCCCGGAACCGTCTCCAATATGCTTCCGCGCTGGCGGGCGGCGCTGCGCCGGCCGGATGTGGCCGAACGCCCGGACGACGCCACGTGGTCCGTGCTGGAGTACGCGTCGCACGTCCGGGACGTCTTCAGCCTCTTCGACCACCGGCTGAACCTGATGCTCAGCGAAGACAACGCCCGGTTTGAGAACTGGGACCAGGACCAGACGGCCGTGGACCAGGACTACGCCAACGCCGACCCCGCCGTCGTCAGTGCCGAACTTACGGCCGAGGGCGAACAGGTGGCCGGGTCGTTCGCCGGAGTGCACGAGGACGAGTGGAGCAGGAAAGGCCTCCGCAGCAACGGCTCGGAGTTCACGGTCATGACTCTCGCGCAGTACTTCCTGCACGACGTCGTCCACCACCTGCACGACGTCGACGCCTGAGCCGCGCCGCTGTCAGCTGGCCGCACGGTCAGCCGGCCGCACGGTCAGCCGCCGCACGGTCAGCCGCCGGCAGTTCCTTGTCCCAGGCCAGGCTCCTGTTGACGGCGGCGTAACCCATCTTTTCGTAGAGCGCCATCGCGCCCGTCGGGTTCTCCGAATCAACATCCAGTGATGCCCGGTCCATGCCGGCGGCGGCGAACCGCCGCATGGCATCGGCGAGCAAGGCCCGGGCCACTCCCCGGCCCCGGTACTCACGGCGTACGCCCAGCAGGTCCGTGTAACCCTCGCTGTAACCCCGGGACACCGCACTGTCCGGATCGTGCGTGGCCAGCTGGTAGCCGGCCACGAGTCCGGAGCTGCGGTCCAGGACCACGGCGCTCAGGTCCGGCCTCGCCTGCGGATCATTGACTATGAATCCCCAGGACTCCTCATCCCGGGGCTCGCTGCCCCAGTGGTCACGGAAAGCGGCATTGTGGGCCAGCCGGACGTCCTCGCTGAGGTCGGCGCGCATGGTCACGAGTTCCAGCCCGTCGGCGAGCCGCACTTCGGGGAGCGATGTTCCCAGCGGCCGGTGCATCTCGTTGAAGTAGCGCACCACGCGGAACCCGTTTGTGCGCAGCAGCCGTTGTTGGTGCTCGTGCTGCTGCTCCATGTGGATGCGCAGCCTCGGCCCCGGACTCTGACCGTCAGGCGCGACCCCGACCGGCCGATCAGCGTCAGGCGTATTGTCTTCCGCGAAGCGCCGGATGGTCCGCTCGCTGAGCCACCCCAGCAAGGCCGCGCCGATCCCCCGCCGCTGCCAGCCCGGATCAACGCAGCCGAAGCCGTAGGCTTTGTCGCCGTCCCGGTTCTTGGTAATCCGGGCGTAGGCCCGTGGAACCGATTGGGTGTCCAGCACCAGGAGGGTGCTGGCCGCGGGGTGGTTCTTCCTGGACTGCAGGATCTGTTCGAGGTCTGCCCGGCGTTCAAACCACACCGGTTCTTCCGCCGCAGCGGTCCGGGCGACCAGGGCTGCCCAGGGCTCCAGGTCCGGTTCCGCCGCCGGACGCCAGGCAAGCCCCATGCCTTCGAGTGCATTCTGCCAGGATCCGGGCGTCAGGGCCTCGTCGTTCCGCATGGCAACAGGTTAGCGGCGGGTCCCTTCGCGCGCGAGAACCGGCCCGGCCGCCGTCACCGCCACGCCCCTGGCTGGCTCGCCGGCGGACTCCCCGGCGGACGCACCTGCGGACTCCCCGGCGGAGGCTTCGACGGAGGCTTCGACGGAACGGTGTGCGGGGACGCCGGCTCCGGCCGCCTCGGCGTCGAGGTCCAGGCGAAGGTCCGCCTGATCGATGTCATCGGGGTTGTGGGTCACCAGCACCACCGTCCGCGCCGTGAGCCCCTGACGGAGGTCGGCCAGCATGGCCCTGCCTGCTTCGGCGTCCAGATGGGCGGTGGGCTCGTCGAGGAGGATAACGTCCGCCCCGGTCATGAGCGTCCTGGCAACCGCCAGCCGCTGGCGCTCCCCGCCGCTCAGGAACGCGCCGCCGGGTCCGATCCGTGTGTCCAGGCCGTCCTCCAGCCGGCCCAGCAGGGGGCCGAGCCCCACGGCGGCCAGAGCTGCCGCCATCTCCTGCGCGGCGTCACCGGCCCCGCCCTCCGGCCGGCCGAGCATGAGGTTGCCCCGGATCGTTGAATCAAAGAGGTGCGCTTCCTGGGGGCACCAGGCTGCCCGGCCGCTGAGGGCGATCCGCCCGGACTGTGGCGGCAGGAAACCGAGCAGCACGGCCAGCAGCGTGGACTTGCCGGACCCCGAAGCCCCGGTCACTGCGAGCCAGCGCCCCGGTTCCGCGGTGGCGGAAACACCGGCAAAGACCTCGCGTCCGCCCGGCCAGGCGGCGGACAGCGCAACCAGCTCGAGGCCCGCCCTGGCGCCGGCGCGTTCCGCGACGGCCTCCAGCCCGCCCGTTCCGGCTTCCCCGATTCCGGCGGTGGCGCCGTCCCCGGTGACGGCGGTGGCGCGGGCAGCCTCCAGCACACCGGCATCACTGATCCGCGCCAGGACCAGGCGGAGCGCCGGGTACTGGCGCACCGCCGTCGTCAAGGCAGCATACGGTTCCACAAGCGCCAACTGCAGGAGAACTACGACGGCGGCCGTCGCCGCTTCCACGGATCCGGCCAGCACCTGTGGTGCGGCAAGGACGGCGCAGGCAAAGGCGGCGGTACCGCAGGCGAGCACGGTCAGTGCCTGGCCCAGGCCCTCCGCCCACGCGGAACGCTGCGAGGCCGCCGTTGCCGCCTTGTCTGCCTCACTGATGGCGGACAGCACCGGCGCACTAACACCGTTGGCGTGCAGTTCAGCCCGCGCATCCAGGGCAGCCGCGGCGTCGCGCAGGACCCCGGAGCGGAGCCGCTGTTCGGCCTGTGCCGACATCCTGTCCGCCAGCAGTGCCGCAGCCGGCGCAGCTACCAGGGCCACCAGTGCCGCGGCGATGACTGCGGGAAGCGCGGCCGGCAGCAGCGCGCCGCTGGCAGCCACAGCTGCCGCGCCCACTGCCACTGCGGTAATCGGCGGAAGAACCACCCGGGGCAGCAGGTCCCGGACCGTGTCGACGTCGTCAACCACGGTTCCCAGGACGTTGCCGCCCTGCAGGAGCCTGCGCAGGGACAGCGCCCGACGACTCAGCGAATCCCACAGCCGGCCCGCAGCCGGGTCAGCGAGGCGAAGACCGCGTCGTGCAGCAGGAGCCGCTCCGTGTAGCGCAGGACTGCCCTGCCGATGCCGAAGAACCGCACCCCGACTATCGCCGTGAGGAGGTACAGGATGGGCGGCTGTTCGCTTGCCCGGATGATCAGCCACCCGGAGAGGCCTGCGAGCGCCACGGCGAACAGCGCGGCCAGGACACCCATCACGCCGGCCCAACCGAATTTGGCGGATTCCGGCTGCAGGAGCCGGAGAATCCGTGCCGGGGTGGCGCCCCGGGTTGGGCCCGCAAGAAGACCGGCGGGCTCCACGGGTGTGCGTGCCCCGTCGTTTCCTTGCGCCGGGTGCGCCGGGTGCCGGGCCGCGGCCTCCGTCAGGGCGACTGCCGGGACGGTTGCCGGGGAGCCTGTTCGAAGCGGCTCGGACCGGGCCGCCGGCCGTGTGGTGGTGCCTTGCGTTGCCACCGGCACCACGTGGTCCGCGAGTTCCCGGGTTTGCCGGTCATGGGCTACCAGCAGGACCGTGGCGCGGCCGCGAAGCCCCAGGATGGCCCGGTTGACCACGTTGGCGGAGTTGCGGTCAAGGTGTGCGGTGGGTTCGTCCAGCAGGAGCAGGGTGGCTCCCGCCTCGATCCGGGCCAGGCCGCGGGCCAAAGCCACCCTGCGCAGTTCCCCCGGGCTGAGCTCGGCCGGATGTTTTTCCGCCAGGTGCCCGGCCCCGGCCGCCTCGAGGCAGCGCCGCGCTGTATCGCCAGAGTCAGCGGGGCAAGCGGGGTAACCGGCGTCAACTGCGCCGGCGCCCAGGTACAGCCGCACCTCGGCCAGGACGGTCTTCTGCACCATGACGGGATGCTGCGGCACCCAGGCCACCTCCGCGGGAGCGAACCCCGCAACCCTGCCGCCCGCGACGGCGCCACCGCCGGTGCCCACCGTTCCTGCCAGGACGCCAAGGACCGTGCTCTTGCCCGAACCGCTGGGCCCGTCGAGCGCCGTGATCTTTCCGGCCGGCGCATCAAAACTGAGGGGCCCGACGGCGGGTTCAAGCCGTCCGCCGTATGTCACCGTCAGGTCCCGGACTGTCAGCGTCCGGGGTCCCGCACCGCCGTCGGGTGCCTGTTCCTGCGGGTGGTCGTGCGGCTGCAGCCGCCGGGCTTCCGGCGCGTCCATCACTGCGGTGACTTCTGCGAGGGCGGCGCGGCCGTCATCGCTGGCGTGGTGGGCGGTGCCAAGCTCCCGGAGCGGCAGGTAGCAGTCCGGCGCCAGGATCAGGGCCAGCAGGCCGGCTTCCAGGGCCATGTCCCCGTGCACCAGGCGCACACCGATAAAGACAGCCACCACGGCGACGGAAATCGTGGCGATGAGCTCCAGCGCCAGGGCGGAGAGGAAGGCCGTGCGGAGGGTGACCATGGTCCGGGACCGGTACTCCTCCGAAATGTCCTCGAGCGCCTTGCGCTGGGCGGTGGCGCGGCCCAGCCCCACCAGCACGGGGAGTCCCTTGGCCAGTTCCAGCATGTGGCCCGAGAGCCTGGCGAGCGTCGATTGCGCGGCCCGGACCCGGTCTTCCGTGTAGCGGCCGATCAGGACCATGAAAACCGGCACCAGGGGCACCGTCAGGACGATTACCAGCGCACTGACCCAATCGGCGAACAGGATGCGGGCGCCAAGCAGGAGCGGAACGGCGGCGCAGTTCACCAGGGCAGGCAGGAACTGCGTGTAGTAGCTGTCCAGGGCGTCCAGGCCCCTCGTGGCGAGGATCGCCAGGCCGCCGTCGGACGGCCCCGCAGCGCGTGTGCCGTTCCGGAGCGCGCGGGCCAGCAGCCCCGCGCGCAGTTCCTCCTTGACTCCGAGCGCTGCCCGGCGGGACGCAACGCCCTGCGCCCACACTGTGAGGGAGCGCAGGACCACACCGGTGAGTCCCCACGCCAGCTGCTCCCCCCATGCGGGACTGTGGGACATCAGTCCGGCCAGGGCGGAGGCAACCGCCTGCGCCATGAGCACCAGTGACAGAGCTTTGAGGGCTGCGAGGACGCCCAGCCCGTAGAGAGCCAGGCGGTTTGCGGGGCCGGCGGGGAACTGCGGTCTCATGGAGTCCTAGTCCTTGGGGGCCAGTGCCCGGGCGGCGATGGCGGGGAGGAAGCTGTGGGCCTCCGGGATGTGGGCGGCACTGACCCGGCGCCGGAACACCCAGTACGTCCAGGCCTGGTAGGCCACAACGAGCGGGAGTCCCACGCAGGCGACGATGCTCATGAGGCCCAGGGTGTAATCGGAGGATGAGGCGTTGGAAATGGTCAGGTTGAAGTCCGGGCTGATGGTGGAGGGAAGCACCACGGGGAAGGCCGCGCCGAAGATCGAGGCGCTGCCAAGCAGGAGGAACACGCCGAGGGACAGGAACGCCCTTCCTTCCAGGCCGTTTCGGCCGAACATCCAGGCGAGCACCGCAGCAACCACAGCCGCAGCAACCGCCGCGACGGTCCAGGCTTCGCCGCTGAGGAGCTGGACGCTGATGGCCCAGCCTGCGATGGGGAGCAGGAGGACCGGCAGGAGCCGGACGAACCAGTTGCGGGCGCGGTGACGGACGTCGCCGTCGGTCTTCAGGGCCAGGAACGCCAGTGCGTGCAGCAGGGAGAAGCACACGACGGCGAGACCGCCGAGGACGGCGTACCCGCTGAACCAGGCGAATGGTCCGCCCTCGCGGTCACCGTTGGCGTTGAGCGGAAGCCCGGTGGTGGTCAGGGCCAGCGCCGCGCCGACGCCGAAAGCCGCCACAAGGGATCCGGCCGCAATGGACCAGTCCCACACCGCGCGCCAGCGGTCCGTGTCCACCTTGCCGCGGTATTCGAACGCCACGGCGCGGAAGATCAGTGCCACGAGGACCAGCAGCAGGGGAAGGTAGAGGGCGGAGAACAAGGATGCATACCAGAGCGGGAAGGCAGCGAACGTGGCGCCGCCAGCAGTCAGCAGCCAGACCTCGTTGCCGTCCCAGACGGGCCCGATTGTGTTGAGCAGGACGCGGCGTTCGGTGTTGTTCCGGGCGAAGAGCTTCATCAGCATGCCGACGCCGAGGTCGAATCCTTCGAGGAAGAGGTATCCCGTCCACAACACCGCGATGGCGATGAACCAGATGGTGGGCAGCAGTTCCATTATCGAATTTCCTCTGCTCTTAGTAGGCGAATGCCAGGACGTCGTCGGCGTCACCGGGCTTGCCCGTGCCGGGACCGCCGGGGGTGGCATCCTCGTTTTCGTCGACCGGGGCGTGGGCGAGTTCCGGCATGGCCGAGACGACGCCGCCGCGGATGTACTTCACCAGCAGCTTGACCTCCACCACCAGCAGCACGGCGTAGACGGACGTCAGCACCAGCAGGGACGTGAGCAGCTCCCCGGCGGAAACACCCGGCGACACCGCGGCTGCCGTGAACATGAACACCTGGTCAATCCCGCTCGGATCCGGATTGGGCGCCACCACGAAGGGCTGCCGGCCCATTTCGGTAAAGATCCAGCCGGCAGCGTTAGCGCCGAACGGTGCCATGATGCCGACGACGGCGAGGCGCATGAGCCCGCGGGACGCCGGCACCGTGCCCTTCCGGGTCACCCAGAGGGCCACGAGCGCGGCGAGGGCAGCCAGCCCGCCGAAGCCGATCATCATCCGGAAGCCCCAGTAGGTCACTTCCATGACGGGCACGTATTGGATTTCCTGCCCGGCCCGGTCCCCGTAGATGGGGTTGTCCGGGAGGTGGGTGCCGTAGTCGGCCTTGTACTGGTCCAGCAGGCTGTTGACGCCCTTCACCTCTGTGGTGAAGTCACCCTTGGCGAGGAAGGACAGGATGCCGGGAACTTCGATGACCGCCACGATGTCGTCGCAGTTCTTCGAGCCGACGTTTCCGACGCTGAGCACCGAGAAGCCGGTGCCGTCGTGGCAGGCGGCCTCTGCGGCGGCCATCTTCATGGGCTGCTGTTCAAACATGAGCTTGCCTTGGAGGTCTCCGGTCAGTGCCGTTCCGGCGAAGGAAATCATGGCGACGACGGCGCCGATCCGGAGCGAGCGGATCCACACCTTGTGGTCTGCCTTGTCCCGCCCGGCAATGTCCGCTTCGCCGGGAATGACTTTGCCGTCAGTGCCCACGGTGTCGATGCCGTCGTGGCGACGGCGCCAGAGGTGGTACCAAGCAATGCCGAGCAGGAAGCCGCCGGCCACGGCCAGGGCGCCGAAGAGCGTATGCGGCACCGCGACGAGGGCGGTGTTGTTGGTGAAAACGGCCCAGGCATCGGTCATGACCGGGCGCCCGTTGATCATTTCCACGCCGACGGGGTGCTGCATCCAACTGTTGGCCACGATGATGAAGTAGGCCGAGAACACGGAACCGACCACGGCAATCCAGAGGCAGGCAAGGTGGACGCCTTTTTTTAGCTGTTTCCAGCCGAAGATCCACAGGCCCAGGAACGTCGACTCAACGAAGAACGCCAGCAGTGCTTCCAGCGCCAGGGGTGCACCGAACACGTCGCCCACGAAGCGGCTGTACTCGCTCCAGGCCATCCCGAACTGGAACTCCTGCACAATGCCGGTGGCAACGCCCATGATGAAGTTGATGAGGAACAGCTTCCCCCAGAACTTGGTCATGCGCAGGTATTCGGGTTTGCCGGTGCGGTACCAGATGGTCTGGATGACTGCCACCACGAGGCCCAGTCCGATGGTGAGCGGCACCATCATGAAGTGGTAGACCGTGGTGATACCGAATTGCCAGCGTGCGATTTCCAAAGCGTCCAAGGCAGTCCCTACTTTTGGCTAGGCTCTCAACAGTCCAAGTTTTCTACGTATCGTAGAAGTTCAACTTCTACAGAGTGTAGAACACTTTCGGTGTGCAATGTAAACATACAGTTCCACTGCCTGGGGCCAGAGGCAAGGCCGCGACGCGCCGCCTGTTCTACCTCATGTAGAAGAAAACGGCAAAAGGAGGTAAATTTAGAGCCTAAGTATTCGAACCACGTCTCCGCGCCGGCCAATCGGGCTCCGCGGAACGGAACGTCAAGAAGGATGTACGGAATGGCAAGTCTTGGTGAACTGGAACGGGCAGTGATGGACCTGCTCTGGGCAGGCCAGGAAGCGGCCACCGCGAACACCCTCCGGGACCTGCTGGCCCAGAGCACGCAGGCGCAGGGCGGCACGGCGGGCCACGTGGGCAAAGACCTCGCTGTCACCACCGTCCTGACCGTCCTCTCGCGCCTGGAGAAGAAGGGCCTCGTGGAACGCGAACGCGGAACCCGTCCCCACCGCTACCAGGCGGTTTCCAGCCGGGCGGACCACACCGCCGAACTCATGCACGAAGTTCTGGGCTCCGCGCCGGACCGCGAAGCCGTGCTCGCCCGCTTTATTGGCTCCGTCACCGAAAGTGAAGCCGAAACGCTGCGCAAACTGCTTGGCCACAACTAACAGCACATGTTCTGGACCTCATATTTTCTGGCGGTCCTGGCGATAGTACTGGCGTGGCCGGTACCTATCCTTCTTTCGCGCGCCCAGTGGCCGGCCCGGTCGCCGTTCACCGCAATGCTGCTGTGGCAGGCAATCGCCCTCGCCGGTGGCCTGTCGATGATTGGTGCCATGCTGGTCTACGGTCTGGAGCCCATCGGGGACAACCTCCTCGCTGGGCTGCGCGGGCTGGCCGGCATGGTCCTCCTCAACGCCCCCACCACCGCACTGGGCTTCTGGCACCTTTTTGCGCTGTCCGCCGCGGCGCTGCTCACCGCGCATCTCGTCTTTACCCTCCTGCTGACCTATTACCGGATCGAACGTCAGCGAAGACGCCACCGGGAACTCCTGGCCCTCCTGGCATCGCCGTCGAATGACGGGCCCGGAACGGTGGTCATCAACCATGATTCCCCCGTAGCCTATTGCCTGCCCGGGGGCGCCCGGTCGGTGACCGTTCTGAGCGACGGGCTCATGGCGGCCCTGGAGCCTGCGGAGCTGCGCGCTGTGCTCAGCCATGAAAATGCCCACCTGAGCCAGCGCCACCACCTCCTGCTCTGGGCCTTCGCGGCGTGGCGCCAGGCCCTCCCTTGGATCCCCACCACGCGGCTGGCCCAGGAAGCGGTCAACTCACTCATTGAGATGCTGGCGGACGACGTCGCCCTGAAAACCGAAAGCAAGGCCACGCTGATCAAGGCGATCGCCATCGTGGCCAGCGGGCCGTCAGGCGCTCCGGTCAGCCGGGTGGCTTTCAACGGCGCGCAACTGCCCGCCGTCGCAGACGGCAAAGGACCTGGCGGAGTTGGACCGGCCGGCATTGGGGCAGACGGAATTGTCGACGGCGGGATCCAGGGCGCGTCCGGCGGCGCCGGTTCGGCCCGCACCACCGCTTCCCGGGTTAGCCGGCTGCTGTCGCCCAAGGAACCCCTGCCGGCCCCGCTCAGGGCTTTGGTGCTGGCCGGCTGCCTGTTGCTTTTGGCCTTGCCCACCGCACTGCTGATTGTTCCTGGCCTGCTCGGCTAGCTTCGCCCGGCACCCGGAATCCGCCCACTGTTCGCGAACCAGCTCACCGGCCAGGAACCGGCTCAGGCGTCGATGCGCTCCCGGTCCAGGCTTGCCGCACCGGCGATGATGAAGTCCTTGCGCGGTGCGACGTCCGAACCCATCAGCAGGTCGAACGTTTCCTCGGCCTGCTTCGCGTTCTCGATCCCCACTTTGCGCAGCGTCCGGTGGCGCGGGTCCATGGTGGTCTCGGCCAACTGCTCGGCATCCATTTCCCCGAGGCCCTTGTAGCGCTGGATGGGTTCCTTGTAGCGCTTGCCTTCCTTGGCCAGCCGGGCCAGGAGGACGTGGAGTTCGGCCTCGGAGTACGTGTAGATCATTTCATTGGCCTTCTGGCCGGCGTTGATCACCTCAACACGGTGGAGCGGAGGGACGGCGGCGAACACGCGGCCTTCATCGATCATGGGGCGCATGTAGCGGAAGAAGAGCGTCAGCAGCAGTGTGCGGATGTGCGCGCCGTCCACGTCGGCATCCGTCATCAGGATTACCTTGCCGTAGCGAGCCGCCGCGATGTCAAAGCTGCGGCCGGACCCCGCGCCCACCACCTGGATGAGCGCCGCGCATTCGGCATTGGAGAGCATGTCCCCCACCGAAGCCTTCTGAACATTGAGGATCTTGCCACGGATCGGCAGGAGCGCCTGGAAATCAGAGGAGCGGGCCAGCTTGGCCGTTCCGAGCGCGGAGTCACCCTCCACGATGAACAGTTCCGAGCGGGCCACGTCGTCAGTGCGGCAGTCAGCCAGCTTGGTGGGCATCGACGACGTCTCCAGCGCATTTTTCCGGCGCTGCGTCTCCTTGTGGACGCGCGCCGAAATGCGGGACTTCATCTCGCTGACGATTTTTTCCAGAAGCAGCGCAGACTGTGCCTTGTCGTTGCGGTTGGCCGAGTTCAGCTTGGCGTTGATCTCCTTTTCCACCACCCGCGCCACAATGGCCCGGACCGCGGACGTGCCAAGGATCTCCTTGGTCTGGCCCTCGAACTGCGGCTCGGCCAGGCGGACGGTCAGCACCGCGGTGAGTCCGGCGAAGATGTCGTCCTTTTCGATTTTGTCGTTGCCGGCCTTGAGCTTGCGGGCATTCGTTTCCACGGCTTTGCGGAAGGTCTTGACCAGTGCCTGCTCGAAGCCGGACTGGTGCGTCCCGCCCTTGGGCGTGGAGATGATGTTGACGAAGCTGCGGACGGTGTTGTCATAGCCGATGCCCCAGCGCAGGGCCACGTCCACTTCACAGTCGCGCTCAACTTCGGCCAGCTGGCTGTGGCCCCGCTCGTCCAGGACCGGTACGGTTTCCTTGAACTTGCCCGAGCCGTGCAGCCGCCAGGTGTCGGTGACCGCAGGATCCGCGGCGAGGTAGTCCACGAACTCCGAGATGCCGCCGTCGTGGTGAAAGATTTCCTCGTGGCCGCCCAGCTCGCCCGGCGTGCCCGGGATCCTGCGCTGATCGCGGACGGTCAGCTTCAGGCCCGGGATCAGGAAGGAGGTCTGCCGGGCCCGTGCGGCCAGTTCGTCGTAGGAGAATTTGGCGTCCGGGGTGAAGATCTGGCGGTCAGCCCAGTAGCGGATGCGTGTGCCGGTGACGCCGCGCTTGGCCTTGCCCACGACGTCGAGGACGGAGTTGTCCACGAAGGGCTCGAAGGTGGCTGCCGGGTCCGGTTTGGTGCCCGGGTCCTTGAACCGGCCGGGCTCGCCCCGCCGGAAGGACATCTTGTAGGTCTTCCCGCCGCGGTCCACTTCCGCGTCCAGCCGGGAGGACAGTGCGTTGACGACCGATGCGCCGACACCGTGCAGGCCACCGGACGCCGTGTACGAGCCGCCGCCGAACTTACCGCCGGCGTGCAGTTTGGTGAAGACGACCTCGACGCCGGTCAGCCCGGTCTTGGGCTCGACGTCCACGGGGATGCCGCGGCCGTCGTCGTGAATCTCCACGGAGTTGTCAGCATGGAGGATGATCTTGATGTCGTGGCCGTAACCGGCCAGGGCCTCGTCGACGGAGTTGTCGATGATCTCCCAGAGGCAGTGCATCAGGCCGCGGGAGTCGGTGGAACCGATGTACATGCCCGGGCGCTTGCGGACGGCCTCGAGGCCTTCCAGTACAGAGAGATGCCGGGCGGTGTACTCAGAACTTGGTGCCACGGGTTGTGAACTCCTTCAGTGACGGAACAGCTAAGGCTTTTTGACGCTCTTCCTAGGTTAGTAGGCCCGGCCCCGGAGGCCCGTCTGCCACACCTTCCGACGGGTGTGGACGGGCCCACCCGTTATGTTTTCGTAACCGGATTCTCAGGCCTTGATCAATTCTTGCGGATACGCGTACAGCGAACTTGCCCCATCCTTGCGATGGAATTGCTACGAATACTGGTTACATAGAGGTACAGATCTACTAAGGAGGCCGACATGACAACAGCAGTGGCAGACCGCACACTCAATGCACTTGACCGGTGCGATCGTTGCGGAGCTCAGGCATATGTCCGCGTTGTACTCGAGTCCTCCGGCGGTGAGCTGCTCTTCTGCGGCCACCATGCCCGTGCGATCGAGGCAACGCTCAAGCCGTTGAGCTCTGAGTGGCACGATGAGACAGGCCGGCTTCACGAGAAGACGCCCGTAGCAGTCGACTAGATCACCAGGTATCCTTCAGGACCCCTCCACAGGAGGGGTCCTGATCCTTTTAAGCAGGATTAGGTGAAGCAGCGAGTGGCGCAAACGACGCGGGCCGCCCGGCATGGCGATCCGTGGATCGCCATGCCGGGCGGCCCGTGGGACGTTGACGCAGGCTTCTGGCGCAGCCGCCCCTAGTCCAGGTAGTCGCGCAGCACCTGGGACCGGGACGGGTGCCGCAGCTTGGACATCGTCTTCGATTCGATCTGGCGGATCCGCTCGCGCGTCACTCCGTAGACCTTCCCGATTTCGTCTAAAGTCTTCGGCTGTCCGTCGGTGAGGCCGAACCGCATGGCCACAACGCCGGCTTCGCGCTCGGACAGGGTGTCCAGCACCGAGTGCAGCTGCTCCTGCAGCAGGGTGAAGCTGACAGCGTCGGCGGGAACAACGGCCTCGGAGTCCTCGATGAGGTCTCCGAATTCGGAGTCGCCGTCTTCGCCCAGTGGTGTGTGCAGCGAGATGGGCTCGCGGCCGTACTTCTGGACTTCAACGACCTTCTCGGGTGTCATGTCCAGTTCGAGGGCCAGCTCTTCCGGCGTAGGTTCGCGGCCGAGGTCCTGCAGCATCTGGCGCTGGACACGTGCCAGCTTGTTGATGACTTCCACCATGTGCACCGGGATGCGGATGGTGCGGGCCTGGTCGGCCATGGCGCGGGTGATGGCCTGGCGGATCCACCAGGTGGCGTACGTGGAGAACTTGAAGCCCTTGGTGTAGTCGAACTTCTCGACCGCACGGATGAGGCCCAGGTTGCCTTCCTGGATCAGGTCCAGGAACAGCATGCCGCGGCCGGTGTAACGCTTGGCCAGGGACACAACGAGGCGGAGGTTGGCCTCCAGCAGGTGGTTCTTGGCGCGCTTGCCGTCGTGGATGACGAACTCGAGCTCGCGCTTGAGCTTCGGATCCATGGAGCCGTCGTCGGCCGCGATCTTCTCTTCGGCGAACAGGCCTGCCTCGATGCGGAGGGCAAGGTCCACTTCCTGCTCTGCATTCAGCAGGGCCACCTTGCCGATCTGCTTCAGGTAGTCCTTGACGGGGTCGGCAGTGGCACCGGCCGACATAACCTGCTGGACAGGGGCGTCGTCGTCATCGGCATCGGAGTAGACGAAGCCGGAGCCGGTTGCGGCCGCGCCGGTCTTGCTGGCGGCTTCTTCTTCGCTCAGCTCGGACGGGTCCGGAGCCACATCGTCGAGATCTTCGTCCACCTCGTCCTCGTCGTCGTCGGACGAGCGGGACTTGCCGGCAGCTTCGGCAGCGGCCTTGGCTCCTGGCTTGGGCCCGCGCTTCTTGGGCTCGGGCTTGCCCAGGGCGTCGCCGCCGTCGGAAGCAGCATCTTTGACAGCCTTATTGGCTGCGCGCGTGGCGGCACGCTTGGCGCTCGTGGCCGCCTTCTTCTCCTCAGGGGACAATTCGGCCTGGTCGGCGGGTTCCTTCTTGGCGGAAGACGGGGTCACAGAAAACCTTTCTAGCGGCGGTCTGTGGAATCACCATACGGGCAACACCACTATGACCCTGTCAAGTCCGCGATTCATATCAGGTGCGATCGCGGCCAGCAGAGCCATAAAGTAGAACTGCCGGAGCGGCCGTAATGTTCCCGTTTCCGGGCACCACTACATGCACGTGATTCACGGACCCAACCGGGTCTCGGCATCCATTGTCTCATGATTTTCCCAATCGACGCCTCAGGTGGTGCGCCGGCCCGAATGTTTCGTCCGGGCCGCAGGCCTCCGGTGCGCCCGGGCGGCAGTTCCTTAGGCCGCATCCGTTTCGAACTTCTGCCACGCCGCATCACGACGCCCTGCCCAGCCGCACAGCGTCCCCCGGCTGACCAGCTCCGAGAGTAGTTCCGCCAGGCGGTAACCGGGGTGTGCTGCCGAGGCCTGGTCCAGAAGTGCGTGCGCAAACGAACCCCTGCCGCGGCACCATTCGATCCAGCCCCGGCCGGTGAGAGCCGCAGCCCCCGCTTCGCCGCCGCCAGCGGCACCCAGCTGCAGCAGCACCCGTTCGAGCGACCCCATCCGGTCCCAGCGTGGCGTACCCGGCGCCAGACCCAGCAGGACGTCCCCGTATCCCGGCACGGGGTAGGCCGCCTCATCGGCCGGGACATCCGGGGGCAGCCCGTCCAGCGGAGGCAATGTAACAGGAAGGTCCGGGGCAGGGCCGAAGATCCCGAAATCCTCGGCGCCCTGCTCCGCAGCCTGCCGGCCGGCGGCGCTCATCACCAGCACCGCATCCCGCCAATCGGGAATGCGAAGCGAGGCACGCAGGTACCCGGCCAGTTCAGCGGGCGTCTCGTTTCCGCCGTCACCCGCCAGCACTCGACCCCAGATGTCCAGCATGGCGGCGAACTGCGGGCGGCTCCCGCGGCACTGCAGGAACCGTGCGGCCCAGCGCTGTTCCGACTCAGTTACGTCCGGGTCGGCGGTCGCTTCGCCGGGCAGCTCCGGGGCTGTGAAAGAGGCAGGGTCCTCGCCCACGCTACTGCCGCGGAACACCATTTCCGCGTTGAGCCGGCTGTCCCTGATCTCGTCCACGGAACGGCCCGGAAAGGGGCAGCAGAACGGATCAAAACAATACGCATTCCGCCAGAAGGTGTCGCTGACGTACCAGGCGTCGCGGACCGGCCTCCCGGATAATTCCAACTCGACCTCCAGTGCTACCAGCAGCCACGCCAACGTCCCCTCCACCGGCGCTCCGGCCGGGACAACGCCGGGAGCAGAATCTGCGCCTCTCAACCATCCTTCATTGCTGAAGAGCACCAGGAGGGTGCCGTCGGCGTCGTCGTCCGCTTCCAGGTAATCCCTCACCGTGCGCGAAAACCGGAGCAGCCCCGCATCTGAGTCGAGGCCTGGGAGGTCGACGCGGAGGGTGGCGCCCAGCCGCTTGCCCTGCATGGTCATGGCCACGAGGCTGTTGGCCGGCCAGTAGCCCAGGGAATGCGGGATGAAGCCCAGGATGTCCTCGGGGCCGGTGATGGTCATTCGTTCTGGAGGTGTCATGCATCCAGACTGGAACGCACCGAGCCCCGCCGTAAGAACTTAGTTGGCCTATGTGGACAAAGGCCTGGCCCTACTTTGTGCGGCGGCGTTCCAGGTTGCGCCTGCGCTGCCGGGCAAGGGCTTGGAGCAGGGCGGCACTACAACGCCCTGGGCGGCCATCTGCCGCCGGACTTTCCGGCGGGTTGCGATGATGGCCCCGGCGCCGACACCGATCAGCACGAACTGGACGCTCAGGGCAATCCGGAACGGGTCCAGGCCGTACAGCTCGCCCCGGGAGAATCCGGTGGCGTTGAGGACGTCCAGGACGACGCCGATCAGGTAGATGGCCACCAGCGCGGCTATGAACCCGCCGACATTGACGATTCCCGTAGCAGTCCCGATCCGGTGGGCCGGATTGAATGTCCGGGCAAAGTCGAAGCCGATCATGGAGCCGGGGCCGCCGATGGCCAGCACCACCACCAGCCCTGCCAGCATCCACAGCGGTGAGCGGCCGGGCATCAGCAGCACCGCCGCCCAGGCCGCGGCTGTGGTGGCCGCAATCAGGAGCACCATCGTGGAGCGGCGGAGCGGATGCCGTGACACAAACCGTCCGATCAGCGGACCGGCGGCGATGGCCGCGGCAACATAGATCGCCATCAGGCCCGACACGGTGCCCGCATCGAGGCCCTGCGCAGAGATCAGGAAGGGGTATCCCCAAGTCATGGCAAACACCGTGCCGCTGAACTGGATGGTGAAGTGGCTCCACAGCCCCAGCCGGGTGCCTGGCTGCCGCCAGGCGCTGGACAGCGAGACCCCGGTGGCCTTCAGTCCCTGGCCCGGTTCCGGGCGGGGATGGCCGGGCGGCCGGTCCTTTAGAGCAGCCAGCACCAGCACGACGGCCAGGGCGGACATCGCGGCAAGGGTCAGGAAGGCGGGTGTCCAGCCGGCGGAGTGGAGAATAAGGGCAAACGGCACCACGCTGAAGAGCTGCCCGAGCTGGCCGGACATGCCGGTCAGCTGCGTGATGAGCGGCACCCTGGCCGGGGCGAACCACAGCGGTATCAGCCGGATCACCGAGATAAACGTCATGGCATCCCCTGCGCCCACCAGCACACGGCCGAGCACTCCCCCGGGAATGCTGTCCGCGAATGCCAGCTGCAGCTGGCCCAGCCCCATCAGGACAGCTCCTCCGGCGATCATCGTCCGCGATCCCAGCCGGTCCACGAGAACCCCACGGGGATCTGGAGGCCCGCGTACACCAGGAGCTGGAGCACGGTAAAGAACGAGATCTCCGCGGCGGTGGCGTGGAACCGTTCCGTGGCCTCCAGCCCCACGACGCCGAACGACGTGCGCTGGCTGACGGCCACGAGGTACGCGAATATCCCGACGGTCCAGATGAGCCAGGCGCGGGGTGCAGTCACCTAACCATTATGCCTGCCGCAAGGATAAATAGGATTTATTGTCCGGGTTCTTTACGGGCCAGGTAGGCCTCGACGGCGGCGCCGAGCGCGTCAGCGTTGGGAAGTTCATCGTTTTCGTCCGCCAGCAGCGAGCGGCGCACGGTCCCCTCCGCTTTTTCGTCATACCGCGCCTCCAGGCGGGAGACGACCTGCTGGACTTCCTCGGACGCCTCCAGCTGCTCGGCAATCTGCCGGCCGACTTCACGGCCGGCCTCGCGGAGGCGGTCCGAGGGAAGCATTAGCGACGCGGCCGCGCCCAGGTATTCAAGGCCGGCTACGGCCGCGTTGGGGAACTCGGCCTCCGCGAGGTAGTGGGGTACGTGAATGACGTACCCGGCAATGTTCCGGCCGGCTTCCGTGAGGCGGAGTTCAAGGATGTGCCCCACGGCCGCGGGAACCTCAACGGTGGGTTTCCAGACCGAGATTCCCTCGATGAGTTCGGGACGGTTTCCGTGGACGGTGACTCCTACCGGGCGGGTATGCGGAACGGGCATCGGGATGGAATGGATCCACGTCACCAGGTTCACGTCCAGCTGCTCCACAATCCGGACGACGGCGCGGGCGAACCGCTCCCATTGCAGGTCGGGTTCGAAACCGGCGAGGAAGAGGAACGGATTCCCCAGTCCGTCGACCAGCCGATACAGGGCGAGGCTCGGTGCCTGGTAGTCCTGGAGGTGGTCCTCGACGAACGTCACGTGCGGACGGCGCGAACGGTAGTCGATCAGCTGGTCCGCATCGAAGACGGCAACGACTTCCGAGTCGAGTGTGTCCAGCAGCTCGGTGGTGATCTGCTTGACCACGTGGCCGGCGTCGGCGAATCCCGTGAAGCCCATGACCAGGTTGAGTCCGCGGAGGGACGGGCTGTGGAACAGCTCAGCGTTGCTCACATAGAGAGCGTCGGGGTCCAGCAGGGAGCCGGAAATCCGTTCTAGCACGGCATGTTCCTTTCGAGGTGGCGGCGGAGGCGGAGTTCGGCAGCGCTTTGGATTGGGGGGATCCGCGCAGATCCGCCGGATATTTTTTACAACGCCCCGGCCGTCCGAACCATTCCGCACCGGTGATGTGCGGCAGGTCTCATTGGATTCAGCGCGGCTGCGGCGGAGAGACTACGATCGGAACTGGCCTTACTGCCGCCTTGCCGACACCGGGTTGCGTCTCAAGCCGACGACGGCCGGTTCCATGGTGGGGCGCCCAACATGCGCTTCCCGCCGAACATCACAGAGAATTGAGGACTGATCCTCGTGGTCAAGAATACTGAAATCAAACTAAGCGTCATTGCGCGTGACGTTAAGAAGTCGCCAGCTGACGCTCTGGTCATTGGAGTGGCGCAGGGTCCTGACGGTCCCGTGCTGCTGGACAACCCGCTGACGGCCAAGTCCGCCGAAGCAATCGCAGAGTCACTGAAGGTTCTTGGCCTCACCGGCGCGCCCGACCAGGTCCACAGGCTGCCCGGCCTTCCCGAAGCCGGCGCATCTGTCCTGGTGCTGGCAGGCGTCGGCAAGCGGGACGCGGGCGGAAATCTCACCGAGGAAGCGCTTCGCCGCGCTGCCGGTTCCGCCGTCCGCCAGCTTGCCGGACTCACCACGGTGACTCTGGCGCTTCCGACGGCGTCCCTTGCCGACGTCGCCGCCGTCGCCGAAGGCGCGGCCATGGGTTCGTACGCATTTACCGAGCACCGCTCAGCCGCCAACGGCCGCAAGGATCCGGTGAAGAACGTGGTGATCTTCACCGGGTTCGCCGCCGACAAGGACCTGCAGCCCCTGCTGGACCGCTCGGCCCTGATCGGGAAGGCCGTCAACGCCACCCGCTCCCTGGTGAACCAGCCGCCCAGCCACCTGTTCCCCGAGTCCTTTGCCGATGCCGCCAAGGAACTCTCCAAGGGCCTGCCCGTCAAGGTGACGGTGTGGGACGAAAAGCGCCTCGAAAAAGAGGGCTTCGGCGGGATCATGGGAGTGGGCAAGGGCTCCGCCCGGCAGCCGCGACTGGTCAAGGTGGAGTATGCACCGTCCAAGGCGACCGCCAAGATCGCCCTCGTGGGTAAGGGCATCACCTTTGACACCGGCGGAATCTCCATTAAGCCGGCCCTGGGCATGGGCGACATGAAGAGCGATATGGCGGGGGCCGCCGTCGTACTTAACACGGTGCTGGCGATCGCCGAACTTGGCCTGCCGGTCAAGGCAACCGCGTGGCTTTGCATCGCCGAGAACATGCCGTCCGGCGCAGCGCAGCGTCCCGCGGACGTCCTCACCATGTTCGGCGGCAAAACCGTCGAGGTCCTTAATACGGACGCCGAAGGCCGCCTGGTCATGGCGGACGGCATTGTGGCCGCCAGCCAGGAGTACCCGGATGCCATCATCGACGTCGCCACCCTGACCGGCGCGCAGCTGATCGCGCTGGGCAACCGGACCGCCGGGGTGATGGGCTCGGACAGCGTCACCGCCCCGCTCAAGGCCGCGGCGGACCGCGCCGGCGAGCTGGTGTGGCCGATGCCGCTGCCCGACGAGCTGCGTGCCTCGCTCGATTCCGAAGTTGCGGACATCGCCAACATCGGTGAGCGCCATGGCGGCATGATGACCGCAGCCGTGTTCCTGCGTGAATTCGTGGGCAAGGGCAAGGACGGCGAGCAGATTCCGTGGGCCCACATCGACATCGCGGGCCCGTCCTTCAACAACGGCAGCCCCTACGGCTACACCCCCAAGCAGGGCACGGGCTGCACGGTCCGCACCCTCGTGGCGTATGTCGAAGACGTCCTGGCGGCCTCCGCCTGAACTGCTTCTGCCTAACGGCAGGTGAGCCATTCGCGGCTTTGTGGCGGAGTCTATGATGCCTCCGCCACAAAGCCGCGTGACACTCGACACAAGCGCTCCACAAACGCCGTGACAAGGTGGAGCATGGATAAGTGGTTCGCTAAGGTGAACTGCGGTAGTCACAAATGCAAGAGAACCGGCCTGCTGGCATAATCACGGCAGAGCAAGTTCCAAGACCAGATGATGCGTACTCTCGTGTCATCGTTCACGCGAGGGAGCGTATAAGTGGCCGATCAGGCAACTGCGCAAGAATTCGACATCCTGGTACTCGGCGGTGGCAGCGGCGGATACGCCACGGCCCTCCGCGCCGTTCAGCTTGGCCTCACTGTGGGCCTCGTGGAGAAGGGGAAACTCGGGGGCACCTGCCTGCACAACGGCTGCATCCCCACCAAGGCCCTCCTGCACTCCGCCGAACTCGCCGACCACGCCCGCGATTCCGCGAAGTACGGCGTCAACGTCACGCTGGACAGCATCGACATCAGCGCTGTCAACGCTTACAAAGACGGCATCGTCGCCGGCAAGTTCAAGGGCCTGCAGGGCCTGATCAAGTCCAAGGGCATCACCGTCATCGAAGGTGAAGGCAAACTTCAGGGCACGGACACCGTCGTCGTGAACGGCACGGCCTACAAGGGCAAGAACATCGTTCTCGCCACGGGTTCCTACTCCCGTACGCTGCCGGGCCTGGAAATCGGCGGCAAGGTCATCACCTCCGACGAAGCCCTCACCATGGACTACATCCCCAAGAGCGCCATCATCCTGGGCGGCGGCGTGATCGGCGTCGAGTTCGCTTCGGTCTGGAAGTCCTTCGGCGTGGACGTCACCATCGTTGAAGGCCTGCCGTCGCTGGTCCCGAACGAGGACGCCGCGATCGTCAAGAACTTTGAGCGCGCGTTCAAGAAGCGCGGCATCAAGTTCTCCACCGGTATCTTCTTCCAGGGTGTTGAGCAGAACGGCGACGGCGTCAAGGTCACCCTCGTTGACGGCAAGACCTTCGAAGCCGACCTGCTCCTCGTGGCCGTCGGCCGCGGACCGGTCACCGCCAACCTTGGCTACGAAGAGGCCGGCATCACCATCGACCGCGGCTTCGTCATCACCAACGAACGCCTGCACACCGGCGTCGGCAACGTCTACGCCGTCGGCGACATCGTCCCGGGCGTCCAGCTGGCCCACCGCGGCTACCAGCAGGGCATTTTCGTGGCCGAGGAAATCGCCGGCCTGAAGCCGGTCATCGTTGAAGACGTCAACATCCCCAAGGTCACTTACTCCGAGCCTGAGATCGCCACTGTGGGCTACACCGAGAAGGCTGCCAAGGAAAAGTTCGGCGACGACCAGGTGGAAACCCAGGAATACAACCTCGCCGGCAACGGCAAGAGCTCCATCCTGGGCACCGGCGGCATCGTCAAGCTGGTCCGCCAGAAGGACGGCCCCGTGGTGGGCGTCCACATGATCGGATCGCGCATGGGCGAGCAGATCGGCGAAGCACAGCTGATCGTGAACTGGGAAGCCTACCCGGAGGACGTGGCACAGCTTGTGCACGCGCACCCGACCCAGAACGAGGCCCTCGGCGAGGCCCATCTTGCCCTCGCGGGCAAAGCCCTCCACGGCTAGTCGTTCCGCCCGCACCACCGCAAGAACACTGAGCTTAGTGCACCCGGCATGATCCGCAGGGTGCACTAAGCTCGAACAAGGCAGCAATCATCCGCACTAAAGATCAATAAGGAGAACGGGGACGACATGTCTGAATCCGTTAACTTGCCCGCCCTCGGTGAGAGTGTCACCGAAGGAACCGTCACCCGCTGGCTCAAGCAGGTCGGTGACCGGGTAGAGGTGGACGAACCGCTGCTCGAGGTTTCCACCGACAAAGTAGACACCGAAATCCCCTCTCCGATTGCTGGCGTGATTGAGGAAATCCTCGTCGCCGAAGATGAGACCGCCGAAGTCGGCGCCCCGCTCGTCCGCATTGGTGACGGCTCCGGTTCGGCCGGTGCTTCCGAAGAAGCAGCACCCGCAGAGCAGGCGCCGGCCGAAGAAGCACCCGCAGCTGAAGAAGCGCCCTCCACCGAGGCTCCCGCTGCCGCTGAAGCACCCGCCGCGGAAGCAGCCCCGGCCGCCTCCGGCGAAGGCCACGAAGTTACCCTCCCGGCCCTCGGCGAATCCGTCACCGAAGGCACCGTGACCCGCTGGCTCAAGGCCGTCGGCGATTCCGTCGAGGTTGACGAGCCCCTCCTCGAGGTATCCACCGACAAGGTGGACACGGAGATCCCGTCGCCGGTTGCCGGTACGCTCCAGGAGATCCGCGTCAACGAGGACGAGACCGCCGAGGTTGGTTCCGTTCTCGCCGTCATCGGCTCCGGCGCAGCCGCCCCCAAGCAGGAGGCACCCGCAGCCGCCCCCGCCGCCGAAGCTCCGAAGCAGGAGGCACCCGCCGCCGCAGCAGCACCGGCCGCCGCACCGGATGTTAAGGAAGAGGCACCTGCTGCTCCCAAGCAGGAGGCCCCGGCGGCTCCGGCGAAGGCAGCCGCACCTGCAGCAGAATCCGCCGCACCGGCCGAGTCCGGCTACGTCACTCCCCTGGTACGCAAGCTCGCCAACCAGCAGGGTGTGGACATCTCCTCCCTCGCCGGAACCGGAGTGGGCGGGCGCATCCGCAAGCAGGACGTGCTCGCTGCCGCCGAAGCCAAGGCAGCCCCGGCCGCCGCACCGGCACCGTCCGCAGCAGCCGCACCCGCTTCGGCTGCGGTTTCCTCCTTGCGCGGCACCGTGCAGAAGGCCCCGCGCATCCGCCAGGTTATTGCCCGCCGCATGCGCGAATCCCTCGACATCTCCACCCAGCTGACGCAGGTCCACGAAGTGGACATGACAAAGGTCGCCAAGCTGCGCCTCAAGGCCAAGAACTCGTTCCAGGCCCAGAACGGCGTGAAGCTGACCTTCCTGCCCTTCATTGCCAAGGCTGTCGCCGAGGCACTGAAGCAGCACCCGAAGGTGAATGCCGCGTACGACGAAGACAAGCAGGAAATCACCTACCACAACGCCGAGCACCTTGCGATCGCCGTGGACACGGACAAGGGACTCCTGGTTCCGGTCATCTCCGACGCCGGCAACCTTAATCTTGCCGGCCTCGCCGGAAAGATCGCCGACATCGCCGACCGCACCCGCAAGGGCAAGATCGGCCCGGACGAGCTGTCCGGCGGCACGTTCAGCATCACGAACATCGGTTCGGTTGGCGCCTTGTTCGACACCCCGATCATCAACCAGCCGCAGGTGGGCATCCTGGGCACCGGCGCGATCGTCAAGCGCCCCGTGGTGGTGGCCGACGAGAACGGTGACGACTCGATCGCCATCCGGTCCATGATGTACCTGTCCCTGACGTACGACCACCGCCTGGTGGACGGCGCCGATGCAGGCCGCTTCCTGCAGACCCTGAAGGCACGCCTTGAAGAAGGTGCCTTCGAGGCGGACCTGGGACTCTGACCCGGCAGCGAATCGCGACGGCGGTGCAGGCACCGGTGGGCAACCACCGGAAGGCCTGCACCGCCGTCGTTTTGGTTGCCGAATCGTCGCCAAAGCTTCCCGCGGGGCTTACTACGAAGCGTAGAACCTCTGGCTAGACTGGGCGGATGAACATCGTCTTCAACATCATGGTCTTCCTCCACATCGTCGGCGCCGCCATGATCGTCGGCATCTGGATCGGCAACATGAAAAAGCCCACCGTGCATCCGCGCCAGTTCGACGGCGCCGCACTTCAGCTCATTACCGGCATCGTGATGATGGGACTCATCCCTGCGCTGCACATGGATGCGAACTACTTCAAGCTCGGCATCAAGTTCGCCATTGCGCTGGCTGTCGCCGTGCTCGCCTTCATGGGCCGCCGCAAGTACAAGAAGGACGAGCCGATCAGCAAGGGCCTCGCCCACAGTGTTGGCGGCCTTGCTCTCCTCAACGTGGCCATCGCCACCCTCTGGCAGTAGCTCCCCCCGCACCACCAAGGCGCCATACGCCAACGGCCACCAACGGCGACGCTCCCCGCACGGGGAGCGTCGCCGTCGTCGTTCCATCCTGTGTTGGCCCCACGCGGGCCAGGTCACTCTCCGGCGATGCAGAACTCGTTTCCTTCCGGGTCGTGCATAACGTCCCAGTGGAAATCACCGATGTCGTGCCCTTCCACGAAAACGGCGCGGAGTGATTCCGCATGGGCCCGCAGGGCTTCGGGATCGGGGCCGTGGATGTCAAGATGCAGCCGCCGGCGGCCCGTGGTGGGGTTCGGAACCTCCTGGAGGGCGAGCTGCGGGGCTTCGGACGAAGCCGGCTTGAGCCAGACGAACTGGTCGAACCGGGCGGTCATAATCCTCTGACAGCGGACAGCCCGTGCGTCGCGGCTCCTGAATCCATAGGATTGATCCGGAAGGTTTGGGCGCAAGCCCGGACCGGATCGAATCTAAGCTGAGGAGTGGATATGGCAGCAACACGCACCGCGCACACCGTATGGAACGGCGACCTGTTCGAGGGGTCCGGCAACACCACGCTGGACAGCTCCGGACTGGGCACCTATGCCGTTACCTGGAAGGCCCGAGCGGAACAGTCGGAAGGCAAGACCAGCCCTGAAGAGCTGATCGCCGCAGCGCACTCGGCCTGCTTCTCCATGGCGTTCAGCCTCGCGCTCAGCCAGGCCGGCTTCACCGTTGAAGAAATCAATACCAAGGCAGACGTCACCTTCGTGCCCGGCACGGGCATTACCGGCAGCCACCTGACGGTCAGCGCCACGATCCCCGGCATTTCCGAAGAGGATTTCCAGAAGATCGCAGGGGAAGCCAAGGTCGGCTGTCCCGTCTCCGGCGCCCTGGCCAGCATCGACATCACTATGGACGCGACGCTCGCCGCTTCCTAGGCTTCAGTGCTGCGGCCGCTCCGGCGGCTGCAGTACCGCATGGCAAAGGCCCCGTTTCCTGCCCTGATGGTCAGGCAGGAAACGGGGCCTTTGTGTGTCCGGGCGGGCTGCCGGCTCAGCCCTTGGCGCGGGCCGGCAGCGGAGCCGGGAGCAGCCGCCGGTAGCCTTCACGGAGCGGCGGCCGGTCCGTGGGAAGCTCCTGGATCATTTCCTTGAGGGCGCCGATGCCGTATTCAAGCTGCGGGTCCCTGCCGGCGGCATAGGCGTGCGGCGGGAACGTCACTTCGATGTCCGGGGTGACACCGAAGTTCTCGACGCCCCAGCCTACTCCCCGCTGAACCAGGTGGCGTAGCGCGGCTGGGTGACGCCGGTGCCGTCCGCGAGGGCGAAGCGGTTGTCGATCCCCACCACGCCGCCCCAGGTCCGGGTGCCGATGACGGGGCCGATTCCGCGGAGCTTGGACACCTGGGTGATGATGTCCCCGTCAGATCCGGCGAACTCGTCGGTGAGGATGACGACGGGCCCGCGAGGCGCGTGATGCGGGTAGGTCCGGGGACGTTCGCCGCGGGGCATGCTCCAGCCCGTCACCTTGCGGCCGATGAGCTCGGCAACAAGCTGGGAGGTGTGGCCGCCGCGGTTACGCCGGACATCCACAATCAGTCCGTCCAGTGCCGTCTCGGTGTCGAGGTCGCGGTGCAGCTGTGCCCATCCGTTCGCCAGCATGTCCGGAATGTGGAGGTAGCCGTAGGTGCCGCCGGAGGCGTCGCGTACGGTGCGGCGGTTGGCGGCAACCCATTCCTGATAGCGCAGCCGTTCCTCGTCCTTTACCGGGACCACGGCGATGCGGCGCTGCTTGCCTGCTGCCTCGCCGTGGGCTGCTCCGCTGCGCAGCGTCAGCTCCACTGCCCTTCCTGCCGCACCCACGAGCTGCATTGCCGGCGTCAGCGTTTCAGACAGTTCCACGCCGTCGATTGCGAGCAGGATGTCCCCGGCTTTGGCGTCTGCGCCCGGCCTGGTCAGCGGGGAGGTTGCAAGCGGGTCGGAGGACTCCCCGGCAAGGATGCGGGTGATTTCCCAGCCCTGCCCGGTGAACGTCAGATCGGCGCCCAGCCGGCCCTGGCCGTTGCTGCCGTTTTCCGTGACGGCTGCGGGGCGGACGTAGGCGTGTGACGTTCCCAGTTCGCCGTGCAGTTCCCACAGCAGGTCCACGAGGTCATCATGGGAGCCGAGCCGGTCCACGAGGGGGCGGTAGCGGCGGTGCACGGACTCCCAGTCCTGCCCTGCCATGTCCTCGGTCCAGAAGAAGTCACGCTGGAGGCGCCAGGCCTCGTCGAAGGCCTGGCCCCAGACGCTCAGCGGATGCATGAGGACGCGGATGCGGCTGACGTCCACCTTCACCAGCTGGCCCGATTCCTCGTCGCCCTTGGCATCGGCCGGTGCCACCCGGATCTGCTTGTCCTGGAGGAAGACCACCTTTTTGCCGTCGCCGGACACCCGGTAGCTGTCCAGGGCGTCCACGATGGTGGAAGCCTTGCGCTTGGCGATGTCAAAGCGCACCAGGCTGGGCGCTTCGTCCTTGTCGTCCGTAGTGGCCCGGCCATCGCCGGTGACCCCGGCAAGGGCGTTGTCCAGCCAGAGCAGTGCGCCCGGCGTCGCCTCAAGGGCCGAGTAGTTGCCCTGCGGCACCGGCACTCCGATCACGCGGTGGGCCAGTCCGTCAGCGTCCACCCGCACCGCAGGAACCGCGGCGACGTTGCCGGCCTGGTCCGCGCCGGTGCCTTCTTCCGGGCCTCCGGTTGGGTTGTCCGGTCCGTCCGCGAGATCCACGGACGGACCAAAGGGCGACGGCGTGTCGGCAGCGAGTGCCACCAGGTAAGGCTTGATGGGGCTCGGGAACGACAGGTCGAAGGAGTGGCCGTCGTACACGGGGTCAAAACTCCGGTTGGAGAGGAACGCGATGAATTTGCCGTCGGGAGTGAACGACGGCGAGGCATCGCGGAAACGTCCGTCCGTGACCTCCACGACCCGGAACTCGGGATCGTCCACCCTGACGATCCGGAGCCGGCTGCGTGAGCCAAAGGAGGTGACCGGTTCGGACCAGCCAAGCCAGGCCGAGTCCGGCGACCAGCAGAGGCCGTCGATGGTGCCTTCGCCAATGCTGGTGACAAGCTTGATGGCCCCGGTCCGGGTGTCGGCCAGATACACATCGCCGAAGGATGTCCCCACGGCAATCGTGTGGCCGTCCGGGCTCGTCTCCAAAGCACTGGCCCGGGTGGACTTGGGGAAGTCGATCTTCTGTGTGCCCGCGGATTCGGTAGGCGCGGGGAGGGCAATATCTTTCGCCGCTGCACCCGCAACGGAATCCGCCGCGGAGTCGTCGCCCGCAGGTGACTCGATGCCCGGACGGTTCGTCCCTGACGCCGGAACCGGCTTTGGCAGCGGTGTTCCGGATTCCGGCCCGGCGGCCGGTTGCGGCCGCGCGGCCGGAGCCGTCCGCGGACCCGCCACCTGCGGAGCGATTTCTCTGATGTACAGGGCTTCAATGCCGCCGTGGTCGGCGACATAGGCAATGCGGCCTTCGCCCAGGGGCCGTGGCAGCCGGGCGCGGACACCGGGGGTGGCCTCCACAACTCGCGAAGGGCCATCCTTGTGGCGCAGCCAGTGGATGGTGCCGTGGGCTTCCACTGCGCTGGACGAGCCGGTGTGGTCAGGAACAACGTTGCCAAGGTGCCGGGGGTCTTCAGGAGTGCCGGCCTGCGCCCCTGGGATGCCGATCCCAGGGAAATGTCCAGTTTCACCGCGTCTGAACCAAGGTCCGGCACCAGCCACAGCTCGCCGGCGGATTCGAACACCACACGCTTGCCGTCCGTGGCGGCGTGGCGGACGTAGAAATCTTCGTGATCGGTGTGGCGGCGAAGGTCGGTGCCGTTGGGCAGCACCGAGTAGAGGTTGCCGTAGCCCTCGTGATCAGACAGGAACGCGACCCGGCCGTCCACCCACATGGGATCCGCGAGGTTGCCGTCCACTTCCGGAACGAGCCGCTCGAACTCCCCGTTGCCGTCAGCATCGATCCAGAGCTTTCCGGCGGTTCCGCCCCGGTACCTCTTCCACCAGGCAGGCTCACGTGACAGCACGCTGGAAACCACCACCGGGCGTTCATCGCCAACCTCCGGGCCGAACGCCACGGACTCGACGGGGCCGAACGCCAGTTCCTCGGACCAGCCGCCTTCCAAGGGAACGCTGTAGGCGTGTGTGTGGCGGCTTTCAGCCTGCCGGAACGCGCTGGTGACGAGGACGTCGCCCGCGGCGGTGAAGCCCTTGACCCGGGTGGAGCTGTGGCCGAAATATGTCAGCTGGCGGTACCCGCCGCCGTCAACGTCCGCGGTGACAACCTCCGGCGCCGTCCCTTGTACAACCGTCCACACCAGGCGCTTGCCGTCAGGAGTGAAGCGCGGATTGCGGGCGGGCAGTTGGAGGGAAGAGACCCGCCAGGCGCGGCCTCCGTCCAGGGGCGCAATCCAGACGTCGTCTTCGGCCACGAAGGTGACCAGATCGCCGTGCAGATGCGGGAAACGAAAGTAGCTCGAAGAGGTCATCATTCGATCATAGTCAAAGTCAGTTAGCCGGAAGGGAGGTGCCGCGGCCGCGCCGGACATGGTGAGATGGATCATGCGAATCATCATGGCCGGTGCGTCGGGCCTCATCGGAAGCGATTTGTCGGGCCACCTCCGCTCGGCGGGGCACGACGTCATCCGCCTGGTGCGCCGGGCGCCGGCAGGGGCGGACGAATTCCGGTGGGATCCTGCGGCCGGACAACTTGATCCCGACCATCTTGAGGGCGCGGACGCGGTGATTAACCTGGCCGGGGCAGGAATCGGCGACCGCCCCTGGACCCGGCGCCGCATTGATGAGCTGTTCCGCTCGCGGCTGGATCCGACCCGCACCCTGGCCGTGGCGATGACGAAGCTGGAGCAGCCGCCGCAGGTCTTTATCAGCCAGTCCGGTGCCAACTACTACGGTGATAGCGGCGCTTCCGTGCTTCGAGAGACCTCGCCCAACGGCAGCGGCATCATGGCGCGGATCTGCCTTGAGTGGGAAACCGCCGCGCATGAAGCTCCGGCCGGTGTACGCGTTGTCACTCCCCGGACCGGCGTAGTGCTGAGCAGGTCGGGAGGAGCGTTGGGGCGGCTCCTTCCCCTGCTCCGGCTTGGCGTGGGCGGCCCGCTGGGGAACGGCCGGCAATGCTGGCCCTGGATCACCTTGCCCGATGTGACCTCCGCGTTCAGTTTCCTGCTGGCGGCCCCGCTGGCCGGCCCGGTAAACCTTTGCGCCCCGGAAACGGCTGACGTCAATGCCCTGATTGCCGGGTTGGCCGGTGCATTCCACCGGCCGGCCATGTTCCGGGTACCCGCCCCCGTGCTGCGGCTGGTCATGGGAAAACTGGCTGATGAACTGCTGCTGGGAAGCCAGCGCATGGATCCGGCCCTGCTGGCAGCGGCCGGCTTTGAGTGGCGTCATCCGTCGCTGGCCGGGGCTTCGGCCTGGGTGGCCGGCAAGGACTAACGGCGCTGGCCGTGTGCCTTGCCTGCTGCCAGGTTGGCGGAAGTCAGGCCGCCGGCAGGATCTCCTGTATCCGCCACCGGCCACCGGAGCTGACCAGGACCAGGCGGAGCTGCTGCTCTGATCCGGCAGCTTCCACCGCCACGACCGTCCCGGCCGCATCTGTCTCCTGATAGCCCGAAGTGACTGCGGTGACTGCCACCACGGCCCTGGTACCCGAGCCACCGGGTTCGGCCTCGGTGCGGGTCAGGGTGGTGCCGAAGCCGGCCAGGACATGCCCGGACTCCCTGAGCCGTCCGCTGATTCTGCTGTCGGCATCGGCCGCCGGCGAGTTTCCCGCGTTAACCTCGTCCAGCAGCCCGAGCTTCCCGGAACTCAGGGCCGCAGAGCGCAGCCACGCCAGTCCGCGGGCTGCCTCGTCGGGCTTTTGGGACAGGAGAAGGTCTCTCACATCGGCCGGAACCGTGCTTCCTTCGCCATCCGCAATGAAGCCTGTTTCCAGTCCGGCCGGAACCGATGCTGCGTCCGGGGCAGCTGCCGGCTGCGGAACGGCCAGCAACCAGGCGGTGGCTATCCCGACGGCGACGAGCGCCGCGGCAATGGAGGCCATCCTCCGCCCATTCCGGCCGGCATGCCTGCCCGGGCTGCGTGCAGGCCGCCTGGCCGTGCCGCCGGAAGTGCCCAGGCGCCGCCGCCAGGACCGGAGCTTCGCGGCGCGGCGTGCACTGCGCGACGGCGGGACATTGCGGCGTGTGAGGAGCTGCGGAAGGACCGTGGGGTGGACCGCTCCGGCCAGGTCCACGGGGGCGGCATCGGCGCTGCGGAAGACAGCGGCCGCAAACTCAGCGGCAGTCGGCCGCTCCCGGCGGTCGCTTCTTAGGCCTGCTTCCAGGGCGGCGGCGAGGGCCGCCGGCACGCCGGGCACCAGGAGCGACAGAGGCGGACGGCCGGCTCCGGCCTCCGGCGCCTTCCCGGTCAGGCAGTACCAGCCGATGGCTGCTGCTGAGTAGACGTCCCGCTCGGGCTGAAGCCCGGCCCTAACGGCGTCCACGGGCGCGGAGTCAAGAAAGCCTTCCGTGCCGGCACGCGAAAGGTCCACCGCATCGCCGACCATCCGTGTCACGCCAAGGTCCGCCAGGAGCGGCTTGCCGTGGGCGGAGAAGAGTATGTTGCCCGGCGAAACATCCGAATGCATGAACCCCTTGCCATGCAGGTAGGCCAGGACCTGGGCGATTGGCGTCAGGACCGTGACGGTCTCGCCAACGCTGAGCGCGCCCCGGCAGCTGACCAGTTGCCCGAGCGATCCCCCCGCTGCATAGTCCATGACGATCACGAGGGCACCGTCGGCGGTACCACGCAGCCGCACGACGTCGTGCACCTTCACCAGGTGGTCGTGATCCAGTGCGGAGAGTATCCGGACTTCACGGCGCACGGCGTCCTCCGCGTCCTCGCGTCCGCCTCCGGGGACACCGCCGCCGCTGACACCGCCGCCGTCCGGAGGCTGCGGCGCGCCGGGCGGGTCAAAGCATTTCACAGCGAACTCGCGAAGCGTCAGTTCCTGGCTCACCAGCCACACGGTGGCGCTGCCACCGCGGCCCAGCTCGCGCCCAACCGCGTAGCCCGGCACCACGGGAGCCGGCCGTTCCGCTGGGCGGCGGGCCAGTCCCGGGAAGGCCCCGGCGGCCGGAGCCGTCTGCCCGCCCTGGTGCGCGCCGCCGTCGTTCTCGAATTTGTCCATACCCAAGGAATATCGGAAACGCCGGATTTCCGCAGAAGTTATCCACAGGCGCCGGGCGGCGGCGGGTGGGCAGCCGGTGAGAGGTTAAGCACAGAATCCGGTGGGACGGCGGACGGGGTCTAAGCTGGATGCCATGACTCTTGAGTTTTCCACGCTGGGTCTTGCCCCGGATTTCGTTGATTACATGAAGGGCTGGGACATCCAGCGCGAACTCCACGACAAAGTCGTCGCAGGCCAGGCACCCAGCACAGTTCTGCTCCTAGAGCATGCCGCCGTATATACCGCCGGCAAGCTCACCGAAGACCACGAACGGCCGTTCGACGGGACGCCCGTCGTAGCCGTGGACCGCGGCGGCAAGCTGACTTGGCACGGCCCCGGCCAGCTGGTCGCCTATCCGATCCTCAAGCTGAAGAACCGGTCCGGCATCCGCGACTACGTTGAGCGACTCGAAGCCGTCATGATCGCCGTCATGGCCGACTACGGCATCAACGCCGAGCGGATCAAGGGACGCGCCGGCGTCTGGATCAAGGCCGACAGCAAAGGACCGGACCGCAAGATCGCCGCTATCGGCATCCGCGTCCTGGATGGGGTCACAATGCACGGGATCGCCATCAACTGCAACAATGATCTGGCACCCTATGCCCAGATCATTGCGTGCGGCATAACCGATGCCGGAGTCACCACGATGTCCATCGAAACCGGCAGGAACATCGCCCCCGGGGATATCGCGGACCGGATCGTGGAAGAATTCCGCAAGCACGAAGAAGCACTCGTTTCAAGCCCCGAAGGAGCTCTACTGTGACACTGGCACCAGAAGGCCGGAAGATGCTGCGCATTGAGCAGCGCAATGCGGCCACACCGGTGGAACGTAAGCCGGAGTGGATCAAGGCCAAGGTCCAGATGGGCCCGGAGTTCGTCCAGCTCAAGAACCTCGTCAAGAAGGAAGGCCTCCACACCGTGTGTGAGGAGGCCGGCTGCCCCAACATCTTCGAATGCTGGGAAGACAAGGAAGCCACGTTCCTGATCGGCGGCTCCGAGTGCACCCGGCGCTGCGATTTCTGCCAGATCGACACCGGCAAGCCCTCCCCGGTGGACGTGTTCGAACCCACCAAGGTGGCCCGCTCGGTGCAGGCCATGCAGCTGCGCTACGCCACCGTGACCGGTGTGGCCCGTGACGACCTCGCCGACGAGGGCGTCTGGCTCTACGCCGAAACGGTCCGCAAGATCCACGAGCTGAACCCGGGCACCGGTGTGGAACTGCTGATCCCGGACTTCTCCGGCAAGCCCGAGCACATCGAGGCGATCTGCGACTCCAAGCCCGAGGTCTTCGCGCACAACGTCGAGACCGTGCCGCGGATCTTCAAGCGCATCCGTCCCGCGTTCCGCTACGACCGCTCCCTGGACGTCATCACCCAGGGCCGGAAGCTGGGCATGGTCACCAAGTCCAACCTGATCCTGGGCATGGGCGAGACCCGCGAGGAAATCTCCGACGCGCTCCGGGACCTGCACGAGGCCGGCTGCGACCTGATCACCATCACCCAGTACCTCCGCCCGTCCGAACGGCACCTTCCGGTGGACCGCTGGGTCAAGCCGCAGGAATTCGTGGACCTCGCCACCGAGGCCGAGGAAATCGGCTTCCTCGGCGTCATGTCCGGGCCCTTGGTCCGCTCCTCCTACCGTGCCGGCCGGCTCTGGGCCACCGCGATGCGCAAGAAGGGCTGGGAAATCCCGGCGGAACTCTCGCACATCGAAAGCTCCGGCAGCACCCGCCAGGAGGCCAGCTCCCTCATCGCGGCCCACTCCTAGGACCTTTCGTAACAAACGTGCCTGAGGGCCGGCACCGGAGCACCCCGGCGTCCGGCCCTCAGGCATAAATCACGTAGAATTAAGGCACTATGGCGAATTCCCCTGATTCCAGCAAACCGACTCCGGCAGCCTCCGACGCTCCGAAGCGTGGCCTCTTCTCTCGCAAGCCGAAGGAAGCCAAGGTCAAAAAGCCCAACAGGCTGAAGCAGATCAACGAAGTCTTCCAGATGACGCGCCGCCACGATCCCATGGTGGTCTGGCTCATGCTGCTGTCATTCCTGGGCGTCGTAGCTGTCAGCTTCCTGGTGGGCTACCTGCTGGAAAACTGGATCACGGGCCTGATCATCGGCATTCCGCTTGGTCTCCTTGCCGCCACGCTTATCCTCTCGCGCCGCGCTGAGCGGGCGGCGTTCGCCCAGATCGAGAACCAGCCGGGCGCCTCCGGTGCCGCACTGGGCACTCTGAAGCGGGGCTGGATCACCGAAGACCAGCCCGTCGCGGTCAATCCCCGCACCCAGGACGCCGTTTTCCGCGCCATCGGCCGTCCCGGCGTCGTGCTGGTCAGCGAGGGTCCCACCCACAGGGTCCGGCCGCTCGTCGACGCGGAGCGCAAGCGCCTCGCACGCATCCTGCCCAACGTGACCGTCCACGTGATTGAGAGCGGCCGCGGCGAAGGCCAGGTGCCGCTCAGCCAGATCGCCAAAAAGATGAACAAGCTGGACAAGGAACTCACCAAACTTGAAGTCAGCGCCGTCGCGAAGCGTATTTCCTCGCTGGGAAACCGCCTCCCCATCCCCAAGGGAATCGACCCCTACAAAGCCAGGCCGGACCGCAAAGCGGCCCGCGGCCGCTAGCAGCAACTGAGACGCCCCGGCGCCCGGCCCCCTGGCCGGCCGACCGGGGCGTTTCATTTCTGGAACCTGACCGCACCGACTGGAACCTGACCGCCCCGACGCCCGCCGTCACGACCCAACCCGGAGAAACGTGAAACTTCCCTCGACATCTGCCGTGATCCGCCTCTTCCGTGTGCTCGCCGTAGCCGAAGCGTTCAGCTGGGCGACCCTCCTTACCGGCATGTACTTCAAATGGATTGCCAGGACCTCGGAACTGGGCGTGGAAATCGCCGGGCCCGTGCACGGGGCATTCTTCATTGCCTACGGCGTGGTGGCGCTGACGCTGTGGCGCCTGCAGCGCTGGCCTTTCCCCGTGGCACTCTTTGCCGGTCTCTCGGCGGTGGTTCCGTTCGCCACCATCCTGTTTGAGCGCTGGGCAGGCAAGCGTGGCTTCCTGACACCGGCGGGCAACGCAGTGATTGCCGCGGAGCAGCACGAGGACGTCCGGGTCTGACGGGCCTTTGCTGCCCCGGACCTTGCAGGCTTCCGGCTACATCCGGACCAGGACCGTGTTCATCGCCTTGTCGTGCAGGCCCCGGTGGTCCGGATCGAAAATGACGGCCGGGATGACCAGGCAGAGGAGCAGGGCGCGGACCAGGGCGGCCAACGGACCCGCCGGTGCGCCGCCCAGGCGTACAACGTGGATTCCGGCGATCCTGTGGCCGATGCTGTAGCCAAGGGTACCGATGAGCAGGATCTGTTCGATGGCAAAAACGGCCAGCGTTGCCCACGGGTCGCCGCCGAACGCGAAGTTGCTGATGACGAGGGCAAGGCCCCAGTCGATGCAGATGGCAAGGATCCGGCGGCCCGCACGGGCGATCGAACCGGGGCCCGACTCCGGCAGGCCAAGCCGCTCCCCCGGGTACTTGGAAATGCCGGACGTGTCCGGTCCGCTGAGCCAGGAGCCTATGTCTTTGCGATCAACCACGGATCAAGACTATCGGCTTCACCATACATTCGCTGTTACGTTGCGGGTGGACGGCCGCGGAATTTCCGTTGAAGTTCACACTATGGATGCGGATAGACCACAGTGTGGACACCGTATAGCGTTTACATATCAGGCGGTTCTGTAACCTGCCGGAAACAATGCGGACACGGACGGGAAATCCCGTGTCCCTAGGGTGGTAACAGTTGCTAGCGAGCTGGGAGCGGGGACATTTTTGTGTTTTCGCGCCGTCGGATTGCGCTGGACCACATGGCTTTCCAGCCAGTTATTACTTATGCGTAAGGAGCATAGATGTTCAAGACTGCGGACGAAGTCCTCAAGTTCATCAAGGACGAAGATATTAAATTCGTCGATATCCGCTTCACCGACCTTCCTGGCGTGCAGCAGCACTTCAATGTGCCGGCAAAGAGCGTTGATGCAGACTTCTTCATCAACGGCCAGCTCTTCGACGGTTCGTCCATCCGCGGCTTCCAGGGCATCGCCGAGTCCGACATGCAGCTCATCCCGGATGTCACCACGGCGTTCCTGGACACGTTCCGCATGGAAAAGACCCTTGCGCTGAACTTCTCCATCGTGAACCCCCGCACCGGCGACCCGTACCACCGCGACCCCCGCGGCGTGGCCGAGAAGGCTGAAGCCTACCTCGCGTCCACCGGCATCGCCGACACCGCATTCTTCGCGCCCGAAGCCGAGTTCTTCGTGTTCGACAACGTCCAGTACCAGTCCTCCCCGCAGGGCAGCTTCTACAAGATCGACTCCGAAGAAGCCCACTGGAACACCGGCCGCGAAGAAGAAGGCGGAAACCTCGGCTACAAGACCCCCATCAAGGGCGGCTACTTCCCGGTTTCCCCCACTGACAAGCAGGCCGACCTGCGCGACGCCATGTGTATTGCCCTGGACGAGGCCGGCCTTGAGGTCGAGCGCAGCCACCACGAAGTCGGCTCCGCCGGCCAGGCTGAGATCAACTACAAGTTCACCACGCTGACCCACGCGGCTGATGACCTGCAGAAGTTCAAGTACGTCATCAAGAACACCGCTGACGCCTGGGGCAAGTCGGTCACCTTCATGCCGAAGCCCGTCTTCGGCGACAACGGCTCCGGCATGCACTGCCACCAGTCGCTGTGGAACGGTGGCGAGCCGCTGTTCTACGACGAGAAGGGCTACGCCGGCCTGTCCGACATGGCACGCTGGTACATCGGCGGCCTGCTGAAGCACTCCTCGGCTGTGCTGGCCTTCACCAACCCGACGGTCAACTCCTACCGCCGCCTGGTCAAGGGCTTCGAAGCCCCGGTCAACATGGTTTACTCGCAGGGCAACCGCTCCGCCGGTATCCGCATCCCGATCACGGGCTCCAACCCGAAGGCCAAGCGCATCGAGTTCCGCGCTCCGGACCCCTCCTCCAACCCGTACCTAGCATTCGCTGCCCAGCTGATGGCCGGCATTGACGGCATCCGTAACCGCATCGAACCGCCGGCTCCCATCGACAAGGACCTCTACGAGCTCCCCGCCGAGGAAGCCAAGGACATCCCCAAGGCCCCGGGCACGCTCGAGGAGGCCCTGGACGCACTGGCCGAGGACAACGAGTTCCTCCAGGCCGGCGGCGTGTTCACCCAGGACCTGATCGACACCTGGATCGAGTACAAGTACGAGAACGAGATCAAGCCGCTCTCCCTGCGCCCGAACCCGTACGAGTTCGAGCTCTACTACGGCGTCTAGTCAGACCCATTGGCCTAAACGTGGTTTAGTCTGCTGAAAGTCCGCATGTGCTGCCACGGCAGCACATGCGGACTTTTTTGTGCCCCCGGCGTCCTCAGGCGGAAACCTGCCCGGCGCACATCTGCGCACCATCTCAGCGCTTTCCGTATTTCTTGTGGACAGCCTGCTTGCTCACCCCGAGGCATACCGCAATCGCCTCCCAGGACAGTCCCGCCTGGCGGGCCCGGAGCACGGCTTCGGTCTCCGTGCGCGCGAGCTCCTTGTGGAGCTCCGCCACGGCATACAGGGCCTCCGCCGGCCCTTTGCCGTCCATTGAACTGATCAGTGTTTTCACGGCCGCCTCCCTGCGTCAACCTTAGTTGACGGCGGGTGCCGCCGTCAACGTAAGTTGACTAGCGGGTGAAGCCGCTCAGAAGGCCCGGTACATGGTCCGCTGCGGTCCGGCGTCGCCGCCGAGGTACTGTCCGCGGTCCTCAAATCCCGCTTTGCGGTAGGCGGCCTGCCCGGCCGGATTGCGTTCATTTACCGAAAGAACGACGCCGGCCTCTCCGCCACCCAGCCTGGCCGTCAGTTTCGCGGCTTCCCGGACGGCTGCGGCGGCCGCCAGGGTGCCAAGTCCCTTGCCTTGCCGGTTCCTGTCGATGAGAAAGCCCCGCAGGAGCCACACGGCGTGGTCGTCGCCCCAACCCGCCAGTGACGCCGCACCGCGCTGGAGTGTGAACACGCCGACAGCTTCTCCGCCGGCGTCCACCACATACGGAAAGCGTGAGTCCTCTTCAAGCGCGACGAGCATCATGCGCAGCGGATCACCGGCGAAGTCCCGCTGGCCCTCCCCCAGTTCCAGCTCTGCGACCTCGCCCAGCTTGATGGCCCTGGCGTCGTCGTCGAGGTTCTTCAGGGCGATAAGCCAGACGGATTCAGACATGGTCCGAGCCTACCCAGAACCCACGACGCCGGCCGCCACCTTTGCGGTGACGGCCGGCGTCCAGCCTGTGGTCGGTGGGGCGGCGGTTGGCGGGGAGGGCCGCTAGGGTGCCGAAGCCTCTGCGGGCGGACCGGCCGGGTCCATCCACATGACCTCCCACAGATGACCGTCCGGGTCCTGGAAGCTGTGGTTGTACATAAAACCGTAGTCCTGGACTTCCTGCGACGGGGTGCCGCCAGCAGCCAGGGCCTTCCGGACGGTTTCGTCCACGGCTTCGCGGCTGTCCACGGAGAACGCCATGATGGCTTCGGTGCCGCTGCCGGCGTCCGCGATGCTCTTCGAGGTGAAGGTTTCGAAGAAGTTTTCCACGAGCAGCATCACGAAGGCGTTGTCATTGACGATCATGCACGTGGCGTTCTCATCGGTGAAGTCCGGGTTGAAGGAAAAGCCGAGCGCTGTGAAGAACTCGACCGACTTGTTAAGGTCTTTGACGGGAAGATTCAGATACAGTTGCGTGGCCATGCGCTCAAACTACATCAGGCCCCGTCGTGTGTCAGCCCCTCGGACGTCTGCCGTCGCGGACTCCGGCCTGCTTATTGCCCGTAGAACACCCGCTCGAAGACCGCGCGGGCACGCCGGCTGAGCCTCAGGTAGTCCTCTTCCAGGGCTGCCGCGTTGCCGGGCTCGTAGCCGCACCAGCGGGCCACGGCTTCCAGGTCCCTGCGCGAGGACGGCAGGAGGTCAGAGGCGCGGCCGGTCCAGATCACATTGGCCGACCTGATGCGGCTCGCGAGCCGCCAGGCCTTGGTGAGGAGCTCCGCCTCGTCTGCCTCCAGGAACCCCAGTGAGGCTGCGGCTGCCAAGGCCGGCACAGTGGACGTGGTCCGAAGTTCCGGGTGCTTGCCGGCATGCTGCAGCTGCAGCAGCTGCACTAGCCACTCGACGTCGCTCAGGCCTCCCCGGCCCAGCTTGAGGTGCCGTGCGGGATCCGCGCCGCGGGGCAGCCGCTCGGCTTCAACCCGGGCCTTGATCCGGCGGATTTCACGCACGTCCTTCTCCAACAGTTCCGCGGGATAGCGGATGGGATCGATCAGCTCCACGAAGTCGGCGGCCAGCTCGTCGTCGCCGGCGATGGGCAGTGCGCGCAGCAGCGCCTGGGCTTCCCAGACGAGTGACCACCGGCGGTAGTACTCGGCGTAGGAATCCAGCGATCGCACCATGGCGCCGCTCTTGCCCTCGGGCCGCAGGTCGGTGTCCACCATCAGGACGCGCTCGGCAAGGATGGCGGGCTTCAGCGGCTGGGTCAGCAGGTTGGAAATGTGGCCCACAATCTGGGCGGCCTGGTTCTGTGCTTCCTCCTCGGAAACACCGGGCAGGCCCCGGTGGACGTACATCACATCCGCATCCGAGCCGTAGCCGATTTCCCGGCCGCCCTGCCGGCCCATGGCTACCACCAGGACGCGTGTCTTGAGCGGCCCTGACGCGCCAACGATTCCTTCGGCCACCCGAAGGGCACCCAGGATGGCCGCGCGGTCCGTATCTGCGAGGGCAGCCCCCACCTGGCCCTGATCGAGCAGGCCGGCGCTGTCCGCAATGGCCACCCTGAGGATCTCGCGGCGCCGAATGAGCCGGATCAGCCGCATGGCGCTTTCCGGATTTTCATGCCGGGACATCTTGGAGGTGATTTCCAGCCACTGTGCTTCGAAGCCCAGCGGGGTCAGTTCCTTGTCGGTCCCCAGCAAGGCCACCGATTCCGGGGAGACCTCCAGGAGGTCGGCAATCAGCCGGGAGTTGGAGAGCACATGGCACAGCCGCTCGGCGGCCGCCGTCGAGTCCCGCAGCATCCCCAGGTACCAGTGCGTGGTTCCCAGTGCCTCGCTGACGCGGCGGAAACCCAGCAGCCCGGCGTCGGGATCCACTCCGTCGGCGAGCCAGCCCAGCAGGATGGGCAGCAGCTGGCGCTGCAGCGCCGCACGCCGGCTCACTCCGGCGGTGAGCGCCTCGATATGCCGCATGGCCCCCTGCGGATCCAGGTACCCCAAGGCGGCCAGCCGGCCCTGCGCAGCCTCCGGCGTCAGTCGCGCTTCTTCGCTACTGAGCTTGGCGGCGGTGTTCAGCAGCGGCCGGTAGAAAATGCGCTCGTGCAGTTCTCGGACGGACCGCTTCGTCTTCTGCCAGGCGGCAAGCAGCGCATCGGGGTGCGGCCGTTCACGCGCGAACGGTCCCAGCACGGCTTTCGCGAGGGCACGCAGGGCCTCTTCCCTGACCGGCATGAGGTGGGTGCGCCGCAGCTGGAACAGCTGGATCCTGTGTTCCAGCAGCCGCAGGTACCGGTAGGCGTGGTCGAATTCGGCGGCGTCCGTCCGCCCGATGTAGCCGCCGGCAGAGAGCGCGGCGATCGCCGAGGTGGTGTCCCGGTGGCGGAGGGACTCGTCGGCCTTGCCGTGCACGAGCTGCAGCAGCTGCACGGTGAACTCGACGTCCCGCAAGCCGCCGCGGCCCAGTTTGATCTGGCGCTGTTCCTCATCCGCCGGAATGTTGTCGGTGACCCGCCGGCGCATGGCCTGGACCGATTCCACGAAGCCTTCCCGGTTGGCCGAACCCCAGATCAGCGGCAGGACCGCGGCCTCGTACCGGGCGCCCAGCTCGGCGTCACCGGCGATGGTCCTCGCCTTCAGGAGCGCCTGGAATTCCCAGCTTTCGGCCCACCGCGCGTAGTAGCTCTCGTGGGACGCCAGGGTCCGCACCAGCGGACCTGACTTGCCCTCCGGGCGCAGGTTGGCGTCCACTTCCCAGAGGCCGGGTTCCCGTCCGATGGACATGATGGCCCGCGAGATCCCGGTGGCGAGGGCTGTTCCAATCGTGTTGGCGCGGGCATCATCCAGCCCGTCCGCATCGATCACGTAGATGACGTCGACGTCGGAAATGTAGTTAAGTTCGCGGGCACCGCACTTGCCCATGCCGATGACGGCCAGCCCGACGTCGGCGACTTCCGATGCCGAGAACTGCTCCCCCGCCTCGGCCCGGGAGACGGCCAGCGCCGCCTCAATCGCCGCCCCGGCAAGGTCCGCCAGTTCGGCACCCGCAGCGGGCATGAAGTCCAGAGGATCGGCGGCGCACAGGTCCTTGACCGCAAGGTCCACCACTCCCCGGCGGTACGCGGTCCGCAGAGCCGCATAGGCGTCCGGGCCGGACAGCCCCGCCACCGGCCGACGCACCCTCGGGTCGGCCTGGACAGACCTCAGGAGGCGGGCACGGAGTTCGCCGGCGTCGGCCGGAACCGGTTCCGGGCTCGCCACCACGTCGAAGGCGTCAAGGTGTTCCGGATGGCGGATCAGGAATTCGCCCAGGGCCTCGGAGGCACCCAGGACCCGGTACAGCGGCTCGCTCGTATCGATGTCCGCCGCGGCGAGCTTCCGAAGGTCGGGGTGCTTTTCGATCAGGCGCACCAGTGACTGCAGTGCGGTATCCGGATTGGCGGCAAGGTGGAATCCCGCGAACAGGGCCTGCTGGTCGATTCCTTCCAGTTCCCGGGCAGCCAGGAACCGCTCCCCCTTTTCCAGGTCGCTGAAACCGGCGGAGATCAGGCGACGGGCAAGGCTCACCGCTGCCCCCTACAGGATGCCGAGATTGCGCTGCAGCTCGTAGGGCGTCACCTGGAGACGGTAGTCCTGCCATTCGGCGCGCTTGTTGCGTAGGAAGTACTCGAACACCTGCTCGCCAAGGATCTGCGGCATGAGTTCGGAATCCTCCATGGCCCTGATGGCGTCGTGCAGGCTGGCGGGCAGCGGATCGTGGCCCATGGCGCGGCGCTCGGCCGAGCTGAGCGACCAGATGTCGTCCTCTGCCGCGGCGGGAATCTCGTAGCCTTCTTCGATGCCTTTAAGCCCGGCGCCGAGCAGCACGGCGTAGGCGAGGTAGGGGTTGGCCGCGGAGTCGATGCCTCGGTACTCAATGCGGGCGGACTGGCCCTTGCCCGGCTTGTACAGGGGCACGCGCACCAGCGCGGAGCGGTTGTTGTGGCCCCAGCTCAGGTAACTGGGCGCTTCGCCACCGCCCCAGAGCCGCTTGTAGGAGTTCACGAACTGGTTGGTGACGGCCGTGAACTCGGGAGCGTGCTTGAGGATGCCCGCGATGAACTGCTTGGCCGTCTTGGACAGCTGGAATTCCGCGCCCGCTTCGTAGAAGGCGTTCGTATCACCTTCAAAGAGCGAGAAGTGGGTGTGCATTCCGGAACCCGGGTGGGCCGTGAACGGCTTGGGCATGAAGGTGGCGTATGTGCCCTGTTGCAGGGCCACCTCCTTGATGACGGTGCGGAACGTCATGATGTTGTCCGCGGTCTGCAGTGCGTCGGCGTACCGGAGGTCGATCTCGTTCTGGCCCGGACCGGCCTCGTGGTGGCTGAACTCCACGGAGATGCCCACAGACTCCAGCATGGTGACCGCCGTGCGGCGGAAGTCCTGTGCGACGCCGCCCGGGACGTGGTCGAAGTAGCCGCCCTCGTCAACCGGGATGGGCGAACCGTCCGGGCCCGGCTCCTGCGACTTGAGCAGGTAGAACTCGATTTCGGGATGCGTGTAGCAGGTGAAGCCCATGTCCGCGGCCTTGGCGAGCGTCCGCTTGAGGACGTTGCGGGGGTCGGCCGCGGAGGGCTCGCCGTCGGGCGTCAGAATGTCGCAGTACATCCGCGATGTCTGCTCGGTTTCGCCACGCCACGGAAGGATCTGGAACGTGGAAGGGTCCGGCTGGGCCAGCATGTCGGACTCGAACACACGGGCCAGGCCCTCGATCGCGGATCCGTCGAAGCCGAGTCCCTCTTCGAAGGCGCCCTCAACTTCGGCGGGCGCGAGCGCCACAGACTTGAGTGAACCCACGACGTCCGTGAACCACAGCCGCACGAACCGCACGTCACGCTCTTCGATCGTCCGCAGGACAAACTCTTGCTGGCGGTCCATTATGGCCTCTTCTCCGGATCAACGTTCTTGTTGCCCCGGGTCCGTATTCCTTAGAGCCGGCGGCAGCTCACGATTCACTTTACTAAGCATTCCCGCGGAATGCTGGAGCCGGACGTCCACGTAACACAGCGTTAACACGAATGACCGCCGGCTGCGCCGGCCAGCAGCGCTCCGGGCGGCCGCGCAGGCACCGTATTGTGACGCGATTCACCGGTCCGGGCCAGCCTTCCGGTAGCTAGGACGCACGGTATCGCATTACGCTCTAGCCATGGCCACAAGCAACAGTTCCGATTCCAGCATGTCCGCTGAAGTACCTGCTCCCTACGGCGACGGCCCCGCCGGGACGGTGGTAACGCCGTCGGAACCCGCCAAAAAGCCCGTGGCCCGAATCAGGACGCACCACCTGCAGCAGGCCAAAACAAACGGCGAGCACTTCGCCATGCTCACGGCGTACGAACAGTACACAGCGGAAATTTTCGACCAAGCCGGTATCGAGGTCCTCCTGGTGGGCGACTCGGCCTCGAACAACGTCTTCGGCAACGAGACCAGCCTGCCCGTCACCGTGGACGAACTGCTTCCGCTGTGCCGTGCCGTGGCGAGGTCCGCCAAGCGCGCCCTGGTGGTCGCAGACCTTCCCTTCGGCAGTTACGAGGTGTCGGCCGAGCAGGCAGTCGCCACCGGCGTCCGCTTCCTTAAGGAAGGACTCGCACACGCCGTGAAGATTGAGGGCGGCAAGTTCTATGCAGACACCGTCCGGGCCATGGTCCAGGCCGGCATCCCCGTGATGGCACACATCGGCTTCACTCCGCAGAGCGAGCATTCCCTGGGCGGGTACCGGGTCCAGGGCCGCGGCGACGATGCCCAGCGACTCATCGACGATGCCGTCGCGTTGGCCGACGCCGGCGCGTTCTCCGTGCTCATGGAAATGGTCCCGGCCGCCACGGCAGCAGCGGTCGACGCCGCCGTCGCTGTTCCTACTGTGGGCATCGGTGCCGGCAACGCCACCACGGGACAGGTTCTGGTCTGGCAGGACATGGCCGGCCTCCGCGGCGGCAAGATGGCCAAGTTCGTCAAGCAGTACGCCGACCTGCGCACCTCCCTCAGCGAGGCCGCGAAAGCGTACGGTGACGAAGTGCGCACTGGCCAGTTCCCCGGACCCGAGCACTCGTTCTAGCAGGTTAGTCGTCGTCGCCCTTTTCCCAGGATTCGTTGCGGGCCTTGACCTTCTCCAGCGCGTGCTCGGCTTCCTCGCGCGTCTTGTACGGTCCGATCAGTTGGGTCCAGTCAGACATGGCGTCTTCTTCCACCTCGTGGGTGTTGACGTTGTACCAGTACTCGGTCATCGCTGCTCCTCGCATCGTGCAGGCTCCTGCCCGGCATAAGTGATCCCCGTAACGTTGGCACGCATCGGGTCCCCGATCCGGGACTCCGTTACATGGGCTTCTGTGCCGCCTTATATGATCAATCTATGCCTTCTCTTGCCTCGACTGCACCCACCGGCACCCTGGTCCCCGGAATAGTCAGCCCGCAGCTGCCTGTGCCGGCATCAATTCCCCGCCCCGAGTACGTGGGGAAGCCCGGTCCGGAGAAATTTACGGGTTCAGAGGTGAAGACAGCTGAGACCATCGAGAAGATCCGGGTCGCCAGCCGCATCGCGGCCCAGGCCATCGTGGAGGTCGGCAAGCACATCCGCCCCGGCGTCACGACGGACCAGCTGGACAAGATCGGCCACGAGTTCCTGCTGGACCACCAGGCTTATCCCTCCACGCTGGGCTACCGGGGGTTCCCCAAATCGCTGTGTTCCTCGCTGAACGAAGTGATCTGCCACGGAATACCTGACAGCACCGTGGTCCAGGACGGGGACATCCTGAACATCGACATCACCGCCTTCATCGGCGGCGTCCACGGCGACACCAACTTCACCTTCCTGGTGGGCGACGTAGACGAGGAATCCCGCCTCCTTGTGGAGCGCACGCAGGAATCCCTGAACCGGGCCATCAAAGCAGTGGCTCCCGGGCGCGAAATCAACGTCATCGGACGCGCCATCCAGTCCTACGCCAAGCGTTTCGGTTACGGTGTTGTCCGGGATTTCACGGGCCACGGCGTCGGCGAGGCGTTCCACACGGGCCTGATCATCCCGCATTACGACGCCGCTCCCGCCTACAGCACCGTGATCGAACCCGGCATGGTTTTCACCATCGAACCGATGCTCACGCTGGGTACGGTCGAGTGGGACATGTGGGCCGACGACTGGACCGTAGTGACGCGGGACCGCAAGCGCACGGCCCAGTTCGAGCACACCCTGCTCGTCACCGAATCCGGCGCCGAGCTCCTCACGCTTCCCTGATTTTCCGGCCGGCCCCGCCGGCTTCTATATCCGCTCCGCCCATTGCCAGACACCAGCCACGAACGGAATCACATTGGCCAAGAAGGACGACAAGTCAACCAAGAACGCCCCGCTGATCGGCATCGATATCGGCGGCACCGGAATCAAGGGCGGCATCGTCGACCTCAAGAAGGGCAAGCTCGTAGGCGACCGCTTCCGCGTCCCCACCCCGCAGCCGGCCACCCCGGAGTCCGTCGCCGAAACGGTGGCCGCGGTGGTCGAGGAGCTCAACGCACGGCCTGATGCCCCTTCCCCCGACTCCCCCGTCGGAGTGACGTTCCCGGGCATCATCCAGCACGGCGTGGTTCACTCCGCCGCCAACGTCGACAAGTCCTGGCTCAACACGGACATCGACGCCCTGCTCACGAAGCGCCTGGGCCGCCCGGTCGAGGTCATCAACGACGCCGACGCCGCCGGCCTCGCCGAAGCCCGCTACGGCGCGGGCGAGGGTGTCTCGGGCACCGTCCTGGTGATCACGCTGGGGACAGGCATCGGCTCGGCCTTCATCTTCAACGGCAAGCTGGTTCCCAACGCCGAACTCGGACACCTAGAGATCGACGGTTTTGACGCCGAAAGCAAGGCCTCAGCAGTGGCCCGGGAGCGGGACGGCCTGAGCTGGACCGAATACAGCGTGTTGCTGCAGCGGTACTTCTCACACGTCGAGTTCCTCTTCTCCCCCGAACTGTTCATTGTCGGCGGCGGCATTTCCAAGCGCGCCGACGAGTACCTGCCGCACATGAAGCTGCGCACGCGGATCGTCCCGGCCGAGCTCAAGAACGATGCGGGGATTGTGGGCGCCGCCATTGAGGTCGCACTGACGCACAAACTGGCCAAGTAGGCGGTTGTTCCGGTTCCTTGACTGCCATGGACGCACGTGTTGCCATCGTCACCGGGGCCAGCCGGGGAATCGGAGCCGCCATCGCCGTGCGTGCGGCGAAGGCCGGGTATTCGGTGCTGGTCAACTACTCCTCGGACGCAGCTGGTGCGGCGTCCGTGGTAGAGGAAATCCGTGGTTGCGGCGGGGATGCGCTGGCCCACCAGGCAGATGTCAGCGATCCCGCCGCCGTCGGACCGATGTTTGACCAGGCCGCAACCTTGGGCCCCGTCACCGCCGTCGTTAATAACGCCGGAATCACCGGCAACCTGATCGGGGATCTAGTGGACGTGCCGCCGGCCACCGTCCGCCGCGTCATGGACGTCAACGTCTCCGGCCTCATCTACGTCTGCCAGGAAGCCGTTCGCAGGCTCAGCACCCGCACGGGCGGACCCGGCGGTTCCATCGTGAACATCTCGTCCACGGCCACAAAGGCCGGATCCCCGGGCACTTGGGCCCATTACGCCGCATCCAAGGGAGCCGTCGACGTACTGACCGTTGGGCTCGCTTCGGAGGTCGCGTCACAGGGAATACGCGTCAATGGCGTTGCTCCCGGAAGCACCAACACCGGCCTGCATGCGGCGGCTGGCATGCCGGACCGGGTGGAACGGCTGAATCCGACCATCCCCATGGGCCGTGGCGCCGAACCCGACGAAGTGGCGGCTGCGGTGATGTGGCTATTGTCAGGCGAAGCCGGCTACGTCACCGGGGCCGTGCTGCCTGTTGCCGGTGGCCGCTGAGGGCGGGTTCTCCCCGATTGGTGCCGGTGGTGGCTTCGGCTTCCCCTCCGCTGCCACCACCGGAGTCTAGAGTGGGCTCGTCTCGGACTTCTGGCCCTTGGCAGCCTTGGCTTCCACTTCCGCCTCATGGCGAAGAATCGAAATGGCGGTCTCAAAGTCCTCCAGGGACTCGAAGGCCTGGTAGACGCTCGCAAAACGAAGGTACGCAACCTCATCGAGCTTCTGAAGCGGGCTGAGGATGGCCAGGCCAACCTCGTGGGCGTCGATTTCCGCAGCCCCAGAAGCGCGGATTGTTTCCTCGACCTCCTGCGCCAGCATCGCAAGGTCGTCTTCGGTCACGGGCCGGCCCTGGCAGGCTTTCCGCACGCCGTTGATCACCTTGCTCCGGCTAAACGGCTCGCCCACGCCGGAGCGCTTGATCACTGTGAGGCTGGTGGTTTCCACGGTGGTGAAGCGGCGTCCGCATTCGGGACACTGCCGGCGGCGGCGGATGGCGGAACCGTCGTCGGCCATCCGGCTGTCCACCACGCGGGAATCAGGGTTGCGGCAAAACGGGCAATACACGTTGCTTCCTTCCCCTGGCGGAATTCAGTTGTCGAACTTCAATTGGCCGGAAGGTGTTCTTCCAACCTCAGTTTACGACTACATGTAGCTGAATAACAAGCCTGTAATTACTACATGTAGTGGTTAGCCGCCAGCTGCGAAGCGCGCCGTGACAGCCTCGCCGTGGGCCGGCAGGTCTTCCGCCCCGGAGAGGCTGACGATGTGCCCGCTGACCTTTTCGAGAGCCGACCTGCTGTAGTTGACCACCTGGATGGCGCGAAGGAACGTGGTCACGTTCAGGCCCGAGGAGAACGCGGCCGTGCCGCTGGTGGGCAGGACGTGGTTTGAGCCGGCGCAGTAATCCCCCAGGCTCACGGGGCTGTAGTCCCCCACGAAGATCGCTCCGGCGTTGCGGATGCGGGCCGCGACCGCCGGGGCGTCCGCCGTCATGATCTCGAGGTGTTCAGCGGCATAGGCATCGCAGGCCGCGATCCCCTGCTCGAGGTCCTCCACCAGCACCACGCCGGACTGCGGACCGGACAATGCTTCCCGCACCCGCTCCGAGTGCTTCGTGGCCTCAGCCTGTACCTCCAGCTCCGCGCGGACTGCCTCGGCGAGGGTTTCGGAGTCTGTGATGAGGACTGACGCCGCCTTCGGATCGTGTTCCGCCTGGCTGATAAGGTCGGCCGCAACCAGCAACGCACGGGCCCCGCTGTCCGCAAGGATGGCGATTTCGGTGGTGCCTGCCTCGGAATCGATGCCGACCACACCCTTGACGAGCCGCTTGGCCGTCGCCACGAAAATGTTGCCCGGACCGGTCACCACGTCCACCGGATCAAGGGCAGCCTCCTGATGCTCCGCTGGAACACCGTAGGCGAAGGCAGCGATGGCCTGGGCTCCTCCGATGGCGTACACCTCGTCGATGCCCAGCAGCGCCGCTGCGGCCAGGATGGTGGGGTGCGGGAGCCCTCCGAAGTCCTTCTGGGGAGGCGAGGCCAGGGCAATGGACGCTACGCCGGCAGCCAGCGCGGGGACAACGTTCATGATGACTGATGACGGGTAGACCGCCAGGCCGCCGGGAACATAGAGGCCGACGCGGCCCACGGGCACCCAGTTCTGGCTGACAACGGCGCCTTCGCCGAGTTCGACGTCGATGTTTGCCGGCCGCTGGCTGTCAGCGAACCTGCGCGCGCGGCTGATGGATTCCTCCAGGGCAGCCCGCACTGCGGGGTCCAGGTTCTCCAGCGCAGAACGGAGCGCCGCGGCCGGAACCCGGGGGTGTTCCTGTTCGACGCCGTCGAACGCTTTCGCGAATTCGCTGAGGGCGGCGAAGCCGCGGGAGCGGACCGCCGTGATGATGGCCGCGACCTTCTCTTCAGCGTCCGCCATGGTCTGGTGCCTGGCACGCGGAACAGCTGCGCGTAGCCCGGCCAGGGAAAGTCGCTGGCCGCGCAAATCAATGGTGCGGAAGCTGATGGCCGGGGAGGTGGTCTGTACGGGGCTGTCCGGAGAAATGCTCACCTGCCCATTTTACGGGTAAGACGGACCGGGGGAGGTCTGCCGACGCCTACTGTGCGGGCGGATTCCGGAGCAGGCTGACCAGGCTGGTCACGAAGACGGATATTGCCACGGCTGCCGGCCAGATGGCCAGCACGGCGAAGGAACGAAGGGAAAAGGCGATGCTGGCGTTCGGTGCGGTGTCCTCCGGTGCGCCCCACCACTGCCCTGCCAGCACTCCCGCCTGCCAGGCAATCAAGGCTCCCAGTGCGCCGGCGGCCACGGCGAGGACTACGGTGACGGGGGCCGGAGAACCGCTTCGCTTTCCGTTGAGGAGGAACCCGGTGAGGCAGCCGGCCAGCAGGAAGAGCCCTGCCAGGACCAGGTCCCTTGGCAGCCAGCCTTCAGCATTGGTGCCCCGGGCCAGGGCGGGATCGCCGGTCAGCAGGTTCAGGCCGCCGGGCGCCAGCAACCACCACACCAGACCCACCGGGATTCCCGTCGCGGCAATGACCGCAAACCGTTGCCACCCCGCCCGGTCCCGGACGCCAGGCACGGAACTGCGGGCGCGGACGGCCATGGTGCCCCGGCCGGCGCCATCAGAATCCCCTTCAGGGCGGTAAAGTTCAGCATAGGCGGGTGTGCCGCCGGCATCCCCCGAATGCTTCGGATTCTGCGGAACCGGGCGGTCGGATGCTGGCTGTGTCATGAAACAAACCTTAACAAACGTTCACCGCCGTTAAACAAATGACGTTGCGGGTAAACAAGTCACGAGCACGGCCGGGCGGGAATACGCTGGCATGCGGAACGCCAGACCAACAACAGTTTTAGCAGGGAGTTAGATCACAGTGACCTCAGACAACGCAGCCTTCGAAGGCACGTTCAAGGAGATGTTCCGCCGGCACGCGGCCGGCGTGGCAATTATCACTGTGAACTACAACGGCGTGCCTTTCGGATTTACCGCCACTTCCGTGGCGTCGCTGTCCGCGCAGCCGCCGCGCTTTACCTTCAACATGGCGCGCAGTTCCAGCTCGTGGCCGGCCATAGCCAACACTTCGCACATCGGCGTTCACATGCTCGGGCTCGATAACCAGGAACTCGCCGACCGGTTCGCGCGGACCAAGAACCGTTTCGAGGGCGACCACTGGGAACTCGGACCCCACGAGGTGCCAATCCTCAAGGATGTGGCCGGCTGGCTGATCGGCAAGATCCAGATGCGCCTCTCGTTCGAGAACAACGCCGTGGTAGTGGTGGAGGTGGTGGAAGGCCAGGTCGGCGAGGACGGCTCACCGCTGCTGTACCACTCAGGCTCCTACGGCCAGCCCGTCCCGCTCGACTACGAAATCTAGGCTCTCCCCAGGGCGGCGCCGAAGCCCCGCCCTGCGCCGGAGACCACTGCAGTGCCGGAGATCACTGCAGTGCCCGGGCCAGGGGCCATTAGCCGTCCAGGCAGGTTGGCCCGAGCAGCACCTTCAGGTCGCCGAAGAGTGACGGGCTCGGGTTGACCCTCAGGTGCACGGGCAGCCCCATGACCTCCACCCGGGTGTCGCCCTGCAGGTGCAGCCGGACCTCCGAATTGCCGCGGTGGGTGCGCAGCACGTCGCCGAGCTCGGTCACAACCGCCTCGGTGGCCTTGTGGGTCTGCATGGTGATGACCAGGGGCCCGTTCAGGCCCTCGCTGAGGTCCGGAACGGAGAGTTCCATGCAGTTCAGGGTGACGGCGCCGTCGTCGCGACGCTGCAGCCGCCCCTTGACCACCACGATCAGGTCCTCGGCCAGCACGGACGCGATGGGCCCGTAGACCTGGCCGAAGAACATGACCTCCATGGAACCGCCCAGGTCTTCGATCTCCGCACGGGCGTAGGCGTTGCCGCTGGCTTTCGCGATCCGCCGGCTCAGCGAGGTGATCATGCCCGCAATGGTGATGATGGCGCCGTCGTGCGGGCCGTCCTCCGCGATGATCGAGGTGATGGACTGGTCAGCATGCTGGCTCAGGAGCCCCTCAAGTCCCTGGAGCGGGTGGTCCGAGACGTAAAGGCCCAGCATGTCCCGTTCGAAGGAGAGCTTGTCCTTCTTCTCCCACTCTGGAAGGTCGGGGATCTCAATGCTCAGGGACGCCTCGGATTCGGCTTCGTCAAAACCGGCAAAGAGGTCGAACTGGCCGATCGCCTCGTTGCGCTTGAGCGTGATGACGGAGTCGATGGCCTCCTCATGGATCATGGCCAGGGCACGCCTGTGGTGGTTCAGGGAGTCGAACGCGCCCGCTTTGATCAGGGATTCAATCGTTCGCTTGTTGCAGACCACCGCGGGGACCTTCATGAGGTAGTCCTTGAAGGACGTGTAGGCGCCCTCCTTTTCGCGCGCGGCCACCATGGCTTCGACGGCGTTCACGCCGACGTTGCGGATGGCGCCCATACCGAAGCGGATGTCGTTGCCCACAGGGGTGAAGTTCAGGGCTGACTCATTGACGTCCGGCGGCAGCACCGTGATACCCATCCGCCGGCATTCGTTGAGGTAGATTGCCGACTTGTCCTTGTCGTCGCCGACGCTGGTCAGCAGGGCTGCCATGTACTCCGGTGCATAGTGCGCCTTGAGGTAAGCCGTCCAGTAGGAGATCACGCCGTAGGCGGCCGAGTGCGCCTTGTTGAACGCGTAGTCGGAGAACGGCAGCAGGATGTCCCAGAGCGTCTTGACCGCGGCCATGGAGTAGCCGTTGTCCTGCATGCCCTGGGAAAACCCGGCGAACTGCTTGTCCAGTTCCGATTTCTTCTTCTTGCCCATGGCCCGGCGCAGGATGTCGGCCTGGCCCAGAGTGTAGCCGGCGAGCTTCTGCGCCACGGCCATGACCTGCTCCTGGTACACGATCAGGCCGTACGTTCCGCCGAGGATTTCGGAGAGCGGTTCCTCAAGCTCCGGGTGGATCGGGATGACTTCCTGGATTTTGTTCTTGCGCAAGGCGTAGTCGGTGTGCGCGTTCGCGCCCATGGGGCCGGGCCGGTAGAGGGCCAGCACGGCGGAGATGTCTTCGAAGTTGTCAGGCTTCATGAGCTTGAGCAGCGACCGCATGGGGCCGCCGTCGAGCTGGAACACGCCCAGCGTGTCACCCCGGGCCAGCAGCTCGTAGGACGCCGTGTCATCCAGTTCAAGGGTTTCAAGGTCGAGGTCGATGCCGCGGTTCATCTTGATGTTTTCCAGGGCATCGGAAATGATCGTCAGGTTTCGCAGCCCGAGGAAGTCCATCTTGATCAGGCCGAGGCCTTCGGACGTCGGATAGTCGAACTGGGTGATGACCTGGCCGTCCTGGAAGCGGCGCATGACCGGAATCACGTCGATGATGGGGTCCGAGGACATGATGACGCCGGCGGCGTGCACGCCCCACTGCCGCTTCAGGCCCTCGATGCCCAGAGCGGTCTCGAAAACCTTGGCGGCTTCGGGGTCGGTGCTGATCAGTTGGCGGAAGTCACCGGCTTCGCTGTATCGCTTCGCGTCCTTGTTCTGAATGTCGGCCAGCGGAATGTCCTTGGCCATCACGGCAGGCGGCAGCGCCTTGGTCAGCTGCTCGCCCATGCTGAACGGGTAGCCCAGAACGCGCGAGGAGTCCTTGAGCGCCTGCTTGGTCTTGATGGTGCCGTAGGTGACGATCATCGCCACACGTTCGTCGCCGTACTTCCGCGTGACGTAGTCGATCACTTCGGAACGGCGCCGGTCATCGAAGTCGACGTCGAAGTCGGGCATGGAGACGCGGTCCGGGTTAAGGAAGCGCTCGAAGATCAGGCCGTGGTGGAGCGGATCAAGGTCGGTGATGCGCATGGCATACGCCACCATGGAGCCCGCACCCGAACCACGTCCGGGACCTACCCGGATGCCGTTGTTCTTGGCCCAGTTGATGAAGTCGGCCACCACCAGGAAGTAGCCGGGGAAGCCCATGGAGGTGATGACCTCCAGCTCATAGTCGGCCTGCTTGCGGACCTTGTCCGGGATGCCCTGGGGATAACGGTATTCGAGTCCCTTGTCGACTTCCTTGACCAGCCAGGACGTTTCGTCCTCACCCTCCGGGCAGGGGAACCGGGGCATGTAGTTGGCGCCGGTATTGAACGAGACTTCGCAGCGCTCGGCGATCAGCAGCGTGTTGTCGCACGCGTCGGGGTGGTCGCGGAACAATTCGCGCATTTCCTGCGGGGACTTCAGGTAGTAGCCGCTGCCAGAGAAGGCGAACCGCGAACCGCCGTTGTCGTAGGTGGGTTCCAGGAGGGTCGATCCGGACTGGATGGCCAGCAGTGCCTCGTGCGCCTTGGCGTCGTGTTCGTGCGTGTAGTGCAGGTCATTCGTGGCAACGAGCGGAAGGTTGAGCTCCTTGGCCAGGCGCAGCAGGTCGCCGGTGACACGACGCTCGATGTCGAGTCCGTGGTCCATGAGCTCGCAAAAGTAGTTCTCCGCGCCGAAGATGTCGCGGAACTCTGAGGCGGCCTCAAGCGCTTCGCGGTACTGGCCCAGCCGCAGCCGGGTCTGGACCTCACCGGACGGGCAGCCGGTGGTGGCGATGAGCCCTTCCGAGTAGGTGTTCAGCAGCTCACGGTCCAGCCGGGGCCATTTGCCGAAGACCGAGTCCAACGAGGCGATCGACGAGGCGCGGAACAGGTTCCGCATGCCCACGTTGTTGTAGCTGAGAAGCGTCATGTGGGTGTAGGAGCCACCGCCGGAGACGTCATCCTTGCGCTGGTTTTCCTCGCCCCAGCGGACCCGGCTCTTGTCCCCGCGGGCGGTCCCGGGGTCACATAGGCTTCGACACCGATGATGGGCCTGATGCCCTTGTCCGTGGCCCTCTTCCAGAAGTCGAAGGCGCCGAAGAGATAGCCGTGGTCAGTGGTGGCCAGGGCCGGCATGCCCAGACGCTCGGTTTCATCGAAGAGCTCTCCGAGCCGGGCGGCGCCGTCCAGCATCGAGTACTCGGTGTGGTTGTGGAGATGGACAAACGAGTCGTTGCTGGAAGTCACCGGACCATTCTAGTGCCGACCGGCGACAGTCTGGAGTCAGGCCTGCCCGGAGGCCAGTATTTCCAGTGCCTGTGCGAGATCCTGTGGGTAGTCGCTGGTGACGGTGACGCGCTCCCCCGTCCGTGGGTGGTCGAACCCGAGCTGCCGGGCGTGGAGCCACTGGCGGGTGAGGCCCAGCGTCGCGGCGAGGCGCGGATCCGCACCGTAGGTGAGGTCTCCGGCGCAGGGGTGGCGCAGGGCCGAAAAGTGGACGCGGATCTGGTGGGTCCGGCCGGTCTCCAGGTGCACTTCCACCAGCGATGCCTTGCCGAACGCCTCGAGGACCTCGTAGTGGGTCACGGAGTCGCGGCCGTCCTCGATGACGGCGAACCGCCAGTCATGGCCCGGATGGCGGCCGATCGGCGCATCGATGGTGCCCGCCAGGGGATCCGGCAGCCCCTGAACCACGGCGTGGTACACCTTGTCGACAGTCCGTTCCTTGAAGGCCCGTTTGAGGGCTGTGTAGGCCTCTTCCGATTTCGCCACCACCATGGCCCCGGAGGTACCCACGTCGAGTCGGTGCACGATGCCCGCCCGCTCAGGGGCTCCCGAGGTCGAAATCCGGTAGCCGAGGCCTGCCAGGCCGCCCACCACGGTGGGTCCCACCCAGCCCGGAGAGGGGTGCGCGGCCACACCCACTGGCTTGTCGATGACTACGAAGTCCTCGTCGTCCAGCAGTACCTTAAGGCCTTCCACAACTTCCTCCACGACTTCCAGGGCGTCCCGACGTTCGGGGACCACAACCTCCAGCACGACGCCGGAGACGAGCTTCAGCGACTTGCCCACGGCCTTGCCTCCCGAGCTGACATTGCCTTCGGCGATCAGCGTTGCCGCCTGCGACCGGGATATTCCCATTAGCCGGGCAAGCCCCGCATCCACGCGGGTGCCGGCGAGCTCCTCGGGAACGGTGAGTTTCTCAGGCACCGGATTCCTCCACGTGTTTCTGGATCCGTGAGCCATCCAGGGAGATGCCCCGGAGGGTGAGCAGGCAGATAATCACGACGGCGGACACAACGGCCGAATCGGCGATGTTGAAAATTGCGAAATTGGGCAGCTGGATGAAGTCCACCACATGGCCCATGGCAAATGACGGCTCGCGGAACAGCCGGTCCGTGAGGTTTCCCAGCGCCCCGCCGAGAAGCAGTCCCAGGGCAAGTGCCCACCACGCCGAACCGAGTTTGCGCAGCTGGAAGAGAATGGCGATTGAAACGACAGCCATGATGATGGTGAAGATCCACGTGACGTTTTCGCCGATGGAAAACGCCGCCCCAGAGTTGCGGATGTAATACCAGTGCAGCAGCGGCGGCAGCACCGGGATCCGTTCGCCCTCCACCATGGTGCTTGTGACCCACAGTTTGGTCAGCTGGTCGAAGATGTAGGCGAAAACAGCAAAGCCCGCGAAGAGCGAGAAAAGAACCACCTTCCGCGGCCGGGCCTGTGTCGGTGTTGGCTGCGCTGGGGCAGGTGCTGTTTCGTCAGTCATAAAGCTTTCATTCGGGAGCCGGCCCGGGGGCCGGACGGAGGTTGTTCGTAGCTGCCGTTGGTCGTGGCTGCAGCGCTTAATGGCAAAAGCCGGTGACCGAGGAGTCCTCAGCCACCGGCTTTCAGAATACTTGCTAAACGGCGGGGCTGCCGTCAGTAACCTCAGGAGCTGCCACGGAGCCGCGGGCATCCAGGTCGCGGAGCTGACCTTCGATGTAGGCCTTGAGGCGTGAACGGTAGTCACGCTCAAAGCCGCGAAGCTGCTCAACCTTGCGTTCCAGGACGGAGCGCTGCTGTTCAAGTGCGCCGAGGATCTTACGGGACTTCTCCTGCGCATCGTTGACCAGGCTGCTGGCTTCGATCTGCGCCTCGGCGATGATCTTGTCCTTCTGCTGCTGGCCGTCGGCAACGTGCTTGTCGTGCATCTGCTGCGCCATGGCGAGCAGGCCGGCAGCCGACTCGGCAGTCGGGTTGACCGCGGCAGCGGAGGCAGGGGCCGGAACAGCCGCAACGGCAGTAGCCGGTTCGGCGCTCTTCTTCTTCGCCTCAGCGGCCTTGGCCTCAGCCTCGGCCTTGGCGCGGGAATCGTCCTTCTCGGCCTTGACCGGCGCGGGGACCTTCTCCACTACCGGCGCCGCCGCTGCGGAGCTGGCAGGCGTACCTGAGCCGCTCTCGGCAAGCTTCTTGCGTAGCTCGTCGTTCTCCTGGTTCAGGCGGCGCAGTTCGACGACGATTTCGTCCAGGAAGTCGTCAACTTCGTCCTGGTCGTAGCCTTCGCGGAACTTGGTCGGCTGAAAGCGCTTGTTGACAACGTCTTCTGGCGTCAAAGCCATCTGGTCACCTCGTTGGTCTAGTTAGTCAGTAGGCCTTCCGGCCGTCAAAACTACGGTACCTAAATATGGTCTGGTTCCTCTAATTCAACACTGAGGTGTCAAACCGGAGTTTCTTCGCGATGCCGGGAGGCCGGTTTCCCGTCCTGTTACCGCACCGCAAGCTGTTACGAAAATTACGCGAAATTCCGGACGATTGCCATAGCCACGCTGATAGCGATGAAGAACAGCAAAAACCCCAGGTCCAGCGAAATCCCGCCAAGCCGCAGGGGCGGGATCAGCCGCCTGAGCACCTTCAGGGGCGGATCTGTGACGGAATAGACAGTGTGCGCCGCCACCAGGGCGGCTCCCCTAGGCCTCCACTCACGTGCAAACATCTGCACCCAATCGAAGACCAAACGGATGATCAATGCCACAAAAACGAATAATAAAGCGATATAGACAAGTCCGAAAACAATTCCCATGAGTTAACTCATATCTCCATGTTCATTCCGGATACCGCAGTGTCCTGTCGACGTTCTTATCTATTTCAGCACAGATGCCAGACAGGTGTCCTGCCTGGCATCTGTGGTGAGGCCCGCGCTAGCTCTGGTTGAAGAAGCTGGCCTGGGTCTCGCTGGCCTTTTTGTCGTCACCGATGACCTCAACGTACGACGGCGAGAGCAGGAACACCTTGTTCGTGACGCGCTCGATGCTGCCGCGCAGCCCAAACACAAGTCCCGCCGAGAAGTCGACCAGGCGCTTGGCGTCGGCCTCCCCCATGTCGGTGACGTTCATGATGACGGGGATGCCGTCACGGAAGCTTTCGCCGATCAGCTTGGCGTCGTTGTAGGACCGCGGGTGGATCGTGGTGATCTGGCGGAGCCCGGTGGTCTCTTCGCGGCTCGAGGCCGCGCGCTTGATAGGTGTCACTGGTGCGCGATATTCCTCTTCGGCGGCGTGTGGAGATTCCCGGACGACCTCGCGGACGGGCGCCGGTGCCCGGCGTTCCTCGCGGTCATGCTCCATTGAATCGTCCTCGTCTTTGTGCGGAGTGTGGTGCTCAGACTCGTAGTGTTCATCGCCATCGGCGAGCCCAAGATAGATCATTGTCTTGCGCAGAGCGCCGGCCATGGTCGACTCCTAATCGTGTCCGTAAGCGGGCCGCTGAGTTGACTTGACAGCATTGGAATCCCCGCCATTCTCTTCCAATGCTTTGACGCTACCGCAACGCAGGACGCGAACCCAGAATATCCGAGCCAATTCGCAGGTGTGTCGCACCGGCCCTGACGGCCGCTTCGAGGTCCTGGCTCATTCCGGCGGAAATCGCCGACGCGGACGGATGATCCTGGCGCAACTGCACCGAAATATCAGCCAATCTTTCGAACGATGCAACCGGATCAGCGCCGAGCGGCGCAACAGCCATCAGGCCGGCAAGGACGAGGCCGGGTGATCCGGCCAGCTGCTCCGCCAGTGCCGGGACATCCAGCCGGCTTGCACCGCCCCGATGACTGCCGGCGTCGTCGTCCAGACTCACTTGGATGAAGCATTCCAGCGGGCTCCGGCCGGTCCTTTCCTGTTCCGCGGCCACAGCCCGGGCAAGGGCTGATGCCAGCTGGGGCCGGTCCACAGAATGGATGGCGTGGGCGTAGCGCACGACGGATTTTGCCTTGTTGCTCTGCAGCTGGCCGACAAAGTGCCAGCGGAGCCCCAGCGCGCCCAGCTTGGCAGCTTTTTCCGACGCTTCCTGGTCCCTGTTCTCCCCCACGTCCGTGACGCCAAGGGCAGCCAGCCTCCGCACGTCATCTGCCGGGTGGAACTTGGAGACCACGATCAGCTGCGGAGGGTTGTTTTGCCGGCCCGCCGCCTCGCAGGCATCAGCGATCCGACGCCGGACCACGGCAAGGCGATCCCGGATTTCGAGGAAGCGCGGGTCTTCCGCGGCGTGCGGTCCAGGGCTCTCACTCATCGGTCCACACCAGCCCCGCAAACCGGCCGGTGCTGGTGTTGCGGCGGTAGGAGAACAGAGGTTCGTTTTCGAGGGTGCACCCGCCCGAGTATTCCACGGCGGCACCCCCGGCCTCCAGTTGGCTTCTTGCCCCGGCCGGAAGGTCAAGGCCCGGAGTGCCCCACGATGTTGTTGACCACGTGACCGGCACAGCTTGGGCAACCTGGGTCCGCATTGCCTCCGGAACCTCATAGCAGGAGCCGCAGATCGACGGCCCGATCCACGCCCGGATGTCCACTGCGCCCTCCGAACGCATCCGCGCCAGCGCTGCGGGGATGACGCCGGCGGCAATGCCGGGCCGCCCCGCATGAGCCACACCCAGCACCGGCCGGCCGGCTGCTGTCTCACCGGCCAGGACAACGGGGACGCAGTCGGCGACCATAACGGCCAGCGGACGCCCGGCGGACACCATGGCGTCTGCCGTCGGCCCGGCGGCCGGGTCTCCAGCCGCGGCACCGACAAGGGCTACGGCATTACCGTGTACCTGGTTCATGTACTGGAAGCTGCCTGCTGCCAGGCCAACTTCCGCTTCGAGCACTTCCCGCCGGCGAAGCACTGCAACCGGATCGTCGCCCACATGGAGGGCGAGGTTTCCGGCTCCGGCGTCGGTGAATGCCACCCAGACGCCGGGCCGGACTTCGTTTCGCCACCAAAACAATCAAAACACCGCTAACTGACCTGCGGACAACCTGTCCAGCCGATCCTTACTTCAGGAAGTCGGGAACGTCCAGGTCGTCCGAGCGGGAGCCGGACAGGTCCGGCTCCACAACGGACGGAAGGTCGACGTCGAAGCCGGAGTCCGCCGGGACGGCAGAGGGACGCTGCTGGCCCCAGTTGCTCAGGCCCGACGCCCCGATGCCGGCGTGCACGGGCTGGACGTGCTGCGCCGGCGCCTGCGCGGGGCAGGAGCCGAGACGGGTGCGGCCGGACGCTGGGGGGCGGCCTGCGGCTGCGACTGGTCCATGGACGGCGACGTCGCCTTGACGTCATCGAAACCGGCGGCGATCACGGTGACGCGGGCCTCGTCGCCGAGGGCGTCGTCGATTACGGCGCCGAAGATGATGTTGGCTTCCGGGTGGGCAACTTCCTGGACAAGGCGGGCGGCCTCGTTGATCTCGAAGAGGCCGAGGTCCGAGCCGCCCTGGATGGACAGCAGGACGCCGTGGGCGCCGTCGATCGAAGCCTCCAGCAGCGGCGAGGCAATGGCGAGTTCCGCGGCCTTGACGGCCCGGTCCTCTCCACGTGCCGAGCCGATGCCCATCAGCGCCGAACCGGCACCCTGCATCACGGACTTGACGTCGGCGAAGTCAAGGTTGATCAGGCCCGGGGTGGTGATCAGGTCAGTGATGCCCTGGACACCGGACAGCAGGACCTGGTCGGCGGAGCGGAAGGCGTCCAGGACCGAGACGTTGCGGTCGCTGATGGACAGCAGTCGGTCATTGGGGATCACGATCAGGGTGTCGACTTCGTCGCGGAGGGCGTCGATGCCCGCCTCGGCGGATCCGGCACGACGGCGGCCCTCGAAGGTGAACGGGCGGGTGACGACACCGATGGTCAGGGCGCCGAGGGAGCGTGCAATGCGGGCCACGACAGGCGCACCGCCGGTGCCGGTGCCGCCGCCTTCTCCGGCGGTGACGAAGACCATGTCAGCGCCGCGAATGACCTCTTCGATCTCGTCGGCGTGGTCCTCGGCCGCCTGCTTGCCAACCTCGGGGTTCGCGCCTGCACCAAGACCCCGGGTCAGCTCGCGTCCGACGTCAAGTTTGACGTCCGCGTCACTCATCAGAAGGGCCTGGGCATCGGTGTTGATTGCGATGAATTCGACGCCGCGAAGACCGACCTCGATCATGCGGTTGACTGCGTTCACGCCGCCGCCGCCGATGCCGACGACCTTGATGACGGCCAAGTAATTCTGCGGAGCTGCCACGTTACGTGTCCCTTGTTCGTGTCCTATTGCGAAAACTGATGGAGTCGTGCTTGAAACTTCTAACCTTAACCTTCGACTTGAGGGTTATAGTTATGTCAAGTAACTCATGCCTGTGACGCTATTTCCTATGCCTGAGACATTCAATGACCGGCTCCGCGTGTCGTAGGAATACCCGCTAAATAGACCCGATATTGCCTTGGAATGCGTCCGCCGGCCTGCGGTTGCGACGGCCTGCCGGAATGTCTGCCCGGTGCTGGTCCCAGGACTTCGTCCCCTATCGTGTCACGGGATGCCGCGGCACGCTGACATCGTAGATCTGCACGGGGTTTTTGGGGTTCGCAGGCGCCTTCAGCAGGGCGGAGAGCACCTTCGCTTTCAGCTCCTTCTCCCCTGCGTTTCCCCAGACAATCGTCTGTCCGTCCACGAGCTTCAGTTCGACGGCGTCAACGGACTTTGCAGATGCATCGGACAGCTTGGCGAGGACATCCGCAGGCAGCGCTGCGAGCACAGCGGTGATGGCCTTGAAGAGGTCCTTACCGATCACCCCGGCCCCGCCGTCGATCACCGGCAGTTGGACGCTGGCCGGATCCTGGGTGGTGCCCAGCTGAACGCCGTCGACGTCCACCAGCTGGAACACTTCGCCCTGCTTCACGAGGGCCACCGGTGTACGTTCCTGCACGTGGACCACCAGGACTGACGGCGGCCGCGCCTCCGAGGTCACCGCCTTGACCTGGACAAGCGGCTCCAGGAGCTTCCTGACGTCGTCGTCGCTCACCTGGGGCAGGGGTTTCCCGTGGAGTGGTTCGAGCGCAACCTGGACCTGCACGGGCGTCAGCATCCTGGTGCCGTCCACAGCCACAGTCCGGACGGCAAATAGGGGCGAGTACACGGCTGCGACCAGCAGGCCGGCAACGATGGCCGCGACGATGCTCGCAGCGACGATAATGTTGCGCCTGATCCGTTTCCCTTTGGGCTCCGGAAAGGACAGCACATTGTCGGGGGTGCCGGGGGCAGCAGCGGAGCCACCCTCAGCGGAAGGTGCGGCCTTGGATGCCGAAATCACGTCGTGGCGCCCCGCGCCTGCCTCGGTCTTCGCCTTTGCCGAAGGGCCGCTGCCCCCGGTCTTGTACGTAGGGCGCCGGGTGCTAGCCACCGGGCGCCCCAGCCGCCAGGGCCTCGACAATCAGGGGACCGTAGGCAGTGACGTCGCCTGCGCCGGCGGTGAGCACGATGTCCCCCGGCGCAGCTTCGGCCACGATGGCGCGGACTGCGTCGGCGGCGGACACAAGCCGTCCGCCGGAGGACAGGTGGTCCCCAATGAGTTTGCTGCTCACCCCGGGGATAGGATCTTCGCGCGCCGGATAGATGTCCAGGACCAGGGCGGTGTCCGCGGTGTTGAGTGCTTCGGCAAATTCGCCGGCAAACTCACGGGTGCGGGAGAACAGGTGCGGCTGGAAGAGCACGTGCACCTTCTGATTGCCTGCCACGGACCGGGCTGCGGCCAGGGCCGCCCGGACTTCCGTGGGGTGGTGGGCATAGTCGTCGTACACCCGGACGCCGCGTCCCTCGCCCTTGAACTCGAACCGCCGTGACGCTCCGGAGAAATGGGAAAGGGCACCGGACGCGGCTTCGGGGGCGACGCCCAGTTCCAGCGCCACAGCGAATGCCGCGGCCGCGTTGAGGGCATTGTGGCGGCCGGGAACCTGGAGCTGCAGCGCGTATCGTCCCGCGGGGGTGTCCACCCAGACGTCACCGGGTCCGCCGTCGTGCAGCCGAAGCTGCGCGTCACCGGCGGTGCCGTAGAGGACCACCCTGGTGTTGCCGCGGGCGGCGGTGCGCCCGGCCAGCGCAAGGGCACCGGCGTCGTCCGCGCAGGCTACCAGGACGCCGTCGGCCGGAAGGAGCTCCGTGAACCGGTCGAACGATGCGTACACGGCGTCGGCAGTGCCGTAGTAGTCAAGATGGTCGGGTTCAACGTTCGTCACCACGGCAATATGCGGGCGGTAGTTGAGGAACGATCCGTCCGATTCGTCAGCCTCTGCTACGAAGACCTTGGAGGTTCCGCTGGCTGCATTGACACCGAGGGCGGGGACATTCGCGCCGATGGCGAAGGAAGGGTCCAGGCCGGCGCCCCGCAGGAGCACCGCGATCATGGAGGTGGTGGTGGATTTCCCGTGCGTACCGGCGACGGTGACCACCCGGTCCTGCGCCATTGTGGCGGCAAGCGCTTCCGAGCGGTGGAGGATGGGGAGCCCGGCCGCGCGGGCGGCCGCCAGCTCAGGATTGTCCGCCCGGATGGCAGAACCGGCCACCACCGTCTGGGCGGTTCCGAGGTTACCGGCCGAATAGCCCACGGAAATACCGGCTCCGGCGGCAGCCAGGTCAGCCATGACAGGCAGGTCCTTGGCGTCGGAGCCTGTCACCGGGACACCCCTGGCCACCATGATCCGGGCGACGGCTGACATGCCGACACCGCCAATGCCGATGAAGTGGACACGGCCCAGGGATTCCAGGCTCCGGGTCCCGGGGCCCGCTGTGGTTGTGGTCATTGGCCTACCGCTTCCAGGACAAGATCAGCCATTCGGCGATCGGCGTTTCGGATACCAAGGGCTTCGGAACTCGCTGCCATCTTCGCCAGCCGGGCCGGATCGGACAGCAACGGGATGATCTCCCGGCTGACCCATTCGGGGGTGAACGAACTGTCCTCCACGATCAGGGCGCCTCCCACCGCCACCGGGCCGGCGGCGTTCAGTGCCTGTTCGCCGTTGCCGATGGGGAGCGGAACGAATACCGCCGGGACGCCGACGGCGGCGGTTTCACAGACGGTGGCGGCCCCGGCACGGCCCAGGAGCAGGTCGGCGGCGGCATAGATGTTTTCCATAGCGTCGACGTATTCCACCTGGCGGTAGCCGTCCGCGGCCAGGGGCTTGCCGTCGACGTCCAGGACAGTCTTTCCCCGTCCGGTGATGTGCAGCGTCTGGATGCCCGCCTGCGACAAGGCATCGAGGGATTCAGCGATGGTCCGGTTGATGCTCTGCGCACCGGACGAGCCGCCGGTGACGATCAGCGCCGGCCTGTCCTGGTCCAGCCCGAGAAGCTCCCGTGCGGCATACCGGGCTGATTTCCTGTCGAGCCCGGAAATTTCCTTGCGCATAGGCATTCCGACGTGCCGGGCGCCGCGCAGCTTGGTGCCTGCGAATGCCACCGCAACGTGTCGGCTGAACCGGGCACCCACTTTGTTGGCCAGGCCGGCACGTGTGTTGGCCTCGTGGATGACGATGGGGATCTTCCGGCGCCGGGCGGCGAGGTACAGCGGCGTGCAGACGTACCCGCCGACTCCCACCAGGACGTCCGCCTTGGCGTCGTCCAGGATCTTTCCGGCCTGCCTCACAGCGGCGGCAAGGCGGCCGGGGAGCCGCACCAGGTCCAGGGACGGCTTGCGCGGAAACGGCACACGGCTGATGGTGGCAAGCTCAAGGCCTGCCGCCGGGACAAGCCTGGTCTCCATTCCGTTCGGCGTGCCCACGGCCAGGAGGCGCACGTCCGGACGCACTTCCCGGACGGCGTCGGCTATGGCCAGGAGGGGGCTGATATGCCCCGCTGTTCCGCCGCCGGCAAGGACTACTGACAAAGACTCGGCATTCATTAAGTGCTATTTACGCTTTCGTGTGGGGTGGGGGCGTCCGCCTTTGGTGCGGAACTTGAGCAGCCGTTTTGGCTGGACGCTCGGCGCCATCTGTGCCCGCGCCAACGACAACACTACGCCGATGGCACACAACGACATGAGCAGTGCCGAGCCGCCATAGGAGATGAAAGGCAGTGGCACGCCAATGACGGGCACGAGTCCCGTGACCACTGACATGTTGACGGTGGCCTGGCCCAGCAGCCACACCATGATGGTGCCGGCCAGGACCCGGTGGAACATGTCCTCCTGGGCGACGACAACCCGGTAGATTGCGGCGCCGAGGATGGCGAAAAGAATGAGGACGACGACGGTGCCCACCAGGCCGAGCTCCTCGCCGATGATCGCGAAGATGAAGTCGTTGTGCGCTTCGGGGATCCAGCTGTATTTTTGCCGGCTTTGGCCCAACCCCACGCCAAGCCAGCCGCCCGAGGCCAGCCCGTAGAGGCCGTTGGTTGACTGGTAGTTGGCGTCGATTCCCTCGCCGCACGAATTGCCGGTCCACCAGGACGTGATCCGGCACATGCGGTTGGAGCTGGTGACGGCCATCAAGCCTGCCCCGCCCAGCGCAGCAAGGGCCGCGATGCCGAACATGTATAGCGGGACGCCGGCAAAAAAAAGCGCTGCCGCCATGATCATCATGATGATCATGCCTGTGCCGAGGTCGTTGCCGGCCAGGACCAGGCCGATGATGCCGCCGGCGATGGGAAGGACCGGCACCACAACGTGTTGCCAGCGGTGAAGCAGTTTTGCCTTCACGGCAAGGACCGTGGCCATCCAGAGCGCGAGGGCCAGCTTCGCCGCTTCCGAGGGCTGGAAGGTGATGCCGCCGATGTCAATCCAGTTCCTGTTGCCGTTGGTGCTCGTACCGATCAGGAGCACCAGCACGAGGAGAACATACGCCCCCGCGATTCCGGGCCAGGCCAGGCGCTTGAGCCAGACTACATTGACCCGGGAGAGCACGAACATCAGGAAGACACCGATGGCGGCGAACATGCCCTGCTTGAGTGCGGCTGTGTAGGGCGACTCGCCTGCGGCAATCGCCTCGACGCTGGACGCCGAAAGGACCATCATGATGCCGATCGCCGTGAGCGCCAGCGTGGAACCGAGAATGAGGTAGTAGGTGGAACCGTTGCGGGAAGTCCCTGTCCCCTCCAGCTTTGACCAAAACGTCCGGTACGAGGCACGCAGCCTGGCGGCGGGCGGTACCCGTCCTGCCTGGCCCGCTGCCGGGGCCTTGGACGTTTGTCCCCTGGACGCCTGTGGCCGGGACGTTTGCCCCTTGGGTGTCTGTCTGTTGGGCCGGGCCGTTTTTCCCGCCTGCGGGGGCGTCGGGCCTGGCTGCCTGGCAGCCGGGGCACGTGTGGGCGTGCTGACCATTGTTACTCCTCGCCGGTCTGAGCCTGCCCTTCCACGAGCCCGCGGACAGCTTCGATGAAGGCGTCGCCACGGTGAGCGTAGGAAGAGAACTGATCCATGGAAGCAGCCGCCGGGGCCATCAGCACAGTGTCCCCCGGGGAGGCCAGCTGCGCCGCCGAGGCAACGGCCTGGGCCATCACAGTTTCCCCGTAAATCGGTGAGGGCACTGCGCCGGCATCACCCGTTTCGGCAGACTGCACGTTTTCAGTGTGGCTCTTCGAACGCCCGATCACGGGGACATCCGGTGCGTGTCGCTTGAGGGCGTCGGACAACGCAGTTGTGTCAGCACCGATCAGGACGACGGCCTTGAGCCGGGGTGCCTGTTCCTGGACGAGCTGGTCGTAGCTGACGCCCTTGGAGAGGCCGCCGGCGATCCAGATGACGTTGGTGAAGGCCGCCAGCGACGCCGCTGCGGCGTGCGGGTTGGTCGCCTTGGAGTCGTTGATCCAGAGCACATCATTGTGGCGGGCCACGAGCTGGATGCGGTGCTCCCCCGGAATGTAGTTCTTCAGTCCCTGGCGCACCGCCTGCGGCTCCACGCCGTAGGCCCGGACCAGCGCTGCCGCCGCGAGGGCGTTCGCCACCATGTGGCGCGGTGCCACCGGTCCAAGGTCCGGGATCGCCGCCAGCTCGGCCGCGCTGTCCTTGCGTTCGGCGATGAAGGCGCGGTCCACCAGGAGCCCTTCGACCACACCGACCATGCTGATCGCCGGAGTAAGCGTGGTGAACCCGACGGCGCGGCACCCTTCCACGACGTCTGCGTCCTCCACCATGCGTTCAGTTTCGATCTGCTCGGCGTTGTAGATGCACGCCGTCCGGGTGTTTCCGTAGACCTTGGCCTTGTCGGCCAGGTAGGAGGCGTAGGAGCCGTGCCAGTCCACGTGGTCTTCGGCAACATTGAGGCATACGCTGGCGACCGGCGAAATGGAGTGGCTCCAGTGCAGCTGGAAGCTGGACAGCTCCACCGCGAGTACGTCGTACTCCACCGGATCCCGGAGGGCATCGAGGATGGGTGTTCCCACGTTCCCGACGGCGATCGCCTTGAGCCCGGCGGCCTGCAGCATGGATTCGGCCAGGCCCACGGTTGTGGTCTTCCCGTTTGTTCCGGTGATGGTCAGCCAGTCGGCGGTTTTCCGGCCCTCCCGTTCGCGCACGCGCCAGGCGAGCTCCACATCGCCCCAGACGGGGATGTGGGCCCTGGCAGCCGCGGCCAGCAGGGCCTGGTCCGGGCGCCAGCCCGGGGAGGTGACGATGAGTTCCGGTTTCTGGCCGTCGATCTTGGGTATCGCGTGCACGGCGTCCTCGCCCAGGAGGACGTCCACGGCACCGACAATCTTCAGCGTGTCAGCCTGCGCCTTCGCCTTCGTACTGGTGGCGGCGTCCACCACTACAACCCGGGCCCCAAGTTCGATCAGGGTGTCTGCCGCGGCGAAACCGGACACACCGATGCCGGTGACGACCACCCGCAGCCCGCTCCAGTCGGAGTCCCAGCTGACGAGGTTCTCGAGCCGCGGGGACGTTGCCAGCGGCGTAGGAATAGGGCTACTCACAGCAGGACCACCCATTCAGCGTAGAAGATGCCAAGACCTGCGGCGACGAAGAGGCCACCGAGGATCCAGAACCGGACCACCACGGTGACTTCCGCCCAGCCCTTGAGTTCGAAGTGGTGCTGGAGCGGGGCCATCTTGAAGAACCGCTTGCCCTTGGTGATCTTGAAGTAGCCCACCTGGATAATCACCGAGAGGGTGATGAGGACGAAGAGGCCGCCAATGAAGGCGAGCAGCAGCTCGGTGCGGGAAAGGATCGCAAAACCGGCGACGGCGCCGCCGATGGCCAGCGACCCGGTGTCGCCCATAAAGATCTTCGCCGGTGACGTGTTCCACCAGAGGAAGCCCACCAGCGCTGCACTCAGGATCGCGGCAAGGAGGGCAAGGTCCAGGGGATCCCGGACTGAGTAGCAGCCGCCGCCCGCCTGCCGCGGGGAACCGCAGGCCTGGTTGCTCTGCCAGATCCCCATCAGCGTATACGCGCCGAACACCATGACCGAGGCTCCGGCAGCAAGGCCGTCCAGGCCGTCCGTCAGGTTCACTCCATTTGTGGCCGCGGTGACAATCAGGTTGGACCAGAGCACGAAGAGAATGGCACCCAGGACGGTTCCGCCGAAGGCAAGGTTCAGCCACGGGATGTCCCGGACCAGGGAGATCTGCGTGGACGCCGGCGTGACACCGTCGGCGTTGGGAAAGTTCAGTGCCAGGACAGCGAAGATAATGCCCACCGCGGCCTGGAGGATCAACTTGGCCTTGGCGTCCAGGCCGAGGCTTCGCTGTTTGGAGATCTTGATGAAGTCGTCCAGGAATCCCACGAGTCCCATGCCCACCATCAGGAACAGCAGCAGGAGGGCAGAGGCGGACGGCCCGGGCGACCGTGGATTCATCATCCACATGATGAGGTGGGTGAGCGCATAGCTCAGCAACACCGCAAATACCACGACAGTGCCACCCATGGTCGGTGTGCCGCGCTTGGTGTGGTGGGACGTCGGGCCGTCGTCCCGGATGAATTGGCCGTAGCTTTTCCGGACCAGCAGGCGGATAAACAACGGGGTTCCCACCAATGCAAACAGCAGGGCCAGTCCAGCGCCGATCAGCAGTGCGATCACAGCGTCTCGCTCCCTTCATTGGCGGTTGCTCGGGCATTGGCGGTTGCTCGGGTTTGTGGAGGTAATGCTATCCGATCCCCTAAATGCCTCAGCCCGACGCTGTTGGAGGACTTGAAGAGGACCAGGTCGCCGGGTTCCAGCTCTTTTTGGAGGAGTTCGAACGCCTCCTCGGCGGACTCCGTGAAGACGCATTCGTCCCCCAGGAGCCTTCGTTGACGGCGGAGACGTAGAGCGAGCGGGCTTCGCGGCCGACGACCACCAGCCGTGAGATGTTGAGCCTGACCACCTGGGTGCCCACGGCGGTGTGCTCCCGGATGGACTCGGGCCCCAGTTCCAGCATGGCCCCAAGGACTGCCCACGTCCGGCGGCCTTGGCCGAGGTCGGCAAGGGTCCGCAGGGCGGCCCGCATCGATTCCGGGTTGGCGTTGTAGGCATCGTTGATGATGGTGACGCCGTCCGGCCGTTCCGTGCGTTCCATCCGCCAGCGGCTTGCGGCGGACTGTGCGCTGAGCGACGCCGCGATCCGCTCGCCGGGGACGCCGGCGGCGAACGCCGCACCGGCCGCGGCCAACAGGTTGGTCACATGGTGGCCACCGATGAGGCGGCTGCGCACGTGGTGGCTGCCGGCCTCGCCGGGAAGGACAAGTTCGAACTCCGGGTTTCCGCCCGGGTTCGTTTCCACGTTGACGGCGCGAACCTCTGCGGCGGAACCGTGGCTCCCCTCCAGGGCGGAGAATCCAAGGACCTTGGCAGTTGTCCGGCTTCGCATGGCGGCCACGCGGCCGTCATCGAGGTTGAGCACTGCGGTGCCGCTCCCGGGGAGGGCCTCGATCAGCTCGCCCTTGGCGACGGCGATGTTGTCCACGCCGCCGAATTCACCGGCATGCGCAGTTCCGACGCCCAGGACAACCCCGATCCGGGGCTGGACCATGTCTGCAAGGTAGCGGATATGCCCGACGCCGGTGGCGCCCATCTCGATCACCAGGTACCTGGTATCGAATCCGGCCTTGAAGACGGTCAGCGGAACTCCCACCTCACCGTTGTAGGAACCCTGCGGCGAGACGGTGTTGCCCTCGGCGGACAGGATCCCGGCAAGCAGGTCCTTGGTGGTGGTCTTTCCGGCTGACCCGGTGATGCCGATGACGGTAAACGCGGACCCCTCGGCCTCACGGCGGGCACGGATCCGGCGGACGGATTCGGCTGCCAGCGCCCCCATGGCAAGGACGGCGTCCGTCACCACTATGGCCGGGTAGTGCTGCCCGGAGTCATCCGCTACTTCACGTTCCACGAGGGCAAGAACTGCGCCGCGGTCAAAGGCTGCCTGAAGGAAGTCGTGGCCGTCAGCCGACTCGCCCGGCTTGGCCACGTAGAGGGAACCCTCAGTGGCTTCCCTTGAGTCGGTGACCACGGAAAGTGGTGTGATGGTCGGATCGGCCACAAGGCGGCCGTCTGTAAGTTCGGCAATTTCCGCCGCAGTAAATGCAATCATCTCGGTCTAGGACTCTATCCGCTCGTCTTGCAGAACGGTGAATCCGCGGGCTGTCAAGGCCTCTCGGAGCTCCACCCGGTCATCCAACGCCAGGTTGACGCCGTTGACCTCCTGCCAGACTTCGTGGCCCCGCCCTGCCACTAGGATCGTGTCCTGCGGGCCGGCCATGTCCACGGCCTGCCGGATGGCGGCATCGCGGGGGTACGACTCGAGGATCGTGCAGCCGAGGCCAGCCGATTCCTTCGCTTCGATGGCACCGGCCAGCACGTCGGCGCGGATGGCCGAGGCGTCCTCGTCGTGGGGGTCGTCGTCACTGACGATGACCACGTCCGCCAGCCGTGCCGCGATAGCCCCCATCGCGGGGCGCTTGCCCTGGTCGCGCTGTCCGGTGGCGCCGAAGACCACGATCACCCTGGAACCCGGCTGCGGTGAGCGCACGGCTTCCAGCGCACGCTGGAGGGCATCCGGGTTGTGGGCAAAGTCGACGACGGCGGCGGGGGCCGTGGACACCAGCTGCATGCGTCCCGGCACCGCAACGGTGAACGGATCGGCCGCGTCCAAGGCCGCCTGCAAGGCTGCAGGGTCCACTCCGCTGGCCAGCACCATGACGGTTGCCAGGGCCGCATTGGAGACGTTGAAGCTGCCGGGCAGGCCCGTGTGCACACGCAGCTCAGTGCCGTCGCGGTGCCGGAGCATGAACTCGGTACCGAGCCCCCGCGGTGCCGTGGCAGCCACTGTCCAGTCAGCAGCGGACCCTGCCGGGTCGTTTGGTTCGGCCGTGGCCAGGGTGGTGACCGGGATGACTGCGGCCGCGGCCAGGCGGCGGCCCCATTCATCGTCCACGGTGATCACGGCGGACTTGGCGCGGTGGGGCGTGAAAAGCTCCGCTTTGGTCTGGAAATACTCGTCCATGGTGCCGTGCAGGTCCAGGTGGTCCTGGGTCAGGTTGGTAAAACCGGCGACGTCGAACTGAACGCCATCCACCCGGTGGAAGGACACCGCGTGCGAGGAAACTTCCATCGACGCCGCGTCCAGGCCACGTTCGCGCATAAGGGCCAGCAAGGCGTGAATGTCCGTCGACTCGGGCGTCGTCAGCAGGCTGGGGATCGGCTCGCCGCCGGCCAGGATCTCGATGGTGCCGATCAGCCCTGTCCTGCGGCCCAGCGCCTGCAGCAGCGCGTTGATGAAGTAGGTGGTGGTGGTCTTGCCGTTCGTGCCGGTGACGCCGAACAGGGCAGGCGTGGAGCTGCCTTCGGGACGGCTCCGGTATATCAGCGCTGCGAGGCCGCCTACTGCGGCCCGGGGTTCGTCAAGCACCAGTACCGGCACCGAAGTGTCTGCTGACAGCGCAAGCAGGCGCGCGCCGTCGTCGTCCGTCGCCACTGCTACCGCACCGGCCGTGATGGCCTGGGACACAAAGTCAGCCCCGTGCCTGGTGGCGCCGGGCAGCGCCACGTACAGGTCGCCGGGCTGCACCGTCCGCGAATTCAGGGAGATGCCGGTGACCGAAATGGCGGCCGATGCCCCGGGAACAACGACGCCGGCAAAGTCGCCGATGGTGCCGAGGGGCACTGCGGCGACGGCTGTCGGCCGGAACCCGGAACCGGGATTATCGCCGCTCGTTGTGTCGGTACTGCTTGGGGCATGGTGCTCTGACAAGTGGATCTCCGTTGGTGCTAGTGGATCACACCGGGCGTAGGGGAAGATCCCCTGATGCGTGCGATGTTGTGGACGTGCTACTTGACGTACTGGGGCAGCCTTGCCGGCTCGCCCGTTGATGGCGGAACGTTGTAAGTCCGCAGAACCTGGCTCATCACCGAGCGGAACACCGGACCGTTGGTAATTCCGTAAATGCTGCCCTTGGGGCGCTGCAGGACCACCTCAACAATAAACCGCGGATCGTCCATCGGCGCCATTCCCACCATCGACGCCGTGTACCCGCAGTATCCGGACTTGCCGTCGTCGCACGGGGATTCGGATGTTCCGGTCTTGGCGCCCACCCGGTAGCCGTCAATGGCTGCGTCCTTGATCTGGCCTTCGGTCACGGCGCTCTCAAGAATGTCCCGCACCTGCTTCGCTGTCTCCTTGGAAACGACTTGCCGGCTGTCCTTGGCGGGAACCTTCTCCTCGGTTCCGTCCGGGTTGATGTAGCTGTCAATCAGGCGGGGCTGGAGCATCACGCCGTCGTTGGCAATCGACTGGTAGGCACGGACTGTCTGCAGGGTGGACTGCGACACGCCCTGTCCGAAGAGGACTGTGTACTCCTGGCGACCGTCCCATTGGTCAGCCGGAGTGAGGATGCCGCTGGTCTCGGCGGGCAGCCCGATGTCAGGTGCTTCGCCAATGCCAAACCTCTGCAGCCAGTCATGGCGCTGTTCCTTGGTAAGGCGCGAACCCGCCATGACCGTTCCGGTGTTCATGGACCAGCCAAGGATTCCCGCGAGTGTCCGCTCCTCTGTGCCGTGGTCGAACGAGTCCGTGAACACCTGGCCGTCCACCACAAGGGATGGCGGGATAGTGAAATGGTCCAGCGGGCTGGACTTGCCCTCTTGGATGACTGAAGCGGCCGTGATCATCTTCTCCACCGAGCCCGGTTCGTACGCGGCGGTCACCGAACGAACGCCACGGTCCTTGGCTGCGACCTTGCCGGGGTCGTTGGGGTCCGGGGCGTTGGTGTCCGCCATGGCGACAATATTGCCGGTCTTGATGTCCTGGACAATGATGACGCCCCACTCGGCACTCAGCTTGTCCGTCTGGCTCTGGATGGCCTGCTGGGCAAAATACTGGAGATCCGAGTTGAGCGTGAGCCGGATGTCCTTGCCGTTGACTGCGGGCGTCAGCTCATCCACGCCCACGGGGATGCGCAGGCCGTCGGCACCTATCTCGAAAACCCGTTTGCCGGGCGTTCCTTTGAGGACTTCATCCTGCGTCTGCTCCAAACCGGCCTGGCCGCTTGTCCCGTCCTGCAGGAAGCCAACGATTCCACCGGCCACGGAGCCGTTCGGGTAGACGCGCTTGCTGGTGCCCACCGTAACGATGCCCGGGATCTGCAGCTTGGAGATCCGGTCCTCCATGTCAGGCTTGAGGTCCTTTGCCACGATGTAGTACGGCTTCTCGCCGGTCAGGGCTTCCTTGACATCCTGGGAGTCCTGGCCGAGGAGTGCGGCAAGTTGCTGGATTCCCTCGTCCCGCGAAACCGTGACCAGTTGTTCCTTGTCACCGGTGGTTTCCAGCCGTTTGAATGACTCGGTCTTGGTGTTGACGCGCTGGTCCACCACGACGTTGTAGCGGATGACGCTGTTGGCAAGCACGGTTCCGTTGGCATCCAGGATGCTTCCGCGTTCTGCGGGCAGTTCAATGGGAGTCAGCCGGTTGTTCAGGGCGGCCTCAGCCATGCCCCCCATGTCCAGGCCCTGGACCATAAACAGCTTGCCGCCGACCACAAGGAGCAATGCAAGCATCATGCCCAGGCCGAGGCGGAGCCTCCTGGTGGCGTTTGGCACTTTTGCTTTTGTCTTCTTGCCCGTGCTCTGCGCCACGATGATTCCTTGCTGCTTGCGATCTGGTGGTCAGTCCTGTCTGTTACTGCCCCGGCGTCTTCTGCCGCGGAGCCGGTACGGATCCGCCGTGCAGGTCCGCCGCCCGTGCCGGGGCTGCGGCGGCCGGTGCCGCCGGAGCCGCCGGAGCGGGGGTTTCAGCCGGCTTGCGGACCGCCAGCGGCTCCTTGGTGGTGGCCGGCGGAACCACGGCAAGCTGTCCGGCGACAGCCGGGGCTGCGATGACCGCGCCGGGTTTGTCACCCTTGACCGCAGGCTTGGGGTTTCCGCTGACAGTCAACGTGGACAGATCGATCTGGCCCTTCCCGGTGGAAGCTACCATTCCCAATTCTGTGGCCTTGGCTGCCAGGTTCTGGGGAGCATCGAAGTTCTGAACCTGCTGTGTCAGATCCTGGTTCTGCTTGGTGAGCGTTGACTGGTCACTCCGCAGCTGCACCAGCTGGTACTGGGCCGTGGAAACGGAGATGTTCAGGACCAGGACCGCCATCAGTGCCACAGCCAGGAGGCCAAAGCACAGCACCACGAACGGCGCGCGGCGCTTGCGGGGGGCCGAGCGGACCACCGACAACGGCGTGCGGAGCTTCCGTTCTGATCCGCCGGACGGTTTGAGCCCCGTGAGGGCACGGGCCGCCGTGCCGGACACGACTGGGAAGTTCTTGGCAGCGGCGGTGCTCATGCGGCCCTCCTGGCTCTGATTCGTTCAACTGCGCGCAACCTGGCGGACGCTGCACGTGGGTTCTCGGCGATTTCGTCGGCGGTGGGCACCTCGGTGCCCTTCGTCAGGGTTTTCAGCTCCGGCTTGTGCTCTTCGAGTTCCACCGGGAAGCCCAAGGGTGCGGACGACTTCGAGCCGGCCTGGAACACCTTCTTGACGATCTTGTCCTCCAGCGAGTGGTAGGACATGACCACAACACGGCCTCCCATGGCAACGGCGCTGACGGCCGCGGGGACCGCGCGCTCCAGCACATCAAGTTCCTCGTTGACTTCGATCCGCAGCGCCTGGAAGGTCCGCTTCGCCGGGTGGCCGCCGGTTTTTGCCGCCCCGGCCGGGACGACGGCGCGGATGGTGTCCACCAGCTCGCCGGTGGTGGTGAAGGGCTTGGCCGCGCGGGCGGCAACGATCCGGTTGGCTATCCGGCCGGCGAACTTCTCTTCCCCCCACTTGCGGATAATCCGCACGAGGTCTTCTTCGCTGTAGTTGTTGACGACGTCCGCGGCAGTCTGCCCGCGGCTGGTGTCCATCCGCATGTCCAGGGGTGCATCGAAGGAATAGGCAAAGCCGCGTTCACGCTCGTCGAGCTGAAGGGAGGATACGCCCAGGTCCATCAGGACTCCGTGGACTTCCGTGACGCCAACGCTACGGAGCACGTCGGCGATTTCGTCGTAGACCGCGTGGACCAGGTCAGTGCGGTCCTCGAAGGGCTTCAGTCGCTCACCGGCAAGGGCCAGGGCTTCTTCGTCACGGTCGATGCCGATCAGGTGAAGGTCCGGGAAGCGCTGGAGAAGGGCTTCGGAGTGTCCGCCCATTCCCAGCGTGGCGTCGATGACCACCGGACGGTCACCGCGCTGCCGGGCAGCCTCGATTCCAGGAGCCAACAAATTGATGCACCGGTCTTTGAGGACCGGTACATGGCGTTCGGACGTGGGTTTTGGCTGGTTGGGATCGCTCATACCTTCGTCCTTTCGTGCCGTTTGTACTGTTTTGTACCGGGGGGCCTCGGTGCGTTTCTTGAGCCAGATCCCCATCCGCGCCTATCCCAGCGTCCGCCTGGCTCCGGGGAAGTGAGCCAGGACAACGTTCGGATGGGCGGCTGGAGATCTCGTTCAAGAAACGTCTTCCGCCGTCGCCTGCGGGATTCAGAGAATTCCCGGGATGGCGTCGTCGGTTTCGGAGAAGGAAGTTTCCTTCTCCGCCAGGTACTCGTTCCAGGCCTGGGCATCCCAGATCTCCGCCCGGGAGCCTGCGCCAATCACGGCGAGCTCCCTGCCGAGACCTGCGTATGCCCGGAGTGCGGGAGGAATAGTCACGCGCCCCTGCTTGTCAGGTACCTCGTCCGAGGCTCCAGAGAGGAAAACCCGGATGTAGTCACGAGTCTGCTTGGAGGATATTGGCGCCTCCCGCATTTGCTCGTGAATCCGTTCGAATTCCCGCTCACTGAAGACGTAGATGCAGCGTTCCTGGCCCCTTGTGAGTACCAGTCCGCTGGCAAGTTCCTCGCGGAACTTCGCTGGGAGGATGATCCGCCCCTTTTCGTCCAGCCGCGGCGAGTGTGTGCCAAGAAACATGGCCACCCGCCCGTCTGTCGTCAGGAGCTGCACGTCCCCTGTGCTGCCACTACCCTCTTACCTGCTCCACTTTACTCCACATCGCACCACAGTCAACGCGACACGGTAATTTCATCCCGGGACTGGATGAATAATCCCGCGTAAATCAAGGGATACGGCGCGTGGTGGAAAGTGGAGGGGTTTTGGCGGCGAGTGGCGCACCCGGGCTTCCATGGAAAGCACGACGGCGGGAGGCCAGGACCAGCCCGGCGTCCGGGGCCCGGATTTCCGGCATTAAATGCAAAAGACCCGCCGGAGCGGGTCTTCGTGCTGGCCGTTCAGGGGCCGGGTGGTGCGAAGTGGAGTGCTAGCGGTCAAATGTCACGGCTCGCCGCGTCGCCGCTCGTCCCATCGTTCCTCAAGGCCGCTCATAAACGAGCTTCGTCCCTTGCCGGCTTTCTTGCCACCGGCGGATTTCGCTTTGGCGGCGGCGGAGCTGCGCATCGTTGCGAAATAGACTCCGGCTCCCATCACGATAAATCCGAGGACACCAACAAAGATGCTCTGAAGTGATACGCCCACCAGCAGGAGGAGGATTCCGGCCAGGGTGGCCAGCACGCCGATCACGATGTGGCGCGTGGACCAGGTACGGCCCGGATCCGATCCCATTGAGTTGGCAAACTTCGGATCGTCTTCGTGCAGCTGCTTCTCCAACTGCTCGAGCAACTTCTGTTCGTGCTCCGAGAGCGGCATCACGACCTCCTTAAGTCGGCCAACGTCCGGACTTGCCGTGGCCTCTGGTTCTCAAACCGATAACGTCCGGCATGCGCAGGAGGTTCCCGGCCACCGTATAACGGCAAACCCGGGATCCACGCATTCGGACGCCGGCTGACCCAGCTGGCTGTTCAGTAATTCCAAACGTTCGAAATCTATGTATCTCTAAGGATAGTTTGTTGTGCCCTGTTCTGAAAGACACTCCCGGCGCGGCGGGACGGGTCATCCGCCGGGTTTGTTCGGGTCCAGCAGCCGGGCCGGGAGCACGGATTTTGAGCCGAATTTCTCGGCCACCCGGTCAAGGACCTGTTCCGCGGCACGCCAGTTGTCATCGCGGCGGTCCAGGCTGAGCTGCAGCGAGGTTTGGGCAGCGTCCTCGAGCTGTTCGGCCCGGACACCGACAAGGCGTATGGTCATGGTCCGGGGGCCGACTGAATCGAGGAGCTGTACGACGACGGCGTAGATCAGCTGCGCGCTATCGACCGGCGTGTGAACAGTCCTGCTGCGGGTAATGGTGGAGAAATCGGCGTACCGGAGCTTCAGCGCGATGGTCCGGGCCATCATCCCGGCGCTGCGCAGCCGTTCGGCCGTCCGGTAGGACAGGCGCAGCAGCTCCCGGTGCAGGAGGGCGTTGTCCCCCGTGTCGACGGCAAACGTTTCCTCGGCACCGATGCTCTTCTCCAGGCGCACCGGCGTCACCGGCCGTGGATCTATCCCCCAGGACAGCCTGTAGACGTGCTCCCCCGCTGCCCCGAGCGCCTTCTTCAGGGAGGCCGGCGGGGTTGCGGCGACGTCCGCCACGGTCCGGATTCCCATGCGTGCCAGCACCTCGCCGGTCTTCGCGCCGACGCCCCAAAGGGCGTTCACCGGCAGGCTGTGCAGATAGGGAACTGTCTGATCCGGTTCGATGAGCAGGAGGCCGTCAGGCTTGCACCGTGTGGACGCTATTTTCGCCACAAACTTGCTGGCCGCGATGCCGACGGACGCCGTAATGCCAAGTTCGTTGTGCACGCGCTGCCGGATGATCTCCCCGATGATGCGCGGGCTTCCGAGCCGCCGGATGGCTCCGCCGACGTCCAGGAAGGCTTCATCCACGCTCAGGGGTTCCACCAGGTCCGTGATCGAGCCGAAGATGTCCATGAGCTGTGCCGACACCTCGTAGTAGAGCTTGTGCCTTGGCTCGATGATGACGGCGGCAGGGCACATCCGGGCCGCAATGACCATGGGCATCGCGGACTTGACCCCGAATTTCCGTGCCTCATAGGACGCGGACAGCACCACGGAACGGTCCGCCGGGTAACCCACGATCACCGGCTTGCCGCGCAGCTCCGGACGGCTTCGGAGCTCCACCGAGACGAAAAAGGCATCCATGTCCACATGCATGATGCTGCTTCTGCGGAGCTCCCGAAGGGTCGCTTCGAGCTGCTGTTTATCCTGGTCCGACCCCACGCCTTCAATCCTATGCCGTGGGACTGACTAAACTGGAGGCTGAATCCGGCGTCAACACCAGGAGGACTGTCTCTGTGAAGTTAATTGGAAAGCTCAAGCCTGCGGGCTGTGCCGTGATCGTGGCCGGCGCCCTGCTGGCCCTGGCGGCATGCACCCCCGCCGATCCCGGAGCCAGGGCCTCGGGGACCGCCAGCGCTTCAGCTTCCGCCACTGACCAGGCATCCACCACTGCGCCTCCCAGCCCTTCGGCATCTCCCGGAACCTCAGCAACTGTGGGCGCGCTTGTTGCCGGCTTCCCGGAAAAACTCCTGCCCGTCATGCCGGGGGCAACGGTCGTCTCGAGCAGCTTCGACAAGACCACCACTCCGGCCACCGCGGCTTTGGTCGGCAACATCGGCTCCCCGGCCGCGGCAGTGGTCGCGTTCTATGCGAAGGAGCTCGAAGCCCAGGGCTTCAAGGCTGTGCCCGGTGAGAACGTGGGTGCGGTGGCGTCAAAGGACTTCCTCCGCGGCGACAACGAAACCGTGAATATCGCGGTGGTGGAGACCGGCGCGGTCTCCACGTTCACCATCGGCGCCAACGTCGCAGCTGAGTCCGCCAAGTGATGGTGGCAGAGCAGCTCCGGGTGGAGCAGACCGCGTACGTTGCCGCCGTCGCCGGCAAGCTTAACGACTTCCTGGCAACCCGCCAGTCCGTGATGTCCGCCATCTCCCAGGACATCGACCCGCTGATGGGTTCCATCTCCAATCTGGTCACCGGCGGCAAGCGGCTGCGGGCACTTATGTGCTACTGGGGCTGGCGCGGCGCCGGCGGGGAGGCAACGGCCACTGAAGTGGTGACAGCCGGCTCGGCGTTGGAGCTGTTCCAGGCGGCGGCCCTGATTCACGATGACATCATCGACCGGTCCGACACCCGGCGGGGCGGACCGAGCGTGCACCGCGTCTTCAGCCAGTTGCATGAGGACCAGGGGTGGGCCCTGGACAGTGAGCGCTTCGGTCACGCCGCGGCCATACTGACCGGCGACCTGTGCCTTTCCTTCAGTGAGGAATCGTTCACCGACATCGGCGAGTCCGCGGCGTCGGGCAGCCGGGCCCGGCTCATCTTCAACCTGATGCGGGCCGAAGTGATGGCAGGCCAGTACCTTGACATCCTGGAGGAAGTTGCCGGGCCGATGCGTGACCGTGCGGGAGCCGTCAGCCGCGCCCAGTCCATCATCCGGTTCAAGTCGGCAAAGTACTCCACTGAGCACCCGCTGGCCCTGGGCGGCGCCCTCGCAGGCGCCTCCGATGACCTGCTCCGTGGCTACTCGGCCTTCGCCCTACCACTGGGTGAAGCCTTCCAGCTCCGTGACGATGTGTTGGGGGTCTTCGGTGACCCGGTCACCACGGGCAAACCGGCCGGCGACGACCTCCGGGAAGGCAAACGCACTGTCCTGGTCGCCTTCGCCCTCGACCAGGCTGCGCCGGAGGAATCCCGCTTCCTGGATGCGAATCTGGGAAGCCCGGACCTGTCCGACGCTGACGTCGAGGAAATCCGGCGGATCATCGTGGACTGCGGAGCCCTCCAGGCCACGGAAGTGCTGATTGAGGAGTTCGGACGGGCCGCCTTCGCGGAACTCGAACTGCTGCCGCTGGAAGATCTCCCCAAGACCGCCTTGCGCAAACTTGCCGAGGCAACCGTCAGCCGCGCCGCCTGAATTCAGCGGCGCGGCTCAGCGGCGCGGGGTTCTTACAGCTATTACCAGGCGAGGGATTGCGCCCTGCGGCGAATCTCGGTCTTCCGGCCTTCACGCAGTGCGTCAATGGGCCGGCCCCTCAATGATTCATCCGGGGTGAAAAGCCACGTAATCAGTTCCTCATCGGAATAGCCGGCATCCGACAGGACAACGATGGTCCCTTTCAGGCTTTCGACGGGGTGGCCGTCCTGCATGAAGTCCGCGGGCACCGACCTGATCCGACGGTCGCCGATCCTGAGAGCCACCAGCGCTTTTTCGTCCAGCAATCCATGGACTTTCGTGATGGAAACGTTCATCATTTCTGCCACATCGGGCAGAGGCAGCCATTCGCCTACAAGGCTTTCTACAGTACTCACGGATCAAGATTGCCACGGCGGGCGCAATTGCGCCTAGTCAGCGGGCACCAAGCGGGCCGTACGCCGGAATCGACACTCCGAAGAAACGCATATCAGGAATGCCCAACATTTCTTGTGCTAAACGGCAATTCGTGAGAGATTCGCATAGATCACATTTGCACCAACACTAACTTTAGTAACACTAGTATCATTCGTAACACCGGCCTGACCGACAGCATTCGCCGCTGAGAAGAGGATCCCTCCCATGACGACGCCCCGATCGCCAAAGCAGCACCCCAGGCCGAGCCTGCCTGTGATTGCGGCAACCACGGCCGCCCTCCCGGCAGTGGTCCTGTCCTCGCTGGCCATGGCCCACCCTGCCGCGGCCGACGTCCGACCGCGGACGGTGCCTGCCACCCTGGCTGCGGCTATGCAGGCCCAGGAAGCCGCAGTGAAGGCCGGTGTCATTCCTGCGGCCTCGGTTTCGACGTCGCTGCCCAGCTCGCTGCGGCCCGCACAGCCCGCCGCGCCGGCCGAATACACCATTGCCAGGGGCGACACCATCAGCGGTATCGCGGGGCGCTACGGACTGGACACCAACGAGATCCTGAAGCTGAACAACCTCCAGCCGAACACCATCATCTACCCGGGCCAGAAGATCAAGCTGACCGGCTCGGCCTCCGCACCTGCCGCCCCCGCCAAGCAGGAGTCGCCGGCCCCGGCCAACGAGGGCGGCAGCGTCTATACGGTCAAGCCCGGCGACACTCTCGGCGCCATCGCGGCCCGGCACGGCGTCAAGCTTTCCGAAGTGCTGAGCTGGAACGGGCTCAACATGAACTCCATCATTTACCCGGGCCAGAAGATCAAGATCGGAAGCGGCCAGTCCAGCGCCCCGGCGCCGGCCGCCACACCCGCTCCTGCTCCAGCTCCTGCCCCCAGCTCGGGCTCGTACACAGTCAAGGCAGGCGACACGCTGTCAGGCATCGCCGCGAAGCACGGCGTCAAGCTCTCTGACATCCTGTCGGCGAACAAGCTCACCATGACCAGCATGATCTACCCCGGCAACAAGCTGGTCATCCCCGGCGCCTCGATCCAGCCTGCGGGCAGTGTCACTCCCCTGGTCCCGAGTTCCTTCCTCGGTTTTTCCTACCCGGACGCCGTGGTCTCCTCCGCCAACCAGAACAAGGCCCTCCTCAACGCCTCGCCTGTCCCCTCGCGGGAACAGATGAAGTCCATCGTGGCCGATACCGCACGACGGATGGGTGTGGATCCTTCGCTGGCGTTGGCCTTCGCCTACCAGGAATCCGGTTTTAACCAGCGGGCCGTTTCACCGGCCAATGCCATCGGCACCATGCAGGTCATCCCGGCCTCCGGCGAATGGGCCTCGGACCTTGTGGGCCGGAAGCTGAACCTGCTCGATCCCTATGACAATGCAACCGCGGGTGTGGCGATCATCCGCCAACTGATCCGCACCAGCAAGGACCTGGACAACGCCATCGCCGGCTACTACCAGGGCCAGTACTCGGTGAGCAAGAACGGCATGTTCGACGACACGAAGGACTATGTCGCGGCGATCAAGGCGCACAAGAAGAACTTCAGCTAAGTGCACGCCGGTACGCGGTCCGCGCGTGCCGGCGGGTAACGATACGGGTCCGGATTGCATGTCGATTCGGGCCCGTTTCCGTGTGTCACTTAGGATCGTAGGGTGCAGGAAAAAGTGTCGGACTCCCTTGTTGGAACCCTGGTGGACAATCGCTACCGGGTCCAGTCCAGGCTGGCGCGCGGCGGAATGTCCACCGTTTACCTGGCTACCGACCAGCGTTTGGAACGTGACGTTGCGCTCAAGGTCCTCCATCCCCACCTGGTCAATGACGGCAACTTCCTGGACAGGCTGGGCCGGGAGGCCAAGGCCGCGGCCAAACTCTCCCACCCCCATGTCGTAGGCGTGCTGGACCAGGGCACGGACGGGCAAACCGCCTACCTGGTCATGGAGTACATCAAGGGCCATACCCTCCGGGACGTCATCAAGGAGAAGGGCGCACTGTCGCCCAGGCTGGCGCTGGCTTTGATTGACCCTGTTGTTGAAGGGCTGGGAGCGGCGCATGCCGCCGGACTCATCCACCGGGACATCAAGCCGGAGAACGTCCTTATCGCCGACGACGGCCGGATCAAGGTTGGTGACTTCGGACTCGCCCGGGCCGTGACGACGTCAACCAGCACCGGAGCCCTGATCGGTACGGTGGCGTACTTGTCACCGGAACTGGTGCTCGGCAGGCAGGCCGATGCCCGCAGCGACATCTACTCGGTGGGCATCATGCTGTACGAAATGATCACTGGCAGGCAGCCGTTCGACGGCGAGGTGCCCATCCAGGTTGCCTACCAGCACGTTAACGCCTCGGTCGATGCGCCATCAGGCGAAGTGCCCGGGCTCGCTGCCGAAGTGGACGAACTCGTGCAGTGGTGCACCGCCAGGGACCCCGAGCAGCGCCCCGTGGACGGCAATGCGCTGCTGTCCGAACTCCGGCACATCCGGACGAACCTGACCGACGCCGAACTCGACCTCCAGCCACCGGCCGCCATCGCGCATTCACCCGCGGCGGCGCATCCGGCGCACCCTCCCGTCCACCCGCCTTTCGGAAGCCACGCTACCGAGCGCCAGGACCGGCCGGATCCCCAGGGCGGCCGCGACGGCCTGGAACACACAGAAGTCCTGTCTGCCGGACAGCACCCGACAGAAGTCATCACGCGCCAGAGCAACCCCACCACAGTGCTTTCGGCGGCTCAACGGCGCCCCGGCCAATTCGGTGCGCTGGCGGCCCCGACGGATCCGGAACCTGCCGACGCAGACGCAGACGGCGATCAGCCGGACACGGCGGGCCCCTTGAGCAAGCGGGCTCAGCGCAAGCAGGACCGCGACGCCGCCAGGGCGCAGTCGAAGGCGGCAGCGACCCCCGTGCGTTCGCTGCGCGAAGGCAGCGCACGCCGCCGGGGGTGCTGTGGATCATCATCCTGGTGATCGCGGCGCTGCTGGCCACCGGTGCAGGCTGGTTCTTCGGGATGGGCCCCGGCTCCCCCGGGACCATTCCCCGGGTCACCAACAAAACCGTGGCAGAAGCACAGCAACTCCTCAGCACGGCCGGGTTTCAGTCCACCACCAGGGACGTTTTCGACGACGATATAGCGGCGGGGCTGGCAGTCGGCACCGAACCTGTTGCGGGGCGGGAAATCCGCAAGTTCCAGGCCGTATCCCTTTTTGTGTCCAAGGGCCCGCAGCTTTTCCCGCTGCCCGGATTGAGCGGCAAGTCCCTCGACGACGCGAAGAACGCACTCAACGGCGCCGAAATGGCCCTGGGCACCGTCACGGAGACCTTCAGCGAATCAGGGCCCGCCGGGACGGTCCTCGCCCAGGATCCCGCGGCGGACACCCCTGCCAGGCGGGGAACACCGGTCAACCTGACGGTATCCAAGGGTCCTGAACCCATCCCGGTACCGGATGTCCGGGGGCAGGAGCAGGGCACCGCAGTCAAGGCAATTGAGGCCGCGGGGCTGAAGGCCGTCATCGCGCCCGAGACCGTCAACGACAAGAAGGTTCCCAAGGGCGCCGTGGTGTCGCAGGAACCGGCCTCCGGCACGCTGACCAGGGGAAAGGCAGTCACACTCACCGTCTCCAAGGGACCCAAACTGGTCAACGTCCCCAGCTACATCGGCAAACAGGCCAATGATGCCCGCAAGGCGCTGGAGAAGTTGGGCTTCGAGGTCCGGGTCAACAACATCCTGGGCGGATTCTTCGGCACCGTACGGGACCAGGAACCAGTGGACACCCAGGTGCCCGAAGGCTCCGTAGTGACGCTCACGGTCGTCTAAGGCGCCCTTCCAGCGGGCGCCCTCCAGGAGCGCCCGGAAGGCGCACTCACGAAGAAGCTCCGCCCGGCTGGTTCCAGCCGGGCGGAGCTTTTCTTTCAGCCAGTGCGGCGGGGTCAGCGCTTGGAGAGTGCCCCTGCTACGAGGAAGGCCATCTCCAGGGACTGCATGTGGTTCAGCCGCGGATCGCAGACTGATTCGTAGCGGTCCAGGAAGGCTTCCTGGTCAATGGGATCGGCGCCACCGAGGCACTCCGCGACGTCGTCGCCCGTCATTTCGACGTGCAGGCCGCCCGGGATGGTGCCCAGGGAGTGGTGGACCTCGAAGAAGCCACGCACTTCGTCGATGACGTCGTCGAAGTTGCGCGTCTTGTAGCCGTTGGGCGAGGTGACCGTGTTCCCGTGCATGGGGTCCGTCACCCAGAGAACCTGGGCGCCGGAGGCCGTGACCTTTTCGACGATGGCGGGCAGCTTTTCACGGATGTTGCCTGCGCCCATTCGCGTGATGAAAGTCAGCCGGCCCGGTTCGCGGTCCGGATCCAGCTTGTCGATCAGCCGCAAGGCGTCGTCGCCGGACGTCGACGGGCCCAGCTTGACGCCGATCGGGTTGCGGACGCGGGACAGGAAGTCGACGTGGGCGTTGTCGAGTTCGCGGGTGCGTTCGCCGATCCAGAGGAAATGCGCGGAGGTGTCGTACGGGAGTCCCGTGCGCGAGTCGATGCGGGTCAGGGCGCGCTCGTAGTCCAGAAGCAGGGCCTCGTGGCTCGCGAAAAATTCCACGCGCTTCAGGGCTTCGAAGTCGGCTCCGCAGGAGGCCATGAACTTGATGGCGCGGTCAATGTCGCGGGCCAGCGATTCGTAGCGGGCGTGGGCCGGGTTCTCGGTGAAGCCCTTGTTCCAGTGGTGCACCAGGCGAAGGTCAGCGAAACCGCCCTGGGTAAACGCACGGATGAGGTTCAGCGTGGAAGCGGACGTGTGGTAGGCCTTCAGCATCCGGCCGGCGTCGTGAGCCCGGGATTCCGGCGTGAAATCGTAGCCGTTTACGATGTCGCCGCGATATGCCGGGAGGGTCACGCCGTCGCGCGTTTCGTCGTTGGAGGAGCGCGGCTTGGCGAACTGGCCGGCCATGCGGCCCATCTTGATGACCGGCATCGCCGCACCGTAGGTGAGGACCACTGCCATCTGCAGGATGGTCTTGACCCTGGCGCTGATCTTGTCCGCGGTTGCGGCCTCAAACGTCTCGGCGCAGTCACCGCCCTGGAGCAGGAAGGCCTTGCCCTGTGCGGCAGCGGCGAGCCTTTCACGGAGGATGTCCACTTCGCCGGCGAACACGAGCGGCGGCAGGACGGAGAGTTCCTTCACTGACGCGTCAAAGACCCCTTTGTCTTGCCAGCTGGGCTGTTGGGAGACCGGCAGCTCCCGCCAGTGGTCCAGTCCCGGATAGTTGGCGGCTCCGCTCTGGGCGGTACTGGTCAGCAGGGAGGCAGGTTTTGCGGATAGCTCAGTCACACTACAAGACTAGTTCCCGGATCCGGGTTTCCGGCACACTAACCGTCATTCGCACCGAACTTCCGTCACACTTTTCCCGGTTCCGCTGGGCCGCTGCTGCCGCCGCCTGCACCGTCCGCGCCGTCCACCGGTTTGCCCGCGAGCCGCAGTTTGACCACCGCGGCGTACTCATCAACATATTCCTGGCCGGACAGCCGCATCAGTTCATACATGATTTCGTCCGTGACCGAGCGCTGGATGAGGCGGTCATCCTCCATGCCGTAGTAGCGGCTGAAGTCCAGGGGCTCGCCGAAGATCATCCCGATGCGCCTGATGTTGGGCAGCCGTTTCCCGATGGGCTGGACCTTGTCCGTTCCGATCATGGCAACGGGAATCACCGGCACCCTGGCCTCCAGTGCGAGCTTGGCCACGCCGACTTTCCCGCGGTAGAGCCGTGAGTCCGGGCTGCGGGTTCCCTCGGGATAGATTCCCAGCAGCGAACCGTGGGAGAGGACGTCCATTCCGGCGTTGAGCGAGGCTGCGGAGGCGGCTCCGCCGGAGCGGTCCATGGGCAGCTGGTTGGTCAGGCGGAAGAACAGTGCCGTCAGTTTGCCCTTGACGCCCGTTCCGGTGAAGTACTCCGATTTCGCCAGGAAGACCACCGGTCGCGGGACCATCAGCGGCATGAAAATGGAGTCTGAAAACGAAAGATGGTTGGAGGCCAGAATGGCTGGGCCTTCGGCGGGAACGTTGTCGAGGCCCTTGACCCACGGGCGAAACAGGAGCTTCAGCACCGGACCCAGAACGAAGGTCTTCGTGAACCAATAAAACACGTGGCGTACCTCTCCGGAAGGCGTCTGGCCGGCCCTTCGTCGGGCCCGGCCAGGACTTCAATGCAACCCTACTCTAGTGAGATTTGTGGCGAAGAGTGACACGATGGGCATATGAGAGAAAGCAGCAAACCGACGGTGCCTGCCGCTTTCAGCTATCCCGGCCATGGCCTGAATGCCAGGACCGGCATTGCCATCTGCCACGGCTTCACCGGGAGCCCCCACAGCATCATGCCGTGGGCCCTGCACCTGGCCGACCAGGGTTTTGCCGTCTCCGTTCCGCTCCTGCCCGGTCACGGAACCGACTGGCGCGAGCTGGCCCGGACGGGCTGGCGCGAATGGGCTGCTGCCTTCGAACGCGCGTACCTGGAGCTGGCCGGCCGGAGTGACACCTGCTATGTGGCCGGGCTGTCCATGGGCGGTGCCGTGGCTTTGCGCACGGCGGCCCGCCACCCGGTCGGCGGGGTGGCCGTGGTCAATCCCGGCCTGAGCTTCTATGACCGGAGGGTGCGCATCGTGGGAATCCTGAAGTATTTTCAGCCCACCACCCTGCCCATTGTGGAGGCCAACCCGACGGCGGCCAGCACTGACGACGGCGATTACTCGCAGACCCCCCTTGCCGCCGTCCACCAGCTGAAGAAGCTGTTTGTCGCGGCGCGCCGGGGATTGCCGCGCGTGACGGCTCCGGTCCTGGTGTTCAAATCGGACACGGACGACGTGGTTCCACCGTCGTCCCTTGAAATGATCCGGCGCGGCCTCGGATCTGCAGCCCTTAAAGTAGTACCGCTCCCGCACAGCGGCCATGTGGCCACGCTGGACACGGATGCGCCCACGATTTTCGACCTTTCGTCCCGCTTTTTCCTTGAGCACGCGCCACACCACGTATCCTCGGAGACATCATGAGCATCCCTGCCGACCACAGCCCGTTCAGCAGCCCGTTTAGCGGCAATGGCCCTTCGATCGGGGTGGCTGTTTCCCACGGCTTCACCGGAAGCCCGCACGGTGTTCGGGCGTGGGCCCAATCGCTGGCCGACGCCGGCTTTGCCGTACGGATGCCGCTCCTGCCGGGCCATGGAACCAGTTGGCAGGAACTTGCCCGGACGCGGTGGCAGGATTGGCACCGCGCCTATGACGCGGCGTACCTGGAGCTGGAGGCCGAGTGCGACCATGTGTTCACGGCGGGCCTGTCCATGGGAGGCGCACTTGCCCTGCGCGTGGCTGCCCTGCGTCCTGTGTCCGGAACCATCGTGGTGAATCCGGGGCTGGTCATCGACGACCCCCGGGCGCCCTTCGCCGGCGTCCTCAAGTTCGTGCTGAAGAGCACGCCGGCGATTGCCAACGACATTTTCAAGCCGGACATGGACGAAGGCGCCTACCAGCGGACGCCCGTGGCGGCAGCCCATGAGCTCAACATGATGTTCAAGGACACCCTGCGCCTGCTGCCCCGGATCACCGCGCCCGTGAGGGTGTTCCGTTCCACGGTGGACCATGTGGTGTCCGACTCCAGCATCGTGGCGCTTCGACGGGGCCTCACGAACGCCCGGCTCGAACTGAGCGCACTGGAAAACAGCTACCACGTGGCCACGCTGGATAACGATGCCCCGCAGATCTTCAGCGGGACGGCTGAATTCATCCGGTCCGTGGTTTCCGGTCCAGTGATCGCCGGTCCGGCGGACGGCGGCCCTGCGGCCGGAACCTCCCCCGCCAGTTCCGGAGGCCACGGCTGATGACCGGATCCGATTCGAATTCCTCGGACCAGAGCGCGAACCAGGACGACGCCGTCTGGCTGGACCTGGTATCCCGGCTCGAGGGCCGCGGCGCAGCGGCTCCCGACGGGGAAGTCAGCCCTCCGGCCAGGCGGCCGTTCCGGGATTTCGACCCGCTGGGGCTCTCGGGCGCAGCTCCCAGGGAACCGTCGGCGTCCGAACGGCAGGCCGCTGCCCGGCAGCCGCTGCCCGGCGCACTTCAGCCGGAGGGCGACCCTACGGGAACCGGGCAACCGGCGGCACCTGGACCACGGGACTACGAGGCCGACGACGACGAGCCCTTCGTTCCGGAGGAACCTCCAAGCCTGGCCGGTACGGACCCGCTGATCATGCTCGCGTGGCTGGGAGCCGTGGGCGGCCCCGTAGCCCTGGTCCTCTCGGCAATGTTCTGGCGGTCGGCCCCGCTGATGGCGATCTTGGGAATGGTTGCGGCCTTCGTCCTGTCCGTGATCTACCTGATCATGCAGCTCCCGCAGGAGAAGGACGAGCACGACGACGGCGCCCGGGTCTAGCCGGGCGGACCGGCTCTCGGGCCGGTGGCCTGTCAGCCGTGCATCCGGCTGCTGACGCGGGAGAGATCGGCGGCACCGATCAGTCCAGCGTTGGGGCCCAGCGCCGCCAGTGCGATTTCTGCTGCCGGCCGGAAGCCGCGCCCGGTCAGGTTCCGCGCAAAAGCCTTGCGGGCCGGGGCGACCAGCAGTTCGCCGGCGTCACAGAGCCCGCCGCCGATCACGAACTTGCCGGGATCCAGCGCAGCCGCAAGGTTGGCCAGTCCGAGTCCCAGCCACTCCCCGACGTCTTCCAGCAGTTCCTGCGATGTGGCGTCCCCTGCCTTGGCCAGTTCCGTGACGGTGACGCCGGTGATCCGGTCCACTTTCCCGTCCACGGCCTTGAGGAGTTCCTGTGCCACCGGTGAATTGGCGGCTGCCAGCTCGCGGGCTTCCCGGCCCAGGGCGTTCCCGGAGGCGTACTGTTCCCAGCAGCCGCGGTTTCCGCATTCGCACCTGTGGCCGCCGGGCATGATGATCTGGTGGCCGAATTCGCCGGCCACGCCGAACCGTCCGCGTTCCACGCGGCCGTCCATCACCATGGCGCCGCCGATCCCGGTGCCGAGCGTGATGCACACTAGCCTGTTCTGCCCCTGGCCGGAACCGAACCGCCATTCGGCCCACGCGGCGGCATCGGCGTCGTTGGTCAACAGCACAGGCCGGCGAAGCAACCGCTGGAGGTTGTCCCGGAGGGGTTCGTTGCGCCAGGCAAGGTGCGGGCTGAAGAGCACGGTGCCGCCGTCGAGGTCCATCCAGCCCGCGGCGCCAATCCCCACCGACCAGATGCGGTGGCCGCGGCTGAGCTCCTCCACGAGTTCCACGATCACCTGCTCCACGGCCCGGGGGTCACTGCCGGGTGTCGAACGCTTGGCCTGGCTGAGGATCCTGCCGTCGGCATCCACCACGCCGGCGGCCACCTTGGTCCCGCCGATGTCCACGCCGATGGCCAAGCCCTTGCGCCCCAGCCTCAGGTGCTCGCGGAGGCCCTGGCCCGCCGAGGGTGTGTCCTGCACGGCCGGCCTCCTCCGCAGCCAGGCGGCCTTCCGTCGGTAGGGTCTGGGCAGGTCGCCGGGCGAAGGTGTGTGCATGGTTCCCCATTCTATTGCCCGGGCCAGCCGCGCCCGTCAAACAACTTTTCCTACCGGCGGGGTGGCGGTTTTTGGCCACTTAACCGTAAAGTTACTCGCCAGTAGGTTAATCAGGACAACCCCCTGCAGAGGGCGTACTAGTCTTAGCAGTACCCCTGCGGGTCTATGGATAACAAAGGAGCTATCGTGCGCGAATTCAGTGTTCCGCCCTTGGTGAAAGTACCCCCGGAAACCAACATCACCGATCTGGTGCTGCGGCAGGCCGCCAAGGCCTCGAACCCGGCCCTGTATTCGAGGCTCGATGCCGCCGGGCAGTGGCAGGACATTTCCGCCGCGGACTTCCTCGCCGATGTCCGCGTCCTGGCCAAGGGCCTGATGGCCAGTGGGGTGGAGGCCGGGGACCGGGTGGGCATCATGTCCCGCACGCGCTACGAATGGGCCCTGGTGGACTTCGCCATCTGGTTCGCGGGTGCAGTTTCCGTCCCCATCTACGAGACGTCCTCCGCCACCCAGGTTGCCTGGAACCTCGGCGACTCGGGTGCAGTGGCGGCCTTCGGCGAAGCAGCCCACCACGAGGACATCATCCGGCAGGCAGCCACGTCCGAAGGCCTTTCTTCGCTGGCGCATGTCTGGCAGCTCGAAGGAGCAGGCCTGGACGAACTCCGGTCCGCCGGAACCGCCATCAGCGACGACCAGCTGGAAGCACGCAGGAGCCGGGCGTCCCTGGCCGACGTGGCAACCATCATCTACACGTCCGGGACCACCGGCCGGCCCAAGGGCTGCGAACTGACGCACGGCAACTTCGTGGAACTGTCCGAGAACGCACTGGCCACCTCTCTGTCCGGCATCGTCCACGAACAGGCGCGGACCATCATGTTCCTGCCGCTGGCCCACGTATTCGCCCGGTTTATCTCCGTGCTGGCCGTGGCTGCCGGCGTCACCGTGGCACACACCCCGGACATCAAGCACCTCCTGCCGGACCTGCAAAGCTACAAGCCCACGTTCATCCTGGCCGTGCCCCGCGTGTTCGAAAAGGTCTACAACTCCGCGCTCACGAAGGCTGAGGACGGCGGCAAGGGAGCCATCTTCCACAAGGCCGCGGACACGGCCATCGCGTACTCCCGTGCCCGGCAGGCCGGGTCCATCGGATTCGGGCTGAAGCTCCGCCACGCCCTCTTCGACAAACTCGTCTACAGCAAGCTGCGCGCGGCGATGGGCGGGCAGGTGGCCCATGCGGTCTCCGGCGGCGGTCCGCTGGGCGAACGCCTGGGACATTTCTTCCAGGGCATCGGCATGCAGATCCTCGAAGGCTACGGCCTGACCGAAACAACGGCGCCGATCACCGTGAACACGCCCCAGCTGATCAGGATCGGAACGGTCGGTGCTCCGCTGCCCGGTAACGCGGTGAAGATAGCCGACGACGGCGAGATCCTCGCCAAGGGCGTCTGCGTGATGCGCGGCTACTACAAGCGTGACGACCTTGCGGCCGACACGTTCGTGGACGGCTGGTTCCGCACGGGCGACATCGGGCAAATGGACGAGGACGGGTTCCTCACCATCACGGGCCGCAAGAAGGAAATCATCGTGACGGCGAGCGGCAAGAACGTGGTGCCGGCCCTGCTCGAAGACCAGATCCGCGCCGACGCCCTGGTCTCCCAGGTCCTGGTGGTGGGCGACAACCGACCGTTCATCGGCGCACTCGTCACGCTGGACGAGGAAGCCCTGCCGGGCTGGCTGCAGCGCCATGGCCTGCCCGCCACCGTCACCCTCGTGGAGGCCGCGAACCACCCCGTGGTCAAGGCAGCCGTCCAGGACCTGGTTACGCACGCCAACCTGTCCGTGTCCCAGGCCGAGGCCATCAAGTCGTTCCGGATCGTGCCGTCCGACTTCACCGAGGCCTCGGGCCACCTGACCCCGTCAATGAAGGTCAAGCGGGCCCAGGTGATGAAGGACTTCGATTCCGTCATCGGGGAAATGTATGCCGCCCCGCGCCCGGCACGTCACGAGCCGTCCGGGCAGCACTAGCCCGGTCGCACGAAAAAAGTCGCAAGAACAAAAAAGGAGGACCTCCCGGCCGGGAGGTCCTCCTTCTGTTTACTGGCTTACTCGACTTACTGGCTTACTCGACTCACTGCCTTACTCGACAACGAGCAGCAGGTCTCCGCCCTGGACCTGTTCCACAGCGGACACTGCCAGCCGGGAGACCGTGCCGGCTGCCGGCGTCGTGATTGAGGCCTCCATCTTCATGGCCTCGATGGTGGCAACGGTGTCGCCGGCGATGACGGCATCGCCCACCTTGACTGTCAGGGTGACGGCGCCGGCGAACGGGGCGGCGACCTGGCCCGGCTGGGCCGGGTCTGCCTTTTCAGCGGCCTTGACGTTGCTGACGACGGAGCGGTCGCGGACCACAACCGGCCGGGACTGCCCGTTGAGCGTGCACATCACTGTGCGCATGCCCTTCTCGTCCGGCTCCGAAATGGCCTCGAGGGAGGCAATCAGGTGCACGCCCTTCTCCAGCTCGATCTCGTGTTCCGCGCCGCGCTGGAGCCCGAACAGGTAATCGCGGGTGTCCAGGACCGACAGGTTGCCGTACGTCTCAACGCTCTTCAGGTAGTCCTTCGTGGGACCTTCGAACAGCAGGCGGTTCAGGGTGTGCTGCCGGGTCTTGGAGTCGCTCTTCAGGGCGGCGCTGTCCTCGGCGCTGAGCTCGGCGTCGCGCACCTTGATGCTGCGGCCCTGGAGGGCCTTGGTGCGGAACGGCTCGGGCCAGCCTCCGGGAGGGTCGCCGAGTTCACCGGACAGGAACCCGATGACGGAATCCGGAATGTCGTAGTTCTGCGGGTTTTCGTTGAAGTCGGCGGGGTCGGCGTTGAGGCCCACCAGGTGCAGGGCGAGGTCGCCCACCACCTTGGAGGATGGCGTCACCTTCACCAGCCGGCCCAGGATCCGGTCGGCCGCCGTGTACATGTCCTCGATTGCCTCGAAGCGTTCGCCCAGGCCCAGTGCCATTGCCTGCTGGCGCAGGTTGGAGAGCTGGCCGCCGGGAATCTCGTGCGTGTAGACCCGGCCGGTGGGACCCGGCAGACCTGATTCGAACGGCGCGTAGACGCGGCGGACGGCCTCCCAGTACGGCTCCAGCGAGCTGACCTTGGCCAGGCTCAGGCCGGTGTCGCGCGGCGTGTGGGCCAGCGCTGCAACCAGTGCGGAGGCGGAAGGCTGGCTGGTGGTTCCGGCCAGGGAAGCCGATGCAACGTCAACGGCGTCCACTCCGGCGTCCACTGCAGCCAGGAGCGTGGCCAGCTGGCCGCCTGCGGTGTCGTGGGTGTGCAGGTGGACCGGAAGGTCGAAGCGCTCCCGCAGGGCCGCCACAAGCTTCGCTGCGGCCGCAGGACGCAACAGGCCCGCCATGTCCTTGATCGCCAGGATGTGGGCGCCTGCGTCGACGATCTTCTGCGCCAGCTCCAGGTAGTAGTCCAGGGTGTACAGCTTTTCGTCGGGATCGAGCATGTCGCCGGTGTAGCAGAGGGCGACTTCGGCGACGGCGGTGCCGGTGGCACGGACAGCCCGGATGGCCGGAGCCATCTGGTTGACGTCATTGAGGGCGTCAAAGATCCGGAAGATATCGATGCCGGTGGCTGCAGCCTCGTTGACGAAGGCCTCGGTGACTTCCTCCGGGTACGGGGTGTAGCCCACCGTGTTCCGGCCGCGGAGGAGCATCTGCAGGCAGATGTTCGGGAGTGCCTTCCGCAGTGCGGCAAGCCGGTCCCACGGGTCCTCGCCGAGGAAACGCAGCGCGACGTCGTAGGTGGCTCCGCCCCAGGCCTCAACGGAGAGCAGCTCGGGCAGCAGCGAGGAGACGGCCGGGCCGGCTGCCACCAGGTCGCGGGTACGGACCCTGGTGGCCAGCAGCGACTGGTGGGCGTCACGGAACGTGGTGTCGGTGACGGCAACAGCTACCTGGTCGCGAAGGGCTTGGGCGAAGCCTTCGGGACCCAGCTCCAGCAGCCGCTGGCGCGAACCTTTGGGCGCGGGGGCGTCGCCGACGGCCGGCAGCTTCGCTGCGGGGTTCGAGTGGACCTTAAGTTCGCCGTTGGGCTTGTTGACGGTGACCTCCGCAAGCCACGTCAGCAGCTTGGTGCCACGGTCCGCGGAGACACGGGCCTTCAGCAGCTCGGGGCGCTGGTCGATGAAGTTGGTGGCCACATCCCCGGCGATGAAGTCCTTGTCGTCCAGGACGGCCTGGAGGAAGGAAATGTTGGTGGACACACCACGGATGCGGAATTCCGCCAGGGCACGCCGGGCGCGCGCCACGGCTGCGGGGTAATCGCGGCCGCGGCAGGTCAGCTTGACCAGCATCGAGTCGAAGTGCGGGCTGATCTCGGCACCCGAGTAGACGGTGCCGCCGTCGAGCCTCACACCGGCGCCGCCGGCGGACCGGTAACCGGTGATCTTTCCGACGTCCGGACGGAAGCCGTTGGCCGGGTCCTCGGTGGTGATGCGGCACTGCAGGGCGGCGCCCTTGAGCTGCACTGTTTCCTGCGACAGCCCTAGGTCCGCGAGCGTCTCGCCCGAGGCGATGCGCAGCTGTGCCTGGACCAGGTCCACGTCAGTGACTTCCTCGGTCACCGTGTGCTCCACCTGGATGCGCGGGTTCATTTCGATGAAAACGTGCTGGCCGGCGCGCTCACCAACGGTGTCCACGAGGAACTCGACGGTGCCGGCGTTGACGTAGTTAAGCGCCTTGGCGAACTTGACCGCGTCACGGTAGAGCGCCTGCCGGATGCCCTCGTCGAGGTTCGGGGCCGGGGCGATCTCGATGACCTTCTGGTGCCGGCGCTGGATGGAGCAGTCACGCTCGAAGAGGTGCATGACGTTGCCCTCGGCATCGGCCAGGATCTGGACCTCGATGTGGCGGGGACGCAGGACGGCCTGCTCCAGGAACATGGTGGGGTCACCGAACGCGGCGTCTGCCTCGCGCATGGCGGCCTGCAGCGCCTCGGGCAGGGCTTCGCGGGTGTCCACCCGGCGCATGCCGCGACCGCCACCGCCGGCGACAGCCTTGGCGAAGATGGGGAAGCCGATTTCATCGGCGGCCGCAATCAGCTCGTCCACGTCCTTTGAGGGCTGGCTCGACTTGAGCACGGGAACACCGGCCGCGCGTGCCGCCGCGAGGGCGGCAACCTTGTTTCCCGCCAGCTCGAGGACCTCGGCAGGCGGCCCGACAAAGGTGATGCCGGCTTCTTTGGCGGCCCGGGCCAGCCGTGGGTTTTCGGAGAGGAAGCCGTAACCGGGGTAGATGGCGTCGGCGCCGGATTCCTTGGCCACACGGACCACTTCATCCACGTCGAGGTATGCCCGGACGGGGTGGCCCTCTTCGCCGATCAGATATGCTTCGTCAGCCTTCTGGCGGTGGATCGAGTTACGGTCCTCGTTGGGGAACACAGCTACAGTCTTGGCGCCCAGCTCGTAGCCGGCACGGAAGGCACGGATCGCGATTTCGCCGCGGTTAGCCACCAGAATCTTGGAAAACATGCTTCTCCTGCATCATTGCGGGTGTACTCGGTAAGTGGTCACAGTGTGTAAGACGCGCGAGTGGAAACACAAATCATTGTGTCGACCATCACAGAATTATCCGTCATCTCGGCGGCATTAAGCAGGCCAATACCGCAATGCCCCCGGCAGCCGTGTGGGAAGTGCCGCACACACACGCGATGAAACGGGATTCAACACCGCGGCAACATATGATGAGTTGGAGGTGGCGCACGCGCGCCCTCCGCTCCGGTGAGCCGGAGCCGGCACTATCCCAACACGGCAACCGGCGTTAGGTATTGGTTTTTCAAGTGCAAGTAGTCAGCATCAGCAGCCTCAAAGGCGGGGTCGGCAAAACTTCCGTCACCAGCGGATTGGCATCTGCGGCCTTGGCCGCCGGCATCCCCACCCTTGTGGTGGATCTTGATCCGCATGCGGACGCCAGCACGGCGCTCGGCGTCCAGCCCGATGACCAGCTTGACATCGGCAGGATGCTCAAGAGCCCCCGCCGTGCCCGCCTGGCGGAGAACGTTGTCACCAGCGGCTGGGTGGCCCGGGAAAACTACAACGGCGCACGCCCCGCCGTCCTGGACGTGGCGGTGGGCTCGGCGTATACCGGCATCTACGACCGCCCGGACCTCGGCCGCAGGGACCTGCGGAGGCTCTCGGCGGTGCTCGCCGGAACTGACAAATACCAGCTGATCCTCGTTGACTGCCCTCCGTCATTGAACGGGCTCACGCGGATGGCCTGGTCAGCGAGCGACAAGGTGGCCCTCGTGGCGGAACCCGGCCTGTTCTCGGTGGCAGGAACGGAGCGCACCATGCGCGCCATCCAGTTGTTCCGCCAGGAGTTCGCCCCGAACCTCTCCCCCGCCGGAATTGTGGCAAACCGCGTCCGCACCGGCTCGTCCGAGCACGCCTTCCGCCTGGCAGAGATGCAGTCGATGTTCGGCGAACTCCTGCTGACGCCCTATATCCCCGAGCAGGCCAACTGGCAGCAGATCCAGGGCGCGGCCCACTCCGTGCACCACTGGCCGGGCGACTCCGCAAAGAACGCCGCCGGCCTCTTCAACACGCTGCTGGACAACCTCCTTGACTCGAACGGCGCCGTTTCGGGCGCTGCTGTCCGGGAACGCAGCCTGCGCTAGCTGCTCCGCAGCGGGAACGCCGCCACAGCGGGCAGCCATGGCTGCAGCCACGCAAGCTGAGCGCAGGAAAGGCCGCCTTCCTCACGGAAAGCGGCCTTTCTGCTAAGTCTGGTCTCTTGCCGGTTCCACATCCGGCCGGTCTGCGGTGTCAGCTGATCTTGCGGGCGGCCCGGCGCTTGCTGAGCTCATCGTCCGGAAAGGACTGCTCGACGGCGTGCTCGCTGGGAAGGGCTGCGAGGCTGCCTTCCACTTCGCGCCAGACGCGGCCGACGGCGATCCCGAAGACGCCCTGTCCGCCCTGGACCAGATCAATGACTTCGTCGGCAGAGGTGCACTCGTAGACGCTCGCGCCGTCGCTCATCAGGGTGATCTGGGCGAGGTCTTCAACGCCGCGCTCCCGCAAGTGCTCCACTGCGGAGCGGATCTGCTGCAGCGAGACTCCGGTGTCCAGCAGGCGCTTGACCACCTTCAGCACCAGGATGTCGCGGAAACCATAAAGACGCTGCGACCCGGAACCGGCGGCACCCCGCACGGCGGGCTCCACGAGCCCAGTGCGTGCCCAGTAGTCCAATTGGCGGTAAGTAATGCCGGCAGCCTTGCAGGCGGTCGGACCGCGGTAACCTGCGTCCTCGTCCAGGACGGGAAGGTCTTCCGTGAAGAGGAGGCCCTGGGCACCGCTCGCGGGCAGGGCGACACCTGCTGTTGAAGCCTGCTTTAGCTCGCCTGCTTCGCCTTTCGGACTCACGTGGACCCTCCTCGTCGTATGCTCCCCTAAGGAAGTTGCAGCAACAGCGATCACGGCCCGGAAATTCATCCGTGTAATTCAGCCGGAGCTGCACATTCCAGTGTGACTTGCGCGGCTGTTGTATGCAATGGGAACTTGATACCTTCGACGTTAGGCCCGCCACGCCCCAAGGTCAAAGACGTTGGCCCCATTACGGGGGCGTGTCGAAACTTTCAGCCTCAACTTTAACCTTAGTGTGACCTCAGCCGTCGAAGTCTTCCGGTTCCACATCGTCGAGGAACTCGCGGAAACGCCGCAGTTCCCGCTCCTCGTCCACGGTGGGACCGGCCTCGGTATCCTCGCCCTCATCGTGTTCGGTGATCCGGACACCGGCTTCATCCATGACGGAATCCGCACACCAGATGCGGCACTTGGCCCGCAAGGCCAGGGCAAGGGCGTCAGAGGCCCTGGAGCTCACCGTGGTGCCGTCTTCGAACTGCAGCTGGCCGTAGAAGATGTTGTCTTCCACCGCAACAATATTCACGCTGACGATCGAGTGGCCCAAAGACTCAACAACGTCGATGAGGAGGTCATGGGTCATGGGACGCGGCGGCACCACACCCTGTTGGGCCAGCGCAATTGCACTGGCTTCGGGCGTGCCGATCCAGATGGGCACGTGCCGTTCGCCATGGATCTCGCGGAGCAGCACCAGCGGCTGGTTCGAGGGCAATTCGATCCTCACACCCACGATCTCGACTTCAATCATCAGATGTCCATTCGCGATATACGGTCCTGCACCAGGGCCCGGTGAAGCGTCAGGCAGAGATCACTGATTTCCCGGGCTGCCTCGGCCGCGCGGGCGTGGGACGCGGCGTCCTTGCGGGAGGTCAGCGGGGCGACAGCCCTTTCCACCAGGCCGAATTCCCGCTCCGCGGCGGCCTGGAAGGGCCGCAGGTGACGTGGCTCGAGGCCGTGGCTTTCCAGCTGGACGCAGGCGCGGGCCACCTGGAGGGCGTGCTCATCGAACTTGCCGTTGACGTGGCCAATGAGGCCGAAGTCGAGGAGCGACTGCAGCAGCGGAACGCTTGCACCGGACTCGGCCCGCAGCTGCTCCTCACTCAGCCGGCGCACTTTGTTATGCAGTTCGGTGGCGAGCTCATCGGACACAATCCGGGGCGAAACTGTCACCCCGGGCGGCAGGTTCTCGGGGCGCTCCCCCCGGTCGATCGCGTCGAGGTAGTCCTTGATGACTTTCAGCGGAAGGTACTGGTCGCGCTGAAGTGCCAGCACGAACCGCAGCCGCTCAACGTCAGTGTCCGCGTACTGCCGGTAGCCGGCGGGCGTGCGTTGCGGGTTGATCAGGCCTTTTTCTTCAAGGAACCTGATTTTCGACGCCGTCATTCCAGGAAAGTCGTCGCTCAGCTGCGCGAGTACTTCCCCGATGTTCAGGACCTGGGGTCCGCGCCGTTCCGGTTGTGCCATTGCCACAGGCAACTACCCCGGTATCAGACGTTGCCTGCTGCGCGGGCAGGGCTGAGGTAGAAGGTGAGCCGGAACTTGCCGATCTGGACTTCATTTCCGGACCTGAGCTCCACACTGTCCACGCGGTCGTGGTTGACGTACGTTCCGTTCAGGCTTCCGGTGTCAACGACCTCGAAGCTGCGGGCGGTGCGGCGGAATTCGACGTGCCGGCGGGACACTGTGACGTCGTCAAGGAAGATGTCCGCGTCCGGGTGGCGGCCGGCCGTGGTGACGTCCGAGTCCAGCAGGAAGCGCGCGCCCGCGTTGGGTCCGCTGTGGGCGACCAGTAGTGCCGAACCGAAAGGCAGTGCCTCGACGGCAACCCGTTCCTCCCGGGACAGCCTGGGCTCAATGATCGGCTCGTCACGGACTGGCGTGAGGTGGATCGAGGTGGTCTCCGAAGCCTTCACTCCGCCCGTGCCGTAATCACCACTGCTGTGGTTCTTTTCGTGACCAACCATGGATTCCTCCTCTTCCGTTGCAGATGTCCCCCTGCAAACAACGCGCGCCCTCCGGAAAAGCCTGGCAGATCCGGTCCTGCGGCCTGTTGTCCGGCTGTTAAGTCCTTAACAGCCGGACCTCCATGCCGGTTATCTTTAGCCTACCTGTTGTTCGTACTCCGATGCACTGAGCAGGGACTCCACTGCGTCAGCTTCGGCGAGCTTGACTTCGATCAGCCAGCCCTCGCCGTAGGGATCGCTGTTGATAAGGGCCGAATCGGTGTCCAGGGCTTCGTTCCGGGAAACGACTTCGCCGCTCACGGGGGCGTAGATGTCGCTCACGCTCTTGGTGGACTCGACCTCGCCCACGACGTCGTTCGCAGTAACTTTGGTGCCCACTTCCGGCATCTGGGCGTACACGACGTCGCCCAGAGCGTCCTGGGCAAAATCGGTGATGCCTACGCGAACCACGCCATCGGCGTTCGGGGCGGTAACCCACTCGTGTTCGGCAGTGTAGGACAGGTCTTCGGGAATGTTGCTCATCAGGGGCCTTTCATCGGGTCAACCAGGACTAACGGTCAATCAGCAATGTCAACGGAGGTCTGCAGAACAAGCCGCCGCTGAAAGTATATGCATATCAATGGCCGCCGAAGGGAGCCCCGGGCCGGTCCCTTGTGGCACAGTGGTGCCATGCCAGAACTACCCGAAGTGGCCGGGCTGAGCGCATTCCTGGGCACCCAGCTCCGCGGAGCCGTGCTGACGAAAATCCAGATCGTCTCCTTCGCGGTCCTCAAGACGGCGGACCCGCCTTATTCGGTGCTGGAAGGGCGGACCATCACGGGCGTGGAGCGCCGGGGAAAGTTCATCATCGTGGATGCCGGCGGCACCTACCTCGCGTTCCATCTGGCCAAGGCCGGCTGGCTGCGGTACACGGAATCACCGACGCACGCCCAGCTCTCCCGCGGCAAGGGGTACATCGCTGCGCGGCTGGAGTTCACCAGGGCCGGGCCCGATGCCGCCAGCGGCGAAGCGCATCTGGGCATCGACCTGACCGAGGCGGGAACCAAAAAGAGCCTGGCGCTCTATGTGGTCCGGGATCCGGTGGAGATTCCGGGAATCGCTTCCCTAGGTCCGGAGCCGTTGAGTCCTTCCTTCGACCTTGACGCGTTCGCCGGGATTCTTTCCACCAGCACACAGCAGATTAAGGGACTGTTACGGAACCAGGGCGTCATTGCCGGAATCGGCAACGCCTACAGCGACGAGATTCTGCACGCGGCCCGGATCTCCCCGTTCGCCATCGCAAAGTCCCTGGGGCCGGACGCCGTCAAGGTCCTGTACGACTCCATGCACAGCGTGCTGGGGGCAGCCGTGGCAGAGGCGGTCGGCAAGGCGCCGAACGAACTGAAGGATGCCAAGCGCAGCACCATGCGGGTCCACGGCCGGACAGGCCAGCCCTGCCCGGTATGTGGGGACACAGTCCGGGAGGTGTCTTTCGCCGACCGGTCGCTGCAGTACTGCCCGACGTGCCAGACGGGCGGCAAGATCCTGGCGGACCGGCGGACGTCGCGTTTCCTGAAGTAGCGGCCGACAAACAGCCGCCGGGATTGGAACAACGAAAAACCGCCCCACCCCCGGGATATTTCCCGGAGATGGGGCGGCTCTTTTTGTTGGTCGGGCTGACAGGATTTGAACCTGCGACCCCTTGACCCCCAGTCAAGTGCGCTACCAAGCTGCGCTACAGCCCGTTAGTTCCGCCGTTCTCCGCCTCGGTGTGACTCCGGGTTTCCCCGGGATTTTCACCTCAGCAGTCCGGCCGAACCACCTCCAAAAGCTTACACGATTCCGGAGGGTGCTCGTGACACTTTATGGGTGTCACGGGCAAGGTGTGTCGGAATTAACGCTTCTTGCCCCGCTTTTCGCGGACACGCATGTTGACCTCGATCGGGGTGCCCTCGAAACCGAAGGTTTCGCGGAGACGGCGGGTGATGAAGCGGCGGTATCCCGGATCCAGGAATCCGGTGGTGAACAGCACGAACTTCGGCGGGCGGCTGGAGGCCTGGGTGCCGAAGAGGATGCGGGGCTGCTTGCCGCCGCGGACCGGGTGCGGGTGCGCGGCAACGAGCTCGCCGAGGAAAGCATTGAGCCGGCCCGTGGGGATGCGCTTGTCCCAGCTTTCCAGTGCGGTGTCCAGCGCAGGAACCAAGCGGTCCTTGTGCCAGCCGGTCAGGGCCGAAATGTTGACCCGCGGGGCCCAGGCCACGTGGGCCAGGTCCTGTTCAATTTCCCGTTCCAGGTAGCTGCGGCGTTCGTCGTCGAGCAGGTCCCACTTGTTGAACGCGAGAACCAGGGCACGCCCTGATTCGATGGCCAGCTGAAGGATGCGGACGTCCTGCTCACTGAGCACTTCATCCACGGCAAGGAGCACGACGGCGACCTCAGCCTTTTCGAGGGCGCTTTGCGTGCGCAGCGAGGCGTAGAAGTCGGCGCCCTGGGCCATGTGCTGGCGGCGGCGGATGCCGGCGGTGTCCACGAAGCGCCAGGTGCGTCCGCCGAGTTCGATGAACTCATCGACGGGGTCGCGGGTGGTGCCGGCGGTGTTGTCCACCACCACGCGCTCGGAACCCGCCAGCTTGTTCAGCAGCGAGGACTTGCCCACGTTCGGGCGTCCGATCAGGGCGATGCGCCGGGGTCCGCCGGACCGCTCCAGGCCCTCGATCGTAGAGAACTCGGGCAGGGTGTCCATCACGTGGTCCAGGAGGTCGGCGACGCCGCGGCCGTGCAGCGCTGACACCGGGTACGGCTCGCCGAAGCCGAGGCCCCAGAGCGTTGCCGAGTCGGCTTCCTGGGCGAAGTCGTCCACCTTGTTGGCCACCATGATGACCGGCTTCTTGGACTTGCGCAGCATCTTGACGACGGCTTCGTCCGTGGCGGTGGCGCCGACGGCCGAATCGACGACGAACAGCACGGCGTCAGCAAGTTCTACGGCCATCTCGGCCTGTTCGGCCACCCGGGCGTGGATGCCGCGGGCATCATGCTCCCAGCCGCCGGTGTCAACGATTGTGAAATTGCGGCCGTTCCACTGTGCCGAGTACATGACACGGTCGCGGGTGACTCCGGGGGTGTCTTCCACCACGGCTTCGCGGCGGCCGAGAATGCGGTTCACGAGCGTGGACTTGCCCACGTTGGGCCGTCCGATGATGGCCAGGACGGGGTCCAGCTTGACCGGACCGTCGAAGTCCTGGTCGTCGTAGTGGCCGCTCAGGAGGGCGGCGTCCTCCTCGTCCAGTTCGTAGTCGTCCAGGCCGGCCCGGAGGGAGGCGGCACGAAGCTCGGCCTCGTCATCGTCCAAGGCAGCAAGATGCTCTGCCACCTGGTCCGTGCCGGTGGGCGTGTATTCGTCTTCGCCGGCGCCAAAGTTGCCGGAGGTTTGAGTCGTATCGCTCATTGCACTTTCCTTAGTGGTGATCTGCCGGCGTCCCGGCTACTTCTTTATGGCGTTCTTGCGGGGAATCCGCGCCGGGCAGGGACTGCCCGCTGAGTTGAATGGTTTGTTGGACGTGCCGTGCCAGGGCTGCGCGGATCTCGTTTCCCGCCCTGTCCATTGAAACACGGCCCGTCTCGCCGCTTTCGCGGCTCACTGCAACGGCTTCGCCGAAGCTGACGTGCAGCTTCCTGCCGGGCCGCGGAACGGCGTCGAGGTGCTCTCCGGCAATCCTGGTGCCCAGGATGGCAACCGGAACCACCGCCGCACTGGAGTTCAGCGCGAGCCAGGCCACCCCATTGTTGATGGTCGATGCCTCGCCGCTCCCCCGCGTTCCTTCCGGGAGGATGCCGACGCAACGGCCGGCGTCGAGCGCGGCCTTACTGAGCTGCAGCGCGGCACGGTCACCCGACCGGTCAACGGGAAGCTGGCCGGATGCCTGCAGCACCCGTCCGAGGAACCCCTTGAACATCTCCTTCTTGACCAGGATGTGCATCGGGCGCGGCGACGCACCGAACATCACCGGGCCGTCCAGGAAGCTGATGTGGTTGCCGGCGAAGATCACAGGGCCATCCGACGGCACGTTTTCCCGTCCGTGGACAGTTGTCCGGTAGACAACGTGGTCCAGGAACCAGCCGACTGGGCGGCTCCAGACCATTGTCCAGGCGGCCGGGAGTACAGGAGTTCCCACCGGGAGCGGGGTCCGGGGGTGCCGTCCGCCGTCAGTCACGATTGACGACCTTGTTGACAATGCCCAAGGCCGCGTCAACCGTGCCGTCGAAGTCCAGATCCGAAGAATCCAAGGTGACAACGCCATCCGCCGCCGTAGTGAAGTTCACTACGGCGGAGTCCTTGGCATCGCGCTGCGTGACCTGGGCCGCAAGCTGTTCGGCGGTCTGCGTCCCACCGAGCTGGACTCCGCGGCGGCGAAGCCGGGCCTCCTCGCTGGCGGTCAGCAGCATGCGGACCTCAGCGCCGGGGGCGACGACGGTGGTAATGTCACGGCCCTCCACCACGATGCGGCGGTGATGGACCTCGATCAGCTCACGCTGACGGCGGACCAGCTCCTTGCGTGCGCCCAGGGTGGTGGCAATGGCACTGACGGCCGAGGAGATGGCCGGTTCCCGGATGGCCTGGGTGACGTCGGTTCCGCCGACATGTACGAATTCCTCGTTCGGGGTGGTGCTGACTTCCAACGGCAGGTCCTCGGAGGCCTGTTCGATGGCAGCGGCGTCGCCCAAGTCAATCCCCCGGTCCAGGCAGTACCAGGTCAGGGCACGGTACATGGCTCCGGTATCAAGGTAGGCGAGGCGAAGGCGCCGTGCGACTTCGCGGCTGACGCTGGATTTTCCGGACCCCGACGGGCCGTCGATAGCCACAACCAGCGGCCGGCCTTGGCGGAGCATGGGCACGGTATCGATGAGTTCCTGTGTCATTACTGCAGTACCCGCCATCCACGGTCGTTGAGTGCTTCGATCAGCAGATCATGTTTGTTGGGCAGAACCGAGAGCTCCACCATGCCTACATTCTGCCCGGAAGAATGATCCAGCCGCAGGTCTTCGAGGTTAACCCCGATTTCACCGATCTCGGTGAGGAGGCGGGCGATCTGCCCCGGCCGGTCATCCACCAGGACAGTCAGCCAGGAATACGCCTGCGGAGGTCCGCCGTGCTTCCCCGGTATCCGGGACTGCCCTGCGTTGCCCTCGCTGATCAGCTGTGCCAGGTCAAGGCGGGCGCCGGGGGCGGTGGGATCCTCCAAGGTGCCGATCAGGCGGTTCAGGTCTTCGCGTACCCCGTGCAGGATGTCAACGAGCTGCCCGGCGTTGGCCCCAAGGATCTGGACCCACAAGGTGGGATCGCTGGCCGCGATGCGCGTGACGTCACGGAGGCCGTTGCCGGCCAGCGAAAGCGCGTGCATCGGCGTGCCCTGCAGCCGGCTGGCCACCAGCGAGGACATCACCTGGGGCAAATGCGATACCAGGGCAACAGCCTGGTCGTGTTCCTCGGCACCGAACTGCGTCACGACGGCGCCCAGATCCACTGCCAGCGAGCGTGCTGCCTGCTGGGCACCGTTCGAGGTCTCTTCGGACGGGCAAACCACCCACGGCATGGACGTGAACAGTTCACCGCGGGCCGCCACCGGACCGGATTTTTCCCGCCCGGCCATCGGATGCGTCCCCACGTAACGGCTCAGGTCCACTCCGCGGCCCCGCAGCTCGGACAGGATGCCGGCCTTGACGCTGGCGATGTCCACCACCGTAGCCTCCGGGAAATCAGCCAGCGCCTGTTCCACCACGTCAGCCGTCACGTCCGGCGGTGCGGCAACAACCACCAGTTCGGGCTGTTCGTCACCGAGGCGCGCCAACGGCAGGCCCGCCCCGATATCGACGGCGACAGCCTGGTTGGTAGGCGACGGGTCGGACAGGAACACGGATACGCCGCGCCCCCTGAGGCCGAGCCCGATACTGGTACCCAGCAGCCCCGTTCCGATAACCACCACCGGGCCGTTCAGGTGCCCCCGGCCGTGGGTACGAAATGCAGACATGCGCTTACAGCCCTACGGATGCCAGCAGGTGGCCGACTTCCTGCTTGCCGAGGTTGCGGATGCTCCCCTGGCGCTGGTCTCCCAGCCCGATGGGGCCCACCTTGACGCGCACCAGCCGCAGCACGGGGAAACCGACCGCGTCGAAGAGCCGGCGCACGATGCGGTTCTTGCCGGAGTGCAGCACGACCTCGATCAGGACGTGGCCCGGGGTGGAGTCGACCAGCTTGAACGAGTCCACCGAGGCGAATCCGTCTTCGAGTTCGACGCCGGACTTCAGCTGTGCGCCGATTCCCTGCGGGAACGGGCCGCGCACCTGGACCAGGTACGTCTTGGGCACTTCGTAGGACGGGTGCGTCAGACGGTTGGCGAGTTCGCCGTCGTTCGTCAGCAGCAGCAGGCCCTCGGTGGCGACGTCGAGGCGTCCCACATGGAAGAGGCGTTCGCCGTTGGTGTTGCGGACGAAGTCACTGATGCACGGGCGGCCGTCCGGGTCCTCCATGGTGGACACAACGCCCTTGGGCTTGTTGAACACCATGTAGACCATGTTTTCGTCCAGCTGGATGCGCAAGCCGTCCACGTGAACCACGGCGGTTTTCGGGTCAACGCGGACGCCGAGTTCGGTGACCACCTTGCCGTCCACTTCAACGCGGCCCTCGGAGATCATTTCCTCGCAGACGCGCCGCGAAGCGACGCCGGCCGAGGCCATGACCTTTTGCAGACGGACGCCGTCGGCGTCGTGAAGTTCGGACTGCGGGACGTCGCCGCGGGGGCCGCGCTTGCGCGAGGGCTTGCGGACGGCGCCGAGGTTCTGGCCGAACCGCTCGCCGCCGAAGGCGCGCGTAGCGAAGGCCTTGGCCGCAGTGGAGCGCGGCTTGGGCTTGAGGGCGCCGGGCGTGCCGGGGACCTTGCCTGCGCCGGGCTTGCGCGAACCGGGCTTCCGGGCGGCAGGCTTGCCCTGCTTCCAGTCTCCTGATGCCGGGCGGTCTGCCGGCGCGCCGGCCGGACCCTGCAGGTCCGGATCGATGAAGGCCTCTTCACGAGGCTTGGGGTGCTTGAAGGGGCGGTCGCCGCCGCCCTTGTAGCCGGCGCCGCCTGCGCGGCTGCCGCCCTGCGCCGGATTGCGTCCGGCTCTATTTTGCCCGGCGCCTTGTGCGGCATTGCCGCGTCCGGCGCTGTTGCGTCCCGAACTGTTACGTGGTGAACCCTGGCGTCCCGCCTGTGTCATGACCCGTCCTTCGTTATGTTGGCCGGCGATGGTTGTCTCCCGACAACACCAGCCAGCCGGGCAGATTGGTTCCGCCTGGTGGATACTCGTGCGCAGGCAGGGAAACTGCCTACATTCTTCCGGCGTCGTAGAACTCTTCGATGCCTTCAAGCCCCGGAAGATGGGGTGAAAGCTGCGGCAACTCAGCCACCGAGCCGATTCCCATGCGTTCCAGGAAATACGACGTCGTGCGGTAAAGGATGGCTCCGGACTCGGGATCTGTTCCCGAGTCTTCGATCAGTCCCCGCTGCATCAGCGTCCGCACGACAGAGTCAACATTAACTCCTCGAATTGCAGACACCCTGGCCCGTGACACGGGCTGGCGGTATGCGATGACGGCGAGCGTTTCGAGCGCCGCCTGCGTCAGCCTGGCTGTCTGTCCGTCCAGCACGAACCCGCCTACGACATCGGCGAACTCCGCGCGGGAATAGATGCGCCAGCCTCCGGCGATATTCCGCAATTCAAAACCCCGGGGGCTGGATTTGTGGCCAGTTTCGCTGGCAACGTCCGTGTCCGGGGCATTAACAGTATAGCCGTTATACTCACGCTGAAGTTCCGCGAGCAGCTGCTCGACGGCGTCGACCGTCAGGTTCAGCCCTGCGGCCAGTTCGGTGGCTGTGGCCGGCTGGTCGATCACCATGAGCACGGCTTCAATCGCGGCGCGTGCGCCGCCGGGGAGATCGGCGACATTAAGCCCGCCGTCCCCTTCCCCGCTCGTGCCCGGATCCGACGTTGTGGCGCTCAAGGCTGCTCCTCGTATTCCTCGCTGAGATGGTCACTGCTCCAGTCATCATTCCCCGCAGTCCAATGAACGGTGAGGTCGCCCAGCGGGAGGAGCTGGTCGAACCCGACCGCCTTGTCACGGAACATCTCCAGCAGTGCCAAAAACCGCACCACCACCACGAGGGTGGATTCGGCGTCGGCGATGAGTGCCCGGAACGACATCGGCCGCCCCTGCTGGAGCTTCAGCCCCAGGATTTCGGCCTGCTCCTTAACGCTGACGGCACTGCCGTGGAGGTGTGCCAGGCCGACTTCGTTGGATGCTGCTTCCTTGGGCTTCAGCGCAGCGTCGGCCAGGGCGGCGAACTGCTGCGGCGTATGCCGCCACACCAGTTCCGGAAGCAGCGCCGCGAAGTGTCCCTCAAGGGCAACCTGGCGCGGGTAGCTGCGGGCTTCGAGCTCCAGGGTGGTGTTGATCAGTCCGGCCACCTGCTTGAAGGCCTTGTACTGGAGCAGGCGGGCGAACAGAAGGTCCCGCGCCTCGAGCAGTGCGATGTCCTCATCGTCCTCGACCTCGCCTGCCGGCAGGAGCCGGGCGGCTTTGAGGTCCAGGAGCGTGGCGGCGATCACCAGGAACTCGCTGGCCTCGTCAAGGGCCCACTCCTCCCCCAGCTGCTGGAGGTTCTTGATGTACTTGATGAATTCGTCGGTGACCGTGGCCAGGGCCACTTCCGTAATGTCCAGCTGGTGCTTGGTAATCAGGCCGAGTAAGAGGTCGAAGGGGCCGGTGAAGTTTGCCAGCCGGACTTCGAAGCCGGGTTTTTTCGCCGTCTCCGCCGGAGCGAGCGGGGTGCCTGCCAATGCCACGGTGTTGGCTAGGGCGCGCCGCCGCGCGAAATCAGCTCCTTGGCCAGGCGGCGGTAGGCGTCTGCCCCGATGTGGTTGGCGGCGTAGCTGGTGATGGGCTCCGCGGCGACAGTGGCGTCGGCAAACTTGATGGAACGTTTGATGACAGTCTCGAAGACCTTGTCACCGAAGGCCTCCACGAGCCTGCTGATGACCTCGCGGCTGTGCAGGGTACGGGCGTCGTACATGGTAGCCAGCACGCCGTCCACCTGGAGCCTGGGGTTCAGCCTGTCCTGGACCTTGTCGATGGTTTCCACCAGCAGCGCCACCGCGCGCAGGGCAAAGAATTCGCAGATTAGCGGGATGATGACGCCGTGGGCGGCCGTGAGGGCGTTGACGGTAAGCAGGCCGAGCGACGGCTGGCAGTCGATCAGCACGACGTCGTATTCGTCCTCAACCTTCTTCAACGCGCGGTCCAGGACCTGTTCCCGGGCAACCTCGTTGACCAACTGGACTTCAGCGGCGGAGAGGTCGATGTTGGCCGGCAGCAGGTCCACGTTCTCGACGCCGGTGTGCTGGATGGCGTCCCGGATGTCCACCTTGCGGTCCATCAGCACGTTGTAGACAGTGAGGTCCAGTTCATGCGGATTCGTCCCGAGGCCTGCAGACAGGGCGCCCTGGGGATCGAAGTCCACCAGCAGGACACGGCGGCCGTATTCGGCGAGCGCAGCGGCCAGATTGATGGTGGACGTCGTCTTGCCGACGCCGCCTTTCTGGTTCACCATGGCGATCACACGGGCGGGGCCGTGGGAAGACAGCGGCGCAGGCTCGGGGAATTCGCGGTAGGGACGCCCGGTGGGACCCATGACGGCGTCTTCCAGGTCGAGTTCGGTGCCTTCCAGAGTTGCTGAACCCTGCTCGCTACTCACGTATCTATCCACACTTTCGATGACGTTGGTGTCCTGCCGCTGAATGTTCAGCGCCGATGCTACTTCCCACCAAGGTTACAGCGCCCCGCCCGTGATCCGACGGAACTTGACACGCGTCCTTGATTGAGCCTTTACCTTCTGGTAAAGGCCGAAGGTTGTGTCCGGCGACGCGAAAAACCGCCCGCGCAGGAGATCCTGCACGGGCGGTCTTGGCGCCGGGGCGCCATGTTTCGGGTGTTCGGTTCAGGCGCGGGCCGGAACCGCTGCCGCCGGCGCTTCCTCTGCCATGTGGTGGCCTGCGATCATGGTCTGCTCGTCGAAGGGCTCTTCGCCCGAGAGGACGCGATCCACCTGGCCGCCGTCGATTTCCTTGACCCAGGTGCCGATGAGGACCGTGGCCACGGCATTGCCCGTGAAGTTGGTCAGCGCGCGGGCCTCGGACATGAAGCGGTCGATGCCGACGATCATGCCGACGCCGCCCAGCAGTTGCGGGGCATGTGCCTGGAGTCCTGCGGCCAGGGTGGCCAGGCCGGCACCCGACACACCTGCGGCACCCTTGGATGCAATGATCATGAAGATCAGCAGGGAAATCTGCGCACCGAGGTCCAGCGGGGTGCCCATGGCGTTGGCCACGAACAAGGACGCCATGGTCAGGTAGATGGCGGTCCCGTCCAGGTTGAAGGAGTATCCGGTGGGGACGGTGACGCCGACGACCGGCTTGGACACACCAAGGTGCTCCATCTTGGCGATCAGGCGGGGCAGGGCCGCCTCGGACGAGGACGTGGAGAAAATCAGCAGGTATTCCCGGCTGAGGTACTTCATGAGCCGGAAGATGTTGACGCCTGCCACTACCTGCAGGAGGCCGCCAAGAATGACCACGATGAACAGGGCGCACGTGATGTAGAAGGCCACCATGAGCGTGAACATGCCCACGATTGCCTGGAATCCGGTGGCACCGACGACAGCGGCGATGGCGCCGAAAGCACCGATGGGAGCCAGCCACATCACCATGATCAGGATACGGAAGACGAGGGCCTGGCCGTGCGCGATTGCCTTGAGGATCGGAGCGCCCTGGGCGCCCATCTTCTGGAGAGCGAAGCCAACCAGGATGGCGGCCAGGAGGGTGGGCAGCACCGGGATGTCACCGGGAATGATGCCCAGCAGGAAGTCAACGGTGCTGTCCGCGGCGGCCTTCTTGTTGGGGTCGTACGCGCTCAGCTTGAGTCCCTCGCCGGGGTGGATGATGTTGCCCACCACCAGGCCGATGGCCAATGCGAACGTGGACATAACGACGAAGTAGCCCAGCGCCAGTCCGCCGACCTTGCCCACGGTGGCGGCTTTGGCGATGGAACCGATGCCCAGGACGATGGTGCAGAAGATGACCGGAGCGATCATCATCTTGATCAGCTTGATGAATCCGTCACCGAGGGGCTTGAGGTTCTTGCCCACCTCCGGGAACAGCAGTCCGATCGCTGCGCCAAGGACAACGGCCACGATGACGGCGATGTAGAGATAATGGGTTTTGTCGAGCCCTTTGCGCGCGGCCTTGACTGGCGCGGCTGACTCTCCTCGTTGAGAAGCCATGATGTGTCTCCTTATGGATAATCTGGAAGACGTTGCGGCACATTCTCTGGGCTCTTCACGTCCGTCCGGTGTGATATCCATCATTGGGCATGGCGTGACCTGGCTCACCGTTGCGTTCATATTGGTCATGGAAGGTTGGAATGAGGCATAAGTGGAGCATTGCGCGCCGGCTCTTCGTGGCGCATTTGCTGTTCATGCTCGCGCTGACCGCAACAGTGGGAACGGCCACGTTCATCGACGCACGCGACCACGCCTATGAGGAAGCGGGCCGGCGCATGTCAGGCATCGCCACGGCGATTGCCGACAATCCCCTGGTGCTTCAGGCGGCCGGGACGTCTAATCCGTCCGCTACGCTCCAGCCCTATGCCCTGGATGTCATGGCCGACGCCGATGCGGACTTCATCACCATCATGGCTCCGGACCGGACCAGGTGGACGCACCCCAACGACGAGGAACTCGGCAAGCCCTACATCGGTTCCATCGACGCCGCCCTGAACGGCCAGGTGTTCACCGAAATCACGGCCGGCACCCTGGGACCGTCCGTGCGCACCATCGCACCGGTCAAGGACCAGTCCGGGAACGTCAGGGCCCTGGTGGCTGCGGGAGTGACAGTGCGGACGGTGGACGTTGCCGTCTCCGGCCGGCTGCCGGCCCTGCTGGCCATTGCCTTCGCCCTGCTGGTGGGCGGATCCGTGGCCTCGTGGCTGCTGGGCCGCTACCTGCGCAATGTCACCCGGGGATGGGGACCCGAGCAACTGGCCCAGCTTTTTGCGTATTACGAGTCCGTCCTGCACTCCGTCCGCGAGGGAGTCATCCTGATCGACCCCAAGGGCCGGGTGGTGATGTACAACGACCAGGCCGCCGAGCTCCTGGACCTGGCCCCACGGCCTTCCGGGGGCGACCCCGCCGACGCTGCGCTGCTCAGCGGTCTCCCGCTGGCAACCAGCCTGAAGGACCTGTTCGAGTCCGGGCGGACTGCGCTCGATGAAATCCACCTGGCCGGGACCCGGGTCCTGGTGGTGAACCAGGGCCCGCGGTTGGCCCGGCGTCCTCGGCCGGCCGGCAGCGTCCGGCGGTCTTCGGCACCGTGGCAACTATTCGCGACCGCACGGAGATCGAATCCCTGGGCAGTGAACTGGAAACCATGCGGACTCTTTCCGATGCCCTGCGGGCCCAGACCCACGAGCATGCAAACCGCCTCCACACGATCGTTTCGCTCATGGAACTGGGCAGGGCGGATGAAGCCCTCGATTTTGCCACCAAGGACCTGGAGCTCAGCCAGCAGCTCACCGACGAGATGGTGGGCTCCATGGAGGAGCCCGTCCTGAGCGCCCTGGTGATGGGCAAGGCAGCAGAGGCCCACGAGCGCGGCGTGGAGCTCGGCCTGCAAGCCAACAGCACTGCAGGGACGGCCGGAGTCGCTGTCCAGGACCTGGTGACCATTCTGGGCAATCTGCTGGACAATGCCATCGATGCGGCGGCCGATGCCCCGGCGCCCAAGTGGGTGGAACTGTCAGTAGACTCGGGGGGCCGGGGCGTGGAGATCACTGTGCAGGACTCCGGACGCGGAATCGATCCCGGTGCCGTGGATGATGTATTCCGCTACGGCTTCAGCACCAAGACCCCGGCAAGTACGGGCGCGGGCTCGGCCTGGCGCTGGTCCGGCAGGCCGTCCACCGGCTGGGCGGCACCATGACCATCACCAACCCCCGCGGGGCACATTTCCACGTCTTCCTCCCGGCCGCCACCACTTCAGGCACCGCTTCAGACGCCGTACCCCGTGCCATACCCGGTGCCGTTTCCGGCAATGCAGCCGGCACCACCAAGGAGCCCAAATGAGCGATATCAGAGTCCTCGTCGTCGAGGACGAACCCGTAGCGTCCGCGGCGCACGCCGCGTACGTGGGAAGGCTCGACGGCTTCTCCCTCGCCGGAACAGCCCCCGACGGACAGTCGGCCCTGCGCCTGCTGACGGAATTCGCGGCCGCCGGCAACCCCGTGGAGCTGGTCCTGCTGGACATGAACCTTCCCGATCTCCACGGGCTGGACATCGCCCGGCGGATGCGGTCCGCGGGGCTGTTCGCGGACATCATTGCCATTACCGCCGTGCGCGAACTGAACATCGTGCGCAGCGCCGTGTCCATCGGCGTGGTCCAGTACCTGATCAAGCCCTTCACCTTCGCAACATTTGCGGACAAGCTGGCGAGCTACCGCCTCTTCCGCGAGCAGCTCGCCGCCGGCTCCGGCGGGACCAAGGCCGGAGCTTCACAGAGCGACGTCGACCAGGCCTTCGCAAGCCTGCGGGCGCCAAGTGAGCTGCCGCTCCCCAAGGGACTGTCGACGTCGACCCTGGACGCCGTGCAGGAGTTCATGAGGCAGCAGCAGGACGCGGTCTCGGCCACGGAGGTCATGGACGGTCTCGGGATGTCACGGGTGACCGCCCGGCGTTACCTTGAATACCTTGCGGACGCCGGAACCGTCTCCCGCACCGCCCGCTACGGCGCGCCGGGGCGGCCGGAGAACGAATACCGCTGGACCCGCAGCTAGCCGTCCTCCCGGCCCTGCGACGGGTTTCCGGTGCCTGGACGAAGCACAGCCATCAACCGGTCGATCACACCGGAGTCCTCAATGGTTGACGGGACCACGAAGCCCTCGCCGTCGGCAATCTGGCGCATCGTTTTACGCAGGATCTTCCCGGACCGGGTCTTGGGCAGCGCATCCACCACCGTGACATTCTTGAAGTCCGCCACGGGGCCGATGTCGCGGCGGACCAGGGCTATCAATTCCTGGGCCAACACCGCATCTGCGACTTCCACTCCTGCCTTTAGCACCACGTAACCGCTCGCATGCTGGCCCTTGAGCGGATCAGACACGCCAATGACCGCGCACTCGGCCACGGCGGGGTGCTGCCCGATCACCTGTTCCATGGAGCCGGTGGACAGCCGGTGTCCGGCGACGTTGATGATGTCATCGGTCCGGCCCATAACGAACAAGTAGCCGTCCGCGTCCCGGTAGCCGGAGTCGCCGGTGGCGTAGTGGCCCTCGAATGCCTGGAGGTAGGAGGAAATGTAGCGTTCGTCGTCCCGCCAGAGCGTGGTGAGCGTCCCGGGCGGGAGGGGAAGGCCCAGCACGATGTTCCCTTCTTCGGCACCCGACACGTCCTCTCCGGCTCCGTCCACGATCCGGAGATCAAAACCGGGCATGGGCACCGTAGGCGAACCGGCCTTGATGGGCAAAGGCTCCAGCCCGCGTGGGTTGGCGGAAATGGCCCAGCCCGTTTCCGTCTGCCACCAGTGGTCCACCACCGGCACGCCAAGGGTGTTGGCCGCCCAGTGGTACGTGTCGGTGTCGAGCCGCTCGCCCGCGGCGAAGAGAGTCCGCAGGCTGGAAATGTCGTATCCCGCCAGGAGTTTCGCCTCGGGGTCGGCCTTCCGGATGGCCCGCAGCGCGGTGGGAGCCGTGAACAGGACATTGACCTGATGGTCCTGGATCACCCGCCAGAAGGCCCCCGCGTCCGGCGTCCCCACAGGCTTGCCCTCGTACAGGACGGTGGCGGCCCCGGCCAATAGCGGTCCGTACACGATGTAGGAGTGGCCCACCACCCAGCCGACGTCCGATGCCGTCCACATCACGTCTCCCGGGCCGACGTCGTAGATGTTCTCCATGGTCCAGGCGAGGGCCACAGCATGCCCGCCGTTGTCCCGCACGACGCCTTTGGGGGCCCCGGTGGTACCGGAGGTGTACAGGATGTAAAGGGGATCGGTGGCGCTGACGTCCACAGGCGCGGCGGGCACGGCACCGGCCATCTCGGCGTCCCAGTCCAGCCAGCCGTCCGGGGCGCTGGCCGAGAAACCGGCCCGGTGCTTGACAAGGACAGGGAGGTCCGCAGCGCCGGCAAGGTCCAGGGCCTCATTCACCGCGGGCAGGTATTCCACGCGGCGCGACGGCTCGATGCCGCCGGACGCCGTGACCACTGCAGCCGGTTCGGCATCGCGGATGCGGGCGGCCAGTTCCTTGGGCGCAAAACCGCCGAAGACCACTGAATGGACCGCGCCCAGCCTGGCTGTGGCGAGCATGGCAATCACAGCCTCCGGGATCATCGGCATGTAAATCACCACCCTGTCCCCCTTGCCCACACCCTGCGCGCGGAGCACGCCGGCGAAGCGGGAAACCAGGTCGGTGAGCTCCGAGTAGCTGAACCGCCGCTGTTCCCCGAGCATCGCGGAATCGTAGATCAGGGCGTCCTGTTCACCGCGGCCGGCCAGCACGTGGCGGTCAAGCGCGTTGAAGGACGTGTTCAGCAGGCCGTCGGGAAACCAGTCGTACAGTGGGGCCCGGCCGGAGTCGAGCGCCTTCGCCGGCGGTGAGGACCACGAGACCTTATTCGCGGCTTCCAGCCAGAATCCTTCGGGCTGTTCCAGGCTTCGTTCGTAACTGTCCCGGTAGCTCTTGGTAACCATGAAATGAATCCCGTCCACTACGTTGTGATGTGGCTCATGCTAGCGCGGGACCGGACGCCAACACAAGGTCCATGTATACACAGAGGACATTAATGTGGCGATTTTCGGGGAATGCGTGCGCGAAAAGCCTTCCTGTGTATACACTGATGTCAGTCAGCCAACGAAGGAGGCAGGATGCGTGCGAGCGATAAGGCCTATGCGGCCCTGCGCGACGACATCATCGAATGGCGCTTGCTTCCCGGGACAGTGCTCGCGGAAGTGGAGCAGTCGGAACGGCTGGGCATCTCCCGCACGCCATTGCGGGAGGCCCTGAGCCGGCTCACCGCGGAGGGGCTGACGACGACGGCGGGCGGCCGCGGCGTCGTCGTCACCGATATCTCCCTGGAGGACATCGACGAACTCTTCGAGCTCCGCGAAACCCTCGAAGGGAAGGCAGCCGCGCTGGCCGCCGCGCGCGGCGACGCCGCGACTTTCCGGAAGCTGCAGGACGAACTCCTCGGCGCCCCGGCCCTGATCAGCGGGAGCGACCCTGCCCGGCACGACTACTACGCCCTGGTTGGCCGCCTCGACTCGGCAATCGATGCCGCCGTCTCCAACTCCTACCTGGCGCAGTCCATGCGCAGCCTGCGCGTGCACCTCGTGCGGGTCCGGAGGCTCGCTGCGGACGACGCCGCGCGGCTCACGGCAGCCGCCGCCGAACACGCGGCCATCGCCGAAGCGATAGCCGCCGGCAACCCCCGCCTGGCTGAAGCCGCCACCACCGTCCACCTGCACCGCAGTCTTTCCCACGTCAAAGCCACTCACACACCTCAGTAAAGGGAGCACCATGGTTAAGGAACACCACGTCCGCGTTTACAAGAGCGAGGAAAACCTGGCCCGCGAGGACCAGCTCGCGCACAAGATCGCGGTGGTCGCAACCGACCCCGTTGACGTCAGCGACGAGGTCACCGACATGGTGATCAACCGCATCATCGACAACGCCTCGGTGGCCATCGCTTCCCTGAACCGTGCCCCGATCGTCGCAGCGCGCGCCCAGGCCCTCACCCACGGCCCCACCACCGGCGGCAAGGGGTCCAAGGTCTTCGGCATCGATGAGCGCGTATCCCCGGAATGGGCGGCGTGGGCCAACGGCGTCGCGGTCCGCGAACTCGACTACCATGACACTTTCCTCGCCGCGGACTACTCCCACCCGGGCGACAACATCCCGCCGATCCTGGCCGTGGCCCAGCACACGGGTGCCAGCGGCAAGGACCTGATCCGCGGCATCGCCACCGGCTATGAGATCCAGGTGAATCTGGTCAAGGCCATCTGCCTGCACAAGCACAAGATCGACCACGTGGCCCACCTCGGCCCGTCCGCCGCCGCCGGGATCGGCACCCTGCTGGGGCTCGACGTCGAAACCATCTTCCAGTCCGTGGGCCAGGCCCTGCACACCACCACCGCCACGCGGCAGTCCCGCAAGGGCGAGATCTCCACCTGGAAGGCCCATGCCCCCGCCTTCGCCGGCAAGATGGCTGTGGAAGCCGTGGACCGCTCCATGCGCGGCCAGACCTCCCCCGTGCCCATCTATGAAGGTGAAGACGGCGTGATCGCGTGGATGCTGGACGGCCCCGACGCCTTCTACATGGTGCCGCTGCCCACGCCCGGGGAGGCCAAGCGCGCCATCCTCGACACGTACACCAAGGAGCACTCGGCCGAGTACCAGGCGCAGGCGTGGATCGACCTTGCCCGCAAGCTCCACCGCGAACACCCCGAAGTCACCGACCCCGCCAACGTAAAGTCCGTGCTGATCAAGACCAGCCACCACACCCACTACGTGATCGGCTCCGGCGCGAACGACCCGCAGAAGTACAGCCCCACGGCCAGCCGCGAAACGCTGGACCACTCCATCCCGTACATCTTCACCGTCGCCCTGCAGGACGGCGCCTGGCACCACGTGGACTCCTACGCCCCCGAACGCGCCGCCCGGCCCGACACCGTGGAACTGTGGCACAAGGTCACCACCGTCGAGGACCCCGAATGGACCCGCCGCTACCACTCCCTGGACATCGCGGAGAAGGCGTTCGGCGGCACCGTGGAGATCACGCTGAACGACGGAACGGTCATCACCGAGTCGATCGCCGTCGCCGACGCCCACCCGCTGGGCGCCCGGCCGTTCGCCCGGGAACAGTACGTCAACAAGTTCCGCACGCTCGCCGCCGGCCTCGTCGCCGAGGAGGAAATCGACCGCTTCCTCGCCGCAGCCGCCCGGCTCCCCGAGCTGGCCGCCGGTGAACTGGACCAGCTCAACATCAAAGCCGCCGACGGCGTGATCGACCTCGCCGCCGCACCCAAGGGACTGTTCTGATGCTGTACTCGAAAGTCACACCGGAACAGAAGCGGATCCGGTTCCGCGAACTGCTCGCCTCGGGGACCATCCAGCAGTTCCCCGGCGCCTTCAACCCCCTCTCCGCACGGCTCATCGAAGAGAAGGGCTTCGCCGGTGTCTACATCTCCGGCGCCGTCCTCGCCAACGACCTCGGCCTGCCGGACATCGGGCTGACCACGCTCACCGAGGTCGCCACGCGGGCCGGCCAGATGGCGCGGATGACCGACCTGCCCTGCATCGTCGACGCCGACACCGGCTTCGGCGAACCCATGAACGTCGCCCGGAGCGTCCAGGAACTCGAGAACGCCGGCCTGGCCGGCTGCCACATCGAGGACCAGTTCAACCCCAAACGGTGCGGCCACCTGGACGGCAAGAACGTGGTGGACCTGGACACCGCCACCAAGCGCATCCGCGCGGCGGCGGATGCCCGCCGGGACCCGAACTTCCTCATCATGGCCCGGACCGACATCCGTGCCACCGACGGCCTGGAAGCCGCACAGGAACGTGCCAGGGCGCTCGTGGAGGCCGGCGCCGACGCCATCTTCCCGGAAGCGATGAAGGACCTCAGCGAGTTCCAGGCCATCCGCGACGCCGTGGACGTGCCGATTCTGGCGAACATGACCGAATTTGGCCAGAGCGAACTGTTCACGGTGGAGCAGCTGCAGGGCGTGGGCGTCAACATGGTGATCTACCCGGTAACCCTGCTCCGTAGTGCCATGGGCGCTGCTGAGCGTACTCTGGAATCGATCAGGTCCGACGGAACCCAGGAGGCACAGGTAGAGAACATGCTGACCCGTGCGCGGCTGTACGACCTCGTGGACTACGAAGCCTATAACCGCTTTGACACCGGAGTCTTCAATTTCAAGATTCCCGGTACCCACTGACCCCCAACCATCCCGGACTTCCGGCTTCGGCCGGCACACAGGCACAAGGAACGAAGGAGTTTCAGCATGGCTGAAAATGAGATCAAAAAGGGCCTCGCCGGCGTCGTGGTGGACTACACCGCGGTGTCCAAGGTCAATTCAGACACGAACTCGCTGCTGTACCGCGGCTACCCGGTCCAGGAACTCGCCGCCAAGTGCAGTTTCGAGGAAGTGGCCTACCTCCTCTGGAACGGCGAACTGCCCACGCCGGAGGAGCTCGCCGAGTTCACCGCCCGGGAGCGGGCGGGCCGGCGGCTGGATCCTGTGGTGAAACAGGTTATCGACGCGCTGCCCGTCACCTCCCACCCGATGGACGTGTGCCGGACGGCGGCCTCGGTCATGGGCGCCCGCCATGAACTCGCCGAGGACTCCTCGCGCGAAGCCAACATGAAGAAAGCCATCGACCTGTTCGCCGCCATGCCGGCCGTGGTGGCCTACGACCAGCGGCGACGTCACGGCCAGGAGCCGGTGCAACCGCGGGATGATCTGGACTACTCCGCCAACTTCCTCTGGATGACCTTCGGCGAGGAGCAGGTGCCCGAAGTCGTGGACGCTTTTAACGTCTCCATGATTCTGTACGCCGAGCACTCGTTCAACGCCTCCACGTTCACCGCGCGCGTGATCACGTCCACGCTGTCGGACCTGCATTCGGCCGTGACCGGCGCCATCGGCGCGCTCAAGGGTGCGCTCCACGGCGGCGCCAACGAGGCCGTGATGCACACCTTCGACGAGATCGGCATCCGGCCGGAGGAGTCCCTCGAGGACGCCGCCGCCCGGTCAAAGACCTGGATGGAGGACGCCCTGGCGCAGAAGAAGAAGGTCATGGGCTTCGGCCACCGCGTCTATAAGCATGGCGACTCGCGCGTCCCCACCATGAAGGCCGCGCTGGACAAGATGATCGCCCACTACGGCCGGCCCGAACTCCTGGGGCTCTACAACGGGCTGGAGGCGGCCATGGACGAGGCCAAGGGAATCAAACCGAACCTCGACTACCCCACCGGCCCCACGTACCACCTCATGGGCTTCGACACCGCCACGTTCACCCCCCTGTTCGTGGCCAGCCGCATCACCGGATGGACCGCGCACATCATGGAGCAGCTGGATTCGAACTCCCTGATCCGCCCGCTGAGCGAGTACAACGGCGTGGAGGAACGGCACCTTTCGTAAACCCGTTCGCGGCAAACAGAACGGCGAAAACAGCACGTACGACGGCGGGCCGGGTCACCTTTCCCAGGTGACCGGGCCCGCCGTCGTCATGCGTTGCTTGCACTCGCCGCTGGGGAATCGTGGTGGTTACAGACTTCGCAAGACACTCACTGACGACGCCACCGTTTCATTATCGGCGTTGAGCGTGACAACAATGTCCACCGTTCCCCCTTCCAGAACGGGCGGCAGCCAGTGGTCGGCGTCCTGCCACATCCGGTCTACGGGCAGCGAGAGCACATCGAACCACTCGGGCGCGATCTCCGGGCTTTCGGACGGCTCCCCCTGCCAGCGGCGGGCTGTGAACAGGGTGGTGTGCATATCCCATTCCGGGCGTGCGGGAAAGACGAATTCCACGGTGCCGGCGCGGCGCAGGTCGCCCTCGAGCACGGTTACGCCCGCTTCTTCCTGGACCTCGCGGACGGCGGCCTCGGCGTCGCTTTCCCCCGGCTCGACGTGACCGCCCAGCCCAACGATCTTGCCGGTGCCGAATCCGGTCTTTTTGAGGCCAAGCAGGACCTCCGCGCTGCAGTCCGGACGGTCGCGGAGCAGGAAGCAGAGGGTGACGGGAGTCGAGGTCATGGCAACCAGACTAACCCGGGACCTCAGCCAAGCGCCCTAGGGTGCGCGGCGGCGTAGATCTCCCGCAAGGTATCGGCGGTAACCAGGGTGTAAACCTGCGTGGTGGTGACGGAAGCGTGTCCAAGGAGTTCCTGGACAACCCGGACGTCGGCGCCGCCTTCGAGCAGATGCGTGGCAAAGGAGTGGCGCAGGGTGTGCGGCGAGACGTCCTTGGTGATGTTGGCCTTGTCCGCTGCGGCTTTGAGGATGGTCCAGGCGCTCTGCCGGCTTATCCTGCCGCCGCGGGCGTTGAGGAAGAGCGCCGGAGTGCCTTTGCCCTTGGCCGCCAGCAGGGGCCGCCCGCGCACCAGGTATGCGTCCAGAGCCCGCGCGCCGTAGGACCCGAGCGGCACCAGTCGCTCCTTGGAACCCTTGCCGAACAGCCTGACGATGGCAGGGCCGGCCTGCTCGGTCTGCAGCGAAATATCGTCGACGTCCAGGCCCACTGCCTCGCTGATGCGGGCGCCGGTGGAATAGAGGAATTCCAGCAGGGCGCGGTCCCTGAGGCCTGTAGCGGTGTCCGTGCCGGCGGCTTCAAGGATCCTGGTGACTTCATCAACGCTGATGGCCTTGGGCAGCCGTTTGCCGGGCATGGGCGGGCGGACATCGCTGGCGGGATCCGCCGTCGTGATTCCTTCCAGTGCCCAGAACTTGTGCAGGCCGCGGACGGCCACGACGGTCCTGGCCGCAGATCTGACGCCGAGCGCCGTGCCGCCGTCGGAGCCGTCGGACAATGCCTGCACGAAACCGGTGACATGCCGGCGGGTGACGTCCGTGGGGCGCGCCGGCCCCGACGCGGCGAGGTAGTTTGCGTAGCGGGTCAGGTCCCGCCGGTAGGCCGACAGTGTGTTGGCCGCGAGCCCCCGCTCCACCCCCATGTGTTGGAGGTAGTCGTTGACGGCGCGGTCGATGGAGTTGCGCGGCCGTTCCGGCTTGCCGTTCTGCGCCTCGTCGGCGGGTGCTTCGTCCGCGGGTATCCGGTCGGCGGGTGCTTGCTCGGCAAGTGCCGCTGGCACCTCGACAAGTTCCGCCGTCGGGCGCCGGGCACCGGCACGTTCCGGAGCGGGAGTGACGGTGCCGCCCATTAGCGCTGGCTGGGGTGGGCGGGCCAGGGGGCGTTTGCAGGACGCAGGTTTTCGAAGCCAGCCGCGCGGGCGGCCGCTGCCGCAAGGATGCCGACGACGGCGGACGGGTTGTGCAGCCGGCCCTCCAGGACGGCCGCCACGGCCTCCTCCAACGGCGTCCAGTGAAGTTCAATCTCGGCCTCCTCATCCGTGCGGACGTGGAGTTCGTGATGGGGCACGTCGCTCAGATCGCGGGCCAGGTAGATGCGGATGGCCTCGCTGGAAGACCCCGGGGAGTTGAAGAAGTCTGCCAGCACATTCCAGGTCCCGGCCACCAGGTCCGCTTCCTCGGCGAGTTCGCGTGCAGCACCGACCACGAAGTCCTCGCCCTCAATGTCCAGCAGGCCGGCCGGAATTTCCCAGAGGTCCATGCCAACAGGATGCCGGTATTGCTTCATCAGCAGCACCTCACCGGCGTCATTCATCGGCAGGACAGCCACCGCCCCGGGGTGGTCGATGTAGTCGCGGACCAGCTCGTCGCCCTGCTCGCTGAGCTGGAAGCTGTCGCTGACAACGTCCCAGATGCGGCCTTCGTACACCTTCCGGGACGACAAAAGACGGCGCGGGCTCGGCGCATCCGAAACCTGCCGTGCAGCATTGGGGGTTTCAGGCATACCGGGCATCGCGCCGTCCTTTGATTTAGTTGGTGACTACTTGGCCGATACCTTGCGGGGGACCCGCTGGCGTCGGCCGGTGCTTCAACGGCGTCAGCCGGTGCATCAACGTCGTCAGCCGGTGCATCAACGTCGGCGGCCGGGAGGAAGTCCGCCCCCTTCTGGTGGTCCAGGGCGGCCTTGACCAGGCCCGCGAACAACGGGTGCGGCCGTGTGGGTCGGGAGCTCAGCTCGGGGTGGGCTTGAGTGGCAACGTAGTACGGGTGGACTTCCCGCGGAAGCTCCACGTACTCCACGAGCTTGCCGTCCGGCGAAGTTCCCGAGAACACGAGCCCCTTCGCGGCAATCTGGTCACGGTACTTGTTGTTGACCTCATAGCGGTGGCGGTGGCGTTCACTCACCTGGGTGGTGCCGTAGGTCTCGGCGATCACGGAGCCCTCGTCCAGCTTGGCTTCGTACAGGCCAAGGCGCATCGTGCCGCCAAGGTCGCCCTTGCCGTCCACGATGTCCAGCTGCTCTTCCATGGTGGCAATAACCGGGTACTTGGAGTCCGGTTCGAATTCACTGGATGACGCGCCCTCGAGGCCCACCACGTTACGGGCGTACTCGATGACCATGCACTGGAGGCCCAGGCACAGGCCCAGGACCGGCAGCTTGGTTTCGCGGGCGAACTTGAGCGCGCCCAGCTTGCCTTCCAGGCCGCGGATGCCGAACCCGCCGGGAACACAGATGGCGTCCACGCCGGAGAGTGAGTTCACCGCGCCCTCGTGGGTTTCGCACTCGTCCGAGGGGACCCAGCGGATCTGGACCTTGGTGTCGTTGGCGAAACCGCCGGCGCGCAGTGCCTCCGTGACGGACAGGTAGGCGTCCGGCAGGTCGATGTACTTGCCGACGAGCGCTATCTCAACCTCGTGCTTGGGGTTGTGGACGGCTTCGAGCAGCTTGTCCCAGCTGGTCCAGTCAACGTCCTTGAAAGGCAGGTCAAGGGCGCGGACGATGTAGGAATCCAGGCCCTGGCTGTGCAGGGTCTTGGGGATGTCGTAGATGCTCGGGGCATCGGGGCAACCGATGACGGCGTCGATGTCGACGTCGCACATACGGCCGATCTTGTCGCGCATCGGCTGCGGGACCTCGCGGTCCGAACGGATCACGATCGCCTCCGGCTGGATGCCGATGGAACGCAGTGCGGCAACGGAGTGCTGCGTTGGTTTGGTCTTCAGTTCCTGCGACGGCCCGATGTAGGGGACCAGGGAAACGTGCAGGAAGAAGACGTTGTTGCGGCCGATGTCCTGGCGGACCTGGCGGGCTGATTCGAGGAAGGGCTGCGACTCGATGTCGCCAACCGTGCCGCCGATTTCCGTGATGATCACATCCGGAGCGTTCTTGCCCTCGGCGGGGAGCCGCATCCGGCGCTTGATTTCATCCGTGATGTGCGGGATGACCTGGACGGTGTCACCGAGGTACTCGCCGCGGCGTTCCTTGGCGATGACCGTAGAGTACACCTGGCCGGTGGTGACGTTGGCCGAGCCTTCGAGGTTTTCATCCAGGAAGCGCTCGTAGTGGCCGACGTCGAGGTCTGTTTCGGCGCCATCGTCAGTCACGAAGACTTCACCGTGCTGGAAGGGGTTCATCGTGCCCGGATCCACGTTCAGGTAGGGATCGAGCTTTTGCATAGTTACAGACAAACCGCGTGCCCGCAGCAGGTGTCCGAGGCTCGAAGCCGTCAGTCCCTTACCTAGCGAGGACGCCACACCACCGGTGACGAAGATGTGTTTGGTCGTCTTGGACGAGCCCGGGAACCGGGAATTTACACGGGAATTTGATCGCTGCACCACGGAATTCGAGCCTATCATCAAATGAGCCTTCCACGGGTCGAAAACGGATTCCCCAAATGCTTCAGTCTCCCGTGCCGTCCCACTACGATCAAGGGGTGACCACGGAGGATCTGCCTGGAGCGGCCCCGGAACACCCGCAGGACGCGGCCCGGGCGGGATCCGGCCCCGTCTTCAGGTCCCTCGCCATCGACGCGATCCCGGTGCCGGACTATGCCGATGTGATTGTTCTCCCAGTCCCGCCCGGATGCCCTTCGGATCCCCAGGTTTGGGCGCAGACACTCTTCTCGCCGCAGTCCATGCCTGCGTGGGTGAGGGCTCTGATGGGCGTGCGGCAGGCCGTTGTGGGCCTTGCCGGAATCAACCGCGCCCCTAAAGACGTCTTCGCCGTCTCGGATGTCCGCGGCGAGGAGGCGCTTATCAGCGCCGACGACACGCATCTGGACTTCCGCTGCGGGGTGGCGTTCGACGCCGGCGCCCGGCTCCTGCGGGTAACCACCACCGTGCGGCTCAAGGGCTGGCGGGGACGGCTGTACTTCGCGCCTGTCCGCGTGCTGCACCCGCTGGTGGTGCGCTCCATGATGGTCCGCGCCGCACGCCGCCTGCAGCGGCCGTAGCGGCGGCCTCCCCAGGAGCGCCCGGCCCCTGAACGCCGCGTCCCAAGGGCGCTGCCCGCCCGCGCGTCAGGCCCGCTGGGGCAGCAGCTTGGCGTCGTCCAGAAGCTCCTGGGCGTGGGCCTGCGCCGTTTCGGAGTCCTCCTGGCCGGCCAACATCCGGGCCAGCTCCTTGACGCGTTCCGGCTCATCGAGCAGCCGGACGTCGCTGGAGGTGAACCCTGTGGCGGTGGCGCCGTCCGAGCCGCGGACTGAGGTCTTGGTGACACGGATGTGCTGGTCGGCGAAAGCCGCCACCTGGGGCAGGTGGGTGACCACCAGGACCTGTACGTGGCGGGCCAGCATCGCCAGGCGCCGGCCGATCTCCACGGCGGCCCGGCCGCCCACACCGGCGTCGACCTCGTCGAAGACGAAGGTGGGTACCGGATCTACCGCTGCCAGCACCACTTCGATGGCCAGCATCACGCGGGAGAGCTCACCGCCGGAGGCACCCTTGCCGAGCGGGCGGGCGGGGGCGCCGGAGTGCGGCTGAAGCAGGAACGCGACTTCATCCACACCGAACGGTCCCAGCTGCTCCCCCGAATCAACGTTGATCACCAGAGTTGCGTCAGCCATGGCCAGCGCGGTCAGTTCAGCACTGACCCGGGCGGACAGGTCCTTCGCGGCCTTGCTCCGGCTCTTGCTGATGCCGGCCGCCTGCTTACGGAGGGCAGCCTCGGTCCGTTCCACTTCCGCTTCCAGAGATTCGATGCGGGTCGAGTCGTCCTGGAGTTCATCGAAGCGGGCGCGGGCACTTTCGGTCCATTCCAGAACTTCATCGATGCTTGGCGCGTACTTGCGGACCAGTTTGGCCAACGCGGACCGGCGCTCCTCGATCTCGGCCAGGCGTTCCGGTCCCTCGGTGTCCAGCCCCGCCTGGTAGCTGGACAGTTCCCCGGCGATGTCATTGAGCAGGAACCCGATTTCGGCCAGGCGGGCGGCGGCGGCCCCTAGCTCCCCGTCGTGCTCGGCTACGTGTTCCAGGGTGCGCTTGGCAGCGTCCACGAAGGACGTGGCGTCCCCTGCGTCGCCGAAGTCCTCGGCGATGATGGCCTGGTGGGCAGTATTGGCGGCGATCCGCAGTTCCTCGACGTTGGCCAGTTTGACTGCCTCCGCCTTCAGTGACTCGTCCTCCCCCGGCTGCGGGTCCACGGCATCAATTTCGGCCAGTGCGGCCTCGAGCGATTCTGCTTCGCGCAGCCGCTCACGCGCAGCACTGCGGAGGCCGTCCAGTTCGGCCTGGATCCCCTTCCAGTGCGCGTGCAGCTCCTGGTACTTGGCCAGGGCCACGGTCAACGTCTCGCCGGCAAACTTGTCCAGGGCTTCCCGCTGTGCCACCGGGCTCTTGAGGCGGATCTGGTCCGACTGACCGTGCACCACCACGAGCTTTTCGCCGATCTCGGCCAGAACCCCCACTGGGGCGGCGCGCCCGCCGAGGTACGCACGGCTGCGTCCGTCCGCGCCCACGCTGCGGGCCAGCAGCAGCTCGGCGCCGCCGTCGAACTCCTCGACGTCGGCTCCGGCCTCCCGGGCGCGTTCCACGGCAGGGTGGCCGCCGTCGAGTTTAAGTACAGCCTCAGCGGAGGCGCTCTTGGCGCCGCTCCGGACGGCACCGGCGTCTGAGCGGGCACCCAGGAGAAGCCCGACGGCGGTGACCACCATGGTCTTGCCGGCACCGGTTTCGCCGGTCACCACGCTGAGGCCCGGGCCCAGTGGCAGGGTTGCGTCGGTGATGACGCCGAGGTCGCGGATTCTCAGTTCTTCAAGCATGATTCACTTCGCAGTCGTCGGATCAGTCTCGGACGTCCCGGCGGGCCGGGGACCCGCAGGCGGCAGCATGGGCCTGGGGGTACGGATGATGGGTACGGGCCCGGTGTGGACGGACTCGGACTGGGGCATGGGGCCGCGCCAGCCGTGGATGGGGAGCTGGAACTTACGGACCAGCCTCGCCGAAAACGGCGTCTGGTGCGTCCGCGCGAGCCGCACCGGCGTGGCCGAGCGCGTTACCTCAACGCGGGCACCGGGGGGCAGGTCGACGGAACGGCGGCCGTCGCACCACAACACTCCCTGGGCATCGGTCCGGTTCAGGACTTCCACGGCCAGCCTGGACCGGGGCGAGACCACGAGCGGCTTGGCAAACAGCGCGTGGGCACTGATGGGAACAATCACCAGGGCTTCCACTTCCGGCCACACCACCGGCCCTCCCGCCGAAAAGGCGTAGGCAGTTGACCCGGTTGGGGTCGCCATCACGACGCCGTCGCAGCCGAACGACGACAGCGGGCGCTCATCCACTTCGGTGACCACTTCAAGCATCCGTTCCCGGTTGCCCTTCTCGATGGCGGCCTCGTTCAGCGCCCACGTGTGCCAGATCTTCTGTCCGCGGACCCAGACCTGGACGTCGATGGTCATCCGCTCTTCCACCGTGTAGTCACGGCTCGCGATCCATTCGACGGTCTGCGCCAAGTCGGCCCGCTCGCTTTCGGCGAGGAAGCCCACGTGGCCAAGGTTGACCCCCAGCAGCGGGACGTCCACTTCCCGGACCAGTTCGGCCGCACGGAGGATGGTGCCGTCGCCGCCGAGCACCATGACCAGTTCGACGTCGGGGAGTTGGATGTGGTCGTGGAGGATCTCGACAGGGTCATCAAGCCTGCCGAAGAATCCTTCCATGTCTTCGAGTTCGGATTTTTGCATCACCGGAACAATGCCCGAGGCATGCAGCTGTGTGCACGCCTCCCAGGCAGCCTTCAGTGATTCCTCGCGGCCGGTGTGGGCAAGGACCAGTACACGCCTGCTCATCGGGTTCCGCTTTCTAGTGGTTCGGCCAGATTGTTCCGAGCAATGCAGCCACGGCTGCGTCCCGCTCTTCGATCTTAGGCAAGTCTGGGGTGATCCTGCGCTTTATCCACAGGAAGTATTCGACGTTTCCGTCCTGGCCGGGCAAGGGGCTGGCCGCCAGGCCGTGCAGATCCAGTCCGGCCCCGAGCGCCGCTTTGGCGACTTTTTCTACGGCCATCCGGCGTTCACGCTCGGAATTCACCACGCCGGTGCGGCCCAGCCGGTCCTTGCCGATCTCGAACTGCGGCTTCACCATCAGCACCAGGTCGCCGCCGGGATGCGTGCATGCCGCAAGGGGTTCCAGCACCAACGTGAGCGAGATGAAGGACAGGTCCGCGACAGTCAGGGCTACCGGACCTCCGATCTCTTCGGGAGTCATGTAGCGCACGTTCAGGCCTTCGTGAACCGAAACCCTGGCGTCGTTCCGGAGCTGGGGAACCAGTTGCCCGTGCCCCACGTCAACGGCTACGACGTGGTCCGCGCCCCGCTTGAGCAGGACCTCCGTGAAACCACCGGTTGAGGCACCGGCGTCAAGGCAGCGCTTTCCTTCAGCGATGACTTCGGGGAAGGCGTCGAGCGCGCCAGCCAGTTTATGGCCGGCCCTGCTGACGTAAGTGTCCTGTCCGTCATCGGCAACATCCAGGGGCGTCAGGTCATCAACCTGGCTGGAAGCCTTCGCCAGGACAGCCCCGTCAGAGCTGACCTTTCCTTCCGCGATCAGCCGCGCGGCATGGGTGCGGGATCTCGCCAGTCCCCTGGTGACGAGCATTTGGTCGAGCCTGGCCATTCTCAGGCGTCACCCGCAACGGACGGATTGGCTTCGTTCAGCGCGTCCAGCAGGGCGTCGTGAAGGCCTGCGTAGGCCTCCGCGTGCCCGGAAACCGGAAGCTCGGGAATGCCGGTCAGCCGTTCCAGCACAGCCGCCACCGAAGCGTCGCCCGCTTGGCTGGCGCCGGGGCTGCCAGCGATGTTTCCTGCACGGTTGGCTGCGCCAGCCGGGACGGCAGGCCAGCTGACCCCAGCCGGATCTGCGTCCGTCTCCGGAAAATTGTTCAGCTCGGTCATGTTTCCCAGTCTAGTGAGTCGGCCTACTGCGTCAGCCACTCGACAGCCGGTGCCTGCGGAGCGTCTGCCTGGGGATGCGCCGTCCACCACGCCGCGCAGGCGGCACGCCAGGAGTTCAGGTCATCCGCGACCCCGCTGATGCGGACTGATTCGCCCCGCACCACGGCGGTGGCAGCACCGCAACGGAAGGTCCCGCCGTCATGCTCCTCCACGGCGGGGTACGGGCGGTACAAATCGCTGAGGTCGTTGATGAGGTAGTCCGGCCGCTCGGCTGTGCGGGCGGCAAGGATTGATTCGCGGGTGTCGACGCCGGTGAGCACCGCCACGGTGGCGAACCCGGCATTGTTCCCGCCGAGGATATCGGTGTCGAGCCGGTCACCCACCACCAGCGGGCGCTCGGATGCTAGCCGTTTTGCCGCGGAATGGAACAGCGGAGCCTCGGGTTTGCCCGCAACCAGCGGCTTCTGCCCCGTGGCCGCGGACACCGCTGCGACCAGTGTTCCGTTGCCCGGGGCCATCCCGCGCGCCTGAGGGATGGACATGTCCGTGTTCGTGGCCACCCAGAGGGCGCCGCCGGCCACGACATACGAGGCTTCGGCGAGGTCTTTCCAGCCGATCTCGGGATTGAAGCCCTGGACCACAGCCACAGGGTTTTCCTTGGCGCTGTGCACCGGCGTCAATCCCACCAGCTCCATCTCGTGCGCCAGCGCCGGGCTTCCGGTCACCATAACCCGTGCCCCTGCCGGCAGGAGGCCGGCCAGCAGCTCGCCGGCAGCCTGGGACGAACTGACCACCTGCTGGTCTTCCGCGGGCGCTCCGAGCTCACGCAGGTGTGCGGCCACCTGCGCGGGCGTGCGGGACGCATTGTTGGTTACATAGCCCAGCCCGACGTCGAACCCTGCCAGCTGACGGAGTGCCTCGACGGCACCAGGGATGGCGTGCGGACCGGCATACACAACACCGTCGAGGTCTGACAGCAGGGCGTCGAACCGTGAAATCAATGAGTCACCGCTCATGCGCAGTTATTCCTTCTCGCGGTCCGACTGTGCGGCATCGGCATCGCTGGTGTCCGTGGAGTCGTCTTCTGCTGACGCCTCTTCGTACGCGTCTTCTTCTACCGAGTCCTCGTCCGATTCGGCATCATCGGACTCGAAGTAGTCGGATTCGGCATCGTCAGAACCGTCGTCCAGGACGGCTGCGTCGGACGCAGCGGCCTCGATAACAGCTGCCTGAGTGGAGTCCTGGACGGCCGCCGAGGTGGCAGGAGCGCTGTCAGCCTGCTGCTGGGCGAGCAGCCGGCGCCGGGCTTCCTCTTCCCGGGCTTCTTCTTCCTCGTCCCAGCCGAGGTCGATGATGTCAGGTTCCTCGTCGGCGCCAAGGCCGAGCGCGTTGTCCGCAACTGCCGCCTGTCGCTGCCACTTCTCTGCTTCCTGCGTGCGGCCTACTGCCGCTAAAGCGTCCGCATAGGCACGGAAAAGACGCGGACTGTAGGAGAAGGCGCGGTTGATGTCCAGCTGGGCGATTTCCAGTTCGGCAACTGCGGCATCCAGCTGGCCAAGGTCAGTGCGCGCGCCGGCGGCCACGATAGCCAGTTCCACTTTGCCGGGGGCGTCGAGGTCGTTGGCTTCCTCGGAGCGGGCCACATCAAGGGCGCGGTCCGGACGGCCGAGTCCGCGTTCGCAGTCCGCCATGACGGGCAGGTGAACGTTTGAACCGCTGATCCGACGGTAGGTGCGGAACTCCCGCAGGGCTTCGCCATAGTGGCCGGCAGCGTAGGCGGTCAGGCCCACAGCCTCGCGTACGGCCGACAGACGTCCGCCGCGGCGGCTGGCTGCAAGTGCGTGCTGGAATGCCAATTCCGGTTCATCGTCGATGAGGCGGCCGGCCATGACCAGATGGCGTGCAACCCACTCAGCGCTCTTGGGTTCGAGGGTCTTGATCTCGTGCTTCGTGGCACGGTCCAGTTCCTGGCCCGTAACGTCTTCGTCGATCTGTGGAGAGCGCTCACGGTCCGGGCGGTTGGCACTGCGCAGGTCACGCGCGTTCGGGACACGTGCGGGGCGGTCCTCGGGCCGGTCGCGACCGAACTGGCGCGGGCCTGATTCGCCACGGTCGAAGCTGCGGGGAGCGCGCTCCTGGCGGTCACCGAAGGGCTTGCGGTTGTCGCCGCCGCCGAAGGTGCGGCGTTCGCCTTCACCTTCGCGGCGCGGACGCTCACGGTCACCAGCACCGAAGGGCTTACGATCACGGTCGCCGCCACTGAAGCTGCGCCGCTCGCCACCATCGCGGGAGGAACGATCCCCAAACGGCTTGCGATCACGGTCTCCAGCACCGAACGGCTTACGGTCACGGTCACCGGCACCCGCGCCGCCGCCGAAGGTGCGGCGTTCACCGTCGCCCTCACGACGGGGACGATCAGCAAAAGGCTTGCGGTCACGATCACCAGCACCGCCGCCGAAGCTGCGCCGCTCGCCACCTTCACGGGACGGACGATCACCGAACGGCTTACGGTCACGGTCCCCTGCACCGAACGGCTTACGATCACGATCACCAGCACCTCCGCCGAAGGTGCGGCGCTCCCCGCCACCTTCTCGGGACGGACGATCACCAAGAGGCTTACGATCACGGTCACCCGCACCAAAACTACGGCGCTCCCCGCCGCCTTCACGCGACGGACGATCACCAAGAGGCTTACGATCACGGTCACCCGCACCAAAACTACGGCGCTCCCCGCCGCCTTCACGCGACGGACGATCACCGCTGTCGTCCTTGGAACGGAATCCGCGGGGATCCCCACCTGAATTATTTGGGGCCCGGAACGGGCCGCCACCTGAAGGGCGGCCGCCTCCGTAGCTGCCGCGGTCTTTTCCGCTTCGATTGCCGCCGTTGTGCTCAGCCATGTTGGATTCCTCCTGTTGTGAGCCGACCACTGGCGCAATCGCAGCCGCTCTTATCCGTGTTTCGTTATGCCACGCAACCCGAAATCAAGCGCTTCGAAGTCCGTACATCTCATGCAATTCTAGGCGCTTCGATCCCCGTGAACTAACTGCGCCGGGGCCACAGAGGGCTCTGGTGTCAAGCCTCACAAGAGGCACGCGCCGGATAACGCTCCCTCACTTCCTGCAGGAAATTCACGGACGCTCTCTCACGTCTTGCAGGTTAGCCAGTGACGCTCTCTCTTGCGTTGACACGGGGACGACGGCGGTGTGCGGGCGTGGGTGCCTCGCCGGCCCTTCGCGGAAGGAACGGAGCGTCCCGGGTTGCGGTTCAGGATCTGAGAGAGCGTCTTCCGAAAATTTGAAGGATGTGGGAGAGCGTTCGGGGTTTCGGTGCGGGATGTGGGAGGGGGTGCCTGGGTGCGGGAGTGGTGGTTAACGTGGGAGAGCCCCGACCAGTTGCCTGGTTGGGGCTCTCGACCTAATGGTTGTCCGGCGGTGACCTACTCTCCCACACCCTCCCGGGTGCAGTACCATCGGCGCTGTGGGTCTTAGCTTCCGGGTTCGGAATGGGACCGGGCGTTTCCCCCACGCTATGACCGCCGTAACCCTTGTACCCGTTCCGCCCTGGCTTTGACCGGGGTGGTGGGAAATCTGTGGTTACAACATGTTCCTGCCGGTTAAGGCAGGTGTGGTGTTGTTATTCAGTTATCGGTTTCCGTGCAACGTGCCCGTGGTGCGGGTTTGTTGGTTGGGAACCACATAGTGGACGCAAGCAGTCTTGTTTCTTTTTACCATTGTTGGTGTGAACCCCTTTTGAACGGGTTCACCAATGGTGTGTGGTGTAAGTTATCGGCCTATTAGTACCGGTCAGCTTCACGAGTCGTTAGTCCTCGCTTCCACATCCGGCCTATCAACCCAGTGGTCTGGCTGGGGGCCTCTCACACACAAGGTGTATGGAAATCTCATCTCGAAGCGAGCTTCCCGCTTAGATGCTTTCAGCGGTTATCCCATCCGAACGTAGCTAATCAGCGGTGCACTTGGCAGTACAACTGACACACCAGAGGTTCGTCCGTCCCGGTCCTCTCGTACTAAGGACAGCCCTTCTCAAATTTCCTGCGCGCGCAGCGGATAGGGACCGAACTGTCTCACGACGTTCTAAACCCAGCTCGCGTACCGCTTTAATGGGCGAACAGCCCAACCCTTGGGACCTACTCCAGCCCCAGGATGCGACGAGCCGACATCGAGGTGCCAAACCATGCCGTCGATATGGACTCTTGGGCAAGATCAGCCTGTTATCCCCGAGGTACCTTTTATCCGTTGAGCGACGGCCATTCCACAATGTACCGCCGGATCACTAGTCCCGACTTTCGTCCCTGCTCGAGATGTCTCTCTCACAGTCAAGCTCCCTTGTGCACTTACACTCGACACCTGATTGCCAACCAGGCTGAGGGAACCTTTGGGCGCCTCCGTTACTTTTTAGGAGGCAACCGCCCCAGTTAAACTACCCATCAGGCACTGTCCCTGACCCGGATTACGGGCCGAAGTTAGATGTCCAAAGTGACCAGAGTGGTATTTCAACGATGACTCCACCCGAACTGGCGTCCGGGCTTCAACGTCTCCCACCTATCCTACACAAGCCACTCCGAACACCAATACCAAACTATAGTAAAGGTCTCGGGGTCTTTCCGTCCTGCTGCGCGTAACGAGCATCTTTACTCGTACTGCAATTTCGCCGAGTTTATGGTTGAGACAGCGGGGAAGTCGTTACTCCATTCGTGCAGGTCGGAACTTACCCGACAAGGAATTTCGCTACCTTAGGATGGTTATAGTTACCACCGCCGTTTACTGGGGCTTAAATTCTCAGCTTCGCCTTGCGGCTAACCGGTCCTCTTAACCTTCCAGCACCGGGCAGGAGTCAGTCCGTATACATCGTCTTGCGACTTCGCACGGACCTGTGTTTTTAGTAAACAGTCGCTTCCCCCTGGTCTCTGCGGCCCCGATCCCCTCCCCACAGCAAGTGTGGTTCAAGGTTGGGGCCCCCCTTCTCCCGAAGTTACGGGGGCATTTTGCCGAGTTCCTTAACCATAATTCTCTCGATCGCCTTAGTATTCTCTACCTGATCACCTGTGTCGGTTTGGGGTACGGGCGGCTAAAACCTCGCGTCGATGCTTTTCTCGGCAGCATAGGATCACCAAATCCCCCGTGAGGGGTCCCATCAGATCTCAGGCATCATGAACGGCGGATTTGCCTACCGTTCGCCCTACATCCTTAGACCGGGACAACCATCGCCCGGCTCGGCTACCTTCCTGCGTCACACCTGTTAATACGCTTACCTCCCAGGATCAGGTCCCGCGCTCCACCAAAACCCACACACCCCGAAGGGTGCTAGGGCAGGTCTCGGGCGGTTAGTATCCCCTGTTCAGCATGGGCGGTTTTTCGCCGGTACGGGAATATCAACCCGTTGTCCATCGACTACGCCTGTCGGCCTCGCCTTAGGTCCCGACTTACCCAGGGCAGATTAGCTTGACCCTGGAACCCTTGATCATTCGGCGGACGGGTTTCTCACCCGTCTTTCGCTACTCATGCCTGCATTCTCACTCGTGTAGGCTCCACCGCTGGTTTACACCGCGACTTCACTGCCCACACGACGCTCCCCTACCACTCCAGACGCCTGAACCAACCCCACAAAGGGAGCGGCTTGGCTACTATCTGAAATCCACAACTTCGGCGGTGTACTTGAGCCCCGCTACATTGTCGGCGCGGAATCACTTGACCAGTGAGCTATTACGCACTCTTTTAAGGATGGCTGCTTCTAAGCCAACCTCCTGGTTGTCTTCGCAACTCCACATCCTTTCCCACTTAGCACACGCTTAGGGGCCTTAGTTGGTGGTCTGGGCTGTTTCCCTCTCGACTATGAAGCTTATCCCCACAGTCTCACTGCTGCGCTCTCACTTACCGGCATTCGGAGTTTGGCTGACGTCAGTAACCTTGTAGGGCCCATTAGCCATCCAGTAGCTCTACCTCCGGTAAGAAACACGCAACGCTGCACCTAAATGCATTTCGGGGAGAACCAGCTATCACGAAGTTTGATTGGCCTTTCACCCCTACCCACAGCTCATCCCCTCCATTTTCAACTGAAGTGGGTTCGGTCCTCCACGACGTCTTACCGTCGCTTCAACCTGGCCATGGGTAGATCACTTCGCTTCGGGTCTAGATCACGCCACTGCAACGCCCTATTCAGACTCGCTTTCGCTACGGCTGCCCCACACGGGTTAACCTCGCGACGTAACACTAACTCGCAGGCTCATTCTTCAAAAGGCACGCCGTCACCAGAATCAGACTGGCTCCGACGGATTGTAAGCACACGGTTTCAGGTACTGTTTCACTCCCCTCCCGGGGTACTTTTCACCTTTCCCTCACGGTACTGGTCCGCTATCGGTCATTAGGGAGTATTTAGGCTTATCAGGTGGTCCTGACAGATTCACACGGGATTTCTCGGGCCCCGTGCTACTTGGGATACTCTCACAGGCGGTACACAACATTACGGTTACGGGGCTCACACCCTCTCTGGCCGGCCTTTCAAGACCGTTCACCTATGCCTGCACATCACACCCCACTGTCCCGGCAGAGACAGTACGGAAAGTCCCACAACCCCGCCCATGCAACGCCCGCCGGCTATCACACATGGAACGGTTTAGCCTGATCCGCGTTCGCTCGCCACTACTAACGGAATCACTATTGTTTTCTCTTCCTGCGGGTACTGAGATGTTTCACTTCCCCGCGTTCCCTCCACGCACCCTATGTGTTCAGATGCGGGTCACCAGGCAGCTCGCGCCCCTGGCGGGGTTTCCCCATTCGGACACCCTGGGATCACAGTCCGGTTATCGACTCCCCCAGGCTTATCGCAGATTCCTACGTCCTTCTTCGGCTCCTAATGCCAAGGCATCCACCGTGTGCTCTTAAAAACTTGACCACAAAAGATCAAAAACGCTAATTTTCGAGAGAACCACAGAAACCAACCACACCCAACAACCACCAACCCCCAAAAGGGCCAGCCATCATCCCGCGCAGCCAGATCCAGGTTCATATTCTTGGAAATTGCTTCTTATAAAAGATGCTCGCGTCCACTATGTAGTTCTCAAACAACAACCCCAAACCACACACCCCACACACCGGCATCTCCCAAAGGAAAAACCATCCGCGCATGATCGCTGCAGCCAGGAAACCAGAAACAAACAAATCCCGGGGCTAACCCCGGTCCTGTTGCCTCAGGACCCAACAGTGTGCCAAACACTAAACCGCGGTCCCCCACCCGCACCGTTCCAGGACACCAGGCTCCAAAGAACCGGCATCCGTACTAGGCAGGATGAACAAAACCCGCGGCCGCTATCTGCTGATATTCCACCCGTGAGCACCCGCCGCAGAACAAACGTCTGCGCAACGGGCGTTACTCCTGACAACCCCACCACACGGGCATACGCCCGGCAGGGTGATTGTAGGTGCTCCTTAGAAAGGAGGTGATCCAGCCGCACCTTCCGGTACGGCTACCTTGTTACGACTTAGTCCCAATCGCCAGTCCCACCTTCGACAGCTCCCTCCCACAAGGGGTTAGGCCACCGGCTTCGGGTGTTACCAACTTTCGTGACTTGACGGGCGGTGTGTACAAGGCCCGGGAACGTATTCACCGCAGCGTTGCTGATCTGCGATTACTAGCGACTCCGACTTCATGGGGTCGAGTTGCAGACCCCAATCCGAACTGAGACCGGCTTTTTGGGATTAGCTCCACCTCACAGTATCGCAACCCTTTGTACCGGCCATTGTAGCATGCGTGAAGCCCAAGACATAAGGGGCATGATGATTTGACGTCGTCCCCACCTTCCTCCGAGTTGACCCCGGCAGTCTCCCATGAGTCCCCGCCATTACGCGCTGGCAACATGGAACGAGGGTTGCGCTCGTTGCGGGACTTAACCCAACATCTCACGACACGAGCTGACGACAACCATGCACCACCTGTGAACCGGCCCCAAAGGGGAAGGACTGTTTCCAGCCCGGTCCGGCCCATGTCAAGCCTTGGTAAGGTTCTTCGCGTTGCATCGAATTAATCCGCATGCTCCGCCGCTTGTGCGGGCCCCCGTCAATTCCTTTGAGTTTTAGCCTTGCGGCCGTACTCCCCAGGCGGGGCACTTAATGCGTTAGCTACGGCGCGGAAAACGTGGAATGTCCCCACACCTAGTGCCCAACGTTTACGGCATGGACTACCAGGGTATCTAATCCTGTTCGCTCCCCATGCTTTCGCTCCTCAGCGTCAGTTAATGCCCAGAGACCTGCCTTCGCCATCGGTGTTCCTCCTGATATCTGCGCATTTCACCGCTACACCAGGAATTCCAGTCTCCCCTACATCACTCTAGTCTGCCCGTACCCACCGCAGATCCGGAGTTGAGCCCCGGACTTTCACGGCAGACGCGACAAACCGCCTACGAGCTCTTTACGCCCAATAATTCCGGATAACGCTTGCGCCCTACGTATTACCGCGGCTGCTGGCACGTAGTTAGCCGGCGCTTCTTCTGCAGGTACCGTCACTTTCGCTTCTTCCCTACTGAAAGAGGTTTACAACCCGAAGGCCGTCATCCCTCACGCGGCGTCGCTGCATCAGGCTTGCGCCCATTGTGCAATATTCCCCACTGCTGCCTCCCGTAGGAGTCTGGGCCGTGTCTCAGTCCCAGTGTGGCCGGTCACCCTCTCAGGCCGGCTACCCGTCGTCGCCTTGGTGAGCCATTACCTCACCAACAAGCTGATAGGCCGCGAGTCCATCCAAAACCACAAAAAAGCTTTCCACCCCCCACCATGCGATGAGGAGTCATATCCGGTATTAGACCCAGTTTCCCAGGCTTATCCCAGAGTTAAGGGCAGGTTACTCACGTGTTACTCACCCGTTCGCCACTAATCCACCCACAAGTGGGCATCATCGTTCGACTTGCATGTGTTAAGCACGCCGCCAGCGTTCATCCTGAGCCAGGATCAAACTCTCCGTTGAAGTAAAACAAAAACAGACACACCATGCGCCCCCGGGAAAACGGGATGCACACAATGCACAAAATTTGAAACCAGCTGTAAAAACCAGACCACACCACGGGGTGGCATAATCCAGTCAATTCAACCAATCCATATAAACAAATTGGTATCAACAAACTTGGCACACTATTGAGTTCTCAAACAACAGACACATTCGAATACTTCTCAAACAAATATTTGAATTCCGATGAATTCTTTGTTAGTATTTCTTCGCTGCGATGTTTATAGCTTATTTCATTCATTTCCACTTTGCAAATCCGGTTATTCTTCCGAAATTCACTTGGTGGAACGAATCCGCCCAGCAAAACGTGAAGCAACTTTTCATTTCTGCGCCGTGCGCATGAAGAATTGCTTTTCATTTGTAGGGGATTGGTCACCACTCAGCGGTGGCGACTCAGAAAACAATACACGCCCCTCCCCGGCCGCGCAAATCGGCCGGAAAGGAGCGTGCACATGAGTCTTAGGACGCTGTCACTTCGACGGTGGCGAGGTTCTTCTTCCCCCGGCGCAGGAGCAGGTAGCGCCCGTGCAGGAGTTCGCTGCCAGGAATGACGGCATCGGGATCGGTCACCTTGGAGTTGTTGACGTAGGCACCGCCCTCTCCGACCGTCCGGCGGGCAGCCGATTTGCTGTCCGAGAGACCGGAGGCCACGAGCAGATCCACGATGCCGAGGCCATCCGCCGCAATACGGGCCGAGGGCAGCTCGGCCGTCGCAGCCGCAAGGGTGCCCTCGTCCAGCGCCGCGAGATCCCCGCCGCCGAACAGCGCCGCAGATGCAGCGATGACCTTTTCCGTAGCCTCGACGCCATGAACCAGGGATGTCACTTCGAACGCGAGCTTCCGCTGGCCCTCGCGGGCAAAGGGACGTTCCGCAATGGAAACTTCGAGGGCTTCAATCTCGGCGCGGCTAAGGAACGTGAACACCTTCAGCCTGTCGGCCACGTCGGCATCCGCCGTGTTTAGCCAGAACTGGTAGAAGGCATACGGGCTGCACATCTCCGGGTCGAGCCAGATGGCGTTGCCTTCGCTCTTGCCGAACTTGGTGCCGTCCGAATTGGTGATGAGCGGAGTGCCCAGCGCGTGCACGTGCTTGCCCTCAACCTTGCGGATGAGCTCGGTGCCGCTGGTGAGGTTTCCCCATTGGTCGGAGCCCCCTGTCTGCAGGGCACAGCCGTAATCGCGAAAGAGCTGGAGGTAGTCCATGCCTTGCAGGATCTGGTAGCTGAACTCGGTGTAGCTGATGCCTTCATCCGAACTGAGGCGGGAAGCCACGGCGTCCTTGCGGAGCATGGTGCCCACGCGGAAGTGCTTTCCGATGTCGCGGAGGAAGTCGATGGCGCTCAGCGGTGCGGTCCAGTCCAGGTTGTTGACCATCCTGGCGGCGTTGTCGCCTTCGAAGCTCAGGAAGCGGCGGACCTGTGCCTGGAGGTAGCCGACCCACTCGGAAACGGTGTCTTTGGTGTTCAAGGTGCGTTCCGCCGTCGGCCGCGGATCACCGATCAGTCCTGTCGACCCGCCAACCAGGCCCAACGGTTTGTGGCCGGCGAGCTGGAGCCTGCGCATCACGAGCAACTGCACCAGGTTGCCCAGGTGCAGGCTGGGCGCCGTGGGGTCGAACCCGCAGTAATAGGTGACCGGGTCCCCGGCGAGCAGCTTCTCCAGTTCCACTTCATCAGTGGATACGTGGACTAGGCCGCGCCAGTTGAGCTCTTGCCAGATGTTGGCAAAGCTCGGATCGTTCTGCTGGGACTCGAGATCATTTAGTTGGGACACGTGATCTAAGTTAGCAGGATTGGCCGGTCCCCAGCGCAGCGTGTCAGTCCGGCCAGCGCAGCGTGACAGTGCCGCCGGGCGGGCAGGAGGCCGGTGTGGTCCGGTCCCCCTGCCCTCGGCAATTAGCGTTCGATGCCTGCCGGCACCGGGGCGGCCGAGATGAGCCGCAGCCGCTGCGTGGGCCGGGTCATGGCAACGTACAGATCGCCGACGCGTCCGTGCTCGTGGTTGAGCATCATGGACGGCTCCAGCACCACAACGCCGTC